>JBQCHI010000017.1:0-130054 GCA_051954835.1 Protaetiibacter sp. | reverse complement strand
ATGAAGCAGGACTTCATCCGCTCGCTCGCCGTGTACGAACCCGACCTCGTCGTCGACACGGGCGATAACCTCGGTCACGTCGACGGCCTCGACGGGGTTCGTCGCGCGCTCGAGCCGTTCGCGGGTGCGGCCGGCGTGTTCGCGCACGGGTCGAACGACTACTTCGGCCCCGTGCTCAAGAACCCGTTCGGCTACTTCATGGGCCCCTCACGTCGGGCGGCGAAGCGGGACCCCGATCTCGACACGGCGGCCCTCAATCGGCTCCTCCGCGATGAACTGGGCTGGCTCGACCTCAACAACCGCGTGCACGCGATCGAGATCAAGGGCTCTCGTCTCGAGTTCATGGGCACGCGCGACGCTCATCGTGGCTGGGATCGCCTCGGCGAGCTTCCCGGCGCGGTCGAGGAGATGCGCGAGAACGTGGAGTGGTCGAGCGACGAGCCGCGCCAGGTGCTCACGGTCGGCGTCACCCATGCGCCCTACCGGCGCGTGCTCGACGCGTTCGTGAGTCAGGGTGCCGATCTGATCTTCGCCGGGCATACGCATGGCGGCCAGGTGCGCATCCCGGGGCGACCGGCTCTCGTCACCAATTGCGACATCCCGCACGCCCAGGCGCAGGGGCTGTCGGTGTGGCGAGCGGGAGCGCGAAGCGCGTTCCTCGAGGTCTCGGCCGGGCTCGGCACCTCGATCTACGCGCCGGTGCGCTTCGCCTGCCCGCCCGAGGCGATCGTCATGACGCTCACCCCGGTATCACTGAACGGACAGTCCGCCGGAATCGGGTATCCTTGACAGGTTGCCGCGCAGCAGCAACGGGGTATGGCGCAGCTTGGTAGCGCGCGTCGTTCGGGACGACGAGGCCGCAGGTTCAAATCCTGTTACCCCGACCAATGAGAAGAGGGTCGCCTTCGGGCGGCCCTCTTCTCATGCGTTGGGTATCCGGACGCGAGGCTGCTCGCGCAGGGGGGCCCACGCCGCCGGAGGCTCCGCGCGCCGCGCAGCGGCGGGTGGAGGGGCGGTGGGGACAAATCCTGTTACCCCGACCAATGAGAAGAGGGTCGCCTTCGGGCGGCCCTCTTCCGTGTCAGGTGAAGTCGGCGTCGGGCTCGTCGCCGTAGCTGAACTCGAGCTTCGGACGCCACCCGCGATTCAGCACGCCGCCGGATTCCTCGAGGTAGCACGCGCCGCAGAGCGACTCGTAGGTGACCTCGGTTCCGTCGATCGCCACCTGGTCGCCGTCGAAGACGAAGCGATCGCCGATGCGCCGGCCGTTGAACACCGCCTTGCGACCGCACCGGCAGATCGTCTTGAGCTCCTCGAGCGAGTGTGCGATCTCGAGCAGACGCCTGCTTCCGGGGAAGGCGACCGTCTGGAAGTCGGTGCGGATGCCGTAGGCCAGCACCGGGATGTTCTGCTGGATGGCGATGCGCAGCAGATCGTCGACCTGCCCCTCCGAGAGGAACTGGGCTTCGTCGAGCAGCAGGCAGCTGATGTCGCGCTCGCGTTCCTGAACCGCACGCGCACGTTCGCGGAGGAAGCGGTCGAGCAGGTCCTCGCCCGGCGCGATCGTGAAGTCGACCTGTCGCACGACCCCCAGCCGCGACACGATCGCGTTGTCGCCCTTGGAGTCGATGGCGGGCTTGGCGAGAAGCACCTCGTGCCCACGCTCTTCGTAGTTGTAGGCCGCCTGCAGGAGCGCCGTGCTCTTGCCGGAGTTCATGGCTCCGTAGCGGAAGTACAGCTTCGCCACTACTCGAGATATCCGTCCTCCGCCGCACGGCGGATCAGTTCTGCCTTCTTGCCGGCGGGGCGCCCGACCTTGGCGTACTTCTCGCGTACGCGACGCAGGTAGGTCTTGGCGGTCTCGTACTGCACGTTCATGCGCTCAGCGACCGCACTCGTGCTGTAGCCGGAGACGTACAGCTTGAACGCCTCCTCCTCGCCGGGGCTGAGCTTGGGCTTGAGGTGCTGAAGCGGGGCGGCGGCAGCGACGCGCTCGACACCGCCGTCATCCGCGCCCTCGATGCCCATGACTCGGCGCGCGGCGGCCATGACGGCCGTCATCGAGAGCGACTTGGAGAGGAAGTCGCTCGCGCCCGCGGCGAGGGCGCGTTCACGCGCCTCGCGGGTGTCGAGGCTCGAGAGCACGATGACCTTGGCCCCCGCCGCGCGGCAGGTGCGCACGCGGGCCTCGATCGAGATGGCCTCCTTCAACTGGAAGTCGATGAAGACGAGGTCGGTGGGGAAGGCGGGGCTCTGCACGAGCTGCAGCCAGTTGGCGGCACCGAGAACGACGTCGAAGTCGGGCGCATTGCGCTCGATCCAGGTGGTGAGGGTGTCGAGCAGCACCTCGTGGTCGTCGAGGATCGCGAGCCGCACCACCGCACCCCCGGTATCACCGCGCACCGGCGCGACGCTGAGGGTCGGGTTCATGTCGACGAGCCTACCGCCGCGGGCGTCCCGCGAACGCGGGACAGTGTCCTGAAGCGTGGCGCTCGTCTGATCAGAAGAGCGTCGGCTGGAGGGCGGCCGCGGCGGCAGGACTGAGCTCTGCGGCGAGCGCGCCCGTTCCCCGTGCCGACGGGCGTGGCCGCGCTCCCATGGAACCGGTCGCCGGGTCGACATTCGGCCGTTCCAGACCGTAGCGCCGCAGCAGAGGACGGATGCGCGTGGCGAGCGTTCGACGGTACTCCTTGGGCGCATAGGCGCCCGCGCCGTAGTGCGCCCGATACCGCGGCACGAGCTCCGGATGCTCGCGCGCGAGCCAGGCGGCGAACCACTCCTTCGCGCCCGGCCGCAAGTGCAGCGCACTGTAGGCGACGCCGGTGGCCCCGGCATCCGCGATGCTCTCGAGGGCCCGCTCGAGGTGCGCGGTGGAGTCGGTGAGGAAGGGCAGTACGGGCATGAGGAACACCGAGCACGGCAGCCCGGCGTCGCGCACGGCGCGCACTGTCGCGAGGCGCGCGGCCGTGCTGGGTGCGCCCGGCTCGATCGAACGCTGCAGCTCGTCGTCGTAGATCGCGATCGACATGGCCGTCTCGACGGGTACCCGCTCGGCCGCGGCCTGCAGCAGCGGGATGTCGCGCCGCAGCAGCGTGCCCTTGGTGAGGATGCTGAAGGGCGTCTCGGATGCCGCGAGCGCCGCGATGATGCCCGGCATGAGCCGATAGCGCCCCTCGGCGCGCTGGTACGGGTCGGTGTTGGTGCCGAGGGCGACGTTCGGACGCTCCCAGCTCGGCCGCGCCAGTTCCCGCTCGAGCACCTCGGCGACGTTGACCTTGACGATGATCTGGGTGTCGAAGTCGCGCCCGGCATCGAGGTCGAGGTAGGTGTGGGTATTGCGGGCGAAGCAGAAGACGCACTGATGGCTGCAGCCGCGGTAGGGGTTGATCGTCCAGCCGAACGGGAGCGACTTCGCGGCTCCGGGCACGTGGTTGAGCGCCGACTTGGCGAGCACCTCGTGAAACGTCAACCCGGCGAACTCGGGGGTCTGCACCGAGCGCACCAGATTGTTGAGACGCGCAAGGCCAGGCAGCGCGTCGTCTGCCTCGACCCCCAGCTCCTGCCCACTCCACCGCATCCAGGTATTCGAACATGTGTTCGATTCCCTGTCAAGCGGGCTCCACGAGCGATCCCTCACCGGGCAGCGCGAGGTGTCGCTCGACCCACGTTCCACCTCTCGCGCGCTCGCGGAACCGGCGGAACACGAACGGCAGACCACGCGCGGATGCCATGTCGACGCGGTCGGCCGCTTGCAGATGCACGTGGGGTTCCGTGGAGTTGCCCGAGTTGCCGCACTCCGCGACGGGTGCCCCGGCCTCCACGCGGTCTCCGGGCTGCACGCGGATGCTGCCCCGACGCAGATGCACGAGTGCGACGCATGCGCCATCGGGCCGGCCGATGATGAGGTGATTCCCCGCGATAGCGACGACCCCCGCCCGCACGCGCGCCGCCTGGCCGAGCGCATACGGCAGCAGCGTGAACAGCGAGCGACGCGCCTCGTGATCGGGCTCGTCGTCATGCACGACGAGCACCTCCCCCGCGAGGGGCGCGAGCAGCATCCGTCCGAATCCGGTGAAGCGCTCGGGCGGCTCCGCGGCGACGAGCGCACGCAGCGACGGCGCGGCCGAGCGGCCGCGGTCGTCGACTCCGACGAGATCGATGGCGTAGCGGGTGCCGAAGAGCTCCGTGCCGTGGCTCGGCACTCGACGCGCCGGGCTGTTCTGCACGAGCCACCGCCGGGGGCCCGGCAGCTCCACCACGATCGCGTCCACCTCTCGATGCTGCCTCATGCCGCGACCAACGAGAGCTCCGGCCCCTCCCAGCGGCGGCGCAGCCAGCGGTCGTGACTGGCCACGACCACCGCGCCGGGGTAGCTGCCGAGCGCCTCCTCGAGCTCGGTCGCGAGCGCGAGCGAGAGGTGGTTGGTCGGCTCGTCGAGCAGGAACACGTGCGGCGGGCGGGCCACGATGAGCGCGAGCGCTGCGCGCCGCTGCTGCCCGATCGAGAGTCGCGCCACGGGGCGGTCGATGTCACGCTCCGCCAGCAGGCCGAGCGCGGTGAGCGGCAGCTCGGCCGCCCGCCGCTCACCGATGGCACGCTCGTAGAGCTCACGGGGCGTGCGTGCGGGATCGGCCCAGCGCACGTCCTGGTCGAGCACCGCGACGCGCAGGCCCTTCCTGCGCTGCACGCGCCCAGCATCCGGGGCGATGCGCCCCGCGAGCACGCCGAGCAGCGTCGACTTTCCGGCGCCGTTCGGCCCCGTGACGAGCAGGCGCGCATCCGGAACGAGTTCGAGGGCGTCGAGCGCGAGGCGCCCCTCGACCCGCGCCCGTTCGAGCGTGACGAGCGGTTCGTCGCCCTCGAGCAGGTGGGAGCCCGAGGGGATGCCCGCGAAGCTCAGCGGGGGCGGCGGCTCGCCGACACGCGACTCGTTCAGCTCGTCGAGCCGCACCGCCGCGTTCCGGACGCGACGCGCCACCTGCCGCTCGCGATTCTGACCCTTGAGATACCAGCCGAACTTCTCGTTGTCGGGCCGCGTGCGGGTGAGGGACATGGCGCTCGCGGTCGTGGTCACCGTGTCCTCCAGCCGCGCCAGCTCGCGCTCCTCCTCCACGAACCGCGCCTCCCACCGCGCGCGCTCGGCGGCCTTCGCGGCGACGTAGTCGCTGTAGCCGCCGCCGTACCGTGTGACGCCCTCGGATGCGGAGGGGTCGATGTCGACGAGCCCCGTCGCGACCTCGTCGAGGAATGCACGGTCATGGCTCGCGAACAGCACCGGACCCCGCCATTGACGCAGTCGCGTCGCCAGGAACGCGACAGCCGCATCGTCGAGGTGATTGGTCGGTTCGTCGAGCAGCAGTGCGTCGGGGCGCGCGAGCAGCAGCGCCGCGAGCGCGACGCGACTGCGCTGACCGCCCGAGACCTCGCCGACAGGGCGATCGAGGCTCAGGTGACCGACGCCCAGACCCGCGAGCACCTCGTCGCGGCGCGCGTCGAGTGTCCACAGCTCGGCTGCCTCAGCGCGCTCGAGCAGGACGGCGTAGCGCTCCGCCGCATCCGGATCGTCGCTCGCGAGGGCCTCGCCGGCCGCCTCCAGTTCCCGTTCGAGACGCCGCAGGGCGCCGAGCTCGGATTCGAGGATGTCGGAGAGCGGCGCGTCGGGATCGGCGCGCACCTCTTGTCGCAGCAGCGCGGTGGCCTCCGGACGCTCGACGCGGCCGGCATCCGGTTCGAGCTCACCGGCGAGGATGCCGAGCAGCGTCGACTTGCCGGCTCCGTTCTCGCCGAGCAGGCCGATGCGCTGACCTGGGCTCACCGTGAGCGTGAGATCGGCGAACACGCGGCGCTCGCCGAAGGAGATGCCGATGGCGTCGGCGCGCAGCACGGAGGCAGGGGTATAGGGGTATCGCAAGGTGGGTGATCCGATCCGCTCGACCCTCGGATGCGAGGGGAGGCGAACCCCGCCGGGCGTCGGCCACGGGCGCGGGGATGGTCGGAGTCACAACTTCACGAGATGCGAGTGTACATGCCGACGCGTCAGACGGCGAGGCCCAGCGTCTTCGCGGTGTCCGTCAACTCCTTTGTGGCCGCCTTCGGCTTCTCCGAGAGGGTCGTGCCGTAGGAGGGGATCATGCGCTTCAGCTGGGGCTCCCACGCCGGCAGCTGCTGCGGGAAGCACGTCGCGAGAACGTCGAGCATGATCGGCACGGCCGTGGACGCGCCCGGGGATGCCCCGAGCAGGCCCGCGATCGTGCCGTCGCCGCCCGCGACCACCTCGGTGCCGAACTGGATGACGGCCTTGCCATCCGGTCCCTTCTTCATGATCTGCACCCGCTGACCGGCCGTGATGCGGTACCAGTCGCCCTGCTTCGTGTTCGGTGCGAACTCCTGCAGCGCGGAGTGCTGCTTCGCACGGGATGCGAGCACCTCCGTCACGAGGTACCAGACGAGGTCGAGGTTCTTCAGGCCCGCGCCGATCATCGTTCCGAGGTTGTGCCAGCGGATCGAGGCGAACAGATCGAGCCACGAGCCGGTCTTGAGGAACTTGGGGGTGAAGCCCGCGTACGGGCCGAACAGCAGGCTCGCCTGGCCGTCGACGACCCGCGTGTCGAGGTGCGGCACCGACATGGGCGGTGCGCCGACCGAGGCCTTGCCGTACACCTTGCCGTGGTGCTTCGCGACGAGCTCGGGCTTGTCGGTGCGCAGGAACTGTCCGCTGATGGGGAACCCGCCGTACCCGCGGATCTCACGGATGCCGGACTTCTGGAGCAGGTGCAGCGCCGCCCCGCCCGCGCCGACGAAGACGAACCGCGCCGTGAGCTCGAAGGGCGTGTTGCCGACGACGTGGCGCCCGGTGACGCGCCAACTGCCGTCCTTCACCCGCTTGAGCCCTGTGACGCGACGCTCCACGAGCATCTGCGCGCCACGCTCGACGAGGCCGTCGATGAGGTTCCGGGTGAGCGCGCCGAAGTCGACATCCGAACCACCGACGATGCGGGTGGCCGCGATCGGCTGGCTCTTCTTGCGACCGGGCAGCAGCAGCGGAGCCCACTGCCGGATGACGCGCGGATCCTCGGTGTACTCCAGCCCCGGGAAGAGAGGGTGGTCCTTGAGTGCCTCGTAGCGACGGCGCAGGTAGTCGACGTTGCTCTCGCCCCACACGAAGCTCAGGTGGGGCACCGGGTTGATGAACTTCTGCGGTTCGGGGAGCAGCCCTTGCGACACGAGGTACGACCAGTACTGCCGCGACACCTGAAACTGCTCGTTGACCTGCACGGCCTTGGAGATGTCGATCTGCCCGTTCTTCTCGGGCGTGTAGTTGAGCTCGCACAGGGCGGAGTGGCCGGTGCCCGCGTTGTTCCACGGGTTCGAGCTCTCCTGCGCGACATCGGGCAGGGCTTCCAAAAGAGTGATCGACCAGTCCGGTTCGAGCTGCTGCAGCAGCGAGCCGAGGGTGGCGCTCATCACTCCGCCGCCGATGAGGACGACGTCGACGGGTTCAGACACGCCCTCCATCCTATGTCGGGCCCCGGGGTCCGCCCGGGCCGGAGGTCCTATGCCAGGCGCGCGAGCCCGCCCGCGAGGTGGCCGATGCCCGCTGCCGGGGCCCAGCGCGGCCCCCTTTTTCTCCGCAACTCAGGACGATCGCGCGAAGAACGTCTCATCGCAGACGATGGGCATCATCCGTCCTGAATTGCGATCAGCGTGGGTTCCGCAACTCAGGACGATCGCGCGAACGGATGCGTCATCCGACTCGATCGCGGCAGTTCTCCTGAGTTGCGAAGCCCATGGGGGGCGCAGCGAGCGCCGGGCCGGCGCCGGCAGGCGTCAGACGCGCGCGACGAGCTTCGCCGCGGCGAGCTCGGCGATCTGCACGGCGTTGAGCGCCGCACCCTTGCGCAGGTTGTCGTTCGAGATGAACAACGCGATGCCCTTTCCGTCGGGAACCGACTGATCCTGACGGATGCGGCCCACGAAGCTCGGATCCTGGCCCGCCGCCTCGAGGGGGTTCGGGATGTCGGAGAGCTGCACACCGGGAGCCTCGGCGAGCAGCTCGCGCGCCCGCTCGGCCGACAGCGGATTCGCGAAGGTCGCGTTGATGGAGAGGGAGTGACCGGTGAAGACCGGCACGCGCACGCAGGTGCCCGCGACGAGCAGTCCCGGCAGTTCGAGGATCTTGCGCGACTCGTTGCGGAGCTTCTTCTCCTCGTCGGTCTCGTCCTGTCCGTCGTCGACGATCGAGCCCGCGACCGGCACGACGTTGAAGGCGATGTTGCGGGGGAACTTCGCGGGCGCGGGGAGCTCGACGGAGGCGCCGTCGGTCACGAGACCCATCGCATCCTGCGCCACCACCGCTGCCGCCTGTGCGAGCAGCTCCTCGCCGCCCGCGAGGCCCGCACCCGACACCGCCTGGTAGGTCGAGACGACGAGCCGCTCGAGGCCGGCCTCGGCATCGAGCACCTTGAGCACCGGCATGGCGGCCATCGTCGTGCAGTTGGGGTTGGCGATGATGCCCTTCGTGGCCTCGTCCATCGCGTGCGGGTTGACCTCGGAGACCACCAGCGGCACGTCCGGGTCCATGCGCCAGGCGCTCGAGTTGTCGATCACGAGCACGCCCGCGGCGGCGAACCGCGGGGCCTGGACCTTCGACATCGTGGCGCCGGCCGAGAAGATCGCGACGTCGAGGCCCGTGGGGTCGGCCGTGGCGGCGTCCTCCACGACGATGTCCTCACCGCGGAACGGCAGCGTCGTACCGGCGCTGCGCTCGGATGCGAAGAAGCGGATGTCGGAGATCGGGAAGTCGCGCTCCACGAGGAGGCGGCGCACGACGGCGCCGACCTGACCGGTGGCGCCGACGACGCCGAGACGAATGCCCTGGTTGCTCACCTGGCCCATGGTACCGGGGAGCGGATGCCGTGACCGGCCGCGTCAGCTCGGCTCGACGTGCAGCTCGTGCACGTGCAGCTCCGCGTCGACCGCGCGGATGCCGATCCGACCGGTCAGCTCGGGCAACGGGTCGTCGAACGCGAGCACGGGTGCCCCGTCGAGCTCCACCGCGAGGCGCGAGCCGGTGGCGCGCACGACGAGCCGGTGCCGGGCGCCCTGTTCGAGCGAGGTCGGGAGCGCGCCCTCGGCGAGCACCCGCTCGTCGTAGCCGTGCCGGGCCAGCACGACGCGGTCGGCATGCAGCTGCACCGAATAGCCGCGGAGGAAGTGGATGCCGAGGCGCATGTCATCACCCTCCCCGCCGTCGGAGAGCTCGCTCGCGCGCAGCAGCAGGTCGCCGTGTCCTCCGGGCCGAGCGTCGATGGAGAGCTCGGCGTCGATGACGACGTCGTCGAAGACGCCGGCGGCGACGGTGCGCTTCTCGAAGCCGGATGCGGTGAGCGGCCCGAGCTGCAGCGCACCGCCGCGGGCGGCGGCATCCGTCACCGTCAGGAGCGTCAGCACGGGGTGACCCGCGCGCACCTCGACCGTGAGCGTGCGGACGGCATCCGCTCCCCCATCCGCGGAGGTCGCCGGCGGGAGGTCGACGCGCACGACCCGGCCGGACTCGTGCACGCGCACCGCGCGCGGCTCCGCGCCGTCGAGCCCGAGCGCGAGCTCGTCGCCCGCGGCGAAGACACCCGTCAGGTGCACGATCGGCTCGAGGTCGTGCTGCAGGTGCAGGCGGTAGCCGAGCCGCGCGCCGGGGTGAAGGGCGGCGGAGTGGTAGACCGCATCGGGTGCCTCGCGCACGAGCTCCGTCGCGTCCCGTGACAGTGTCGCCCAGAAGCGTCCCGGCACGGGCACGATCGCGGCTCGGTCGGACTGAGCCTCCGTCGCCTCCGTCGCGGCGCAGTGGCCGACACCCACGGCCCCGACGGTCCGGATGCGGACGCCGTCCGGCGCGTCGAGCGGCACCGCGAACTGCTGCCGTCCGTCGAGTGCGAGCCGCAGCTCGCCGTCGGCCACCACGACGCGCCAGCAGTGCAGCGCTTCGTGGACGAATGCCGCCGGGAGGGCGGCACGCGCGTCCTCGTCGCCTCCGCGGGATCCCACGACGGCCTGAGCCACGCGATCCACCCGCACCTCGAGCGCCTCCTGCGCCGCGGTCTCGAGCGCGATGCCATAGCCGTCGGCACCCTGCTCGGCCGTGAGATTGAGCTCGGCCGTGACGGTCGAGCCGAACGCGGGTGAGAGCTCCCCGCTCCACACGGCATCCGGCGCCGCAGGCACGGGCGCGGATGTCGAGGGCCCGAGCACCTGGATCGTGCGGTCGTTCGCGACCTGCCGGTCGATGTCGAGGTCGCGCGAGGCGTCGGGGTTGATGTTGTGGAAGACGAGGTACGTCGAGACGAGATCCGGGCCGCGCACGCTGCTGCTGTGACCGAGCCCCGTCGTCGGGCCGTCGGCGCTCACCAGGACGGGATTGAGCGGGCCGCTCCGCCAGCCGCGCAGGGGGTCGTCGCTGTACGCCGCGTCGATGCGGTACCCGCGGCTGAGATAGTGGTTGCCGGTCAGCGTCATGATGTAGCCCTCGCCGCGGCGGGTCACGAACGGCCCCTCGGTCCATCCGTTCATGTGCACGCCGGTCAGCACCGGCTCGCCGAACTCCGTCGGGGAGGGCATCTCGCATCCCCAGATGCCCTCGTCGCCCGCCCAGTAGAAGTACCAGCGTCCGTCGTCGTCGATGAGCACGTTGCCGTCGATCGCGTGGCCGACGTTGCCCGTGACCCGCCGGAACGGGCCGGTCGGCGCATCCGCTCGCAAGACATGATGGCCGTGGCCGGAGGGCGAGGTGTACATGAAGAACGCGCCGTCGGCGTAGACCACCTCGGGAGCGAAGGGCACGAGCCCGGGGAACTCCTCGGGCTCGATGGTCGCCCCCTCGAGCGTCCACGTGACGAGGTCGTCGGAGCTCCAGCAGCGCACGTCGGGGTTCGTCGCATAGAGGTAGTACCGCCCGTCGTGCCGCAGCACGAACGGGTCGGCGAAGTCGCCCTCACCGGCGATCGGGTTGCGATAGAGGGGCACGGTCATCCTTTGATCCCGCTGAAGGCGAAGGAGTCGACGAAGTAGCGCTGCATGAGCATGAAGAGCAGGATCACCGGCAGCACGGCGATGACGGATGCGGTCATGATCATCGGGAAGTCGGTCTGGTCCTTGTAGTAGGAGCTCATCGAGGCGATGACGAGCTGCACCGTGGAGTTCTCGGGCGAGTTGGTGAAGATCAGGGGCCCGATGTAGTCGTTCCAGGTGGCCATGAACACGATGATCACGTTGGCCGCGATCGCGGGCTTGCACAGCGGCAGGAAGATGCTCCAGTAGATCCGCAGATAGCCGGCCCCGTCGAGCTTCGCGGCCTCGAGCAGTTCGGAGGCGAGGCCGAGCATGTACTGCCTGAGGAAGAAGATCATCGTGACGTTGCCGAGCAGCCCGGGCACGATGAGCGGCAGGAGGGTATCGATCCAGCCGAGCTGAACGAACACGAGGAACTGCGGGATGATCAGCACGACGAGCGGGATCATGATCGTCGCCAGCAGAGCGACGAAGATCTTCTGCTTGTGCGGGAAGTCGAGCTTGGCGAAGGCGAACGCGGCCATCGTCGAGGAGAAGGTGCCGACCGTCACGACGAGCACCGTCACGATGGCGCTGTTGAGCAGTCCGACGGCGAGCGGGGCGACATCCCACACCTCGAGGTAGTTGGCCCAGTCGATCGGATCGGGGATCCACTCGGGCGGGAAGGTGAAGACGAGCCGCGACTCCTTGAGGGAGGTCGACACCATCCACACGAACGGCAGCACCATCGTGAGCGCGCCGAGCAGCATGAGCGTGAACGCGACGACCGTCCCGGTGCGGCGTGCGGCGAGGTTGGTTCGTGCCATGGTCAGTCCCCCTCGTAGACCCAGCGCCGCGAGAGGCGGAACTGCAGCAGTGTCAGCACGAGCACGACGAGCGCGAAGAAGAACGCCGCGGCGGAGGCCAGTCCCAACTGACCGGATCCGAAAGCCTTCTGCCAGATGTAGTAGGTGATCGTCGCGGCGCTGTACTCACGACCTCCGTCGGAGGTGAACAGCTGCACCTCCACGAAGGTCTGCAGCGACCCGATCATGCCGACGACGGTCAAGAAGAAGATGCTCGGCGTGAGCAGCGGAAGCGTGATCTGGAAGAACATGCGCACGGGCGAGGCACCATCCAGGCGCGCTGCCTCGTAGTAGACCTCGGGGATGTTCTTGAGCGCGGCGAGCATGTAGATCGAGGTGATCCCGATCATCTTCCAGATGATCATGATCACGATGGTCGGCTTGATCCACGCGGGGTCGCCCAGCCAGTCCGGGCCCTGGATGCCAACGGCGGCGAGGGCCTGGTTGACCAGCCCGTACTGGTAGTTGAAGATCCACTTCCACAGCACGACGAGCGCCACGATCGACGAGACGTAGGGCAGCAGGAAGAGCACGCGGAACAGCGTGCTGCCGGGAGTGCGGCGGTGGCTTCCCAGCGCGAAGAGGATCCCGAAGAGCAGATAGAACGGGATCGGGATGAGCATGTAGAGCGTGTTGCCCGCGGCGATCCAGAAGTACTTGTCGGTGAGGAACTCGACGAAGTTGTCGAGCCCGACGAAGCTCCGCGAATCACGGATCGAGTTCCAGTCCGTGAATCCCGCGAACACCGCGATCCCGACCGGGATCAGCGAGAACAGGATCACCTGGAGTGCGATGGGGGTGACGAACGCGAGTCCCCACGCCCGCTCGCGGCGGTTGAAGCGCCGGGAGGAGCGCACGGCGGTCGTTGGCATCGAGGGCAACCTCCTGCAGGGGCGGGGTGCACGACCGCTCGGCCGCACACCCCGCCGGGTTCGGCGAGCCTACTTCTTCTGCTGTTCGGCGATTCCCTTGTCGAGCAGGTCCTGCATCTCCTGTTGCACGGATGCCGCGTACTCGGCTGCCGTCTGCTCGCCCGTCTGAACGGTTGCGAGGTTGGAGTTGAAGAGCCCGAACCAGTCGCTGTTGAACGTGTAGGTCTGCGTCGCGCGCCGGCCGTAGTCCTCGAGGATCCGGATGAACTCGGCCTTGTTGGCCGGGGGCTTGCCGCTCGTGAGCCACTCGTCCTTCGCCATGTCGATGAGGTTCGGGATGGCCTGCCCCTTCTCGATGTTCGTGCGCTGAGCATCCTCGTTGAACGCGAGGAACGCGGCGAGGTTGGATGCGGCCTCCTGGTGCTTGCTGTTGCCCGCGACCGCGAAACCGATGCCGCCGTACCAGATGGCCTCCTCGCCCGTCTTCGGGCTCACCGGCCAGGGCATGATGTCCCAGGTGAACTTCGCGTCGTTCCAGAGGCTGCCCTGGGCCCAGGTTCCGACGCCGGTCATCGCGAGCTTGCCGCTCACGAAGCGGTCGTAGTCGCCCTGCGAGCTCAGCTCCTCGGGGCTCGGAGCCACCCCCTCGACGAGGTTGAGGTCGGCGACCCACTGCAGCGCCTCGGTGAAGGCCGGATCCGTCACCGTCACCTCGGTGTGGTCGGCGTCGAGCCAGTCTGCTCCGTTCGACCAGACGGCCGCCTCGAGCGAGTACGGACCGGAACCGTAGATCTTGTCGGCCCCCTCGCCGCTCGTGAGCTTCTTGGCGGCTGCCACGTACTCATCCCAGGTCCACGGGTCCTCGGCCGTCGGGGCCGTGATGCCGGCCGCGTCGAACATGTCCTTGTTGTAGGCGAGACCGAAGGCGCTGATGTCCTTGGGCAGTCCGTAGACCGCACCGGTGCCCGGCGTCGTGCCGTCGTAGCGGTACATGTCGATGGCCTTCGCCCACACGTTGTCGGCGTCGAACAGCTCGTTGTCGTCGACGAACCCGCTGAGGTCGGCGATGATGCCCGCGTCGGCGTACGGCATGACCTTCTCGGGCTGGAGGTAGAAGACGTCAGGCGTCTTCTTGCTCGCGATCATGGTCTGGAGCTTGGTGGCGAAGTCGGCCGCCGGCACGGTGACGTAGTCGACGGTCACGTCGGGGTAGGCGTCCTCGTATTGGGCGATCATGGTCTTGAAGGTGGCGATCTCCTCGTCCGACCCCCACCCCATGAAGGTGATCGTCTGGTCGCCCGAGTCGGCCGGCGCACTGCATCCGGTCATCACGAGCGCGGCTGCCGCGGCGACGGCGGCAACGGCGATGCTGCGTTTGGTCATCTCTGTCTCCTCTGTGGCGGGCATCCCGACGATCGCTTCGGTGCGGAGCGGGCCAGTCGTCGTCGACCGGACGGGGGATGGCCGGTTGCCGTGGACGCTAATGTATAGCGCTGTAAATGTCAACGAGACCGCGTGTCGCACCGGCCCCTAGGATGTGGCCATGGAGACCGGGAGCAGATCGGCCGGGCGCGTCAGGCTCAAGGACGTCGCCGACCGCGCGGGTGTCTCGATGAAGACCGTGTCGAACGTCGTGCACGACTACCCCTTCGTCTCGCCCCAGATGCGCGAACGCGTGCAGGCGGCGATCGCGGAGCTGGGCTATCGCCCGAACCTGACGGCGCGGCGGCTCGCGACGGGCAAGACGGGCATGATCGCCCTCGCGCTCCCCGAGATGGACCAGCCGTACTTCGCCGAGATCGCCCGCCACATCGGCGAGGAGGCGACCCGACGCGGATACCGGATCATCGTCGAGCAGACCCTCAACGACGTCGAGGCCGAACGCGCCGTCATCCGCGACCGCGAGGAGGGTCTCGTCGACGGCGTGATCTTCCACCCTGCCCGCATCGACACCCTCGAGATCGCCCGGCTCCGTCCCGACACGCCCCTCGTGCTGCTCGGCGAAGCGGCGCGGCCACTGACGACCGATCACGTCATGATCGACAACACGCGGGCCGCGCGGGACGGCGTGGAGCTCCTGCTCGCCGAGGGTCGCACGCGGATCGCGTTCCTCGCCAACGTGCGAGGCGACATCACCGAATCGACGCACCTGCGACTTCTCGGATACCAGGAGGCGCTCATGGCCGCCGGGATCCCGCTCGATCCTCAGCTGGTGCTGCAGAGCGAAGGGTTCTCGATCGACGACGGCGTGCGAGCCGTCGCGGCGGCGATCGACGACGGCGTGAGCTTCGACGCCATCCTGTGCCGCGACGACCTCTTCGCGATGGCGGCCCTCCGCGCGCTGAGCGCGGCCGGACGCGCAGTGCCGGCCGACGTGTCCGTGCTCGGCTGGGACGACACGGCCTTCGCGCGATACGGCACACCTGCCCTCTCGGCGGTGTCGCCGGACAAGAATGCGATCGCCTCGGCCGCGTTCGACCTGCTCGAGGATCGCATGAAGGGCTACGACGGAACCGGCCGCCATCGCCTCGTGCCCTACTCGATCGTCGAGCGCGAGACCACGGTGCCCGCTTTACAGCGCTAGATTCGCGCCCTATGCTTCACGGCATGACTGACGCCCTCATGCCGCCCGCGAGCGCCCAAGACGGACGCTATCCGCGCCCGCAGCTCGTGCGCCCCCGCTGGCTCGAGCTCTCGGGTGAGTGGCGCTTCGCGTTCGACGACGCCGCCGAGGGCGCATCCCGCGGCTGGCAGCACGATCCGGATGCGATCCGCGACACGATCATCGTGCCTTTCCCCCCGGAGTCGGTGGCATCCGGGATCGGCGACACCGACTACCACCGGGTGCTGTGGTACCGACGCACCATCACCGCGCAGGAGCTGGACGCCGTCGGCCACGCGGCGGGCAGACGCGCGCTGCTGCACTTCGGCGCCGTCGACTACCGAGCCCAGGTGTGGGCGGACGGCTCGCTCGTCGCCCGACACGAGGGCGGCCACACGCCGTTCACCGCAGAACTCCCGGCGACGCCGGGCGACATCGACATCGTCGTGCGTGTCGAGGACGACCCGCACGATCTGGCGCAGCCGCGCGGCAAGCAGGATTGGGAACGTCAACCGCACGTCGTCTGGTACGACCGCACGAGCGGCATCTGGCAGCCCGTGTGGCTGGAATCGGTGCCGCGCCAGCATGTGACCCGCCTCGGCTGGCGCAGCGATGTCGCGCACGCGCAGGCATCCGTCGACCTCGAGCTCGCGGACGACGTCGCACCCGGCACCCGGCTGCGGATCGCACTGCGGCTGGGCGACACCCTGCTCGCCGAGCATACGGCCCTCGTCACGACCCGGCGCTCGACCGTCAGCCTCGGCATCCCCGCACTCCGGAACGGGCAGACTCTCGACCGGTACCTGTGGTCGCCGGAGCATCCCGTGCTCATCGACGCGGACATCGCGCTCGAGGTCCCCGGCGGCGAGCGGGATGACGTGGCGTCGTACCTCGGCATCCGCGAGGTCGCGGCATCCGCGGGCCGGTTCCTGCTCAACGGACGTCCCCACCACATCCGCGGCGTGCTCTCTCAGGGGTACTGGCCGACGTCGCACCTCGCCGCGCCGAGCGCGGACGCGCTGCGCGCCGAGGTCGAGCTCATCAAGGAGCTGGGCTTCACCACCGTGCGCCTCCACCAGAAGATCGAAGACCCGCGCCTGCTGTACTGGGCCGACCGTCTGGGGCTGCTCGTGTGGGCCGAGATGCCGAGCAGCTACGAGTTCTCCGACACCGCCTCGGCACGCATCGTCGCGGAATGGACCGACGTCGTGCGACGGGACAGTTCGCATCCGAGCATCGTCGTGTGGGTGCCCGTCAACGAGAGCTGGGGGGTTCAGCACGTGGCCACCGAGCCGCGCCAGCAGGATCTCGTGCGGGCGCTCTACCACCTCACCCACGCGCTCGACGGCTCGCGGCTGGTGATCTCGAACGACGGGTGGGAGCACACCAGATCGGACCTGCTCACCGTGCATGATTACGAGAACGACGCGGCCCGGCTGCTCGTCTCGTACGAGGACACCCGGGCGGTCCGGCGCAGCGTGGAGGGGTTCGCAGCCAATGGCCGGCGCATGCTCGTGGGCACGGCTGAGGAAGCCGCGCTGACCGCGGCCGCTCCCGTCGTACTGAGCGAGTTCGGCGGCGTGAGCATCGAGCATGACGCCCCCGACTCCTGGGGATACCGCGTCGTGCCCCCGCACCAGTTCGAACAGCACCTGGGCGGCCTCGTGCGTGCCGCAGCGGCGAGCGAGGGGCTGGCCGGGTGGTGCTACACGCAGCTCACCGACACCGGCCAGGAGACCAACGGCCTCGTCGACGCGCACCGCGTGCCCAAACTCCCCGTCGAACGCATCCGTGCGCTCGTGCTCGGGGATGCGCGCGTCCGTGCCGACACTCCCGTCCTCGCCGACCCCGCCTCGCGAGAGGACGAATGACACCTTCGCCCGCTACTCTGGCCTGCAACACACCCGAAGGAGTGACACGTGGGCTTCATCAAGGCATTCACCGGCGCGCTGGGCGGAACGTTCGCCGACCAGTGGATCGATTTCTACACCATCCCGAATGTGCAGCCCACCGCGGCGCTGTTCCCCGCGGTCAAGAAGGAGACCAACGCGGGGCGCGGATCCAACACCAAGGGATCCGAGAACATCATCACCAACGGGTCGAAGATCGTGGTTCCCGAGGGCTACGGCCTCATCACGATGCAGGACGGCGAGATCACGGGCCTCGTCGCGGAGGCCGGCGGCTACACGTGGCAGTCCGACGACGTGAACAGCCAGTCGATCCTCGCCGGCAACGGCATCCTGAGCCCCCTCATCATGCAGACCTGGGAGCGCTTCAAGCGCGGCGGCATCCCCGGGTCGCAGCAGGCCGCGTTCTACGTGAGCCTCAAGGAGCTGCCCAACAACCGCTTCGGCACCCAGAGCGAGATCTACTGGGATGACGCCTGGCTCGGCACGCAGGTCGGCGCGCTCACGCGCGGCTCCTACACCCTGAAGATCGTCGACCCGATCCTCTTCGTGAAGCAGTTCGTGCCCGCCACATACCTCACCGGCAACGCGGTCTTCGACTTCACCGACCTCAACAACGACGCGGCCACGCAGCTGTTCAACGAGGTCGTCTCGGCCCTCTCCCCCGCGTTCTCGAAGTACACCAACGACCCGTCGCGCACCCGCATCACCCAGATCCAGTCCGACTCGCTCGGCTTCGCGAAGAGCCTCGCCGAAGCCGTCGAGGAGGGCTACTCCTGGAAGGCCAACCGCGGCCTGGAGATCGTGTCGACCGCGATCATCTCCATCGAGTACGACGCCGACACGACCGAGCTGCTGTCGAAGGTCAAGCGCGCCGACGCGCTCTCGGGCGCCCGCGGCAACTCCAACCTGCAGGCCTCGGTCGCGCAGGGCATCGAGTCGGCCGGATCGTCGGAAGGCGGCGGCGGCAACCTGCTCGGCGTCGGGATGGCGGCCGGGTCGCTCGGCGGCCTCGCCGGACTCCAGCAGCCCGTCGCCCCGTCCGCGCCCGCCGCGACCGCGGCGCCCGCAGCGGACGACCCGATGGCGAAGCTCACGCAGGCCAAGCAGATGCTGGACGCGGGGCTCATCACGCAGGAGGACTACGACGCCGTCAAGGCCAAGGTGCTCGGCGCGTAGCGCATCCCGAAAGCGATGACCGACCCGAACATCACCCCGCAGCCGATCCCGCCCGCGGCGTCGCCGGTACCCCCGACGCCCGCGGCGGGCCCGGCCGCGGGATCCGTGCCCGAGGCCCTGCAGCAGGAGCCGGCCCCGGTCGACACGACCAACACGAAGGGCGACGGCCTCACCAAGTGCCCGCGCTGCGGCTCCGCAGAGATCGGGCCCGTGCCCGGCATGGACCAGCTGCGCTGCGCGTACTGCCGCTTCGAGTGGACCGCCGCGAGCTTCATGGAGAGCGTCGGATTCGACTCACCCATCGAGCACCTGCAGGGCACCGTGGTCACGACGGGCGTGTCCGACATCGACGAGCAGGCATCCCACATCGTCACCATCAAGTGCCAGGGCTGCGGCGCCGAGATCGTCATCAACACCGAGAGCCGGCTGCAGGCGCGTTGCCACTGGTGTCGGCAGGTGCTCTCGCAGCAGACCCAGATCCCCAACGGAGCGGTACCGGATGCGGTGCTGCCGTTCCGCCTCACCCACGACCAGGCGGTCGAGCAGGTGCGCAAGTTCGCGAACAAGCGCCGCCTGTTCGCGCTCAAGAAGTTCAAACAGGAGTTCACACCCGAGAACGTCGTGGGCGTCTACATGCCCTACCTGCTCGTCGACGGCAACGCGCACGCCGACATCGCCGGGTTCGGTGAGATCAAGACCCGGCAATATCAGCGCGGATCCGACAACAACAAGACCACCTACTACGACGCCGACGTCTACCAGGTCACGCGCAGCTTCGACTTCACCGTCGACGACCTCACGATCGAATCGTCGTCGGCTCGCGCGAACCAGAACACGAAGCAGAACACGAACAACGTGATCAACACGATCCTGCCGTTCGACACCAAGAACGCGGTTCGGTACGACGCGAACTACATGGGCGACTTCACCTCCGAGCGGCGCGATCTCAACGTCGAGGAGGTCATGCCGGTGGCACGCAGTCAGATGCTCAGCATCGCGCGCCAGAAGGCCACCGACTCGACGCGCTACGACCGTGGGCTGCGCTGGGAGAGCGAAGCGCTCGAGCTCAAGGGCACCCGCTGGGTGGCGGTGCTGCTTCCCGTGTGGCTCTACTCCTACTACGAGAAGAAGTCCGACGGCAGCGCCTTCCTGCACTACATCGCCGTCAACGGGCGCACCGGGGAGACCATGGGCAGCATCCCCGTGAGCGTGCCCAAGCTGCTGCTCGTGGCGCTCACCATCGGCACGGTGCTCGAGGGCATCGCCATCGCGATCGTGGCGAACTTCTAGGAGACCCCGGATGCTCGAACTCACCCCGCTCATCGTCGCCGCATCCGACAGCGACTGGCCCGGCTGGCTGCTCGCCGCCGGACCTGTCGGCGCCGCCTCGTTCTACTGGGCCGTGTGGATGGCGTATCGCAACACGAACAAGAGCCACTCCTACGAGAAGGAGACCGAGGTCGTCGTCAGCAACATGACCGGCGGCGACGTCAAGGTCGGCGAGAACAACGGCACGCGCAACCGCTGGATCCAGGGTCGCAACGACGACAAGCCGCGGCAGCGGCTGTAAGGGTTAGCGTCCGGTTCCGGCGTAGACCACGGCCTCGGCGTCTCCGTCGAGACCGAACGCGTTGTGCACGACGCGCATCGCGTCGGCGAGCGTGTCGGCGCGCGTGACGACCGAGATGCGGATCTCGGAGGTGGAGATCATCTCGATGTTGATGCCGGCATCCGACAGGGCGCGGAACAGCTGCGCCGAGACGCCCGAACTCGTGCGCATGCCGGCGCCCACGACGGCGAGCTTGCCGATCTGGTCGTCGTAGAGCAGCGACTCGAAGCCCATGTCGGCCTGGCCGGCGCGCAGCACGGTCAGCACCTTCTCGCCCTCGGCCTTCGGCAGCGTGAACGAGATGTCGGTGAGGCCCGTAGAGGCCGCCGACACGTTCTGCACGATCATGTCGATGTTGGCACCGGTCTTGGCGACGACCGAGAAGATCTCGGCGGCCTTGCCGGGCACATCCGGCACGCCCACGACGGTGATCTTCGCCTCGCTGAGGTCGCCGGCGACACCCGTGATGATGGGCTCTTCCACGGAATCTCCCTCCACCTGGTTCACAACCCAGGTGCCTTCGTTGTTGTTGAACGATGAGCGCACGTGCAGCGTCACCCCGTGGCGACGCGCGTATTCCACTGCGCGGATGTACAGCACCTTCGCGCCGGCCGCGGCCAGTTCGAGCATCTCCTCGCTCGTGACCCGGTCGAGCTTGTGCGCCTTCGGCACGACCCGCGGGTCGGCCGTGAACACGCCGTCGACGTCGGTGTAGATCTCGCAGACCTCGGCGCCGAGGGCGGCCGCGAGCGCCACGGCGGTCGTGTCGGAGCCGCCGCGGCCGAGGGTCGTGATGTCGCGGCTGTCGCGGTTGAAGCCCTGGAACCCGGCGACGATCGCGATCGCGCCCTCGTCGAGCGCCTCGCGCACCCGGCCCGGGGTGACATCCACGATGCGCGCCGCGCCGTGCCGCGCATCCGTGATCATGCCCGCCTGGCTGCCCGTATAGGAACGCGCCTCGAAGCCCATATCGCGGATGGCCATCGCGAGCAACGCCATCGAGATGCGCTCACCCGTGGTGAGGAGCATGTCCATCTCGCGCGGGTCGGGGATGGGCGACACCTGGTGCGCGAGATCGATGAGTTCGTCGGTCGTGTCGCCCATGGCGGAGACGGCGACGACTACCTCGTTGCCGGCCTTGCGGGTCTCGACGATGCGCTTGGCGACCCGCTTGATGCTCTCGGCGTCAGCGACGCTCGAGCCACCGAACTTCTGCACGATCAGGGACACGGGAAGGCACTCCAGAGGGGGAAGCGGACTCCGCAATCCTACCGAGGGCGTATGCGCCCTTCGTCCCGTTGGCGCGTGGGTTGCTACTCGACCACCCGGCGGCCTTCGAAGGCGCGGCCGAGAGTGACCTCGTCGGCGTACTCCAGGTCGCCGCCCACGGGCAGCCCGGATGCGAGACGCGTGACGCGCAGCCCGGGCTGCACGAGCAGCCGCGTGAGGTAGGTCGCGGTGGCCTCGCCCTCGAGGTTGGGGTCGGTCGCGATGATCACCTCGGTGACGTCGGTCGACGCGAGCCGCTTCAGCAGCTGCGGGATGCGCAGGTCGTCGGGGCCGATGCCGTCGATGGGGCTGATGGCGCCGCCGAGCACGTGATAGAGGCCGCGGAACTCTCGGGTGCGCTCGATCGCCACGACATCCTTCGCCTCCTCGACGACGCAGATGACGGCGCCGTTACGACGCGGATCGCGGCAGATGCCGCAGGTGTCCTGTTCGGAGACGTTGCCGCACACCTGGCAGAAGCGCACCTTCTCACGCACCACCGTGAGGATCTCGGCCAGCCGGGTGGTGTCGAAGCTCTCGGTCTGCAGGATGTGGAACGCGATGCGCTGCGCCGACTTCGGTCCGATGCCCGGGAGCTTGCCGAGCTCGTCGATGAGGTCCTGGACGATTCCCTCGTACACCCGCTACGCCCCGCCCTCGGAATCGGCGGGCGCGGTGGCCGTCGCGGGCTCCGGCTCCTCGACGAGACGCACCGGGCGGTCGCGCGGATTCAGCTGCACCTCTTCGATGAAGCTCGCCTTGAGCACCTCCCGCACCACGGCCTCTCCGTAACGGCCGGGGCGGTTCGGGTTGGCGGACGCGCGGGCGCCCTGCGGGCGTCGCGCGGGCGCGGTGCCCGGAGCCGCCTCGGCGGCAACAGCCGGGGCGCCGACCTCCGCGCCTTCGGCCGGCACGTCGGGCTCGCTCGGCTCATCGTCGGGCGGCGGGGCGTCATCGTCGCTGGGCGGCGGCACGTCGTCATCGGATGCCGACGGGGCGCTCCCGGCGACTGCGGTGCCGTGGGGAGCCTCGGCGCCGTTCGGAATGGGAGCGACGTTCCATCCGGTGGCAGCCGTGACGACGGGCTTCTCGGGTGTCGGCGCGCTCGCCGCCGACGCGGCCGGGGCGGCGGGGGCCGCCCCTTCGACGCGCGCGATGAACTTCACGCGCACCCCGAGCACCGTGAGGATCGCCTGCCGCAGGTGCTCGCTGACGCTGTCGCCCGCGCCCTGGGCCTGGCGGAAGCCCTGCACGTCGTTGTCGCTCGGGAAGCTCAGCGTGAGCACCTCGTTCGCGCTGTCGTATGCGCGAGGTGTGGAGGTGTAGACGACCATCCAGGAACCGCGCTTGATGCCCTGCACGACGTCGAGGATCTCGGGCCACGCATCGCGCAACTGCTGCAGAGTGACTGCGGTGGGCGTCGCGGGCGCCGCAGGGGCCGACGCGGTGGGCGCGGGGGGTTCGGCGGCGGGGGCGGTGGCGGGTTCGGCAGGTTCGGCGGCGGTGGTTTCGAGACGCGTCGACCCTTCGGGTCGGCGCCCCTCAACCACCTGAGCAGCGCGGGGGGTGGTGGTGGGTTCGGCAGCGGTGGCCGTGGCGGCCGGGCGGTTGGCAGCGGCCGCCGAGGCCGGGCGCTCGGCAGCGAGGGCCGGTCGCTCGGTGGCGGATGCGGCATCCGCACCGTCGATGCCGATGCGGCGCTCGAGTCGTTCGACGCGCGCGAGCGTGCCGCGCTCGGAGTCGTCGGCCGCCGGCACGAGCAGCCGTGCGGCCATGAGCTCGAGGTGCAGACGCGGTGAGGTGGCGCCGGTCATCTCGGTGAGCGAGGAGTTGACGACATCCGCGGCGCGCGACAGCTCGACGGTGCCGTAGGCGGCGGCCTGGTGCTGCATCCGTTCGATCTCGTCGGCGGGCACGCCCCGCAGCACGGCGCCCGCCTCGTCGCGTGTCGCCGCGACGACGATGAGGTCGCGGAGACGCTCGAGCAGGTCGTCGACGAAGCGGCGCGGGTCTTGCCCCGTCTGGATGACGCGGTCGACGCCCGCGAACACGCCCTGCGCATCGCGGGCCGCGAGCGCGTCGACGATCTCGTCGAGCAGCGCGCCGTGGGTGTAGCCGAGCAGCGCGACGGCCCGCTCGTAGCGCACCGTGGCATCCTCAGACCCGGCGATGAGCTGGTCGAGCAGCGACAGGGTGTCGCGCACCGAGCCCCCACCCGCGCGCACGACGAGAGGCAGTACGCCGCCCTCGACCTCGATGCCCTCCTCGCCGCACAGGTGCTGCACGTAGTCGAGCATCTGGGCGGGCGGCACGAGCCGGAACGGGTAATGGTGGGTGCGCGAGCGGATCGTGCCGATGACCTTCTCGGGCTCGGTCGTGGCGAAGATGAACTTGACGTGCTCGGGCGGCTCCTCGACGAGCTTGAGGAGCGCGTTGAAGCCCTGCGGCGTCACCATGTGCGCCTCGTCGAGGATGAAGATCTTGTAGCGGTCGCGGGCGGGCGCGAAGGCCGCCCGGTCGCGCAGGTCGCGCGCGTCGTCGACGCCGTTGTGGCTCGCGGCGTCGATCTCGATCACGTCGAGCGAGCCGCCCCCGTCGCGCGCGAGCTCGCGACAGCTCGCGCATTCGCCGCAGGGGGTGTCGGTGGGGCCCTGAGCGCAGTTGAGGCAGCGCGCCAGGATGCGCGCGCTCGTGGTCTTGCCGCAGCCGCGTGGCCCCGAGAAGAGGTAGGCATGCCCCACCCGGTCGGTGCGGAGGGCGGTGCGGAGCGGATCGGTCACCTGAGCCTGACCGATGAGTTCCGTGAACGTCTCCGGTCGGTAGCGACGATAGAGGGCGGTGACCACGGGTCCAGAGTAGTCGGCGCAACCGACCTCGACCTGGGCCGTGCTTTCTACCGGTAGACTCGTCGGCGGCTCCCCGCGTGGCGCCATCCAGGCCAACTCCCCCAGGGCGGAAACGCAGCAAGGGTAACCGGGCTCTGGCGGGTGCGCGGGGGGTCCTCAGGAGGATTCGCCTAGTGGCCTATGGCGCACGCTTGGAAAGCGTGTTGGGTGAAAGCCCTCGGGGGTTCGAATCCCCCATCCTCCGCTCATGCGTGAAGGGCCCGCCCGCCAGGGTGGGCCCTTCACGCATTCTCGGGCGCTGCGGATTCGAACCCTCGGGTGGGCGCTGCGCAAGGTGCGGTCGCAGACACAGGCTGGATCCGCACCGTCACGCCGCGGGCCACCGGTGATCGTCAGTCGAGCCTGTATCTGCGACGCGGAGGAGCTCCCAGCAGACCGACGAGCGCCGCTCGCACCTGATCCGGCGCCCACATGATGTCCTCGGCGATGGGCCGGAACGTCGTGTAGCCCCTGGCCGCAGCCGCCTGATCCCGCCTGCGATCCCGCCGTTGCGCAGCCCAGTCCGAGTGATACGCCCTGCTGTCGCACTCGATGATGAGCCACCCGTCGACGAGGAAGTCGACGCGGCCGACCCCATCGATGTCGACTTGCGCCTCGATGACACAACCCAGCGAGCGGAGGATGAGCCGCATCAGCGTCTCCGACCCGGACTCCGCTCGCGGATCCAGCAGGCGCCGAAGTCGACGGTACCTCCGCGGGAGCGCGTCGAAGAGCTCGTCGAGTTCGTCGCTACGCAGCACGCCCAGGTGCAGTGCCGAGTCGATCGCCGCGATGGCGGCACGAGGCGGCAGGCAGAGCACGGCCTGGAAGACCGCATCCAC
The DNA here is from genome assembly GCA_051954835.1 of Protaetiibacter sp. GTDB lineage: Bacteria > Actinomycetota > Actinomycetes > Actinomycetales > Microbacteriaceae > Homoserinibacter. Next base: position 104,983 of record JBQCHI010000017.1, on the reverse strand, counting down.
GACATCCACGGTGAGCGCGTCGGGATGCGGTTGCCGCAGCAGACGGCGGCGGTGCCGTCGCTGTCGTGACCCTCGCGCCGGGAGCCGGGACGCGGTGCGCACGACGTGCACATGGAGCTCGTCAGGCTCGAGCACGAACACTCCGAGACGCCGCAACTCCGAGACGCAGGCGAGGCGGCCGCGCGCCCGCCCCGCCTCGATGCATGCAGGATCCGTATCGGGCGCGCAGAACGCCCCCTCCCGCAAGCGGATGAGCCGGCCGGCCGCGACCGCCGCGCGGATGCCACGGTCGCTCCACCCCGCCGCGTGCAGCTGGCGAGTGCGGATGAGCATGACGGTGTTCACCATGCAGACGACCTTCGCCGCGCTGAGCCGGCCACGCTCGTCGCGGCGACGGAACAGGGGAACGCCGCCGCCCAGCCAGGCTGTGGACGACCGGAGCGATGTCGCAGATACAGGCTGAACCGGCATCCCAGCGCCATCCCGGGCGTCGCAGGTGGCCTCAGCCTGTATCTGCCACGGAGCCGGGCCCCAGGATGCCGAGAGCCGCGCCTACAGCCGCGTCACGATCCGCTCGCGCTCGAAGCGGGCGACCACCGCGAAGAAGGCGATCAGGTCGGCCACGAGCAGCACCGCGCTCGCGGCGAGCACGACCGGCACGTCGAAGAGCAGCGCACCGGTGGCCTGCGAGACCACCATCGCGAGCACCGGGAGCACGATGAGCACCGAGATGCCCTGCGCGCCCTGCACGGTCGTCGCGCGCCCCGAGATGGCGACCGTGAGGCTCGTCGAGAGGAACGCGATGAGGGGCACCATCACGAGGATCATGAGCATCCACGCCGGGGTCGGGAAGAAGATCCCGCCGAGCACCGGCGCACCGAGCACGTTGACGAGCACCGCGTAGACGACGAAGCCCGCCCACGCGACGATCACCGCCGGGATCACCGACACGAGCACCTTGGCCAGCACGAGCTCGCGGTTGGTGATCGGCGTGTAGAGCAGCCCCTCGATCGTGCGGCGCTCCTTCTCGCCCACGACGCTCGAGCTCGCGATGACGCTCGAGAACATCACGGGCACGATGAGGAAGAGCGGCGCGAGGAAGTACACGGTGGCCGCGTAGATGATCGTCTGCTGATCGGTGAAGCCATCTGGCACCGTGCCGGCGGGCAGGTTGTCGAGGAACGCGCCCAGCCCGTTGATGCTCGCGGTCACCGCGGGGTTGTTGCCGAGCAGGATGATCGCCACCGGGAAGACCACGGTGAACAGCAGCGGCACGATCACGAGCGGTGCCACGAGCTGCGGGTTGCGCAGGATCTCGCGGAGGTCCTTGCGCACGACGGCGCTGACGCGGCGACGGTCGATCATCGGAGGCTCCCTTCGGAGACGACGGAGAAGTACAGCTCCTCGATGGTGGGCGCCTGGGCGGCGACCGTCTCGACAGCGATACCGCGGTGCACGAGGGCGGCCACGGCATCCGAGACGCGCGTCCCGCGCGGCACCTCGAGCACCCCGACGCCCTCGTCGTCGAGGGTCACGGGGCCGAACGGGGCGAGCACCTCGCGCGCGGCGACCAGGTCGCCTCCGAGGCGCAGCGACACACGCGTGCGCGGGCGACGCTCTGCCAGCAGCGCGTCGACCTCGCCTGCGACGACGAGGCGACCCGCGACGAGGATGCCGAGGTGGTCGCACAGCGACTCGAGACCGTGCAGCTGGTGCGTGGTGAGCACGATCGTGGTGTCGCCCGTGCGGATGACCTCGCGCAGGTAGCCGATGAGGTCGGCCGCCGCCTCGGGGTCGAGACCCGCGGTGGGCTCGTCGAGGAACAGCAGCTCGGGCTCGTGCAGCAGCGCCCGCGCGATCGCAGCCTTCTGCCGCATTCCCTTGCTGAGCTGCCCGACGGGCGAATCGGCGCGATCGGCGAGGCCGAGCACGTCGAGCACCTCGGGGATGCGCGCGACGATGCGCGGCGACGGCATGCCGAACAGCTCGCCCCAGGTCGCGAGGTTCTCGCGCACCGTCATGGCGGCGTAGAGCTCGGTGTCGGTCTGCACGCCGATGCGCGCGCGGAGCCGGTCGGCGCTTCGCGGGGTGACCGCCTCACCGAACAGCTCGACGCTGCCCGTCGTGGCCGTGATCAGTCCGTTGAGCAGGCGGATCATCGTGGTCTTGCCGGCGCCGTTCGGTCCGAGCAGACCGAAGACGCCGCCCGTGGCCACCTCGACGTCGACGTCGATGACGGCGTGGCGATCGCCGAAGTCCTTGCCGAGCCCGCGCACCCGGATCGCTGGTGCTGTCATCCCGCTCCTCGATTGTTCTAGCGTTATTAGAACAATAGCGCTAGTAGCCGGAGGTCGTGCGCACCCTCTCGAGCAGCAGCGGGCCCGTGCGGTCGAACACGCGGCCGCCCGTCACCACGCCCCCGACGGCGACGCCCCCGCCGATGAGCACTCCCGCAGCGAGCGCGAGCCACGACCACACCGCGACCCCGGAGAGGGCGGCCGCGATCGCGAGCGCCAGCGCCGGCGCCGTGAGCACCCCGGCGAGCAGCGTGAAGCCCATGAGCGCGATGCCCACCCAGAAGCTCTGCCCGGGGACGCGCTTGAACACGTTGTCGCCCGAGGCCGGCACGGGGATCACGAGGTACGCCGAGCTGAGCGCGCAGATGCCGAGGCCGGCGAGCAGCGCACCGAGCCCGCATCCGAGCACGGCGGGCAGCAGCATCCACTCGCCCGAGAGCCCGACGGTCACGGCCGTCACCACGACCACGAGCGGCGCGCCCGCGGTGAGAGCGCCGAGCAGGCGCCCCGCTCGGTCGTCGCGGCCCCGGATGCCGGTGGCCAGCAGCGTCGAGAAGGCCGTGCCGTCGTAGGAGACATCCGCATACGGCACGAGCCCCAGCAGCAGCGCCGGCAGCACCACGACGAAGGCGAAGATCGGCGTCTGCACCTGCCAGCCGAGCGCGAAGGCGAGCAGCACCGGGAGCACGGCGACGATCACGAGGTTGCGCAGGTAGCGCGGGTCGCCCAGCCAGTAGCTCAGCGAGCGCGCCCAGCCCGCGGCCACCGGCCCCGTCGGGGCCAGCCCGATCCAGCCCAGCCGTCCCGCGCGGCCGCTCGCCACCCTGCGCTTCGGCGACACGGATGCCGCCACCACGTTGCGCCGCCACAGCAGCCACAGCGCCGCGAGGGTCGCCACCGCGATCCCGAGCTTGGCCAGACCCGCGCCGGCGTGCCCGTCGGCGAGATCACCCGGCACCGCCCAGACAGCTCCCACCGGCGTCCACGCGAGCCCCGCGATGAGCGTGCCGACACGGCCCGCGTCGAGCCCGCTGCGATCACCCAGCACGCTCAGCAGACCCGTGACGATCGGACCGGCGAGCACGAGCACGCCGAAGCCGATAAGGCCCAGCAGGTTGCCGAGCCGCCCGCGGCCGCGGCCGCGCGACGAGAACGACGCCACCGTGCGCGACGCGACGACGCACGTCAGCACACCGAGCGGCAGGCACACGATCGCCGCGAGCGGGGCGACGGGCCAGCTGCCCGAGGCGAGCAGCCCCACGAGCGCACCGAGCGTCGAGACGATGCCCGGGATGCCGCACACCCCCACGAGGGTCAGGGCCAGCATCACCTGCCGGGTGTTGAGCGGGAACGGCGCGAGCTGCTCGGCCTCGATGGTCGTGTCGACGCCGCCTGCGAGCAGCGGGGCGATGCTCCAGCCCACCACGAGGAGGGCGCCGCCGAGAGTGACGACGCTGTGCGTCGCATCCAGCCCGGAGAGCCCGATGAGGAAGAGCGCGCCCACCACCACGACGAGGCCGCTGAGAGCGCCGATGATGCCGAAGACGAACCCGACGAGCTGCCACGGGCTGCGCCCGAGCATGTTCGCCAGCAGGCGGTACCGCAGCCTCAGGACTGTCGCAACCACGCGGGGCCCTCCGCGTGCGTGCGTCCCCCGACGAGCTCGAGGAAGCGCTCCTGCAGGCTCGCGCCCGCGCGTACCTCGTCGACGGCACCCGCGACGAGCACCCGTCCATTCGACACGATCGCGACGTGATCGCACATGCGCTGCACGAGATCCATGGAGTGGCTCGACACGATCACCGTGCCACCGCTGCGCGTGTACGAGCGCAGCACGTCTTCGATGTTGGCGGCGGACACCGGGTCGACCGACTCGAACGGCTCGTCGAGCACGAGCAGCCGCGGCGCGTGCACGAGTGCGCAGGCCAGGGCGACCTTCTTCGTCATGCCGGCCGAGTAGTCGGCCACGGCGACGCCCGCGGCCTCGCGCAGGTCCATGAGGTCGATGAGGTCGGCGGTGCGCGCGACGATCTCCTCGCGCGGCAGTGAGAACAGCCGCCCCGTGTAGGCGATGAGCTGCTCGCCCGTGAGGCGGTCGAAGAGCCGCACGCCATCGGCGAGGTTGCCGATCATGCGCTTCGCGGCGACCGGGTCGCTCCACACGTCGACGCCGTGCACGGATGCCGCTCCCGCATCCGGGCGCAGCAGTCCGGTCGCCATGGAGAGCGTGGTGGTCTTTCCCGCACCGTTCGGACCGACGAGCCCGTAGAAGGAGCCGGCGGGTACCGCGAGATCGAGGCGATCGACGGCGAGCTTGGCCCCGAAGCTCTTGACGAGACCCTGCAGTGCGAGTGCCGGCACGGTGTCAGGGGCGGCGCGATCCATGCGGCAACGCTAGAGCATGAGCGCATCCGGCCCGTTCGCGACGCTCGTGCCCTAGGGTGATGCCGTGATGGGCACTGAGGCGCCGGCGCGCGCACGCGTCTACGTGCGGCCGAAGAGCTCGCTGCTCGGCGATGCCTTCGTCGCGATCGTGCTCGGCACGACCCCCATCTTCGCCGTCGTGTACTGGTTCACCTCGTCGCACGGCGGCACCCGGATCGCCCTCGCGGTGCACGCGGGCGTCATCGCACTGGGCCTGCTGCTGCTCTGGCGGCAACTGCGCGTGTTCTGCTCCGTGATCGACGACGAGCTCATCGGCAACGGCATCTTCACGCCGCTCGTGCGGGTGAAGCTCGCGTCGATCCGCAGGGTGCAGCTCATGCCGACCTACCTGGGCGCTGCTCCCGAGCCCGTACTGCAGCTGCTCGTGACGGGCGACGAGGGGCGACGGCTGTTCCGGATGCGCGGCAACTTCTGGCACGACGACGACCTGCGAGCGCTCGCGGCCGCCCTGCCGGTGCCGGCCGAGGAGACCCGCGAGGCGATCACGATGCGCGAGTTCTTCACCGCGTACCCGGGAGCCGCCTACTGGTTCGAGAACCGTCGAGCCCTGCAGGTGGCGGTGCTCGCCGTCGCGATGCTCGCGGCACTCGCGGCCGCGGTGTGGATCATGAACGCGCTCGGGCTGCCGATCCGTTTCCTGTGAGGCCGCGCTCAGCTGCGGGGTGGGATCCACCGGCCCAGCAGCGGGCCGTTCGGGCTCGACGAGGGCAGATCCTCGAAGCCGACCGCCGCATAGAAGGCACGCGCGGGCGTGTTCGCGGGATCCATCGAGAGGTGCACGCCCGGCACGCCGGCCTGCGCGAGCGCCGGGATGAGCATGTTCTCGATAAGCGCCCGCCCGTATCCACGACCCTGCGCCGCCGGCAGGAGGTCGATGTGCAGGTGGGCCGGGTACTCGTCCACCTCGGGCACGAGCAGCACCGAGGGGTCGTATCCGCGGTGCACGAGCGATTCCTCGTCCGAATAGGGCTCCTCGGGCGCGGAGTAGCGCTCGGCGAACCACGGCGTCCACTTCTCCCGCCACCACTGCACGAAGCGTCTGGTGCGCGGCACGGCCACGAGATACCCGACCGGCCCCTCGCCCTCATCGACGACCCACGCCCACTCGGGGGATGCCGTGACGTACGGCTCGAGGAACAGGTCGGGCAGCAGGTCGTCGCTCGACCAGCGTCCCGTGGCGTCTCCGCCGGCGGCCCCGGTGAGCACGCAGATCTCGCGCAGGCGCGCCAGGTCGTCGCTGCGGTAGGGGCGGATGCCGGCGTCGCCGCGACCGGTCATCGCACCGCCCCGGGGGTGCGCTCCTCGAGGCCCCACGTCTGCCCGTAGCCACCCTCGGCCTCGGGCCGGGCCATGAGCTCGAGGAAGGGCGCGGCCGGGAACGCCTCCGGACCCAGCACGCCCGTGCCCGACCACGCGCCCGTCGCGAGCAGCTCGAGCGCGATGACGGGGTTGAGGGCCGTCTGCCAGACGACGCACTGGCTCTCGTACTCGGCCATCGTCCACTCGTTGTCGCTCACGTGGTAGAGGTAGACCTCGCGCGGGGCGCCGTCCATGCTCGTGCCGGTGACCCACACGCCCGCGCAGGTCTTGCCCGTCATCCGCGGGCCGATCGTCGCCGGATCCGGCAGAGCGGCGGCCACGACATCCCGCGGCGCGACCTCGACGGGACCGTTCGCGCTGCGCACCCGGAGGGGTGCGGTCGCATCCAGGCCCAGCAGGTTGAGGGTCTTCAGCACTCCGATGAACTCGTCGCCGAGGCCGTACTTGAAGGTGACCCGCTTGGCGTCGAGGAAGCGCGGCATGAGCAGCACCTCCTCGTGCTCGACGTTGACGCACTCGACGGGCCCGATGCCCTCGGGGAAGTGGAACACCTCGGGCTCCGAGAACGGCTCGGTGGTGTACCACCCGCGGCCCTTCTCCCACACGACGGGCGGGTTGAGGCACTCCTCGATCGTGGTCCAGATCGAGAACGACGGGGCGAAGATCTCCTTGCCGGCCTCGTCGCGCACCACGAGGTTGGCGCCGTCACGGGTGCCGAGCTCGTCGATCTCCCGGAACAGCTCATCGGAGGCGTAGCGCGCGAAGACATCCGAGAGCCCGGGCTCGACCCCCATGCCGACGAGGGCGAGCCGGCCGGCCTGCTCCCAGTCGGGCGCGGTGGCGAACTGGTCGTCGCCGAGTTTCACGCCGGGCTCCGAGTATGGGCGCTCGGGGTGCGGCTCCGAGAGGCTCATCGCCATGTCGAGGTAGTCGGCTCCTGCCGCGAGCGCCCCCGCGAAGATCGTCGGCACGAACTTCGGCTCGACGGCGTTCATGACGTGCGTCACGCCGTGCTCACGCGCGACCGCGGCGACGTCATCGGGGTCGGATGCGTCGATCCGGGCGGCGGAGAAACGGTCGCCCTGAGGTCCGTGTCTCGCCTCGATCCAGGCGAGCGTGCGCTCGGCTCGGGTGATGTCGTAATCGCTCACGACGATGGTGTCGAAGAAGTCGCGACGAGCGGCGATCTTGGCGATGGCATCCCCGACACCGCCCGCCCCCACCAGGAGGATTCTCATGGGACGAGGCTAGTGGGCCAGACCCTCCGGCGGCAGTCGAACCGTGTGGACCGGGGGCCCTGCCGGGGTAGCACGGTGCTCTGCGAGGGTCAACCACCTCCGCACGCGCGCGCAGGCGAGGCATCCTGAAACTCATCGACGCCGCGAGGAGCACGCATGACCCTGACCACGACCCATGAGCCGCCGACGCGCCTCGGCATCGCGGCCCGCGGCCCCCTGAGCGACGCGCTGCTGCGCCTGCTGACCGATGAGGAATCCGAGCCCTCGCCGGAGTTCGACGAACTCGCGGATGCGGCGGCTGACTGCGCGCACCCGATCTTCGACGACGACCTGCAGCTCTCGCTCTTCTTGATCTACGCGGTCGCCTACGGTTCGCTCGATCAGCGCGGAGCGGAGTGGGAGTGGCATCCGCGTCTCATCACGGCGCGCACGACGCTCGAGCGCGCCTTCGAGGCGGCGCTGCGCGAGCAGGTCCACGTGCCGGCGATGCCGGCGGCCGAGCGGGAGGCGGTCGCCTCGGCACTGTTCGAGCTCACCGCGCCGACACCCGGCCCGAGCCTCTCGCGGTACGTCGCGCGCACGGCCGACCGCGAGCAGGTGCTCGAGTTGCTCATGCAGCGCAGCATCTACACGCTGCGCGAGGCGGATGCTCACTCGTGGACCATCGCGCGGCTCACCGGGCGCGCGAAGGCGGCGCTCATGGAGATCCAAGCCGACGAGTACGGCGGCGGCAGCTTCGACCGGATGCATCAGGAGCTCTACGCGCGCACGATGCGCGGGGCGGGCCTCGACGACACCTACGGCGCCTACGTCGACGACGTGCCTGCGATCACGCTCGCCTCCTTCAACCTCATGACGATGTTCGGCCTGAATCGGCGGCTGCGGGGCGCGTCGGTGGGGCACCTCGCGGCGTTCGAGATGACCTCCTCGATCCCGTGCCGCTTCGTCGCGGAAGGCCTGCGCCGCGTCGGGTTCGGCGACGACGTGGCCGACTACTACGACGAGCACGTCGAGGCGGACGCCGTGCACGAGCAGATCGCCGGTCGCGACCTGGCAGGCTCCCTCGCCGAGGACGAGCCCGAGTTGCTGCCCGACATCCTGTTCGGAGCGGCCGCGTGCCTGACGGTCGACGGCTGGGTCGGCGATCACGTCCTGCACAGCTGGGAGGCCGGCCGGTCGTCGCTCCGCACACGGGAGTCGCCGTGACCCGCGAGCGTCCCGTGCAGATCACGCCGTGTCCGAACGGCCCTCTGCTCGTGCGCGGCGATGTCGAGCTCGTCGACGGCGAGGGCGAGGTGATCCCTCACACCCGCCGGACGGTCGCGCTGTGCCGCTGCGGCGTCTCGCTCATCAAGCCCTACTGCGACGGCAGCCACAAGATGGTGGGCTTCCGCACCGAGTGACATAGGCTCGGCGGAACCCGTCGGCGTCGACGGCATCCGCTCGCGCGGCGAGTCCGGTCGACGCGGCCCTTCCCGAGCGAACGGAACACCATGCGCAAGCGCGGCCTCATCACTCTCGGCATCATCGTGGGCGTGCTCGCCCTCCTCGTCGGCGGCCTCTACTGGGCCGGGCGCTCGCTCTTCTACGAACCGACGGCACGTGGAGTCGACTCGGTCGTCGGCGAACTCGGCGGCACGCGCGTGCTCGGCGTCTTCGCCCACCCCGACGACGAGCAGACGGTGAACGGGCTGTTCTGGCGCGCGAAGGATCGCGATGGGGCCTACACCGCGATGATCACCGCGACGCGGGGCGAGGCGGGCGAGCAATCACCCACGGTGGGCCGCCAGGAGGACCTCGGCGACATCCGCAAGGCCGAGGCCCTCAAGAACAGCTTCAACCTGGGCGTCGACCGCCATGTCGTGTGGGACTACCCCGACGGCGGGGTGCCCGAGGCCGATGCCGACGAGATCGTGGAGGGCATCATCCGGGAGATGAAGCTCGTCGAGCCGGATGTCGTGGTCGCCTTCTGGCCGGAGTCGGGCGCGACCGGGCACAAGGACCACATGCGGATGGGCGAGCTCACCGAGCGGGCGATCGCGCAGCTCGCCGAGAGCGACGGCGACTACACCGGCCCGAGGTACCTCGTCTACACGATCAGCCCCTCGAAGGCGCTCGAGGCGTTCGGCGGCGAGGTGGGCACGTTCGTCGTCGAGAACCAGCCGAAGCCCGAGTACGCGATGTCGGCCGAGGTGGGCAAGAAGCACGAGGGCTGGACCATCCACGCCTCGCAGGCGAACTACATGCAGGAGTCGTACCTCCTGCCCAACTGGCTCACCTATCTGCTGTGGGATGAGGAGTTCTACCACGTGCGCGATCTGACGAGCGATCCGCTGCGGTAGCCCGTCGCAGCGGCACTCAGCTTCGTGCGAGCGGCTCCTCACGCAGCTTCGGCAGCAGCAGGCACCACACGAGCAGCGCGACGCCCGCCCCGAGCAGGGCGCCGCCGAGGGTGTCGGTGAGCCAGTGCGCGCCGAGATAGGTGCGGCTGAACGCCATCGCGACGAGGTACAGCATCCCGAGCACCCACACCCACGCGCGCCGCACCAGCAGCCCGAGGCTCACCGCGATGACGGCCGCATTGGTGGTGTGCCCCGAGGGGAAGGAGCCGGAGTCGAGCGAGAGCAGGATCTGCTCGGGGCGAGCCCGCCCGAAGATCACCTTGAGCAGCTGGCACAGCAGCGCCGCGGCCGCCGACGCGAGCACGAAGTCGAGCGCCGACCAGGGCCGACGCACGAGGATGAACGCGATGCCGACCCCGATGGGCACCACGAGGATCGCGAACCACCCCCCGCCGAGGAAGTCGAACACCCGGCTCACCGACTCGCCGAGCGGGCCGCGCCACTCGAGCACCTCGGTCATCCACGCCTCGTCGATCCCGACGGTGTCGCGCAGGGCGGCGAGGATGCCGAGGCCGACCGTCAAGACGATCGCCACGACTCCCGCATAGACAAGGGGTCGTCGTGAAGGAGCGTCCATCGCCCCACGGTACCCCGGCTCAGGCCTCGAGCGGCGGCACCGTCGCGGGGCGCACGATCGTCCAGAGCACGGTGATCGCGATCACGATCGCCACCACCATCACCCCGGCCATCGGGATCGCGTTCGTGATGGTGAACAGCCCCACGATGGGCGAGACGATGCCGGCGACGCCGAAGTTGGCGGCCCCCAGCACGGATGCCGCCGTGCCCGCCTCGTGCCCGTGACGCACGAGCGCCAGTGCCGAGATCGCCGGGAAGTTGAACCCGCACGCCGCGATGAAGAACCACAGCGGCACCGCGATGCCGAGGAAACCGGCACCGGATGCGTCGAGCACGATGATCGCGACCGCCGCCACGAGCTGCACGATGGTGGCGCCCGCGATGATCCACTGCGGCCCGATGCGCTTCTGCATCCGGCTCGAGCTCTGCACGCCGACGATGACGCCCACCGAGTTGATGCCGAACAGGATGCCGTACTGCTGCGCCGAGAGCGTGTAGACGTCCTGGAAGAGGAACGAGGAGCTCGAGAGGTAGGCGAACAGCGCCGAGAAGTTCGCGCCCGCGATGATGACCGCGCCGACGTAGATGCGGTCGCGGAAGAGGGCGCCGTAGCGCTGCCGGACGGTCGAGTGGCCGCGCGCGTGCCGCGCCTCGGCGGGGAGCGTCTCGCGCAGGAAGATCGCGTTCGCGGCGAGCACGAGCAGGCCGAATGCGGCGAGGAAGACGAACAGTCCGCGCCACTCCACCACGAGCAGCAGCTGCGAACCGAGCACGGGCGCGACCACGGGCGCGAGTCCCGAGACGAGCGCGAGGCGGCTGAGCATCTTCACGAGCGGGTAGCCGCCGAACAGGTCGCGCACGGTCGCCATCGCGACGACGCCTCCCGCCGCGGCCCCGACCCCCTGCAGCACGCGCGCGACGCTCAGCCAGAAGATGTCGGGCGCAAGCGCCGCGCCGAGGCAGGCGAGGATGTGCACCGCCGTCGCCATGAGCAACGGCCGGCGCCGCCCCACCTGGTCGGACAGCGGTCCCACGAAGAGCTGGCCGAGGGCGAAGCCCACCATGGTCGCGGTGAGCGTGAGCTGCACGAGCGCGGTCGGCGCGGTGAGCTCGCGCTCGAGGATGGGCAGCGCCGGGAGGTACAGGTCGATCGTGAACGGCCCGAGTGCGGTGAGCGCCCCCAGCACGAGGATGTAGCTGAGCCGTTCGGCGCGTGTGAGCGCGTCGCCGGGATGCACGGCGGCCGTCATGGAGTCCTCGGTCGGGGTGGATGGAGAGTGCAGTCTATGACGTCTCAACATCCGCCGATGACGGGCGTCAGCGCGCGAACTCGACCGCCGTCCACGAGATGGGCGGCAGCTCGATCGTGAGCACCCCCTCGTCGAGACGCGCGGACGCGTTCGGCGGGAGGGCGACCCGCTCGGGGTGCTCGAGGGTGTTGGCGGCATCCGGGTCGTCGTCGTGCAGCGACCGGGCCGACACGACGCGGCCCGCCGCGAGCGCCGCCACGTCGACGGTCACGGTGACGGCGGCATCCTGCGACCGGTTCACGAGGAACACCGCGGATGCGCCGCTCGCCGCATCGCGCGTCGCCACCGCGTCGACGAGCGGCACGTTGCCGTACTTGGCGGTGTCGTAGCTCGGCACCTCGAGTTCGAGCCGCACGGCCTCGCCGCGTGCGAGACGCGAGGTCGTGGCGAAGGGGAAGAAGGTCGTCTGCCGCCAGGTCGGCCCGCCGGGCTCGGTCATGATGGGCGCGATCACGTTGACGAGCTGCGCGAGCGAGGCGCTCGTGACCCGGTCGGCGTGCTTGAGCAGCGAGATCATGAGGCTGCCGAACACGACGGCGTCGAGCACCGAGTAGCGGTCTTCGAGGATGCGCGGCGCGATCGGCCAATTGCCGATCCCGGTCGCCTTGTCCTGCTCGTGGTAACGATCCATGTACCAGACGTTCCACTCGTCGAACGAGATCTGGATGCGCTTCTCGCTGCCGCGCGCGGCCCCCACCTCGTCGGCGACCTGGACGACCTCCTCGATGAAGAGATCCATGTCGACCCCGGATGCCAGGAAGCTCCCGCGGTCGCCGTCCCTCTCCTGGTAGTAGGCGTGGCAGGAGATGAAGTCGACGTCGTCGTACGTGCGCTCGAGCACCGTGCGCTCCCACGAGCCGAAGGTCGGCATGTCGCGAGCGGAGGAGCCGCACACGACGAGCTGCAGCTCGGGGTCGAGCTGGCGCATCGCCTTGGCGGTCTGCGCCGCGAGCTTGCCGTAGTCGTCGGCTGAGCGGTGACCGAGCTGCCACGGGCCGTCCATCTCGTTGCCGAGGCACCACATCCGCACGGCGAACGGCTGCTCGCGGCCGTTCGCACGTCGGCTGTCGCTGATCGTCGTGCCGCCCGGGACGTTGGCGTACTCGAGCAGGTCGAGCGCCTCGGCGACCCCGCGGGTTCCGAGGTTCACGGCGAGCATGAGCTCGGAGCCGACCTTCTCGAGCCACCCGGCGAACTCGTGCAGGCCCACCTCGTTGGTCTCGGTGGAATGCCACGCGAGGTCGAGACGGCGCGGGCGGCTCTCGCGCGGGCCGACCGAGTCCTCCCAGCGGAAGCCCGAGACGAAGTTGCCGCCTGGGTAGCGGATCGTGGTGACCCCGAGCTCCTTGACCAACTCGATCACGTCGCGGCGAAAGCCATCGGCGTCCGCGCTCGGGTGGCCGGGCTCATAGATGCCGTCGTAGATGTGCCGACCCAGATGCTCGACGAAGCCCCCGAAGAGGCGGCGGTCGATGGCGCCGATCGTGTTCGCGGGGTCGGCGGTGAGGTGGGCGGTGAGCACGGCGTCGTTCTCCTGCGGTCGAGGGCAGTGCCCCCACGCTAGCGGCGTGCGAGAGCGACGGAGCGGCGGGCCGACCGCCACCCGCCGGCCGGGAGCCCTTCCTCCCCAGGCAGACATTCGATGACTTCTCCACGAATTCGCGCAAAGTATAGATGATCTCTTCGATGAAACGGTAGATTTACAGGCAGAACATCGAATCTATCTTCATCGGAGTCGGCCCCATGTCTCTCGTCGCACACCTCTCCCGCCTTGCGGAGACGGCGCACGCGGCGTGCGGTGGCGCACCGGTGGATGGCGCAGAGGCGCTGCGGGGCCTGTCGACGGAGCAGCTGCTCGAGCTGGGTCGGCTCGCGGGCGAGCTGTCGCGCGTGGCAGACGCGCTCGGCTCGGTCGTGGCCTCGGAGACGACGCACCGCGTGCAGACGGATGCCGCGTTCCGCCGGGTGGCGCTCGGCGGCGATGTCGGTGGCCGCTTCGCATCCGAGCTGCTGCGTGAACTGGCGGGCGTCGACGACGACACCCTGCGCGCCTGGGAGAAGGTGGGCGAGTCGATCGCTCCGCGCACCTCGCTCCAGGGGGAGGTGCTTCCGTGTCGACACGAAGAGATCGCCGCCGCGGTGTTCGCGGCACGCATCCCCGCCTCGCATGCCGCGATGATCGCGCGCGGCATCGGGGCCGCTTGGGACTTCGCAGATGCCGACACGCTCGCCCAGCTGGAGGCGACGCTCGTCGAGTACGCCACCTCCCTCACCAGCAGGCAGCTCGGCAAGCTCGTGCGCCAGCTGCCCGACCGCTTCGACGCCGACGGCGCCGAGCCCCGCGAAGACCGGCTGCGGGCGCGCGCGCCTCACCCTCCGGCAGCTGCCCAACGGGCTCACCCGTCTCACCGCCGACCTCCACCCCGAAGCGGCCGGGTTCGTGCGCAGCGCGCTCGACGCGCAGACCGCGCCGCGCAGGGTCGCGTTCACCGAAGACAGCGAGCCCGGCGCCGCTTCCGCCAGTCCCACGACGGTCGACCCGCGAACCCTCGCGCAGAAGCGCGTCGACGCGCTGCAGACCATGGCCCGCGACTTCCTGGCCCACGACCGCGGCACGCTCGCGGGAACCGCCGTCACGATGCTCGTCACCGTGGGTCTCGAGGAGCTGCGCACCGGCCTCGGCGTCGCCCACATCGCAGGCGTCGACGAACCGATCGCCGCGAGCACCGCGCGCCGCCTCGCCGCCGACGCCGAGCTCATCCCCGTCGTGCTGGGGTGCGAGTCCGAGGTTCTCGACCTCGGACGCAGCTCGCGCCTCTTCACCGAGGCGCAGCGACGCGCGATGGTCGCCCGCGACGGCGGCTGCATCTGGCCCGGCTGCGCGGCGCCTCCCGCCTGGTGCGAGGCGGCGCACCTGAGGCCCTGGCTTCCCCACGGCGAGACCGACCTCGACAACGGTGCGCTCATGTGCGCCGGGCACCACCACCGCTTCGACCGTGACGGCTGGGCGCTGCGACGTGAGCACGGCATCCCCTACCTGATCCCGCCGCCCTGGCTCGACCCCCAGCAGGCTCCCGTGCGCGCCGGGCGGCTGCCCGTGCTCGCCGCCTGAAGCCGACTCCTCCGGGGTCGCGACGCACTTCGGTCGACGATTGTGGCAACATTGGCAAATGGTCGACATAAGCGGAGGCGCCCCCCTCCGGCACATCAACGCCCTCGGCTCCTCCGTCGCGAGCGACCTGTTCCAGATCCTGCGCGACGGCCGACCCCGCACCCGCAGCGAGCTCTCCGCCATCACCGGCCTCGCCCGCTCCACCGTCGCCCTGCGCATCGACGCCCTCATGAAGCTCGGTCTCGTCGACTCCGTCGGCGATGCCGTCTCGACCGGCGGCCGTCCCTCCTCGCAGTTCGCGATCGCCACGAGTGGCCGCGTCGTGCTCGGCGTCGACATCGGGGCGTCCCACGTGCGCATCGCCGTGAGCGACCTCGCGGGCGGGGTGCTCGCCCAGAGCCTCGAACGGATGGATGTCGCCGACGGCCCCGAGGTCGTGCTCAGCTGGGTGATCTCCGAAGCCGAACGCCTGCTCGCCTCGCTCGACCGCGCATCCGGCGACCTGCTCGCCATCGGCATCGGTCTGCCCGGGCCCGTCGAGCACTCCAGCGGTCGGCCCATCAACCCGCCGATCATGCCCGGCTGGGACCGCTTCGACGTGCCCGCCTACCTCGCCTCGAGCTTCGAGGCCCCCGTGCTCGTCGACAACGACGTCAACATCATGGCCCTCGGCGAGCGCGAGCACGCCTGGCCCCAGGTCGACCACCTGATCTTCGTCAAGGTCGCCACCGGCATCGGCTCCGGCGTGATCTCGAGCGGCCTGCTGCAGCGCGGCGCCCAGGGCACGGCCGGCGACATCGGCCACGTCTACGTCGCCCGCGGCGCCGACGTGCCCTGCGCGTGCGGCAACCGGGGTTGCCTCGAAGCTCTCGCCTCCGGCCCCGCGCTCGCCCGCGCCCTCGCGGCCACCGGCCTCACCGCATCCTCCAGTCAGGATGTCGTCGAGTTCGTCAAGCGCGGCAACATCGACGCGATCCAGGCCGTGCGCCAGGCCGGCCGCGACATCGGCGAGGTGCTCACGACGTGCGTGAGCCTCATCAACCCCTCCGCGATCGTGCTCGGCGGCGCCCTCGCCCAGGCCGGCGAGCACCTCATCGCGGGCGTGCGCGAGGTCGTCTACACGCGCTCGATGCCGCTCGCCACCGAGCACCTGCAGATCACCCAGTCGAAGCTCGGACCGGATGCGGGAGTGCTCGGCGCGAGCATGCTCGCCATCCACCACGCGCTCGCCCCCGAGTCGATCGAGGCGATGGTGGCCTCCGCGAGCTGAATGTGCGGTGATTTCGAGACGCGTCGCGCCATGCGCGACGCTCCTCAATCACCCGCTGTCGAGAACGCTGCGTCGAACGCCGCGTCGGGCGCATCGAACGCCAGCCGGCGCACGAACTCGAGCGCCTCGGGTGCGCCGACCAGCCGGTCCATGCCGGCATCCTCCCACTCCACCGAGATGGGGCCTTCGTAGCCGATCTGGTTCAGCATCCGGAAGGCGTCCTCCCACGGCACATCGCCGTGGCCGGTGGAGATGAAGTCCCAGCCGCGGCGGCCGTCCGCCCACGCGAGGTGCGAGCCGAGTCGTCCGTTACGACCGTTCGACATGCGCTTGCGGGTGTCCTTGCAGTCCACGTGGTAGATCCGGTCGCGGAAATCCCAGAGGAACCCGACCGGGTCGAGGTCCTGCCACACCATGTGCGAGGGGTCCCAGTTGAGGCCGAACGCCTCCCGGTGCCCGATCGCCTCGAGGGTGCGCACGGTCGTCCAGTAGTCGTAGGCGATCTCGGAGGGGTGCACCTCGTGCGCGAACCGCACGCCCACCTCGTCGTAGACATCCAGGATGGGATTCCACCGGTCGGCGAAGTCCTGGTAGCCGGCGTCGATCGCCTCCTGCGACACGGGCGGGAACATCGCCACGTACTTCCAGATCGACGAGCCCGTGAAGCCGATCACGGTGTCCACTCCGAGCGCCCGGGCGAGGCGCGCCGTGTTCTTCATCTCCTCCGCGGCGCGCTGTCGCACCCCCTCGGGCTCGCCGTCGCCCCAGACCCGCGCCGAGACGATATCCCGGTGCCGCTGGTCGATCGGGTCATCGCACACCGCCTGCCCCTTCAGGTGGTTGGAGATCGCCCACACCTTGAGGCCGTAGCGATCCAGTAGCTCGAGCTTGCCCTCCACGTACCCGGGCTCATCCCAGCGCCACGGGTCGAGATGGTCACCCCAGCAGGCGAGCTCGAGGCCGTCGTACCCCCACCCGGATGCGAGCCGTGCCACCTCCTCGAGCGGCAGGTCGGCCCACTGGCCGGTGAAGAGCGTGATCGGACGAGACATGGTGTCCTCCTCGATGGATCTGTCGGTTGTCAGACGGTAGTCCAGACGCTGCGCGCGGCGGCGCTGCGCTCGACCGCGTCGAGCACGCGCTGCACGTGCAGCCCGTCGGCGAACGACGGCGTCGGCTGCCGACCCTCGGCGATCGCCGTGACGAAATCGACCACCTGGTGCGAGAAGCCGTGCTCGTACCCGAGCATGTGGCCCGCGGGCCACCAGGCGGAGACGTACGGATGCGAGGGCTCGGTCACGAGGATGCGCGTGAAGCCCTGCCGGTCGTCCGGCGCGGTGCGGTCGTAGAACTCGAGCGTGTTGAGGTCCTCCAGGTCGAAGGCGACCGCGCCCTCGGTGCCCGAGACCTCGATCCGCAGCGAGTTCTTGCGGCCGGTCGCGAACCGCGTCGCCTCGAAGCTTCCGAGCACACCCGAATCGAAGCGGCCCGTGAACATCGCGACATCGTCGACGGTCACCTCGCCGGTGCCCGAGCCGGCAGCTCCCCCGAGGCTCGCGACCTCACCGGGTGAGGTGTCGGCGGGCAGCGGGCGCTCCTTCACGATCGTCTCGAGCGTGCCCGAAACCGATTCGAGCCGCTGCCCCGTGATGTACTGCGCGAGGTCGACCGCGTGCGCACCGATGTCGCCGAGCGCGCCGGAGCCCGCGAGCTCCTTGCGAAGCCGCCACGCGAGCGGCACCTGCGGATCGACGAGCCAGTCCTGGCGGTAGCTCGCACGCACCTGGGTCACCCGGCCGATGCGCCCCTCGGCCACGAGCTGCCGGGCGAAGCTCGTCGCCGGCACACGGCGGTAGGTGAAGCCGACCATCGCGAAGACGCCGCGTTCGGCGGCACGCGCCGCGGCATCCGCCATGGCCTCCGCCTCGGCGACCGTGTTGGCGAGCGGCTTCTCGCACAACACGTGCTTGCCCGCCTCGAGTGCCGCGATCGCGATCTCGGCATGCGAGCTGCCCGGCGTGACGATGTCGACCACGTCGATGTCGTCCCGCTCGAGCACCGAGCGCCAGTCGGTGGTGCTCTCCTCCCACCCCCACTTGGCGGCGGCGGCCGCCACGGCATCCGCGTTCCGCCCCACGACGAGCGCCATTCGCGGATCGGCGGGCAGGTCGAAGAAGCGGGGCGCCACGCGCCACCCCTGCGAGTGGGCGGCACCCATGAAGCCGTAGCCGATCATGGCCACGCGCATCGACGGCATATGTCTCTCCTGTCGGGACGTGTGTGGGGAGGCGATGCCGGGCGCCCGCGCGGATGCGGACGCCCGGCGGGTGCGTCAGGACGTGAAGGCCGTCGGCAGGTACTGGTCGACGTTCTCCTTCGTGACGACCGGTGCGTACAGCACGACCCGGTTCGGCACGTCGACCTCGACGAGGTCGCCGAGCGCCTTGCCCTGCACGAGCAGGCGGGCGAGGCGGATGCCGTCGGCGGCCTGCGTCGACGGGTAGATGATCGTCGCCTTCAGCACGCCGCTGTCGGCCTTGATGGCCTCCATGGCGTTCTTCGAGCCGGCGCCGCCGACCATCACCATCTCGCTGCGTCCCGCGGCGTCGAGGGCCGCGAGCCCACCCACGCCCTGGTCGTCGTCGTGGTTCCACAGGGCGTCGATCTTCGGCGCGGCCGCGAGCAGCTGGGATGCCGCGGCCTCGCCGCCTGCCACCGTGAAGTCGGCTGCGACGCGGTTGTTCACCTCGAGGCCGCAGTCCTCGAGTGCGTCGGCGAAGCCACGCGAACGGTCCTGGGTGAGCGGCAGCGAGTCGATGCCCGCGATCTCGGCCACCACGGCATCCGTGCCGCCGAACTCGTTGCAGATGTAGGTGCCGGCCGAGACGCCCATGCCGTAGTTGTCACCGAGCACGGTGACACGTGCGGCGAACGGGCTCGAGAACTCGCGGTCGACGTTGATGACCGGGATGCCGGCCTCCATCGCCTTGATCGCGGCCCCCGTGAGGGCTGCTCCGTCGGTCGGCAGCAGCACGATCGCGTCGACCTTGTCGTTGATGAAGGTCTCGATCTGGCTGATCTGCAGGTTGGCGTCGTTGGTGCCCTCGGCGACCCTCAGGTCGATGTCGTCGTACTTGGCGGCCTCGGCGAGCGCGGCCGAGTTGATCGCGCCGAGCCATCCGTGGTCGGCCGCGGGGCCCGAGAAGCCGATCACGACCTTGTCGCCGCTGGCCTCGTTGTCGGTGTTGTTGGTGGGCTGGCTCGACGTGCCCGTGTCGCCCGCGGTGCAGCCGGTGATGAGTCCGGTGATCGCGAGGGCGGCGCCTGCCGCGATGACGACGTGCCGCCTCGTGCGGGATGCGCGCATACGTTCCTCCATAGCTCGATGAGTGCTGTGCGCCAGCGGGATGTGCGCCGCTCATGCGGAGCTGGATGGATGTCCCCGTTGACGAGCGTCACGCTAGCAGAAACGTCGTGCGCCTAGCCAACTTTTTTCTGTCGCTCGACATAAGCCCCGGTGCTATGGTGCATGCCATGGTCAAAGGCGATTCTTCGACGTCATTACTGTCGATGCGCGGGATCACCAAGTCCTTCGCGGGCGTTCCCGCCCTCCGCGGCGTCGATCTCGAGGTGCGCGCGGGCGAGGTGCATTGCGTGCTCGGGCAGAACGGGGCGGGCAAGTCCACGCTCATCAAGATCCTCTCGGGCGCCTACCAGCCCGACGGCGGGGAGCTCGTGTGGCAAGGGCGGACCGTGACGATCCCC
The DNA here is from genome assembly GCA_051954835.1 of Protaetiibacter sp. Classification (GTDB taxonomy): domain Bacteria; phylum Actinomycetota; class Actinomycetes; order Actinomycetales; family Microbacteriaceae; genus Homoserinibacter. The sequence goes on along the minus strand of JBQCHI010000017.1, from coordinate 85,248 downwards.
GACCCGGTCGCGGCCCTCGACATGGGCATCGCGACGATGTACCAGGAGCTCGACGTCGTCGACGGGCTCAGCATCGCCGAGAACATCTTCCTCGGCCACGAACTCGCCACGGCCGGCGTGCTGCATCGCGGCATCGCCGCGAAGCGCACCCGCGAGCTCCTGGCCCGGCTGGGCCACGGCGATCTCAACCCGCACACCGAGGTCGAGACGCTCTCGGCAGCGGGCAAGCAGATCGTGAGCATGGCGCGCGCCCTCTCACGCGACGCGAAGCTCATCATCATGGACGAGCCGAGCGCGGTTCTCGACTCCGAAGAGGTCAAGAACCTGTTCCGCGTCGTCGAGGAGCTCACGGCGCAGGGCATCGCGATCATCTACATCTCGCACCGCCTGGAGGAGATCCGCCAGATCGGCGACCGCATCACCGTCATCAAGGACGGCGCCAGCATGGCATCCGGCCTGCAGGCGGCCGACACGCCGACCTCCGAACTCATCACGCTCATGACGGGCCGCGCGATCGAGAACGTCTTCCCCGCGCGGCGCCCGGTGCCCGCGGATGCGCCCGTCGTGCTCGAGGTCGAGGGCCTGACGCTGCGCGGCGTGTTCGCCGACATCGACCTGCAGGTGCGCGCGGGCGAGGTGGTGGGCCTCGCCGGCCTCGTGGGCTCGGGCCGCTCCGAGATCCTCGAGACCATCTACGGCGCACGCAAGCCGACGGGCGGCACCGTCGCCGTGCGCGGCGCCCGCCTGCGGCCGGGATCCGTGCGGCACGCCGTCGCGGCGGGCCTCGGCCTCTCGCCCGAGGAACGCAAGACCCAGGGCCTGCTGCTGGAGGAGCCCGTCTTCAAGAACGTCACCCTCGCGAGCTTCGCGCGCTTCGCGAAGGCCTCGGTGCTCGACGAGCGCCGCGAGCGCGAGGTCGCCCGGGAGCAGATCGACGCGCTCGAACTGCGACCTGCCGACCCCGACCGCGAGACGCGCACCCTGTCCGGCGGCAACCAGCAGAAGATCCTTCTCGGCCGCTGGCTCGTCGAAGGCAGCGGGGTGCTGCTGCTCGACGAGCCCACCCGCGGCGTCGATGTCGGAGCACGCTCCGAGATCTACGCTCTCATCCGCAGGCTCGCGGATGCCGGCACCGCGATCGTCGTCGTCTCGAGCGAGATCGAGGAGGTGCTCGGGCTGTCCGATCGCGTTCTCGTGATCGCGGAGGGGCAGCTGCTCTCGACGATCGATGCCGACCAGATCGACGAGCACGGCGTGCTCGACCTCGTCATGAAAGGAACCGCCGCGTGAGCGTCACGACCACGACCCCCGAGTCCCCCGCGCCCGGGGTCGACCGACGAAGCGCCATCCGGCGGCTGCTCAGCGGATCCGCCGGCCGCAACCTCGGCCTCGTCATCGCCCTCGTGCTCATCATCCTGGTGGGCTGGATCACGGCCCAAGAGCGCTTCATGAACCTCGAGAACTTCGTGACGATCGTGCGCTTCGGGTCGATCCTCGGAGTCGTCGCGATCGGCACGACCTTCGTCATCACCGCCGGCGGCATCGACCTCTCGGTCGGATCGGTCATGGGGCTCGCGAGCGTCGTCGCGTCGCTCTCCTGGGTGCAGAACGCCGCGACCCAGTCCACCTGGCTGCTCATGGTCGTGGTGGCGATCGGCGTCGGCGGTCTCGCCGGTCTCATCAACGGAGTCGTGATCGCCTACGGACGAGTGGTGCCCTTCATCGCGACGCTCGCGATGCTCGTGGCCGCCCGCGGGCTCGCCGAGATCTTCGCCAACAAGCAGACCCAGGTGGTGAACGTCACAGGCTTCCTGACGTTCTTCCGCGGAGACCTGCTCGGCATCCCCTGGCTGATCTGGATCTTCGTGCTCGCCGCGGTGGTCGGCTGGTTCCTGCTCGCTCGCACCACCTACGGTCGCCGTACGATCGCCATCGGCGGGAACTTCGAGGCGGCGCGCCTCGCGGGCCTGCGCGTCAAGCGCCACACCGTGTCGCTGTACGTACTCGGCGGCATCGCCGCCGGTATCGCGGGCGTCATGATCCTGGCGCGGACGACCGCAGGCTCCTCGACGCACGGCACGCTCTACGAGCTGGATGCGATCGCCGCGGTCGTCGTGGGCGGCACGCTGCTCATCGGCGGGCGCGGCACGATCGTCGGAACCGTGCTCGGCGTTCTGATCTTCTCCACCCTCACGAACGTCTTCACCCAGAACAACCTCAACATCTCGGTGCAGTCCGTGATCAAGGGGGTCATCATCGTGGTCGCGGTGCTGCTGCAGCAGCGTTTCGCCTCGCGCTCGTCGGCGAGGTGAGGCGGGCGGTGAGGCGGGCGGCGCGACCGCGCGCCCTCAGCGCCAGCCGAGCCAGGCGGCGGGGTTGGTCTCGAGGATCGCGGTGAGCGCCTCGGTGCCGATGCGCTCCCGCAGCCGCGGCACGAAACGCTCCCCGAGGTAGGCGAGCCCGGGGATGCCGCCGTACGCCGCGTAGTGCCGGGCGCGCGCGACATCCGCACCGAGCAGGATGCGGTCGCCCCGGCCCGCCGCGACGACCGCCGCGCAGCTGTCGATGAGGGTGCTGTCGGGCCAGTCCTTGAGGCGGCCCGCGCCGTCATAGCCGAGGTACGCGCCTCGTTCGGCGATCGCCGTGTGCAGACCCGGGTCGGGTGTGCGGTCGGCGTGTGCGATCACCACCCGCCGCCCCGCCACGCCCTCGGCCCCGAGGATGTCGAGCAGCTCGTCGACGGCCGTGCAGCGCTCCGTGTGCACCATGATCGGCGCCCCCGTCGCGCGGTGCGCCTCGGCGACCGCCTCGAGCGTCGTGCGCTCCGCCGGGGTGATGCGCCAGTAGTCGATACCCGCCTTGAGCACGCCGGCGCGCACCGGCGAGCCGTCGGGTGCGACGGCGCGCGGTCCGTCGACGTCGCGGTCGTCGGCGGGCATCCCCTCGAGCAGTTCGCGGGTGAAACGCGCCGCCCACACAGAGGCCGAACCCGCGAGGGCCTCGGGCTGGTCGCGGTAGTGATCGTCGCGGTGCCGTCCGGTCGTGGCCACGACTGTGATCCCGGCTGCCCGGCTCAGGCGGGCGAGAGCGCCCGGATGCCGTCCGAGACCGACGGGGGTCGCATCCACGACAGCGGCGAACCCCGAGGCCCGCAGCAGGCGCGCCTCCTCGGTCGACGCCCCCTCGTCGGCGAGCTCGTCGCCCGGAAGCAGCGGGCTCACCTGGAAGAAGTGCTCGTGGTAGTTCGTCGCGCCCAGTGCGTCGGGGGCGAGATCGCCTCCGACCGTGCGCACGAACCCGGAGGTCACCGGACCTCGTCCGCCCGCGCCGCGAGCCGCGCGAAGAGCTCCTGGGTGAGCTCGATGTCGAAGACCTGCGCGACGACCTGGCCCCAGCCGTGCAGGAAGTACACCCAGCCGTCTTCGACGATGAGCTCGCGCTCCTGCTGCTGGGCACGGGCCTGGTGGAGGAACTCGAGCGAGCCGCGGTAGTTGAACTCCCACACCGCGGCCTTCCGCGGGAAGACCACCTCGTCGCTGAGCGGCGAGCCGGGCCGGTCCTTGCCCATGCCGGTGGCGTTCGCCACGAGCACGCCCTCGCCGCCCGCCTCGACGAGTCGGTCGGCCGAGCCGGCGAGGTCGTCGCCCGCGAGCAGCTCGTAACGGAACAGGCTCGTGTCGAGACCACCCCGCTCGTGCACCTCGCGCAGGTGGTCGAGGCTCGCCTGACGTCGCGCCGCGACGGTGACGAACGCTGGACGGTCGGCGCGGTGCGCGAGGTACCACGACAGCGCCGTGCCCGATCCGCCCGCGCCGAGGCACACGACCCCGGCTCCCGTGCGGGCGAAGTAGTCGCCCGGCAGGAAGGCCTCGAGAGCTGCGCCGACCGTGATCGGGTCCTTCGCGGCCGCATGGATGCGGCCGTCGCGCTTGTACACCGAGGAGATCTCGCCGCACGCATGGGCGAACGCGTCGACGGATGCGAAGAGGTCGCGGGCCGCCTCGAACACGCGCACCTTGTGGGTCGTCACGAGCGCGCCGGCCTGCCCCGGGTCGTCGCGGATCTCCTCGATCACCTCGCGGTAGCGCTCATCCGGCGCCCCGAGCGGGATGTCGAACCCCTTGAGCTCACGGCTCGCGAGCCCGAGCTCGTCGGCCCACGCCGGGAAGACCCGGTTGATCGAGGAGCCCGCGGTGTCGACACCGATGAACCCCATCCGGCCCTGCGTCATGCCGACGCCTCCTTCCGCACCCGCTCGAGCGCATCGACGAACTGCACGGCGCGTGCGCGCATCGAGGCGAAGTCCTCGGATGCCAGGTCGGCCCGCGCGACGAGCTCGCCCCCCGCTCCCACCGCGACGGCGCCCGCGGCGAACCACTCGCCGAGGTTGCCCGCGTTCACGCCTCCCGTCGGCATGAGCGGCACATCCGGGAACGGCCCGCGCAGCGCTCCGAGGTACGACGGACCGCCGAGGCTCGCCGGGAACACCTTCACGACGTCGATGCCGGCAGCACGCACCGCCATGACCTCCGAGGGGGTGAGAGCGCCCATCATCGTCGTGCGCCCGCTCGCCCGCATCGCCTCGGCGAGCTCGGGCGAGAAGCCGGGCGACACGAGGAACACCGAGCCGGCATCCGTGGCACGGCGCACATCGTCGGCGGTCGTGAGGGTGCCGGCGCCCAGCAGGATGTCGTCGCCGTAGTCGCGCGCGAGCTCCGCGATCAGCTGCGGCGCATCCGGCACCGTGAAGGTCACCTCGATGCCGCGGACACCTCCTTCGACGATCGCGTCGACGGCTCGCCGGGCGAGGGATGCGGACGGGGCGCGGACGACGGCGATCACGCCGGCCTCCCGCACCACGGTCAGATCGTGTGCGTTCATGGTTCCGTTCTTCAGAGTGCGATGAGGTGGGCGGGTTCCCGGCCTGCCACGACGTCGAGCACGGCGTCGACGCTGAGGCGCGTCATCATGTCGATCGCCTGCACGGTCTGGGCGCCCAGGTGCGGGGTGAAGGTCGTGAGTTCGCGGAGCTCATCGGCCAGCAGCGGACTCTGCCCGCCCGCGGACTCGGTCGAGAGGGTGTCTGCGGCGTATGCGGCGAGACGCCCCTCCCGCAGCGCGTCCGCGACCGCGTGCTCGTCGACGAGGTCGGCGCGCGCCGTGTTGACGAGCACGAGCCCGTCGGCGGATGCGAGCCAGGCGGCGTCGATGAGCGTCTCGCCACCCGGCGAGTGCAGTGACACGACGTCGAGCCCCGCGAGCGCGGCGAGCGAGTCCACCTGGGTGGCGCCGGGCTCGAGCGAGCCCTCCGGCATCCACGGGTCGAAGACGTGCACGCTCGCGCCGAGCGCGCGCACGCGCCGCGCGAAACCGCGGCCGATCCGTCCGTAGCCGACGACGCCCACGCGGCGGCCGTCGATACCGGCACCGCGGATCGCCGACCAGTCACCGCGGCGCAACGCCGCGTCTCCGCGGGCGACCCGGCGCAGGCCCAGCAGCGCGAAAGTGAGCGCGAGCTCGGCGACCGACTCGGAGTTGGCCGCCGGCGTGTTGGCGACGAGCACCTCGCGCCGCGCCGCGGCGGCCAGGTCGACTGCGTCGACCCCCACCCCATATCGCGCCACCACACGCAGACGCGGCGCAAGCGCGAGGTGCTCATCGGTCACGGGGCCCGTACCGGCGATCCAGGCGTCGACGCGCGGCAGCAGCTCGGCGAGGTCGGCGAGCGCGTGCGTCGGCGGTGCCGTCACGATCTCGAGCCCGGCCTGCGTCAGGCGCGCGGCGCCATCGTGCTCCCCGGAGGAGAACGAGCGGCTCGTCACGAGCACGGTGCCGCTCATCGCCCCGCTCCGTACCAGGGCTCGAGCGCCTGGTAGGCCTGCTCGAAGCGCTCGGCCGCGGCCCGATAGCTCGCGGTGCGCGCCGGGTCGGGCACGAACTCGGCCTCGACGACCGAGAGCTCGCGCGCCGCGTCCACGCTCGGCACGCTGCCGAGACCCACGGCGCCGAGCACGGCCGCCCCCAGACTGTTGGCCTCGTCGACGATGCTGCGCCGACGCACCGGGAGGCCCCAGACATCCGCGAGCACCTGCAGCCAGACATCCGACTTCGCGCCGCCGCCGACGGCGTCGACCGAGTCGATCCGGGCGCCCGAAACGCGGAAGGCGTCGATGCAGATGCCCAGGTTGAAGGCGACCCCCTCGAGCACGGCGCGCGTCACATGCTCGCGGCCGTGCGCACGGGTGAGGCCGACGAAGGATGCGCGCACCTGGGGGTTCCAGCGCGGTGCGCGCTCGCCGAGCAGGTGGGGCAGGAAGAACAGACCCTCCCCCGAGGCATCGACCGTCTCGGCCTCGCCCACCAGACGCGCGAAGCGCTCGCTGCCCGCACCCGGTTCGAGCACATCGGCCAGCCAGTCGAGGGCACCGGCTCCCGTCTGCATCGTCGCCGTCGGCACGAAACGGCCCGGAACGACATGGTTGAAGGTCATCGTGCGTCGGCGCGGGTCCAGCAGCGGCGCATCCGAGGCGAGCGAGACCCACGAGCTCGTGCCGAGGCACACGTACGCGCCGTCCTCGGGAGCCACGATGCCGGTGCCGAGCGCGGCCATCGGGCCGTCACCACCACCCACGACGACCGTGATTCCGGCGCGCAGCCCCAGCTCGGATGCCGCATCCTGCAGAAGCGGTCCGAGCACCTCGGTCGAGGGCAGGATCTGCGGCATGAGCTCGCGCGCGACGCCCGCTGCGTCGAGCAGCTGCGCGGACCAGTCGCCCGCATGCTGGTCGTAGGCGTTCGCACCGGAGGCATCGGAGGCGTCCGTCGCGAGGCGACCGGTGAGACGGCGGTTGACGTAGTCCTTCGCGAAGGCCAGGTGCCGCACGCGCCCCCAGACCTCGGGCTCGTTCTCGCGCACCCACATGACCTTGGGAAGGGTGTAGGTGGCGTTCAGCGGATGCCCCGTGATGCGGTAGCCCTCCTCCTCGCCGACGCTCTCGACGAGGCGGGCGGTCTGCCGTGAGCTGCGGGTGTCGGCCCAGATGATGGCGGACCGCACCGGCTCGTAGTCGGCGTCGAGGAAGATGCCGCCCATCATGTGGCCCGACACCGAGACCGCCTCGACCCGGGACCCGTCGACCCCCGCCGAGTCGAGAAGTCGCCGGGTCGCGGCGACGACCGCGCCCCACCAATCGGCGGGGTCCTGCTCGACAACGCCCGCCGCACCGTAGTGCGTCGGGTAGGTGACGGTCGTCGCCGCGACGAGCACCCCCTCCGCGGTGTGCAGCGAGGCCTTGTCGCCGGTGGTGCCCAGGTCGTGCGCGATGATCATGGCGCTACTTGATGCTGCGCAGTCGTGAGCGGTCGATCGTGAGCGCCACGGCCGCGACGATGACGGCGCCGTAGAACACCTGCTCCCACGCGGGGTCGACGCCGACGGCCGAGAGCCCCACACGCAGCACCACGATGATGAGGGCGCCGATGAGGGTCTTCATGGCCCCACCGACGCCGCCGGTGATCGCGGTGCCGCCGATGACGACCGCCGCGATCGCGGGCAGCTGCATGCTGTCGGCGAGCGAGGGTCCACCCGAGCGCTGCAGGGCCACGAGCATGACCGCGGCGAGACCCGAGAACAGCCCCGAGAGCGTGAACGCGAGGATGCGCAGACGTACGGTCGAGATGCCCGACATGAGCACCGCCGGCTCGGCCAGGCCGAGGGCGTGCAGGGCGCGTCCGCGCCGCAGCGTGCCCATGAGCACCGCGATGATCACCGCGATGACGATCGCGAGCAGCCCGCTCGCGGGCAGCTGCGCGATCCGCAGATCCGCGAGCCAGCCGACGACGTCGTACCCCTCGCTCACCCGGATGGTCGATGCCCCCGAGATCCAGAGCCCGATGCCCGAGTACAGTCCGAGCGCCCCGAGCGTCACGATGAACGACGGCACTTGCGCCTTGGCCACCACGAAGCCGTTCACGAAGCCGATGAGCGAGGTCACCAGGAGCGCGAGCAGGATGCCGCCCGCACCGAGATCCGGAATCCAGAGCGCCAGCAGCACCGTGCCGAACGACGCGACCGCCGCGAAGGCGAGGTCGATCCCGCCCGTCAGGATGACGAACATCTGGCCGAGCGCGAGCAGCAGCAGCGGCGCGACGCTCTCGAGCAGTCCGCGCATGCTGTACAGGCTCAGGAAGTTCGGCTGCTTGATCGTGATCACCAGCACGAGGGCGATGAGCACGACGAGCGGGATGAGCGGCGCGAGGCGGTCGCGCCAGCTGCGGCCCGTCGCGGGGATCAGTGCGCGGAGCGCCGCGGTGCTGGGAGCGGCAGCTGCTTCATCGGTACGACGATTCATCTGCGTCACACCATCCTCTCGACGAGATCCACGGGCTTGGGCTTGTTGCCGGCGGGCGCGTCGAATCGACGCTCGATCCTGCCGTCGCGCATCACGAGGATCGTGTGGCTGAGCGCGATCGTCTCCTCCAGCGAGTCGGCGAGCAGCACGACCGCCATCCCCTTCGCGCACTGCTCGCGCACGAAGGTGTAGACGTCCTCCTTGGCGCCGACGTCGAGTCCACGCGTCGGATGATCGAGGATGAGCACCTCGAGCTCGGGCGAGTTGAGCCACTTGGCCAGCACCACCTTCTGCTGGTTGCCGCCGCTCAGGTTGCCCACGTTGGCCCGCTCGTCGGGCGTGCGGATGCGGAGGCGCTTGATCCAGCTGTTCGCGATCTCGAGCGCCTTCTTCGGGTTGCGGAACGGTCCCCAGGCGGCGGTCTGCGGCGCCACGAGGAAGATGTTCTCCGCAACGCTCAGGCCATCCGCGATGCCCTCGATGCGACGCTCGGCCGGGATGTAGCCGAAGCCGGCCGCCACCGCGTCGACCGGCGAGGCGAAGGTGACGGGCTTTCCGTCGACGACGATCGACCCGGAGGTGCTCGGCTCGGCGCCGAACAGCACGCGGCTGAGCTCCTCGCGTCCCGAACCGATGACGCCCGCGATGCCGACCACCTCGCCCGCACGCACGTCGAAGCTCACGTCCTCGAACTGGCCCGCACGCGTCAGGTTCTTCACCTGCAGCTTGACCGGGGCATCGTCGACGGGAAGCTGCTCGTCCTCGTGGTAGAACTGCGCGGAGCTCTCGCGACCGACCATCAGACGGTGCAGCAGGTCGATGTCGGCGGATGCGGCATCCGTCTCACCCACCGAGCGGCCGTCCTTGAGCACGTAGACGCGGTCCGAGACGCGCAGCACCTCTTCGAGGCGGTGCGAGACGAAGATCACGGAGGCGATCTGGCGCAGGCGGTCGACCTGGGCGAAGAGGGTCTCGAGTTCGGCGCCCTCGAGCACGCTCGTCGGCTCGTCGAGGATGATGACGGGCTCGACCTGGGCGCCCTCCTCGACGTACATCGCCTTGGCGAGCTCGACGAGCTGACGCTCGGCGAAGCTCAGCTTCTCGACGATCGTCGTGGGGCTGATGGCCGAGGCGATCTTGTCGAGTTGACGCTGGGCGACGGCGTTGAGCTTGGGCCAGTTGTAGAAGCCCAGGCGCACGGCGTCGCCTTCGGCACCCAGCAGGATGTTCTCCGCCACGCTGACGCTCGTCACGAGCGACTGCTCCTGGTGCACCATGCCGATTCCGGCACGCGCGGCGTCGCTCGAGTTGCGGAAGGTGACGGGCTCGCCGTTGCGCAGCACCACACCCTCGTCGGGCTGGTAGATCCCGGTGAGCACCTTGAGCAGGGTCGACTTGCCCGCGCCGTTCTCGCCGATCAGGCCGACGACCTCGTGGGGACGCACCTCGAAGCTCACGCCGTCGAGGGCGACGACGCCGCGGAAACGCTTGGTGAGGTTCTGGACCTCGAGCACTGCGGTCACTTGATGATCCTCACTCTCGTACGCAGACGCCATCCGGTGGCGACGACGGCCGCGATGATCACGAGCCCCTGCACGGCGACCTGCGCGTACGGGTTGACGCCGATCAGGATGAGGCCGTTCGCCAGGACCACGATGATGAGCACACCCACGAAGCTGCGCAGCACGCCGCCGCGGCCGCCGGTGAGCAGGGTGCCGCCGAGAACGACGGCGGTGATGGCGGTGAACATCGTGCCGGAGCCGATCGTCGGCATCCCGACGCCGAGCTGCGAGCCGAGCAGCACGCCGGCGATGCCGGAGGCGGTGCCGCCCAGCACGAATGCGCCGATCTTGTAGCGGCCGACGCGCACGCCCGAGAGGCGGGCGACGGCCTCGTCGCCGCCGATGACGTAGCCGTAGCGGCCGAGGCGCGTGAAGCGCTGAACGAACCAGCCGATCACGAGCACGAGCACCGCGACGAGGAAGATGTTGGCGATCCCGAGGGTGCTGCCCTGCCCGAGGGCGCGCATCCCGGAGTCGAGCACGCGAGGCGAGCGCCCCGCGAAGAGCACGGTCGCGATGCCGATGCCGACGGCACCCATGCCGAGCGTGGCCATGAACGAGGGGATGCCGAGCTTGACGTTGGCCAGGCCGTTCGCGAGTCCGAAGACCGAGCCGGCGAGCACGGCGAGCAGAGCACCGAGGAGACCCAGGGCGAGGTCGTTGCGGTCGTTGGCGACGGTGAGCGCGAACACGAGCGACGAGGTCGCGACGACGCCTTCGACCGAGAGGTCGATGCCCCCGAGGAGGATGACGAAGGTCAGCCCGGTCGCGATGACGAGCGGCACGGCCGCCTGCGACAGCAGGATGCCGATGTTGCCCGGGCTGATGAAGACCGGGTTCGCCACGGCGAAGACGATGATCAAGACGATGAGGGCGACGAGCGGCCCTGCGTCGGCGATCAGACGGCGGACACGCGGCGAGAACCTCCGCGTCTCCACGGTGGGCGGGTGGGTCATGGCTATTCCTCGAAGTGGTCGGGCACGGGGGCGGGAGCGCCGGGACGGTGGTGACCGCCCCGACGCTCCCGAGTCATCCGGCCTGGATCAGGAGATGGGTCCCTGCGAGCGCAGGAACGGGTTCTCGAGGTCCGGCTGGAGCGCCTCCAGCAGCGGGGCCTTCGTGAAGTCGGTCACGTTGTCGAGCGTGACGACGATCTGCTTTCCGTAGAAGGCGCGCTGTTCGTGCGAGAGCTCGGACACCTTGATCTTGCCCGTCGCCGCCTGGTAGGCCAGCGAGAGGCCCGCGCCGCCCTGCCACCACGGGTCGGTCGAGACCGTCGCGATGTAGCCGGTCGTCTCGGAGTTCTGGATGTTCTCCAGCGCCTCGGGAACGGCGTCGAACCCGACGATCGGGATGGTGCCCGCGAGTCCGGCGGCGGTGAGCGCCTCGAAGGCACCGAGCGCCATGTTGTCGTTGGCGGCCCAGATGCCGTCGACCTGGCCCTGGTACTGGCTCAGGAGGGTCTGGGTGACCGAGAAGGCCTCGGCGCGGTCCCAGTTGGCGGTCTGGTCGGCCAGGAGCTTGATGCCGGGGTTCTCGTCGAGAGCGGCCTGCAGGCCGGCGAAGCGCTGCTTCGCGGGCACGTTGTCGAGGATGCCCTGCAGCGCGATGATGTTGCCGGAGCCGCCCATCGCGTCGAAGAGCGCCTGCGACACCTCCTTGCCGCTGGTCTCGCCGTTGAACGAGATGTGGGCGACCCAGTTGTCGCTCACGTCCCAGGGCCACAGGTCGTCGGGCTTGTTCCACTGCGTGACGACGTAGCCGCCCGCCTCGGTGACGGCCTTGACGATGGCCTCCGTGGTGGAGGAGTCGTTGGGGTCGACGTTGAGTGCGAACACCTTGCCCTCCGCGCCGAGCGCGCGGATCTTGGACAGCTGCGTCTGCGAGTCGCCCTCGTCGACGATCGTGACGACCTCGACGTCCGCCCAGTCGCCGAACAGCGCGCCGCCGTCGGCCCAGTTAGCGTGGTACGGGTTGGACATGCTGCGGATGGACTGCACAGCCGTCACGTCGTCCGACGTGCCGCCGGTCGATCCGCTGTCGTCCGAAGCGGACGAGCAGCCGATCAGCGCGGCTGCCAGGGTCAGTGCGATGCCCCCGGCGACGATGCCCCGCCTGCGGAAAATGTGATTCATCGAGGAATCTCCTTTTTCACCTCTTTGTGGGAACGACTCGACGAAGATCGAGCCGATTTCGTAGTCATACTACGCGGTTTGCGGGGTCAGTCAACTCGAACGCCGCTCAGGCCCGGCAAACTGCCCACATTTTGGTAGTAGTGCTACGCATATACTCGATCCGACGTCCCTGATCCCGGGACGAGCGCAAAGGAGCAGAGAACGTGTCGGAAACCTCCCAGAATGCACAGCGCTGGCGCGCCAAGGTGACGCGCCCCGGTGTCGTCGAGATCCTCGAGGAAGCGACCGCCGACCTCGGTCCCGCGGAGGCGCGTGTCTCCATGCGGATCGCGGGCGTCTGCGGCTCGGACACCCACGCCTACCACGGCCGCCACCCGCAGATGTCGATCCCCTACTACCCCGGCCACGAGGTCGTGGGCATCGTCGAGGAGCTCGGCGCCGAGGTGAACGGCCTCGCGATCGGAACGCGTGTGACGCCCGAGCCGACGCTGCCATGCGGCACCTGCAAGGTGTGTCGCGCCGGCCACGAGAACGTGTGTGAGAACCTCCAGTTCTTCGGATGCGGCTACCGCGAGGGCGGCATGGCTGAGACCTTCACCATCCCGGCCGACCGCCTGCGCGTCGTGCCCGACGACCTGAGCGACGACCAGGCGATCCTCATCGAGCCGCTCGCCACCCCGGTGCACGCCGCGCGTCTCGCGGGCGAGCTGACGGGCAAGGCCGTGCTCATCCACGGCTGCGGCACCATCGGCCTGCTCATGCTCGCCGCGGCCCGTGCCGCCGGCGCCCGCCGCATCGTCATGAGCGACCTCCTCCCCGCCAAGCGCGAGGTCGCGACCCGCCTCGGGGCCGACGCGACGATCGACGCGGCCTCGGCGAGCTTCGTCGACGACGCGATCGCGGCGCTCGGCGAGACCGCCGACGTCGTGTTCGACTGCGTCTCGATCCAGAGCACGGTCTCGGCCTCCACCGCGATCGTGTCGAAGGCCGGCACGGTCGTGATCGTCGGCGTTCCCGCGCGCCCCGTCGAGCTCGACCTGCCCACCGTGCAGGACCGCCAGATCAGCGTGCTGGGTGCGGCCACCTACGTGCTCGAGGACTACGAGACTGCGATCGAGATCATCCGCTCGGGTGCCGTCGACCCTTCGGTCATGCTCTCCAGCCGCTTCCCGTACACCCAGACCCAGGAGGCCTTCGACCTCGCCGCCACGGGCGCCGAGATCAAGGTCGTCGTCACGGTCTGACGCGCACGAGACGGCGAACGGGCCGCGCACCTCAGGGTGCGCGGCCCGTTCCGTATCCCGGATGCGGGAGGCGGCTCAGGACTTCATCCCGCCTTCGCGACTCAGTCCTTCATCCCGCCTTCGCGGAACTCACGCAGGCCCTCCTTCATGAGGCGGAACTCCTCGGCGTGCTCACCGCCCTGGCGCACGGCGACGGCCGCCGCGAGGGCGTCGATCACCGCGAGACCCGCGATGCGGCTCGCCGACGGCGTATAGCGGTCGGTGTTCTCGAAGGTGCGCACGACGATGGGCACGTCGACGTGCTGCAGCAGCTCCGACTCGTCGTAGCCCGTGATGGCGACGACCGGCAGACCACGTTGATGGGCGAGCTCGGCCAGCTGCACGACCTCACGCGTGCGGCCGGTGTTCGAGATCGCGACGACCACGGCGCCCAGCGGCAGCGTCGCGACGGTCATGTACGCCTGGTGCGGGTCCGTCGGCGCCGAGAGAGGCCGCCCGAACACGGCCACCTTCTGGGCCGCGTCGAAGGCGATCACGTTGGAGGCTCCGAAGCCGAGGAACACGATGGCGGGAGCCTTCTCGAACAGGTCGACGGCGCGCTCGAGAGTCGAGACGTCGAGGGCGCTGCGCGCGCGGTCGAGGCTCGTGATCGTGTGATCGAAGACCTTGCGCGAGATGTCGGCGATGGTGTCGTCGTCGTCGATCGCCGAGAAGGTCACCGGCATGCCGAGAGCAAGCGACTTCGCAAGCGCGATCTTGAAGGCCTGGTAGCCGTCGCATCCCATCGAGAGCGCGAAGCGCATCACCGTCGGCTCGCTCACACCCGCGACATCGGCGGCGCGTGCCATCGTGTACTCGGTGAAGGCCGCGGGGTCGGCGAGGATCGCCTCCGCGACCTTGCGCTCGGACCGGCTCAGCGAGTCGGCATGGAGCGAGATGCGGTCGAGCATCGACTGGTGGTCGGCGTCATCGATTCCCAACGGGTCCCCTTCGTGGATGCTGTCGGGGGGCGCATGTCCGGCCATGACGGAAGTCCAGCAGCTTCGCGCCCCCGTGCCAAGCCCTCGGGTGCGAGCTCAGCGTGTCGCAGGATCGGACTCGTAGCCCCGGTGCTCGGGATTGGGAATCGTCTCCCAGCCTCCGTCACCGTCGTCGACCACCAGTTCACGCATCCCTCCGGCGCGCGCGATGATCTCGTAGTCCTGGCCTGCATCTGTGTTGTAGCAGAAGATCGTGACGAAGGGTTCATTCCCGACGTTGACGCTCCGATGCACCCAGCCGCCTGGAACGTGCGCGGCCCGGCCCGGCGTGAGCTCGATCGCCGAGGTACGTCCGTCGAGCGAGTCCATGAGCATGACCCCGCGGCCGCTGATGCAGTAATAGAGCTCCGCGCGATCCGACCGGGCGTGGAGATGGCCGCGAGTCAGGGCGAACTCCGCACCGACCTTGCCCGGCTCGAGCCGGCTCGTGCCGATCGTGAGACCGCCGGGGCCGTCGCCGTAGTCGTGCGACTGAACCGAGTACACCTCGGTCTCGGCGCCGAGCCGCTCGACCTCGGCCGCGTAGGAATCGGCGTCGGCGTAGACGCCCTCGAGCCGTTCGAGCTTCACACGGTAGGTGGCGGACCTGCCCTCCATCGCTCCGTCGACGGCGATGTCGAGAAGGGCCGGAAGGGTCACGGTGGTCGCTCCACTTTGGTCGATCATGTAGCTATACTACCGAATCAGGGACTTACGACGCCTCGGGTGGGCGTATCTGACCGAAAATCCGTAGTCCTACTACTCAGACCGGGGCGCGAGACGCTCCCGCATAACCCCAATGGAGGGAAGAAGCGATGAAGGCCGTCGTATTCCACGAGGGCGCCCGTTGGGCTGTCGAAGAAGTTCCGAAGCCGACGCCCGCCGAGGGCGAGGTGCTGCTCGAGGTCATCCGGACCGGCGTGTGCGGCACCGACGAGCACCTGCTGCACGGAGGCTTCATCGCGAAGCTCCCGCTCATCCCCGGCCACGAGATCCTCGGCCGCGTCGTCGAGCACGGCCCCGGCGTGACCTCGCCCGCCATCGGCACCGTCGTCGCGGTCGACAACACCATCCACTGCGGTCACTGCGACCCCTGCCTCACGGGGCGCGCGCTGTTCTGCGAGAACTTCGTCTCGCTCGGCTGCAACGAGGCGGGCGGCTTCGCCGAGTACGTCGCCGTGCAGGCCGCGAAGACCTTCGACACCGACGGCATGGACCTCACCACGGCCGGGCTCGCCGAGCCCACCGCGTGCGCGGTGCACGGCGCCGACATGCTCGACCTGCGCCCGGGCTCCGACGTGCTCGTCTTCGGCGCGGGCCCCACCGGCCTCATCCTCGCCCAGCTGCTGCGCGCCTCCGGCGCCTCGCGCGTCGTCGTCGCCGCGCCGACCGCGAGCAAGCTCGAGCTCGCGCGCGAGCTCGGCATCGACGAGACCGTGCAGCTCGACCGCAACGACCCCGACGCCGCCGAGGCGACCCTGCGGGCGCTCGCGCCCAAGGGCTTCGACGCCGTCGTCGAGGCGACCGGCTCGACCGCCGTGTTCGAGCTCGCCGTACGCCTCACCGCGACCGGCGGCACCGTGCTCGTCTACGGCCTCGCCGGCGAGGACGCCACCGCCAAGGTCTTCCCCTACGAGATCTTCGCGCGCGAGCTCACCATCAAGGGCTCCTACGCGCAGGCCTTCACCATGAAGCGCGCCGTCGCCATCCTCAAGTCGGGCGCGATCCGCACCGAGGGCATCGTGACCGATGTCGTCGGCTTCGACGACTTCGAGCGGGGACTTGCGAACCTGCACGACTCCAGCCAGATCAAGACCGTCTTCGAACCCCAGAAATGAGCACCGACATGACCAAGCCGGTTCAGCCCCTCGTCATCGACCACATCGGATTCCTCGTCGAGAACCTCGAAGAGGCCATCGAGCGCTGGTCGGTCGCGACCGGGTACACCTTCAGCCCCATCGCCCGCTACCGCACCCAGAGCTGGGTCGACGACAGCAATCCCGAGCCGCATTGGCACGACGCCCGCATCTCCTTCTCGAAGGAGGGCTCGCCCGCGATCGAGCTCATGGAGTTCCACGGGGAGGGCACGCACTCCGCGAAGGAGGGCGAGGGGTTCCACCACATCGCGTTCATGAACGTGACCGACATCGAAGAGCGCAAGGCGCAGATGGCGCAGCTCGGGTTCTCCAACAATGGTCAGGCGATCGACGAGAATGGCAATGTCATCCTCTGGTTCACCGAGAAGAAGGACCTGAACAATGTGCGCCTCGAGTACGTCAGCGCCGATCCGCAGCCGATCGTGGCCGACAACGGCGACGCCCTCGCTCCCGACGCCGCCGGCAAGCCCGATCTCTGGGCTCCTCGGTAAGCCGTGACGGGCGCTGCCGCGCTCGTCGTGGGCGAGACGCTCATCGACGTCGTCCACGCCGAGGGTGACCAGCCGACCGAGAAGGTCGGCGGGAGCGCCACCAACACCGCCGTGGCCCTGCGCCGCCTCGGCCGCGATGTCCGCATGGCGACATCGTTCGGCCGCGACGAGCGCGGGGCCGCGATCGCGGAGTTCCTGGAGGCGGAACGGATCCCGCTCGCGGTCGATCCGTACGTCATCCCGCGCACCTCGACCGCGACCGCCACGATCGGCGCGGACGGGGCCGCGAGCTACACCTTCGACCTCGACTGGCGACTGGGCGCGCTGCTGCCCGGCGAACGCCCCGCGCTCGTGCACGTCGCCTCCCTCGGCGCGGTCGTGCCGCCCGGAAGTGACGCCGTGCTCGCGATGGTGCGCGAACTCGCCGACACCACGACCGTCAGCTACGACCTGAACCTGCGCCCCGCGATGGTCGACTATCAGAGCGACCTCACGGGCACGGTCGAGCAGCTCGTCGACATCGCCCACATCGTGAAGGCGAGCGACGAGGACCTCGCGATGCTCTCCCCCGGTCTCGGCTGGCAGGATGCCGCCCGCGCGCTGCTCGCGCACGGTCCCGCGCTCGTCGCCGTCACCCTGGGCGACAAGGGCTGCGCCTGGGTGGATGCCGCCGGCATCGTCTCGGTGCCCGCCCACCCCACGACGGTCGTCGACACCATCGGTGCCGGCGACACCTTCGGTGCGGCGCTCCTCGACGGGCTGTGGCGGAAGCAACTGCTCGAGCCCGCACGCACCGGTCGGCTCGAGCTCGACGATGCGACGCGCGTCGCCATCCTCACCCGCGCGGCACGCGCGGCCGCCATCTGCGTGGCACGACGCGGGGCGAACCCCCCGACGCTCACCGAGCTCGACGGCTAGAGGTCCGCTACGGGATCCGGCGCGTCGCGATGAGCTCCCGCAGCCAGAGCGCCGAGTCCTTGAGGATGCGCTCCTGCGTGTCGTAGTCGACGCGCACGATGCCGAAGCGCTTCGAGTACCCGTAGCCCCACTCGAAGTTGTCCAGCAGCGACCACACCTGGTAGCCGCGCAGATCCACGCCCCGCGCCATCGCGCGGTGCGCCGCCGCGAAGTGACGTCGTAGGTAGTCCACTCGCTCGGCGTCGTGCACGCGCGGTCCCGCCTCCGTGTGGGTGACCCGGTCGGGGAACGCCGCGCCGTTCTCGGTGATCATGAGCGGCTGCTCCGGGAACTGCGCCTTCAGCGAGAGCAGCAGCTCCTCGAGCCCGTCGGGCGCGATGTTCCAGCCCATGTCGGTGTAGGGCCCCGCCTGCTTCAGGAACTCGACGTTCCGCGATCCCGGCCACGGCGAGCCGCCGACATCCTTGTGTCCGTCGTTGTTGGTGCGCGGGCTCACGCCGTCCCACACCCGCACCGTCACGGTCGAGTAGTAGTTGACCCCCAGCACGTCGAGGGGTTGGTTGATCCGCGCGAGGTCGCCGTCGCGCACGAAGCTCCAGTCGGTGACCTCGCGGGTGTCGTCGAGCAGGTCGGCGGGGTACTCGCCGAGCAGCATCGGGTGCGTGAACGCACGGTTCGTGAGCGCGTCGATGCGGCGCACCGCCTCGGGCGCGGTGTCGTCTGCGCCGCCGCGGATCACGTGGAAGTTGAGTGTGACCGACAGGTCGGGGTCGTTCGTCGCGGCGTGCCGGATCTCCTGCACCGCGAGACCATGGGCGAGGTTCAGGTGGTGCACCGCGGCGAGTGCGGCAGCTCCATCGGTGCGTCCCGGGGCGTGAGCCCCCGAACCGTAGCCCAGGTAGGCAGAGCACCAGGGTTCGTTGAGCGTCGTCCAGGTGGCCATTCGGTCGCCGAGCGCGTCGGCGGTGCGCGCCGCGTACTCGGCGAAACGCAGGGCGGTGTCGCGCGCGGGCCAGCCCCCGGCGTCCTCGAGGGTCTGCGGCAGGTCCCAGTGGTACAGCGTCGCGATCGGACGGATGCCACGCTGCAGCAGCCCGTCGACGAGGCGCGAGTAGAACGCGATGCCCGCGGGATTCACGGCCCCCGATCCGGTGGGCTGGATGCGCGGCCAGGCGATCGAGAAGCGGTACGACTGCAGCCCGAGACCGGCCATGAGGTCGAGGTCCGACTCCCAGCGGTGATAGTGGTCGTCGGCGACATCCCCCGTGTCGCCGTTCCACACCTTGCCGGGCGTGTGGCTGAAGGTGTCCCAGATCGACGGTCCACGGCCGTCTTCGCGGGCGGCGCCCTCGATCTGGTACGAGGCCGTCGCCGAGCCGATGAGGAAGTCGGGGGCGAACTCGAGTCCGCGGTCGGGTGAATCGGGAGATGCGGGGGGCATCCGTCCATTCTGCACCGCCTCTGCTGTGCAGAAGGGCTCAGTGGTGAGCGCCGAACGAGGCAGGGTCGCGCAGGATCTGCGAGAACGCGAGCTCTGCCGCCCCGATGAGCAGGCGGTCGCGGCGCAGCGCCGCGGCGCGGATGCGTGTGCCCTCCCAGGCCACCGGCAGCGTGCGCGCGGCGACCGCGGCTTCGAGTGCGGGCGCATCCCACGCGAGCAGGGTGCCGAGGAATCCGCCGAGCACGACGAGCTCGGGGCCGAGCACGTTGATCGCGTTGCCGAGCGCGCCGCCGAGCACGATCTGCTGACGCGCGAGTTCCGCGTGCAGTCTCGGGTCGTCGGAGGAGAGCACCGCCGCCTCGAACTCGGGCTCGTCCAAGGTGCGGCGGCCGAGGATCTCGAGCAGCCGCGAGCGGCTCACTTCCTCTTCGAGCGTGCCGCCGACGGTGGCGCGATGGGCCGGATCGTCGAGTCGCGGCCGGTTGTGGCCGAATTCCCCCGCGTAGCCGTACGCGCCGCGGTAGGGCTGGCCGTTGATGATGACCCCGCCGCCGATTCCGCTCGCGCCGCCGTTGAGGTAGACGAGTTGGTCTACCCCGCGGCCGACGCCGAACAGATGCTCGGCGAGCGCGCCGAGGGTCGCGTCGTTGTCGGCGACCGTCGGCAGCCCGACGACCGATTCGACGAGCCGCGCGAACGAGCTCTCCCGCCATCCGAGATGCGGCGCCCAGCGCACGACGCCGTCGCTCGCGCGCACGAGTCCGGGAACGGCGAGTCCGACCGCGACGAGCCGGCGCTCCCGAGCCGGACCCTCGCGCAGCTCGTCGACGACGGCGCCGACGACGGCCGCCGCCTCCTCGGGGCTCGGGATGTGGTCGACCTCGCGGCGGATACGGTGCTCCACGCGCGCCCCGAGGCCCACGAGAGCGACCGTCACAGCGTCGATCTCGGGGTTGACGGCGATGATGGCGGGGCGCGGATCCGGCACGACGCGGCGCGAGGGGCGGCCCACGCGATTGGTCGCGCCGGGGTCGGCCTCCTGCACGAGACCGAGTTCGGCGAGCTCGGCGACGAGCGCGCCGATGGTCGAGCGGTTGAGTCCCGTGAGCACCGTCAGGTCGGCGCGCGAGGGCGCGCCTCCGCGATGCACGAGCTCGAGAACGGTCGAAAGGTTTCGACGGCGAACCGAGTCGACGGTGTCTCCCAGCGCTGCCACGTCGCACACACTAGCGGCTGCGACTGCGCGCGTCGGCCCGGACACTGCGGGCGTCTGCCCCCTGGACGGGGCGCAACCGTTATTTTGTTGTTATTGACCGCAATTGAGGCATCTGCGTATGATCGCGGCATCCCAACCACTTTCGACGTAGTTGTCGAAACTTTCGAGAGGTGTTCGAAGATGAACAGAGCCCGGATCATCCGGGTCGGAGCGATCGCCGCGGCATCCGCTCTGACGATCGGCGGTCTCACCGCCTGCAGCGCCGGCGGCAACGGCAACGACGACGGCAAGGTCACCATCACCTGGTGGCACAACGCCACGACCGACCCCCAGAAGGCCATGTGGGAGGAGGTCGCCTCCGAGTTCGAGGACGCCCACCCCGGCGTCAAGGTCGAGGTGACCGGATACCAGAACGAGGACCTGCAGCGCACCCTCATCCCGAACGCGCTCCAGTCCGGCGACGCGCCCGACATCTTCATGGTGTGGCCCGGCGGCGAGGTGCGCTCGCAGGCCGAGGCCGGCTACCTCATGGACCTCACCGACGTCATGTCCGACACCATCTCGGAATACGGCGGCACCGTGAAGCCGTGGCAGGTCGACGGCAAGCAGTACGCCATCCCCTACACCTTCGGCATCGAGGGCTTCTGGTACAACAAGGACCTCTTCAAGGCGGCCGGCATCGACAAGCTGCCCGAGACCCTGCCCGAGCTCGAGGACGCCAACCAGAAGCTCCGCGACTCCGGCACCACGCCGATCGCCGTCGGCGCCGGCGACCTGTGGCCCGCCGGCCACTGGTGGTATCAGTTCGCGCTCGCCGCGTGCTCGACCGAGACGCTGCAGAAGGCCATCCCGGCGCTCGACTTCAGCGACCCGTGCTGGGTCGAGGCGGGCGAGCTGCTGCAGGACTTCGTCGCGACCAACCCGTTCCAGGACGGCTTCCTCGCGACCTCCGGCCAGCAGGGCGCCGACAGCTCCGCGGGACTCGTCGCCAACGGCAACGCCGCGATGGAGCTCATGGGCTCCTGGAACGCCGGTCAGATCGGATCGCTCACGCCCGATGCGACCGTGCCCGAGTGGCTCGGCTGGTTCCCGATGGTGTCGGTGCCCGGCACCGCCGGTGACCCGACCATCACGATGGGCGGTGGCGACGGATTCGGCATCTCGAAGGACGCTCCGAAGGAGGCCGTCGAGCTGCTGAAGTACATCGCGAGCGAAGACGTGCAGAAGCGCTTCGCCGAGACCGGCGCCGGCATCCCGGCCCACCCGGGTGCCATCGACTCGCTCTCCGACCCGAGCCTCAAGTCGATCGCCGAAGGCCTCGCCGGATCGTCGTACGTGCAGCTCTGGCTCGACAGCGACCTCGGGCCCTCGTTCGGCAACCCGCTCAACCAGGCCATCGTCAACCTCATGGCGGGCACCGGCACGCCCGAGGATGTCGTGAAGGCGCTCGAGGACACGGCCGCCACGCTGTAGCGCGGACGTCCACCCGTACAGATAGACAACATGACCAGCATCACTCAGGCAGGGCCCGCGGTCGCCGCGGGCCCTGCCGCCCCACCTACCCGTCCGCGCGCGCGGCGGCGTGACGGCCGCAAGTGGCTCGAGATCGCTCTCTTCGCCGGCCCCGCGCTGCTCGTCTTCGTCGGCTTCGTGATCCTCCCGGTCGTGCTCGCCGCCGTCTACAGCTTCTTCAACTGGAACGGCCTCGGCCCGCTCGAGCGCTTCATCGGCCTCGACAACTACGTGCGGGCGCTCACCGACCCGCTGTTCCTCAAGTCGATCGGCAACAACTTCACGATCGCCGCGCTGTCCCTGCTCATCCAGGGCCCGCTCGCGATCATCGTCGCGCTCCTGCTGAACCGCCGGATGCGCGGCCGCACGATCATCCGCGCCGCCATCTTCGTGCCCTACGTGCTCGCGGAGGTCATCGCCGGTCTCTCGTGGAAGCTCCTGCTCTCCCCGCGCGGCGGCGTCAACGCGTTCCTCGAGTCCATCGGCCTCGGCGACCTCGCCCAGCCCTGGCTCGCCCAACCCGACACCGCCCTCTGGGTGATGTTCGGCATCCTGACCTGGAAGTACCTCGGCTTCGCCATCCTGCTCATGCTCGCGGGACTCCAGGGCGTGCCCGAGGAGCTGTCGGAGGCCGCGGCCATCGACGGCGCCAGCTGGTGGAAGATCCAGTGGCACATCACGATCCCGCTGCTCGGCCCGACGATCCGCATCTGGGCGTTCCTGTCGATCATCGGATCCCTCCAGCTGTTCGACATGGTGTGGGTCACCACCAAGGGGGGCCCCGTGGGCACTACGAGCACCATGGCGACCTACATGATCCAGTACGGCCAGGGGAACCCGGGCTACGGAAGCTCCGTCGCCGTGATCCTGTTCCTGATCTCGCTCGTGATCGCCGTGCTCTACCAGCGCCATGCCATGCGTCGCGACCTCGGAACGTCCGACGTACGAGGAGATGACTGACATGACGACCGCATCCGTGCCCGCAGCTCAAGCGGGCGTGCGCTTCACGTGGCGCCAGCCGCTCATCTACGTGGTGGCCCTCACCGCGATCCTCATCTCGATCATCCCGGTGCTCTACATCTGGATCTCGGGCTTCCGCACGAGCGCCGACCTCAACTCGGCGCCCGGCGGCTGGCCGAACCCGTGGTTCCTCGGCAACTACGCCAACGTGCTCTCGAGCCCGCGGTTCTGGGGCTCGGTCTTCTCGTCGTCGCTCGTCGCGGTCGGGACCACCGCGGGTGTCGTCGCGCTGGGCCTGTGCGCGGCCTACGTGATCGCGCGCTACACGTTCCGCGGCCGCCAGTGGCTCTACACCTTCTTCTCTGCGGGCCTCATGTTCCCGCTCACGGTGGCCGCCCTCCCGCTCAGCATCCTGCTGCGCGACATCGGGCTGCACGGCACGTTCCTCGGCGTGATCATCCCGCAGGTGGCGTTCGCGCTGCCGGTGACGATCATCATCCTGGTGCCGTTCCTGCGGGCCATCCCGCTCGAGATCGAGGAGGCCGCGCAGATCGACGGCGCGAGCCGCGTCGGATTCTTCTGGCGCATCGTGCTGCCGCTCTCACTGCCCGGGCTCATCACGGTGGGCGTGCTCGCCTTCCTCGGCAGCTGGAACGGCTACCTGCTGCCGCTGCTTGTGATGGCGGCCGGCGGCATGCCGCAGGAGTTGTGGACCCTGCCGCTCGGCGTGCAGCAGTTCTCGACCCAGTACTCGCAAGACACCGGAGCCGTGCTCGCGTACACCTCGCTGTCGATGGTGCCCGCGCTCGTGTTCTTCCTCGCCGCAGAACGCCGCATCGTCGGCGGTCTCACCGGCGCCGTGAAGGGATAGGAATGTCGATCGACGTCGGCGTCGTGCCGATCTGGCGCGACGCCACTCAGACCACCGATGCCCGCGTCGAGGCGCTCGTGGCCTCGATGACCCTCGAGGAGAAGCTCGCCCAGCTCTACGGCATCTGGGTGGGTGCTGATGCCTCCGGGGGCGAGGTCGCGCCGCACCAGAACGACATGATCGACGACGTCGACATCGAGGAACTGCTGCCCACCGGGATCGGTCAGCTCACGCGGCCCTTCGGCACGGCGCCCGTCGATCCCGCTCTGGGTGCGCTGTCGCTGCAGCGCACCCAGGAGCGGATCGTGGCGTCCAACCGCTTCGGCATCCCGGCGATCGCGCACGAGGAATGCCTCGCGGGCTTCGCCACCTGGGGCGCGACCGCTTATCCCGTTCCCCTGTCGTGGGGGGCGAGCTTCGACCCCGACCTCGTGCGGCAGATGGCGTCGCGGATCGGTGCCGACATGCGCTCCGTCGGCGTGCACCAGGGTCTCGCGCCCGTGCTCGACGTCGTGCGCGACGCCCGCTGGGGTCGTGTGGAGGAGACGATCGGCGAGGATCCGTACCTCGTCGGCACCATCGCGACCGCCTACGTGCAGGGTCTCGAGCGCGCGGGGGTGATCGCGACGCTCAAGCACTTCGTGGGCTACTCCGCCTCCAAGGCGGGGCGCAATCTCGCGCCCGTCTCGGTCGGCGCCCGGGAGCTCGCGGATGTGCTGCTCCCGCCCTTCGAGATGGCGATCCGCGAGAGCAGTGTGCGGTCGGTCATGAACGCCTACACCGACATCGACGGGGTTCCCACGGCCGCCGACCGCAGCCTCCTCACCGAGCTGCTGCGCGAACGCTGGGGTTTCACCGGCACCGTCGTGGCGGACTACTACGCCGTCGGCTTCCTGGCGCTCCTGCATGGGGTGGTGCCCGAGGGCGACTGGGGGGCCGCCGCGACCGCGGCGCTCACAGCCGGCATCGATGTGGAGTTGCCGACCCTGCGCGGCTACGGCGCGCCGCTGGCCGAGGAGGTGCGCTCCGGCCGCCTCGACGAGTCGATCATCGACACCTCGCTGCGTCGCGTGCTCGCGCAGAAGATCGAGCTCGGCCTGCTCGACGAGCACTGGTCGCCGGTGCCGACCGCGCTCGCCGGTGCGGGCGACGAGGCCGACCCCGACGCGTTGCGCGGCACAGTCGACCTCGACGGCGACGACAACCGCGAGCTCGCGGCTCGGCTCGCCGAACGCGCCATCGTGCTGCTGAAGAACGACGGCGTGCTGCCGCTGGCATCCCCGCGCCGCATCGCGGTGGTCGGCCCCACCGCCGACGACCCCTACGCCGTGCTCGGCTGCTACTCCTTCCCCGCCCACGTGGGCGTGCAGCATCCCGAGACCCCCATCGGAATCCCTCTGCCGACGCTGCTGGATTCGCTGCGGTCCGAGTTCCCGGACAGCGACCTCGTGTACGTGCGCGGCACGAGCGTCGACGGCGGCGAAACCGCCGAGATCGCCGCGGCAGCCGCGGCGGCCGGCGACGCCGATGTCGTGATCCTCGCGCTCGGCGACCGTGCGGGCCTCTTCGGCCGCGGCACGAGCGGCGAGGGATGCGACGTGGAGTCGCTCGAGCTGCCCGGTGCCCAGCAGCAACTGCTCGACGCGGTCGTCGCATCCGGCACCCCGACCGTCGTGACGCTGCTCGCGGGTCGCCCCTACGCCCTCGGTGAGGCGCCCGCGCGCGCGAACGCGATCGTCGAGGCGTTCTTCCTCGGCGAAGAGGGAACCCGCGCCATCGCCGGCGCCCTGAGCGGCCGTGTGAACCCCGGCGGCCGCCTGCCGGTGAGCGTGCCCGCCACCCCCGGCGCGCAGCCCTCGAGCTATCTGGCTGCCCCGCTCGCACGCAAGAGCGGCGTCTCGAGCATCGACCCGACTCCCGCCTACTGGTTCGGGCACGGCCTGTCGTATGCGAGCTTCGCCTGGAGCGACCTGGGCGTCTCGGGCAAGCTCTTCTCGCAGACCGTCGACGTGCGCCTCACGGTGACCAACACGAGCGACCGCGACGGATCGGATGTCGTGCAGCTGTACCTGCACGACCCCGTCGCGAGCGTCGTGCGTCCCGTGCAGCGGCTCATCTCCTACGCGCGTGTCGACCTCGCCGCGGGCGCCGCCGCGACGGTCACCTTCCGGGTGCCGGCCGAGCTCGCCGCCTTCACCGGGCGCGACGGGCGACGCATCGTCGAGCCGGGCACCCTCGTGCTCGGCGTCGCCCGCTCGGCAGGCGACATCGTGTT
This sequence comes from Protaetiibacter sp., assembly GCA_051954835.1. GTDB lineage: Bacteria > Actinomycetota > Actinomycetes > Actinomycetales > Microbacteriaceae > Homoserinibacter. The sequence continues at coordinate 59,376 of JBQCHI010000017.1, read as the reverse complement.
CGCGCATACCGTGGAGCTGACGGGTGAGACCCGCGTCGTCGACCACACGCGTGCGCTGCACGCGGATGTCGAGGTTCTCCCCGGTGGGTGAGGAACCCCTCCCTCACCGGGTCGGCGCGCGCGTCATCCGCCTCCTCGACGCGGCGGGCGCCCCGCTCGCCCGGCGTGAGGTGGAGCTCGCGCAGACCCGCCACGCCTTCGCATTCGGCTCGACAGGCTTCGAGCTGATCCCGCATGCGAACGGCGAGGCGGATGCCGCCGCCCTCGCCGAGGACTGGCTCGGCGTGTTCGACACGGCGACGCTGCCCTTCTACCGCGGCGAGTTCGAGCCGACCCGAGGCGTCACGCAGACGGACCGCATCCGCACCGCCGCGCGCTGGTTCGCGCAGCGCGGCGTGCGCCTGAAAGGTCACCCTCTCGTCTGGCACACGGTGAAGGCCGCCTGGATGGACGAGCTGCCGCTGGACGACGCGTGGCAGGTCGTGCTCGACCGCATCCGGCGCGAGGTGTCGGACTTCCGCGGGCTGATCGACGCGTGGGACGTCGTGAACGAGGCCGTCATCATGCCGGTCTTCGGGAACGAACCCGACGGCGTGCCGAACGTGGTGTCGCGGGTCGCACGGGCGAAGGGGCGCATCCCACTCATCCGCGAGGCGTTCGAGGCGGCGCGCGAGACCGATCCCGGCGCGATCCTGCTGCTCAACGACTTCGACCTGTCGAGCGCCTACGAGTGCCTCATCGAGGGCCTGCTCGAGAACGGGGTGCGCATCGACGCGATCGGCCTGCAGACCCACATGCACCAGGGCTACTGGGGCGAGGAGACGATGCTCGCGATGGTCGACCGCTTCGCGCGCTACGGGCTGCCTCTGCACCTCACCGAGAACACGCTCGTCTCGGGCGAGCTGATGCCCGCGCACATCGTCGACCTGAACGACTTCCAGCCCGACTCGTGGCCCTCGACGCCCGAGGGCGAGGCGCGCCAGGCCGACGAGCTCGTGCGGCACTACCGCTCGCTCGTCGGGCATCCCTCCGTCGCCTCGATCACCTACTGGGGCATCTCGGATGCGGGTGCCTGGCTCGGCGCCCCCGCCGGCCTGCTGCGCGCCGACGGATCCCGCAAGCCGGCCTACGACGGGCTGCGCTCCCTTGTGCGCGGCGACTGGTGGCTGCCGCCCACCCGGACCCGCACGGACGACGACGGCGTCGCTCGTGTGTCGGGCTTCCTCGGCGACTACCGCGTGACCGCGGGCGACGCGACCGCAGCGTTCTCGATCGAGCGCTCCGGCGCGGATCCCGCGGTCATGCCGCTGACGCTCGCCTGAGCGCCCGCCCCGCCCCACCCCGCCCCGCTCGCCGAGCCGCGCCGCGCCAGGTCCCCCTCGGCGGGAGCACTTGCAGGGTCGGCGGGAGCAACCGCACGCGCGGGCGGGGCACCGATCACGCGGCGGGAGCAACATCCCCCGCCGGATGCCGTGTTCTCCGCCCGGACGGGCGCGTGAGGCGCGGAGTGGCATCGTGACCACGCACTCCGCCCCTCAGGCAGCGAGCGGCACGCCCCTCAGGCGGCGAGCGGCGCGGTGCTCTCGCGCACCACGAGATTGGTCGCGAGGTCCATGCGCGGCACCGACTCGAGCGGTGCCTCGCCCATGCGGATGACGAGGCGCGTCGCCTCCTCCGCCATGCGTCGCAGAGGCTGCCGCACGGTGGTGAGCCGAGGGCTCACCCACTTGGCGAGCGGGATGTCGTCGTAGCCCACGAGCGAGAGGTCCTCCGGAACGCGCAGGCCGAGCTCGCGCACGGCCTCGAGCACCCCGAGCGCCTGCAGGTCGGAACCCGCGAAGATCGCCGTGGGCCGGTCGGGCCCCGTGAGCAGAGCACGCCCGTGCTCGTAACCCCCTGAGGTGTGGAAGTCGCCGAACCGCACCCATTCGGGGTCGATCGCGAGCCCTGCCGCGTTCATGGCCGAGCGGTAGCCGTCGATGCGTGCGTGGGAGCACATCATGTCGTCGGGCCCCGTGATCGCGGCGATCCGCGTGTGCCCGAGCTCGATGAGGTGCCGCGTGGCCATGAGCCCGCCCGACCAGTTAGCCGATCCGACCGAGGGCACCTCGGGCGACGGGTCGCCCGCGGGGTCGATGATGACGAACGGGATCGCGCGCGCGCGCAGCGCCTCGCGGTACTCGGCGGGCAGGTCCGAGAACACGAGCACGACGCCGGCGGGGCGGCGACGCAGCACGCCCTCGACCCAGTCGTTGGCCGGCGCGTGACGGCTTCCGCTCTCGGTGAGCACGACGCTCAGGCCGTGCGCGCTCGCGACGTCCTCGACTCCGCGGATGATCTCCATCGACCAGGCGGCCTCGAGCTCGTGGAAGACGAGCTCGATGAGGCCGGTGCTCGAGAGATTCGACTTGCGGCGCAGGTAGCCGTGCTCGGCAAGCAGGGTCTCGACGCGGCTGCGCGTGGCCGCCGACACGTCCGGGCGGCCGTTGAGCACCTTCGAGATGGTCGACAGCGACACCCCAGCCTCCTGGGCGACCTGGGCGAGAGTCACGCGGCGGGGTACGGCGGTGCGCGGCATGGGCATCCTTTCGACCGGCTCAGTCTAGGCGCAGACTTTCGGAGTTTTCGCGAAACTGTCGGCGTGACATCCGCGCTTCTCATGGTATATGTTTGCTCTCACAACATTTACTCGACGAGGAGCACCGCGATGAACGCGCCCACCCCTACCCGCGAAGACAAGTTCAGCTTCGGCCTCTGGACGATCGGCTACAACGGCACCGATCCGTTCGGCGGCCCCACGCGTCATGCGCTCGATGTCGTGCACGCCGTCGAGAAGCTCGCCGAGCTCGGGGCTTACGGCCTCACCTTCCACGACGACGACCTGTTCGCCTTCGGCTCCACGGATGCGGAGCGCCAGAAGCAGATCGACCGCCTGAAGGGCGCGCTCGATGCGACCGGCCTCGTCATCCCGATGGCCACCACGAACCTCTTCTCCGCCCCCGTCTTCAAGGACGGCGGCGTCACCAGCAATGACCGTGCCGTGCGCCGCTACGCCCTGCGCAAGGTCATCCGGCAGCTCGACCTCGCCGTCGAGCTGGGCGCGAAGACCCTCGTGTTCTGGGGCGGCCGCGAGGGCGCCGAGTACGACTCGGCCAAGGATGTCCGCGCCGCCCTCGCCCGCTACAAGGAGGCCATGGACCTCCTCGGGCAGTACGTGCTCGACAAGGGCTACGACATCCGCTTCGCGATCGAGCCGAAGCCCAACGAGCCCCGCGGCGACATCCTGCTGCCGACCGTCGGCCACGCGCTCGCCTTCATCAACGAGCTCGAGCACCCCGAGCTCGTGGGCCTCAACCCCGAGGTCGGCCACGAGCAGATGGCGGGCCTCAACTTCGCCGCCGGCATCGCCCAGGCGCTGTGGCACGGCAAGCTCTTCCACATCGACCTCAACGGCCAGCGCGGCATCAAGTACGACCAGGACCTCGTGTTCGGTCACGGTGACCTGCACAACGCGTTCGCGCTCGTCGACCTGCTCGAGAACGGCGGCGCCGCGTCGTTCGGGCAGGCGGGCGGCGGCCAGGCCTACGACGGACCGCGGCACTTCGACTACAAGCCGAGCCGCACCGAGGACGAGACGGGCGTCTGGGAGTCGGCGGCGGCGAACATGCGCACCTACCTGCTGCTCAAGGAGCGCGCGCAGGCGTTCCGCGCCGATCCGGAGGTGCAGGAGGCGCTCGAGGCCGCCAAGGTCGCCGAGCTCAGCCAGCCGACGCTCAACAGCGGCGAGACCGTCGACGAGCTCGTCGCCGACCGCTCGGCCTGGGAGGACTTCGACCCGAGCGCCTACCTCGGCGCCAAGGGCTTCGGCTTCGTGCGGCTGCAGCAGCTCGCCACCGAGCACCTGCTCGGCGCCCGCTGACATACTCCTCTGAGGGGTCGCAGAGTGTCGCCGACACGACATGTTGAGCGCAGTCTGCGACCCCTCACCGCACACCTGGAAGGGGAACAGCCGATGACGTTGGTCGCGGGAGTCGACTCGTCGACCCAGAGCTGCAAGGTCGTCGTGCGCGACGCCGACACGGGCACCGTCGTGCGCACCGGTCGCGCGTCGCACCCGGACGGCACCGAGGTGCCGCCCGCGGCCTGGTGGGATGCGTTGCGCACCGCGATCGCGGACGCCGGCGGACTCGACGACGTCGCCGCGATCTCGGTCGGCGGACAGCAGCACGGCATGGTCGCGCTCGACGCCGATGGTCGCGTCATCCGCGACGCCCTGCTCTGGAACGACACCCGCTCGGCCCAGGCGGGCCGCGACCTCATCGCCGAGTTCAGCGCGGGCGAACTCGCCCGCCGCACCGGCAGCGTGCCGGTCGCGAGCTTCACCGCGACCAAGCTGCGCTGGCTGCGGGATGCCGAACCCGAGCACGCCGCGCGGGTCGCCGCCGTCGCCCTCCCGCACGACTGGCTCAGCTGGCGTCTGCGCGGCTTCGGGCCGGCCTACGAGAGCCCCCTCGGCCCCGTGCTCGAGGAGCTCGCGACCGACCGCTCCGACGCGTCCGGCACGAGCTACTGGAGTCCCGCGACGGGTGACTACGACCGCGAACTGCTCACGGCATCCCTCGGGCACGACGCCGTACTGCCCCGCGTCGTGGGCCCGGGCGAGGCGATGGGCCGCACCGTCGCGCACGACGGGGTGCCTGCGGGTATCCTCGTCGCCGCGGGCGCCGGCGACAACGCGGCCGCAGCGCTCGGTCTCGGGGCGCGCGAAGGCGACGTCGTCGTGTCGATCGGCACGAGCGGCACGGTGTTCGCGGTGACCGACAAGCCCGTCGCCGACGAGACCGGCACGGTCGCCGGCTTCGCCGACGCGTCCGGTGCCTTCCTGCCGCTCGTGGCGACGCTCAACGCGGCCCGCGTGCTCGACCGCACCGCCGCGCTGCTCGGAGTCGACCACACGGGTCTCGGCGAACTCGCGCTCGCCGCCGAACCGGGATCGGGAGGGCTCGTGCTGCAGCCCTACTTCGAGGGCGAGCGCACGCCCAACCTGCCCGACGCGACGGCGACCCTCTTCGGCATGACCCTCGCGTCGACGACGCGCGAGAACCTCGCGCGCGCCGCGATCGAGGGGATGCTGTGCGGGCTCGCCGACGGACTCGACGCCGTGCGGCGCCTCGGCGTGACCGCCTCGCGCGTGCTGCTGGTCGGCGGAGCGGCGGCGAACCCGGCCGTCTCGCACATCGCGGCCCAGGTGTTCGACGCCCCGGTCGAGGTGCCGGAGCCGGGCGAATACGTCGCGCTCGGCGCGACCGTTCAGGCCGCCTGGGCTCTCAGCGGGGAGCGCCCGACCTGGCAGGTCGCCACCCTCGCGCGTCCCACCGCGACGCCCGAGCCCCGCATCCGCGAGCAGTACGCCGCACGCGCCGTCGCCTGAGGATCTCGCCGAAGGCGGCGTGCACCTGCCGCTGAACCCGCGATAATAGAGACGCAAGACCCCGCCCGCGAACGCCGCGGACGCGGCCGACGAGCGCGAGTTCACGCATGCTGGTAACCCTCACAGCCTTCGCGGTGCTTCCCCTTGCCCTGCCCTGCCTGACGAGGCGGATGGGGGCACGTGCGTTCTTCGTCGCGGCGACCCTGCCCGCGGCCGCGTTCGTGCACGCCGCCCTCTTCGCCCCGACGATCCTCGCGGGCCACGAGGTGCTCGAGCGCGTCGAGTGGATCCCCGCCCTCGACATCGCGCTCACGATGCGCATGGATGCGCTCGGCTGGATCATGACCCTCATCGTCACCGGGGTCGGTGCGCTCGTGCTGCTCTACTGCCGCTGGTATTTCGACGGCAAGCGCGACGGCCTCGGCCTCTTCAACGCGGTGCTGCTGGCCTTCGCCGGCGCGATGTACGGGCTCGTGCTGACCGACGACATCGTCGTGCTCGTGATGTTCTGGGAACTCACGAGCGTGCTGTCGTATCTGCTCATCGGCTTCTACCACACGCGCGGCGTGAGCCGCCGTGCCGCCCTGCAGGCGCTGCTCGTGACGACGCTCGGCGGTCTCGTGATGCTCATCGGGGTCGTGCTGCTCGTGGTCGAGACGGGCACCACGCGGATGTCGCAGATCTTCGCCGAGGCGCCATCCGGTCCGGTGGTGAGCGCCGCGCTCGTGCTCATCCTCGTCGGCGCGCTCAGCAAGTCGGCGATCTTCCCGTTCCATTTCTGGCTGCCCGGGGCCATGGCCGCGCCGACGCCGGTGAGCGCCTACCTGCACGCCGCGGCGATGGTCAAGGCGGGCATCTACCTGCTCGCCCGCTTCGCTCCGGCCTTCGCCGACAACGACCCGTGGCGGCCGATCGTCATCTCACTCGGCGTCGTCACGATGTTGCTGGGCGGCGTGCAATCGCTGCGCGAGACCGACCTCAAGCGCATCCTCGCCTTCGGCACCGTGAGCCAGCTCGGGATGCTGACGGTCGTGCTCGGCTTCGGCACGCGCGACGCCGCCCTCGCCGGGCTCGCCCTGCTCATCTCGCACGCCCTCTTCAAGTCGGCCCTGTTCCTCGTGGTCGGCGTCATCGACCGACAGCTCTCGACGCGCGATATCACCGAGCTGAGCGGATTGGCGCGACAGGCACCTGTCATGACGGTCGCCTCGATCGTCGCCATCGCGGGCATGGTCGGGCTACCGCCGACGCTCGGCTTCGCAGCCAAGGAGGGCGCCCTCACGGCGTTCCTGCACGAGTCGATGGCGGGCTCGGCATGGGGTTGGGTGGCGCTCGCGGGCCTCGTGTCGGGATCGGTGCTGACCACCGCCTACGGCATCCGGTTCGTGTGGGGCGCCTTCGGCACCAAGAAGCACGCCGACGGCACCGCTCGTACACGCACCGAGTGGCCCGACCCGCCGATCTGGTTCCTCGCGGCCCCCGTCGGCCTCTCGGGGCTCGCGCTGCTCGGCGGTCCACTCGCGGGGCTCCTCGACGCACCCCTGCAGCGCTACGCGGCGACGCTGCCGGCGGCGACCCCCGGCATCCCGGCTCCCGAGCATGCGGCGCACCTCGCGGTCTGGCACGGCTTCGAGCCCGCGTTCTTCCTCTCCCTCGGCATCCTCGCGCTCGGCGCGGTCACCTTCTGGGCGAGCATCGCATCGGGCTGGAGCACCACGCCACGCCTCGTGCGCATCACGGCGCCGGATGTCTACAACGCGGTTCTGCGCGGCATCGACCGTCTCTCGGTCGTCACGACCCGCGTCACCCAGCGCGGATCGCTGCCGGTGTACGTCGGCACGATCTTCATCGTGCTCGTCGCAGCCGAGGGCACGGCGCTGCTCGCCGCGCCCGACTGGCGCGTGCGGCTCGATGCCTGGCACGACCCGGTGCAGCTCGTGGTGGCGCCCATCATGATCCTCGCCGGCGTGCTCGCGGTGCGGGCGCGCAAGCGCTACACGGCCGTCGTGCTCGTCTCCGTGACCGGCATCGGCATGGTCACCCTCTTCGCCTTCAGCGGCGCCCCCGACCTCGCCCTCACCCAGATCCTCGTCGAGACGGTCACCCTCGTCGCCTTCGCCCTCGTGCTGCGCCGCCTGCCCTCACGTCTCGGCGAGCACAACGCGAGCGTCTGGCCCGTGGCGCGTGCGGTGCTCGCGATCGGCGTCGGCATCACGATGGCCGTCGTGGTGATCGTGGCGACCGGTTCCCGCGTCGCCGATCCCATCTCCGTCGAGTGGCCGCAGTTGGCCTACGAGATCGGTCACGGCAAGAACATCGTCAATGTCGCCCTCGTCGACCTGCGCGGCTGGGACACGATGGGCGAGCTCTCGGTGCTCATCCTCGCGGCCACCGGCGTCGCCTCGCTCGTGTTCGTGACCGACCGCACCGACCTGCTCTCGCAGACCCGTGCCGTGCCCCGATCACAGGGCCGCCGCACCGACAGGCGCCCGCTCGTCGAGACGACCGAGGGCATCACCCTGCAGACCGACGAGAACCGCGACTCGCATCGCGCCTGGCTCATCAGCAGTCTGCGGGTGCGGCCCGAGAACCGCTCGATCATGCTCGAGGTCATCGTGCGCATCCTCTTCCACACGATCATCGTCGTGTCGTTGTACGTGCTGCTCGCCGGGCACAACCTCCCCGGCGGGGGTTTCGCGGGCGGTCTCATCGCGGGGATGGCGCTCGTCATGCGCTACGTCGCGGGCGGTCGCCACGAACTCGGCGCCGCCGCCCCTACGGATGCGGGAACCCTGCTCGGCGCCGGCATGACGCTCGCAGTCGCGTGCGCGATCGTGCCCCTCTTCTTCGGCCAGGCGCCCCTCACGAGCAGCTACTGGGACGCCGAGCTGCCACTTGTGGGCCACATCGAATTCGTCTCATCGACGATCTTCGACATCGGCGTCTACCTCGTGGTCATCGGGCTCGTGCTCGACGTGCTGCGCAGCCTCGGAGCCGAGGTCGACCGCCAGGCCAAGAGCCTCGGCGTCGGGGCGGAGGGGTCGCGATGAACGTCTCCCTCGTGCTCGTGGTGATCATGGCGGTGCTCTTCGCGTGCGGCGTCTACTCGATGCTCGAGCGCAGCCTCACGCGCGTGCTCATCGGCTTCCTACTGCTCGGCAACGCCGCCAACCTGCTGCTGCTCATCGTGATCGGCGCTCCCGGCCTCGCTCCCTTCGTCGGCGACGGAGATCCGTCCGAGATGAGCGACCCGATGCCGATGGCGCTCACCCTCACCGCGATCGTCATCACCTTCGCCGTCTCGGCGTTCCTGCTCGCCCTGATCTACCGCTCCTGGCAGCTCGGCCAGGCCGACACGGTGCAAGACGACCACGAGGACGTGGCGCTGCGCGAGCGCACCGTCGAAGAGGAAGCCGGTCTCGACGACGAGGACGACACCGAGCACGACGACGCCACGACTGACTTCGTCGGAACCGCGACGGCGCCCATCACGATCGTGCGCCCGGATCGCCCCGCAGACGACGATGACGAGGGGGACGCGCGATGAGCGCCCTCGTCCCGCTGATCGTGACCCTGCCCCTGCTCGGAGCAGGCGTCGCGCTCATCTTCGGCCGCTACCGACGGATGCAGGTCGCGATCTCGATCGTGACGCTCACGCTCGTCTTCGCCATCGCATCCGTTCTGCTCGTCACGGTCGATGCCGGCAGCCCGATCGCCGTCTCGGTGGGCGGCTGGCCCATCCCCTTCGGAATCGTGCTCTACGTCGACCGGCTCGCGGCCCTGCTGGTCGCCGTCTCGAGCCTCGTACTGCTCGCGGTGCTGCTGTTCTCGGTGGGTCAGGGTGCCGCCGACGGCGACCACGACACCCCCGTGTCGATCTTCCACCCCAGCTACCTCATCCTGGCGACGGGGATCTTCACGGCGTTCATCGCCGGCGACCTCTTCAACCTCTACGTGGGCTTCGAGATCCTGCTCGTCGCCTCGTACGTGCTCATCACGCTCGGCAGCACCGAGTCGCGCATCCGGGCGGGCGTCATCTACATCGTCGTGTCGCTCGTGTCGTCGATCCTGTTCCTCTCGGCGATCGCCGCCATCTACGGCGCGCTCGGCACCGTGAACATGGCCCAGATCGCCGAGCGGATGGTCGAGCTGCCGCAGGAGACGCAGCTCGTGCTGCACCTGCTGCTCGTGATCGCCTTCGGCATCAAGGCGGCGATGTTCCCGGTGTCGTTCTGGCTTCCGGACTCGTATCCGACGGCCCCCGCGCCGGTTACCGCGGTGTTCGCGGGATTGCTCACGAAGGTGGGCGTGTACGCGCTCATCCGCACCGAGACGCAGCTGTTCGCCGACAACGACATCAACATGCTGCTCATGATCGTCGCCCTCGCCACGATGATCGTCGGCGTGCTCGGTGCTGTCGCCCAGGCCGAGATGAAGCGCATCCTCTCCTTCACGCTCGTGTCGCACGTGGGGTACATGATCTTCGGGCTCGCGATCGGCACGCCCGCCGCGATCGGCGCGACCATCTACTACACCGTGCACCACATCATCGTGCAGACGACCCTCTTCCTCGCGGTCGGTCTCATCGAGCGCAGGGCCGGCTCGACGTCGATCCTGCGGGTGCGGGGGCTCATGCGCGCCGCGCCCGTCATCGCCGTGCTCTACTTCATCCCCGCGATCAACCTCGGCGGGCTCCCGCCCTTCTCCGGCTTCATCGGCAAGTACGCGCTCTTCGACGCGGCGGCGAGCGTCGGCACGCCGCTCATGATCGTGCTGATCGTCGGCGGCATCGTCACCTCGCTCCTCACGCTCTACGCCCTCATGCGGGCCTGGGCGCTGTCGTTCTGGCGCGAAGACGATGAGGGAGCCGACGCGGATGCGCGCCTCTCCTACCTCGGCGACGCCCCGGCGGCCGAGGAGCAGTCGGAGCGCCGCGTGATCCCGCGCATCATGACGATGGCGACGGCCGGCATGGTCGGGGCGACCCTGCTGCTCACGCTCGCCGCAGGCCCCCTCTACGCGGTGTGCGATCGCATCGGCGCGGCGCTGCTCGAACCGGTGCTGCTCGTGCAGGTCGACACGGAGGCGGCCCCATGACCTCGCCGTTCCGTCGGGTGCTGCACACCCTGTGGGTGCAGCTGCCGTTCTCGCTGTGGCTCGTGGCCGTCTGGATGATGCTGTGGGGCCAGCTCACGCTGCTCGCTCTCGTGACGGGCGTCATCGTGGCCATCTTCGTGACGCGGGTGTTCCGGCTGCCGCCGGTGGAGCTCTCCGGGCGCGTCAACCTCTGGTACCTGCTGGTCTTCGCGGTGCTCTTCCTCGGCGCCGTCGTCGCGGGCTCGCTGCAGGTGGCGTGGCTCGTGCTGCGTCCGCGCGGACGCCCGCGCAGCGCCATCATGGCCGTGCCGCTGCGCACCGACGACGACCTCATCATGACCCACGTGGGCGTCACGGCATCCCTCATCCCCGGCTCGCTCGTGACCGACACCGACCGCGACCGCCGCATCATCTACCTCCACGTCTTCGGGGTCGACACGATGGATGACGTCGAGAAGCAGCGCGCGCAGGTGCTGCGCTGGGAGCGGCGCATCGTGCGCGCGGTCGGATCGCGTGAGCAGTACGCGCAGCTGCGGCGTGAGGAGGCATCCGGATGAATCCCCTGCTGATCGTCATCATCATCGTCTTCGGGGTGGCCGCCGTGCTCACGATCGTGCGCATCGTGATCGGCCCCTCGATCCTCGACCGCGCGGTCGCGAGCGACGTGCTGCTGACCGAGGTCATCTGCGTGCTGGGGGCGGAGATGGCCATCAACGGTCATACGCGCCTGCTCCCGGTGCTGCTCATCATCGCCGCGGTCGGGGTGTTCGGGTCGATCACCGTCGCACGCTTCGTCGCCGTGAAGGAGCGACGCACCCCATGACGCTCGACGCCGTGCTCGACCTCGTGTCGCTCATCCTCATCCTGATGGGGGCGCTGCTGTGCCTCATCGCCGCGATCGGGCTGCTGCGGCTGCGCGATGTTCCCTCGCGCCTGCACGCCGCGACGAAGCCGCAAGTGCTCGGGCTCATGCTCATCTGCCTCGCGGTGTCGATCTCGCTGCGCGAATGGCATGTGATCGCGTTCCTCGCCGCCGTCGTGGTGATCCAGTTCGCGACGGCGCCCCTCTCGGCCCACATGGTGGGGCGGCAGGCGTACCGCAACGGCCGCCTCGACACGGAGTCGCTCGTCGTCGACGAGCTGCGCGACGCGGGCGCGACCGACGCCGACGCGACCGACGCCGACGACGACGGGGATGTCGGGGGCGATGGCGACAGCCGGGCCGGCGGGCGGCGCGGGGGCAGGTCGCGGTGGCCCGGGCGCTGATCCTCGCCGGAGGCGGCGACTACACCGACCCCTGGCATCCCTTCGCCGCGACGGCCGAGCGGCTGCGCGAGGTGCTCGAGGCGGAGGGCATGGCGGCGATGAAGGTCGACACCGTCGCCGCGCTGTCGGCGGCGATCGGCGCGGCGGAGCTGCTCGTGCTCAACGCGGGCAGCGGCGACGAGACCACGCCGCATGACGCTGCGCTTCTCGCACTCGTCGACGCGCACCTCCGCGCGGGACGCCCGCTGCTCGCGGTGCATGCCGCCGCGGGCCTCGTGCCCGAGTCGGATGCCTGGGAGCGGCTGCTCGGCGGGCGCTGGGTGCGCGGCGTCAGCTGGCATCCTGAGCTCGATGAGGCGCGCGTGGACCTCGCTCCGCATGCCATCCCCACGGGCCTCGACGCGGTGACGGTCGTCGACGAGCGCTACACGGCGCTGCGCCTCACCGCGGGGCCCACGGTCTTCGCGTGGCACGAGGAGGGGGGCGTGCGGCACCCCCTGGCCTGGACGCACGCGGTGCACGGCGCGCGGGTCGTCTACGACGCGCTCGGCCACGACACCCGCTCCTACGACAGTCCCGGTCGCCGCGCCCTGCTCGCGCGCGAGGTGCGCTGGCTCGTCGCCCATTGACCCGACGGGTCGTGCCGCAGGCCGTGCCGCACGCGGCGGCGCATCAGCCGAGCAGGGCGGCCGCGTCGTCGCGCGTCGCCACGAGGCGCGGCTCGAGCAGACGCGTCGGCACCTCGCGGATGCCGTTGTCGGTCGTCGCGCCCCGCGTCACCGTGGGCGCCGCCCCCTTCACGACCTCGCGCACCATGCTCGCGACCACGCGTGCCAGTTCTCGCGGGTCCTCGAAGACCGTCGACGTCTGAGTGCCCGCCGCCATGGCGCGCGCCCCCGCCCGGCTCGCGCCGCCGCCGGTCAGCACGACGGATGCCGGTGACGGCTCGTGGGCGTTCCGAGCCTCGCCGTCGGACTGGCCGTCGGACTGGCCGTCGGGCTGCGCGTCGGTGTTGGGCGGCGTGGTCGCATCCGGTGGCGGCGGGGTGGCCGGCGCGGTCGAGGCCGGTGGGGAGGTCGGCTCGCCCTCGGGCGGCACGGGTGCCGCGCTCCAGCGTCCGCCCGGAGGCACGATATCGAGCCCCGCCTCGGCGAGCACCTCCGCGATGGCAGCGCTCATGCCATCGCTCGGCGACAGCACCCCCGCGAGCTCCACGTCCTCCTCGAGCAGCTCGGCCACGCGCTCCGCGGCGACCGCCGGGTCGCCGCGCAACACCGCGGCCTGCTCGAGGGTCGCCCGTCCCGACGGTGCCACGAGCCGGCCGGAGTCGAGGTACGGCTGCAACACCTCGAGGGCACCGGCGAAGGCGTCGCGGGCACCGCGGTCGTCGCCCGAACCTGCCAGCAGCTCGACGGCCGACGGCCCCGCATCCGGGTTCTCGGCCACGCCGAGAGCCTCGACGAGCGCCTCGGCGCGCAGCCGGCCGGCGGCGCGATGGTCGAACGTCGCGAAGTAGTCGACCTGCGTGGAGTCGAGGATGAGATCGTCGTAGGCGATGACCGCGACCTCGGGGGCCGCATCCTCATCGAGCACCGCGGCGATCGCCGTCGGGTCGACCGGTGCGACGACGATGGCGACCGGACCCGCCTCGAGCACCTCGCGCAATTGCTCGAGCTGGGTCGGGATGTCGTCGCCTGCGAAGCGCACCTCGACCGCGTAGCCGTCGCCCTCGAGCTCCTGGCGCAGCACCTCGGCGCTCGCCCCCCACGCATCCTCGGCCTCGCCCGGGAACAGCACCGCGACGGGCGGCCCGTCGGGCGACGGCGTGCACGCGACCAGGCCGACGGACGCGACGGCGACCACCAGCAGCGCTCCCGCCATCCGCCTCGCCCGGCCGTTCACGAGGCGAGCCTACGGCGTCGGCGCGGCGCGCCTCAGCCGAGGGTGGCGTAGGCCCGCACGGGGAAGGTGCCGAACCCCTCCACGGCGGGCGGCACGGCGGTGAACCGCGCACCGGAGGGCGGCAGCTCACCGAGGTTCGTGAGGTGCTCGACGACGTGGATGCCGGCGCCCAGCAGACCCGAGTGCGCCGGACGCGCGCCGTGCGGCACCACCTCGTCGATGTTGAGCGAGTCGATGCCGACGAGCGCCGCACCCTGATCCACCAGATAGGCCACGCCCTCCGCCGACAGGAACGGTGCGTCGACGCCGTACTCGGGGCGGCCGAAGTACCGGTCCCATCCGGTGTGCAGCAGCACGGCCTTGCCGCGCACGTCGCGATCCCACAGCACCTCGGCCGGGATCCCGCGAGCTCCGAGGTCGGTGAGGTGGAACACCTCGGCAGGCAGCTCGACGAGGCCCGCGAGCTCGAGTCCCGCGAGATCCGGCCCCTCCGCGTAGCGATGGTAGGGACTGTCGAGGTAGGTGCCGGTGTTGCCGATCATCGTGATGAGATCCATCGCGAACTCGGTGCCAGGTGCGTAGTGGGCGCGCGAGTCCTCACGGGTGAGGTGAGGCGTGAATACCGGGGCAGGCAGGCCGGGATAGGTCACGAGCCCCTCGCGGATGACGTGGCTGAGATCGACGACACGGCGCGCGGATGCGGTGGGCGCGGTGGTCTCGATCCCGCGCGTTCCGCGATGCTGCTCCTCCACGATCACGAGGTTCGTGACCTCGACCGAACCGACGAGGGCGAGCCCGAGGTGCTGCACGAAGAGGCGCCCGACCGAGGCCTCGTCGAGCTCGGGGTGCGGCAGATCGATCCGGAATCCCTCGGCGGTGAGGCCTCCGCCGTTGGCGAAGGCGACGTGCGCGTCGAAGTGGGCGCGGAACTGCGGAGCGGGTGAGGTGGCGCGGGATTCAGACACGGATGCGGATCCTCCGGATGACGGTCACCAGCACGGCGACGAGGGCGAGCAGGGCGGGCACGAACAGGTGCTCCCAGGCGAGCACGAGCAGGGCGCCGGTCAGGGCGACCGACACCACGGCCATCCACCAGCCGACGGTGAACCGCTCGAGGAGCCGCACGGCGGCGACCATGCCGAGGAAGTACAGCGACACCATCGAGGCGGTGTGGATAAGGATGAAGGTCTGCATGTCGAGACCGAACAGGAAGAACACGGAGGCGTAGCCGAGCATGAGCGTCGCGACGAGCGCGATCGCCCGGCGCGGCACGGCGCCCGCCTCACCGCCCTTCGCGAACCATCGCGGCAGGTGGCGGTCGCGACCGAGTGAGGCCGCGAGATTCGCGAACGCCGGCACGTACACGTTGAGCACGCCGAGAGCGATGAGGGTGGCGATGCCGCCCACGAGCGCAGGTCCGACGGCGGGCCAGTTCACCGCGACGAGGTCGATGAGCGGTGCCTGGCTGCGCCCTCCGGCGGCACCGAACACCCCCACCGTCACGAACTGCAGGGCGAGGTAGGCGAGCCCGACGAC
This sequence comes from Protaetiibacter sp., assembly GCA_051954835.1. GTDB lineage: Bacteria > Actinomycetota > Actinomycetes > Actinomycetales > Microbacteriaceae > Homoserinibacter. The sequence continues at coordinate 44,144 of JBQCHI010000017.1, read as the reverse complement.
CGTGATGCCGATGACGGTGGCCCACACGATCGTGCGGCGCGGGTTGCGGAACTCGTGCGCGATGTGGGTGATGGCCTCGCCGCCGGCGAACGCCCATACGAAGAGGCTGATCGCGAGGGCGACGCCGCCCCACCCGTGGGGAGCGAACGGCGTGAAGTTCACGGCCGAGACAGCGGGTGCCGCACTCGCGATGACGGCGACGACGACCGCCACGAGCAGGGCGGACAGCCCGAGTTGCACACTGCCCGAGACGCGCAGCCCGAACAGGCTGAGCGCGAGGGCGGTCGCGAGGAACCCGAGGCCGATCGCCGCAACCCACGCACGGTCGAGGCCGAGGGCGGCGCTCAGGTACTCGCCGCCGAGGGCGGCCACCACGGGGGCGCCGAAGCCCACCCCGAACAGGAACCAGTAGCCCGTCGCTCGCGCGGCGGTGTCGCCGAGCGCCAGACGCACGAAGGTCGCGACGCCCCCGCCGTCCGGGTACCGCCCCGCGAGGGCGGCGAAGGTGCCCGCGAGCGGGATCGACAGCACGAGCACGATGCCGACCGCGAGGATCGAGGCCGGGCCCGCGGCATCCACCCCCAGTCCCGGCAGCACGAGGATGCCCGTGCCGAGCACCGCGGCGATGTAGAGCGCGGATGCCGTCGGCAGCCCGATGCGCCCGTGGGCGACGGATGCCGTGGTCGCCTCGACAGCGGTGAGCGCCGGTGCGGGGGCGGCCGGGGTGCGGGTCATGTGCTCATCCTTGCGGTGGCGCGATCGCGCCGTCCAGCGATTTTCCGCCATCACGCGGGGGGATCCTGACAGGCATGGCGGGGGCTACGACCTCCCGGCGGGAGTTGTCTCTCCCGCCGCGAGGTCGCGGCTCCGGCTGCGCCGAGTGGTCAGACGCGGGCGAGGGTCTCGAGCACGTCGGCCACGAGATCGTCGACGCCTTCGATGCCCACCGAGAGGCGCACGATGGCGGGCGACACCTCGAGCGCCGTGCCGCGCACGGACGCGTGCGTCATCTCCGAGGGGTAGCAGACGAGCGACTCGACCCCGCCGAGCGACTCCGCGAGCTGGAAGAGCTGCGTCGACTCGGCGAAGCGACGCGCGGTCGCCTCGTCGCGCAGCTCGAGCGAGAGCATGCCGCCGAAGGCGCGCATCTGACGGGCGGCGAGCTCGTGACCCGGATGCGACGACAGGCCCGGGTAGTACACGCGCGTGAGCTTCGGGTGCCCCGCGAGCGCCTCGGCGAGTGCGAGCGCGTTCGCCGAGTGGCGGTCCATGCGCACCGCGAGCGTCTTGATGCCGCGGGTGGTGAGCCAGGCGTCGAGCGGCCCCGAGACGGCCCCCGCACCGAACTGCAGGAAGGCGACCTTGTCGGCGAGATCCTCGCCGCCGACCTCGATGCCCGCACCGACGATCACGGCGCCTCCGAGCACATCCGAGTGCCCCCCGAGGTACTTCGTCGTCGAGTGCACGACCACGTCGGCACCGAGCGCGAGCGGCTGCTGCAGATAGGGCGTCGCGAAGGTGTTGTCGACGACGACGATCGCCCCGCGCGCATGCGCGAGCTCGGCGACGGCCGCGATGTCGGTGACCTTCATGAGCGGGTTCGACGGCGTCTCGAGCCAGACGACCCGGGTGTTCTCGCGCAGCGCGGCACGCACGGCGTCCAGCTCGCCCATCTCGACCGTGTCGAGACCGACGCCCCACGGCACATGAACGCGGTTGACGAGGCGATGGGTGCCGCCGTAGACGTCGTTGCCCATGAGCACGTGGTCGCCGGGCTTCAGGATCGAGCGCAGCAGCGCGTCCTCCGCCGCGAGGCCCGAGGCGAAGCTGAAGGCACGCGCGCCGTCCTCGAGGGACGCGAGCTGGGTCTCGAGCGAGGTGCGGGTCGGGTTGCCGCCGCGCGCGTACTCGTAGCCGCCCCGGAAGCCGCCGATGCCGTCCTGCACGAAGGTCGTCGAGAGGTAGAGCGGAGGGATGACGGCTCCGGTCGTCGGGTCGAACTCCTGCCCGTCGTGGATCGCGCGGGTGGCGAAGTCGAAGCCGGATGCGGTCTGATCGGTGCTCATCGGTGTTCCTTGCTCAGAGGTGGTGCGGGCTCTCGCGCCCTGTCAGGCCGACAGGAAGGCGAGCAGATCGTGCCGAGTGACGACGGCGGCGGGCTTGCCGTCGCTCGTCACGAGGAGCGCGTCGACCTCGACGAGCGCCTCGCGTGCGGAAGAGATCGAGTCGTTCATGCCGATGAGCGGCATCGCCGGGCGCACGTACGCCGCGAGCGCGTCCGTGAGCTGCGCGTCGCCGTGGAACAGCGCGTCGACGAGGCTGCGCTCGTCGATCGAGCCGACCACCTCGCCCATCACGACGGGCGGTTCGGCCGACAGCACCGGCATCTGCGAGATGTCGTAACGGCGCATCTTGTCGATGACGTGCCGCACAGTGTCGCTCGGGTGCACGTGCACGAGACCCTCGAGCTCGGCCTCCTTCGTGCCGACGAGGTCGGCGACGGTCTTCTCCTCCTCCGCCGGCAGGAAGCCGTAGGAGCGCATCCACCGGTCGTTGAAGACCTTGCCGAGGTAGCCGCGGCCGCCGTCGGGCAGCAGGATGACCATGACCGCATCCGGGCCGAGCTCGCGCGCGGCCTTCAGGCCGGATGCCACGGCGAGGCCCGAGGACCCGCCGACGAGCAGACCCTCCTCGCGTGCGAGGCGACGGGTCATGTCGAACGACTCGGCATCCGAGCTCGCGATGATCTCGTCGACCACGTTCGGGTCGTAGGCGGTCGGCCAGAAGTCCTCGCCGACGCCCTCGACGAGGTAGGGCCGTCCGGTGCCGCCTGAGTAGACGGAGCCTTCGGGGTCGGCGCCGATCACGACGATGTCGGGGTTCTGCTCCTTGAGGTAGCGGCCCGCGCCCGAGATGGTGCCGCCCGTGCCGACGCCCGCCACGTAGTGGGTGACCTTGCCGTCGGTATCGCGCCAGATCTCGGGACCGGTGGTCTCGTAGTGGCTGAGCGGTCCGTTCGGGTTGGAGTACTGGTCGGGCTTGAACGCGCCCGGGATCTCGCGCGCGAGGCGGTCGCTCACCGAGTAGTAGGAGTCGGGGCTCTCGGGGGCGACGCTCGTGGGGCACACGACCACCTCGGCGCCGTAGGCCTTGAGCGTGTTGATCTTGTCTTCCGAGACCTTGTCGGGGCACACGAACACGCACTTGTAGCCACGCTGCTGAGCCACCAGCGCGAGCCCGATGCCCGTGTTGCCCGAGGTCGGCTCGACGATCGTGCCGCCCGGCTTCAGCTTGCCCTCGGCCTCGGCGGCGTCGATGATGCGCTGCGCGATGCGGTCCTTCGAGCTCCCGCCCGGGTTCACGTACTCGACCTTCACGAGCACCGTGGCCTGGATGCCCTCGGTCACCTTGTTGAGTTTCACCAGCGGCGTGTTGCCCACCAGGTCGAGCACCGTCTCGGCGTACTTCATCCTTCGAGCCTACTCGCGGCATCCGCGTGTTACCGGGGCGCCGGACACACCCGGCCCGCCCCCTCGCACAGCCCTCCCGCACCGAGTCGGCGGGAGCAACCGCACGCTCGGCGGGAGCAACCGCACCACCGGATGGCGAAGACGGCATGCGGCGGGAGCAACTACTCCCGCCGCATGGTCGCTTCACCGCCCGCGCTCCGAGGCGTCGCGAACGACCGCGACCTCTCCGCGCTCACCTCCCGCGCGGCCGAGCGGGCGTCAGGCCTGCACGGCCGCGAGCTGCTCGGCGAAGAGCCGCGCGTACTCCCCGTCGAGGGCCAGCAGCTCGGGATGCGTGCCCGACTCGACGATGCGCCCTGCGCGCACGACGTGGATGACATCCGCGTCGACCACGGTCGAGAGCCGGTGCGCGATCGCGATCGTGGTGCGCCCGCGGGATGCCGCATCCAGCGCCGACTGCACGATGCGCTCCGACACGGTGTCGAGTGCGCTCGTCGCCTCGTCGAGGATGAGCACGGCCGGGTCCTTGAGCAGCACGCGCGCGATCGCGACGCGCTGCTTCTCGCCTCCCGAGAGCCGGTAGCCGCGCTCGCCGACCATGGTGTCGTAGCCGTCGGGGAAGCGCGCGATCGTGTCGTGGATGTTGGCAGCGCGGCACGCCGCCTCGAGCTCGTCCTGCGTCGCGTCGGGCTTCGCGTACCGCAGGTTCTCGGCGATCGTCGCGTGGAAGAGGTAGGTCTCCTGGCTCACGACGCCGATGTGGTCGATGAGCGAGGCGTGACGCAGCGCGCGCACGTCGTCGCCGGCGAAGAGCACCGCGCCGTCGCTCGCCTCGTAGAGCCGCGGGATGAGGTACGACACCGTCGTCTTCCCGGCTCCCGACGGACCGACGAAGGCGACGTACTGCCCCGGCTCGATGCGGAACGAGACGTCCTGCAGGGTGCCCGCGGCATCCGGGGCGGCATCGGGATAGCGGAAGGTCACCTCGCGGAACTCCACCTCGCCGAGCCGCGTGGCCTCGACATCGCGGGCGCCGGGGGCGTCGGTGATGGCCGGCACGAGGTCGAGGTACTCGAAGATGCGCGCGAACAGGGCGCGCGAGGTCTGCAGGTCGAGCGCGACCCGCAGCAGCCCCATGAGCGGGAACATGAGCCGCGCCTGCACCGTCGTGAACGCGACGATCGTGCCGGCCGTGACCGGCACATCCCGCAGGATGAGCCACGCCGCCACGAGGTAGACGACCGCGGGCACGACCGACATGAACACACCGACGACCGCGAAGAACCACTGCCCCGACATCTGCTGCCGCACCTGCAGCATGATCTGCCGATCGTTCTCGGATGCGTAGCGTGCGATCTCGGCCGGCTGCCGGTTGAAGGTCTTGGCGAGCAGGATGCCCGACACCGAGAGCGTCTCCTGGGTGATCGCCGTCATCTCCGAGAGCGACTCCTGGGTCTGGGTGGCGATGCGCGCCCGCACCTGGCCGACCCGGCGCTGCGCGAGCACGAGCACCGGCAGCAGCACGACCGCCACCACCGTGAGCTGCCAGCTCAGCAGCAGCATCGCCACGAGCGCGCCGATGACGGTCACGGTGTTGCCGACGACGCTCGAGATCGTGTTGTTGAGCACCCCCGCGACGCCGCCCACGTCGTTCTGCAGCCGCGACTGGATGACGCCCGTCTTGGTGCGAGTGAAGAAGCCCAACTCCATGGCCTGCAAGTGGCTGAACAGCCGCACCCGCAGCGCCCCCATGACCGAGTTGCCGACGCGCGCGGTGAGGTAGGTCTGCCAGACGCCCAGCGCCGCCGACACGAGCCACAACCCCACCATCGCGCCCACGAGCCACAGCAGCACCGGCACATCCGGGCGTCCGGATGGCGGGAAGAGCCCCTCGTCGAAGGCGCGCTGGGTGAGCAGCGGCGGCAGCACCCCGAGGCCCGCCGAGATGAGCACGAGCACGATCGTCGTGATCAGCTGCCCCGCGAACGGGCGGAACAGCTCGCCGATGCGCCCGAGCAGGTTCGGGATGCGCGGGGCCGCCGCGTTCTCGGCGCGCTGCAACTCGGCATCCCGGCTGCCGACGCGGCCCGCCGGTCCGCCGCGCCCGCCGCCCATGCTCATGTGACGAGCCTAGGTGTGTCGGCTACCCCTTCGTCGAGCCGGCCAGCAGCCCGCGCACGAAGTAGCGCTGCAGCGAGAAGAACACGATGAGCGGCACGACGAGCGACACGAACGCCCCCGCCGTGAGGCGCTGCCACTCCTGACCGCGCGAGCCCACCATCTCGGCCAGCCGCTGGGTCAGTGGCGCCGCATCCTGCGTGCCGCCGGAGAAGATGAGCGCCACGAGCAGGTCGTTCCACACCCAGAGGAACTGGAAGATCGCGACCGAGGCGAGCGCCGGGATCGCGAGCGGCAGCACGATGCGGAAGAAGATCTGGCCGTGGGTCGCGCCGTCGACGCGGGCCGCCTCGATCACCTCGTTCGGGATCTCCGAGATGAAGTTGTGCAGCAGGAAGATCGCGAGCGGCAAGGCGAACATCGTGTGCGCGATCCAGATCGGCAAATAGTTCTGCACGGGGATCATCGGGATCACGTCGTGAAGCCACTGCTGGCCCGGCTTCAGGAACGTGGAGAAGAACTGCAGCAACGGCACGAGCGCCATCTGCAGCGGCACGATCTGCAGCGCGAACACGAAGATGAACAGCGCGTTCACCCACTTGAACCGCATCCAGGCGAAGGCGTAGGCCGCCATCGACGCGAAGGTGAGCGGGAAGATCGTCGACGGGATCGCGATGAACAGCGAGTTGACGAAATAGGCGCCGAGCTGCGGCGAGGACTGCGACGGCGACAGCAGCACATCGCGGTAGTTGTCGAGTGTGAACCCGGGGTTCTGGAAGATCGTCCACCAGCCGGTGTTCAGGATGAGCTCCGCGGGCCGGAACGAGGAGATGAACAGGCCGAAGGTGGGGATCGTCCACACCACCGCGATGATGAGCGCCGCGACGGTGGCCCCGCGCGAGGTGAGGCGGCGCTTGACGCGCTTGGTCTTGGAGCCGAACTCCGTCTCCTCGGCGACCTCGATCTCGCCGCGGCCTCCCTTCAGAGGCAGATCCGCGGGAGCGACGGAACTGCGTGCGATACCTCCGCCGGCGACTCCGGCGTCCATCGAAGTCATCGGATCTCCCTCTGCTTGCGAAGCACGTTGATGTTGTAGATGACGATCGGCAGCACGAGCACGAACAGGATGATCGCGAGCGCCGAACCGCGCCCGACCTCGGAGGCACGGAAGGCCTGCGTGTACATCTCGTTGGCGACGACGCTCGTGTTGAAGTTGCCGGCGGTCATGGTGCGCACGATGTCGAAGACCTTGAGCGTCGCGATCGAGATCGTCGTGAGGACGACGACGAGGGAGCCCCGGATGCCGGGCACCGTCACGTTGCGGAACCGCTGCCAGCCGTTCGTGCCGTCGAGCTGCGCCGCCTCGATCTGCTCGGTCGGGATGCCCTTGATCGCTGCCGAGAGCACGACCATCGCGAATCCGGTCTGGATCCAGATCATGACGATGATGAGCAGGAAGGTGTTGACGGGGTCGCTCTGCAGCCACTGCACGGGCTCGTTGCCGAAGGCCACGGCGATCGCGTTGAACAGGCCGATCTGCTCGCGACCTGCCGACTTGTACTCGTAGACGAAGCGCCAGATGATGCCGGCCCCGACGAACGAGATCGCCATGGGCATGAACACGAGCGCCTTGTACACGCGCTCGCCCCGCGACTTGTCGATGAAGACGGCATATGCCAGCCCGAGCGCCGTCGAGAGCGTCGGCACGAGCGCCACCCAGATGACCGTGTTGATGAGCGTGCGGATCGCCGCCGGCTGGGTGAACATCCAGATGAAGTTGTCGAAGGTGAAGTTGCCGCCCTTGTCGAGGAACGAGAGGGCGAGCGTGCGGAACGCCGGGTAGACCAGGCCGATGGCCACCAGGATGAGCGCCGGGGCGAGGAAGCCCACGAGCTGCCAGTAGTCGCGCCCCTTCTTGGGCGCCTTGTCGATGAAGAAGACCAGCAACCCGACGATCGCGGCGAAGATCGCCAGGCCGATCAGGAGTTGCAGGATCTTTCCGATCAGATCCGCGGTGGTCATCGCGATCCTCGCCTTCCTTCGTCGTCGAAGAGGTGGAGCAGGGGTCGACCCTGTACTGAGACTAGAGCGGGGGTGAGGCTGGAGACCAGTCCCACCCCCGCTCCACTCGGGCGATCAGAGCATCAGCTGGTGGGCCAGCTGGCCTCGATCGCGTCGACGGTCTGCTGCGTCGACTGGCCGCCCACCCAGGCGACGATGCCCTTCCAGAACGAGTCAGCACCCACGGCACCCGGCATGAGGTCGGAGCCGTCGAAGCGGAACGTGGTGTCGGGGTCCTGCAGGATCTCGATCGACTGCTTGAGCAGCTCGCTCGAGGCGTTGTCGGAGTCGAGTCCCTTGTTGGCGGAGATCACGCCTCCGAGCTTCACGCGGTTGTTGGCCCAGGTGTCGCTCGAGAGGTACGCGCGCACCGCCTCGACCTCCTTGGCGTCGCGGAAGGCGACCGGGAACTCACCGCCACCGGTCACCGCCTGCGGGTCGTCGGCGTTCACCGGCGGCAGCAGGAAGGCGAACACGTCGCCGTCGGGGGCCACGACGTTGCCCTCGTCACCGTTGGGGTTCCAGAAGGTCTCGTAGAACGAGGCCTGGTGGTGCAGCGAGCACTCGCCGTCGAGGATCGGAAGGCCCGCCGTCTGGAAGGCCTCGCTGATCTGCGTCGACACGTCGCCGATGCCGCCGTTGACCATGTCGGGGTTCTTGAGGTACTCCCCGACCGAGTCGAACGCCTCCACGATCGCGGGGTCGTTGAACGGGATCTGGTGCGTCACCCACTTGTCGTAGACGTCGGCGCCGGCCTGGCGCAGCACGAAGTCCTCGATCCAGTCGGTGCCCGGCCAGCCGGTCGCCTCACCCGATTCGAGTCCGACGCACCAGGGCTTGTGGTCGCCCTCGGCCGCGATCTTCTGCGAGAGCGACATGAGCTCGTCGAGCGTCGTGGGGATCTCGTAGCCCTTGTCCTTGAACTCGCTCGGCGAGTACCAGACGTAGCCCTTGATGGATGCCATGAGCGGTGCGGCATAGAAGGTGCCGTCGATGGTGCCGTACTTCTTCCAGTCCTCGGACCACCACTTGTCGACGTTGTCCTCCACGGCCTTCGAGGCCGGGATGAGCCAGCCGCCCGCCGCGAGCCGCGCGAGCAGACCGGGCTGCGGCACGATGCCGATGTCGGGAGCGTTGCCGCCCTCGGCGAGCACCGCGATCTGGGCCTCGAACTCGCTCGTGCCCTGGTAGTTGATCGAGATGCCGGTGCACTTCTCGAAGTCGCCCCACGACTTGACGAGGTTGTCGGCCTCGAGGTCGAGGATCGTGCCGGCGATCGTGACATCCGCGCCGTCGAACGAGCCGTACTGGTCGTACGGTGCGCAGTCGACGTCTCCGCCGCCATCCGCGATGTCTCCCGTACAGCCGGTGAGCGCGAGCACTCCCACCCCGGCCGCTGCGATGCCGGCCATCAGCCGGCGGTTCACCCGTGAACGCATAGTTCCTCCTCATTGAGCCCCGTGCCGCGGGTGGCGACCGGGGTGCGGATGGTGCAAAGGCGGATCGGCGCCCGGTCGCCTTCGCGATGCTGGGAACCGCTTCCACTCACCACGCTAGGCGAGCAGTCCTCCGCACGGCAACCGGCACGCCCCCCGTACAGGTCACGATCCGGCAACGCGCGGCGTTCACGCCTGAGGAGCGCGAAGCGTCGGACGGGAACGCGGAAGGGCGCCGCCCCCGTGGGGAGCGACGCCCTTCCGTCGTGCAGAGATCGTTACTTGAGGACGATCGTGGCGCCGGCCTCTTCGAGCTGCGCCTTCGCCTTCTCGGCGGTCTCCTTGTTGGCACCCTCGAGAACGGTGCTGGGCGCACCGTCGACGAGCGCCTTGGCCTCGCCGAGGCCCAGGCTCGTGAGGGCGCGGACCTCCTTGATGACCTGGATCTTCTTGTCGCCGGCGGCCTCGAGGACGACGTCGAACGAGTCCTTCTCCTCGGCCTCGGAGGCTTCGCCACCGGCACCACCGGCGGCGGGGGCACCCGCGGCGGCGACCGCGACCGGGGCGGCGGCGGTGACCTCGAAGGTCTCCTCGAACTTCTTCACGAACTCGGACAGCTCGATGAGCGAGAGCTCCTTGAACGCCTCGAGCAGCTCGTCGGTGCTGAGCTTGGCCATGTCTATCTCCTTAGCTGTGGGGCGTATCGCCCCGGGTCGATGACCCCGTCACGGATGCGACGGGCAGTCTCTGATACGAGCGTCAGCTCGCGGATTCCTGCTTCTCGCGCAGCGCGTCGACCGTACGGACGGCCTTCGACAGCGGCGCATTGAACAGGTAGGCAGCTCCGAACAGCGAGGCCTTGAAGGCACCGGCGAGCTTCGCCAGCAGCACCTCACGGGACTCGAGATCGGCGAGCTTGCCCACCTCGGCGGCGGTCAGGGCGGCACCGTCGAAGTACCCGCCCTTGACCACGAGCAGAGGATTGGCCTTGGCGAAGTCACGCAGAGCCTTCGCGACGGCGACGGTGTCGCCGTGCACGAACGCGATCGCGGACGGGCCCTCGAGGAGGTCGTCGAGACCCTCCACGCCGGCGTCCTTCGCAGCGATCTTGGTGAGCGTGTTCTTCACCACGGCGTAGCTCGCGTCCGCACGGATGTTCGTGCGCAGCTGCTTGAGCTGCGCCACCGTGAGGCCGCGGTACTCGGTGAGCACGATCGCGTTCGAGTTGCGGAAAGTCTCCGTCAGCTCGGCGACCGTGGTTTCCTTGTTCGCCATGGCGCTCCTTGTCGTTGTGGATGTCGCGCCGATTCCCGCTGATCTCGAAGGTGTTAAACACAAAAGCTCCGGCGCAAGCGCACGGAGCTGAACCCGGTTCGAACCCGGAGGACTTCTTCACACACCTGCGCGGGCCCCTTCGAGAAGGACTTCGTCCGTATCCCCGCACGCGGGAACACGGAGACCAGCGGTCTTCGGCGGGTTCAGGCTATCACACCGCGCGGACGCGCTGGATCACGAGCAAGGTCACGATCGCCGCGAACAGGATGGCGGCCACGGCGATCGCGAGCCCGAAGCCGGGGTCCGCCGTCGAGGCCTCGGGTTCCAGCGTGGGCACGGTGAGCCGCAACTCGTCGACCGGGGTGGGTTCCCGGACCCCCGAGCTGCCTGCCACGAGCGGCGTGGCCACATCCGCCTCGAGCGCGAACCACGCGCCGGTCGCGGGATCCCGCACGAGCTGGGCGGCATCCGGAACCTCGGCGAGCGCGGATGCGGCATCCGGATCCGCGGTGAACTCGGCGAGCTCGGGCTGCTCGGTGTCGAGGTTGATCCAGACGATCGCGACGCCGACAGGCTCCTCGGCGATCGTCACGGGCACCGCCCACTCGTTGGCCATGCGCACCGGCTTGCCCTCGGTATCGCCCGCGAGCCGGGCCTCCGTCCAGAGGAAGACACGCGAGATCGTGCCCAGGGTCGTCGTGTCGTCGAAGTCGATGCCCGAGCCGTCGGCGTCCTCGCCGTAGATGTCGTCGAGCCGCTCGAGAAGGCCGCCGCCGGTCACGTAGGCGCGCACCTCGGGGGGCACCGAGCCGACGCTCGCCGACGCGCCGTCGGGCGCGAGCAGAGCAGGTGCGAGGCCGAACGCGGCAGCGAGCACGAGGGCGGGCAGCAGCGCAGGAGACGATCGGGGGGCGGATCGCATGGCGCTCAGTCTGCCAGGTCGGTGCCCTCCGGATGCGCATCCCTGCGTCGCGGCAGCCGAACCGTCACGCGCGTGTCACCCGGCACGCTCGCGACGGCGATCGTGCCGGCGTGCGCCTCGACCACGGCCGCGACGATCGCGAGCCCGAGCCCCGTGCTGCCCGTGGCGTGGACGCCGGTGGACCGGGCGCGCGAGGCGTCCCCCCGCGCGAAGCGCTCGAACAGGCGAGGCTGCAGCTCCTCCGGGATCCCGGGGCCGTCGTCGGCGACCGTCAGCACGACCTCGTCCGCATCCGCCGCGAGCGTCACGGTGACCGCGGTGCCCGGCGGCGTATGCCGGTGGGCGTTCGCCAGCAGGTTGACGACCACCTGCTGCAACCGCGCAGCATCCCCTTCCACGGTGAGCGGCGGGTCGGGCGCCACGACCTCCCACTCGTGGTCGGGAGCGGCCGCGTAGGCGTCGCCCACGGCATCCGTCACGACGCGCACGAGCTCGACCTCGCCGAAGACGAGACCCTGGCCCTCGTCGAGACGCGCGAGCTCGAGCAGGTCCTCGACGAGCGCCGTCATGCGGATCGACTCCGACTCGATGCGGTCGAGCGAGCGGATGGCATCGGGCGGCAGCTGCGTGTCGATGCGGCGGGTGAGCTCGGCGTAGCCGCGGATCGAGGCGAGCGGCGTGCGCAGCTCGTGGCTCGCATCCGCGACGAAGCGCCGCACCTTCTCCTCCGAATGCTGGCGCGCGACGAGCGCCTCCTCGACATGGCCGAGCATGCGGTTGAGCGCGGCGCCCACCTGGCCCACCTCGGTGCGCGGATCGGACTCGGCATCCGGCACCCGCTCGGGGATCGCGACGTCGCCGGATGCCAGCTCGAGCCCGGTGACGCGCGTCGCCGTCTCGGTCACCCGCTCGAGGGGGCGCAGCGCCACGCGCGTCACGGCGACCGCGCCGATCGCGGCGAGCAGCAGGGCGCCGAAGGTGACGAGGCCGACGATGCCGGCGAGCGTCCAGGTGGTCGTGTCGACATCGGAGGTCGAGATGCCGACCGCGAGGGCGCCGTTCGAAGCGGTGTGCACCTGCACGCGGTAGCTTCCGAGCCCGCTCAGGTGCACGTCGGCGGGCCCGTCGCCGGAGGCGGCGAAGAGCTCGCGCAGCTGGGCCGGCGTGAGCTCCTGGGCCGCGCCGGGATCCGTGTAGACGTACCCGCGTGCCCCCTCGCCCGCCGTGAGGATCGCGACCACGAGGCCCGCGCTGAGACTCTCGCTGCCGCCGGGAAGCTCGTCGCCGGGCTGCCCGGCCAGGAGGTAGTGCGAGACGTCGTACACCTGCGCGTCGAGCCGCTGCAGCAGGTTCTGCCGCAACGCGAGCACGCTCACGGCGCCGATGAGCACCCCCAGCACCGCGACGAGTGCGACGACCCCGAGCACCACCCGGCTGCGGATCGACCAGGGCGGGCGAACGCGGATGCCGCGGGTCGCGGCCGTCATGTCGCCGGCTTGATGAGGTAGCCCACGCCGCGCACGGTGTGGATGAGCGGCGGCAGTCCTCCGCCTTCGATCTTCTTGCGCAGGTAGGAGATGTAGATCTCGACGATGCTCGATCGGCCCTCGAAGTCGTAGCTCCACACCCGATCGAGGATCTGCAGCTTGCTCACTACGCGCCGCGGGTTGCGCATGAGGTAGCGCAGCAGCTCGAACTCCTTCGCGGTGAGCTCGATGGGGCGGCCTGCGCGCGTGACCTCGTAGCTCTCCTCGTCGAGCGTCAGGTCGCCCACGCGCAGCACCGGGTCGGTGTAACCCGACACGGCGCGCCCGCTGCGCCGCAGCAGCCCCCGCAGACGCGCCACGACCTCCTCGAGGCTGAAGGGCTTCGTCACATAGTCGTCGCCCCCGGCGGTGAGCCCGACCACGCGATCGGCCACGGCATCCTTCGCGGTGAGGAAGAGAACGGGCACGTCGTCGCCGGTGGCGCGCAGCCGTCGCAGCACCTCGAGGCCGTCGAGGCCCGGCATCATGATGTCGAGCACGATCACGTCCGGGGTGAATGCGCGCGCCTTGGTGAGGGCGGATGCGCCATCGGTCGCCGTCTCGACCTCCCAGCCCTCGTACCGCAGCGCCAGCTGGATGAGCTCGCCGAGTGCCGCCTCGTCGTCGACCACGAGGGCGCGCACGGCCGAGCCGTCGGGTCGGGTGAGCGCGGCGGGCGCAGTCTGGGTCACGCTCCGATTCTGCTCGCGCGGCTGGGAGTTTCCTATGCCACGGCTTGATGGGATATCGGCGACGGGTCGGCCGTTGACGAGCGCCGCGAAGCGGACGCGTCTCGAACCGCCGTCACGCGCGCACGATGATGTCGCCTGGCCGTGTGAGCATGGATCCGTGCAACCCACTCTCGCGTTCTTCGACGCCCCTCCGGTGTCGTACCGCGAGCGGGTCGTCGCCGATGCGGCCGACCGCGTGAGCTGGCTGCGCGAGCGTGCCCGCGGCGTCACGGCCACGGATGTCGCGCGCCTGACGGGCGACAAGGCGGTGCGCGCCGTCGCCATGGAGAAGCTGCTCGGGTCGCGCTTCAGCGGGAACGCCTACACGCATCACGGTCGCACGCGCGAGCCGGAGATCGGGCGTTGGGTCGCGCGGCATCATCCGGGTATGCGCGGCAACACGGCGCTGTTCCACGCCGACGGGCAGCGCGCCCACCTCGCGACGCCCGACGGCATCCGCGACCACGATGGCACGCTCGAGCTCTGCGAGATCAAGACGACCCGCACGACGTGGCGCAGCATCCCGCGTCACTACCTGCGCCAGGTGTGGTGGCAGCAGTACGTGCTCGGCGCCGAGCGCACGCTCGTGGTGTGGGAGCAGCACGACGACTTCGTGCCGCTGAGCGGGGTGCCCGAGACGCGCTGGGTCGACCGCGACGAGAATGAGATCCACCGCCTCGTGTCGCTCGCCGAGCAGGTGCTCGCGGCGATGCGGCGCTAGCGTCGCCGCGCGCGCGAGATCGCGATGACGCCGGTTCCGGCCGCCGCGATGACGACCGCGATGAGCAGGACGTAGAACGTCACCGACAAGTAACCGTTCTCGGAGGTGTCGGGATTGAGGAACGGATACGGGTACCACGACGCGGCACCCGTGAGCTCATCGGCCACGAACGGCCCGCGGATCATCGTGTACGCCGCCCACACGATCGGGTAGATCACGATGATGCCGACCGTGCTGAATCCGAGCCGCCTGCGCCCCGGCGCGACGACCCAGTCGAGCAGCAGCAGAATCGGCACCACGACATGCAGCACCTCGTTGGTCCACGGGACCGTGGTGCCCTGGGGCAGCTCGATGCCGCGCAGCAGCAGGTTGTAGACGACGCCCGTCGTGACGAGGTAGGTCGTGGCGCACGCACGCAGCACGGCGAACCACCGGGGATCCGCGCTGGAACCGCCGCCCCGGAGCAGCACGACCGCCCCGATCGCGAGGGCGACCGCACCGGCGAGATTCGTTTGGATCGTGAAGAACGAGAAGAAGTTCACGATCTTCGTCGCGATGTCGTGCACCTCGTGCGCGTTCCAGTACCCGAGACTCGTCTCCAACTGCACGACGACCGCGAGCAGGATGAGAGCCGCACCCGCGAGGCGGACGGAGATGACGAGTGCGCGCATGGCGAGAAGGTATCAGCGCAACGGACGCTCGTACACGTAGTCGTCCTCATACCGGTCGCCCACGAGGAAGCGCTTGGACCCGACCCGCACGAAGCCGTGCTTGCCGTAGAACCGCTGCGCCCGGTCGTTGAGCTGGTTGACGCCGAGCCAGATACTCGCGGCGCCCGCGGCTTCGGCATCGGCGAGGCTCCGGCTCATGAGCGCCGCTGCGACGCCGGCACCGTGCGAGTCCGGGTGCACGTAGCACTTCGACAGCTCGATCGTGGGCCGCCGGGTCACCGCGGCGGCCACGTCGGCATCCGACGGCTCTCCCGCGACGAGCATCGTGTAGCCGGCGAGCTCGCCCTGCACTTCGGCGACGAACAGCCTGCGCTGCGGATCGGCGAGGTAGCCCTCGAAGCTCGTGGCGCTCAGGTTCGCGGCGATGAAGACGGACTTCGCCTCGTCGGTGGTGTGCGGCGGGCACGCGAGCGGGAAGGTGAGCGCCGCGAGTGCCGCGAGCCGCTCGGCATCCGCCGGGGTCGCCTCACGCACACGCATCCCGTCAGCCTATTCAGTCACCGAGGGGTCGCGTACCGGGCGCGAAACCCGGACTACCTGTCGCGATCCGGCACCGCGACGACACAATGGGTGGGTGACCCCGGCGCCGCAGGACACCGTCTTCGAGCGATACCCGCCGTCCTCCGCGGTGATCGAGCACGCGCTCTCCGGATGCCGCAAGGCGGTGTTCTGGCTCGACGAGCTCGGTGCGCCGCACACGCATGCGGCGCTCGTCGGCACGGTCACGAGCGATCTCGCGATCGTCGGCGGGGGGTTCACCGGGCTGTGGACGGCGTTGCTGGCCAAGCAGCGCGATCCCGGCCGCCGCGTGGTGCTCGTCGAGGCGAAGCGCATCGGATGGGCGCAGTCGGGCCGCAACGGCGGCTTCGTCGAGGCGAGCCTCACCCACGGCGAGGAGAACGGACGTTCACGGTGGCCCGCGGAGTACTCGCAGCTCGCGCGCCTCGGCCTCGACAACCTCGACGCGATGGAGCGCACGATCACCGAGTTCGGCCTCGACGTGCAATGGGAGCGCACGGGTGAGCTCGATGTCGCGACAGAGCCCCACCAGCTGGCCTGGCTCACGGGGGTGCCAGCCGGGGTGCACCCGGATGCCGATGTCGTGCGCTTCGACCGCGACGGCGTGCAGGCCGAGGTGCACTCGCCGAGCTACCTGGGCGGCACCTGGCGCCGGCGTGAGGTCGCCCTCGTGCACCCGGCGCGGCTCGCGCGCGAACTCGCCCGCGCCGCGGTGGATGCGGGGGTCGAGATCTTCGAGGACTCCCCCGTGCGGCGCATCGACGCCGACGTCACCGGCACGCTCGAGCTCGTCACCGATGCGGGCCGGGTGCGCGCCGAACAGGTCGCCCTCGGCACGAGCGTGTTCCCGTCGCTCCTCGTGCGCAACCGGCTCATGACGGTGCCCGTCTACGACTACGTGCTCATGACCGAGCCGCTGGATGCCCGGCAGCGCGCCTCGATCGGATGGGAGCGACGCCAGGGAATCGGCGACCTCGCCAACCAGTTCCACTACTCGCGCCTCACCGCCGACGACCGCATCCTGTTCGGCGGCTACGACGCGATCTATCACTACGGCGGGCGGGTTCGAGCGCGGTACGAGGATCGACCGCAGAGCTTCGAGAGACTCGCCTCGCACTTCTTCACGCTCTACCCGCAGCTCGAAGGGCTGCGCTTCAGCCACAAGTGGGCGGGCGCCATCGACACGAGCACGCGGTTCTGCGCCTTCTTCGGCACGGCCCGCCGCGGGCGCATCGCCTACGCAGCCGGCTTCACGGGGCTCGGCGTGGGGGCGACGCGGTTCGCGGCCGACACCATGCTCGATCTGCTCGGCGGCGAGCCCACCGAACGCACCGAGCTCGAGATGGTGCGCCGGCGTCCGCTGCCGTTCCCGCCCGAGCCGGCGGCGTCGATCGGCATCCAGGCGACCCGCTGGTCGCTCGACCGCGCCGACCACCGCGCGGGGCGACGCAACGTGCTGCTGCGCACGCTCGACGCACTCGGGCTGGGATTCGACTCCTGAGTCGCTACCCGGCGGCGGTGCCCGCGGACGGGCGCCGTCTGGGGCGTACGAGCACGAGGTGCACCGCGGCGAGCACGAGACCGAGACCCGCGGGCACCGCGACCGTGGACAGCGCGGCCACGGCGCCCGCCGCATCCGCGAGACCTCCGACGACGGCGACGGCGATGCCCTGCCCGATGATGATCCCGCTCGAGACCAGCGCCATCGTGGTCGCGAGGCGACCGGCCGGGGCGGCGTCCGCCCCGATCGTGAAGATCGTGACGACCGCGGCGCCGACGGCACCGCCGACGATCGTGAAGCACACCGCGACCCCCGCCAAGGTCGGCACATGCGGCAGCACGAGGGCGACGGCCGTCATGCCGGCCGCGAACACGAGCCAGCGCAAACGCAGCGGGAATCTCGCGGGCAGCCGGCCCACCGTGATGGCGGCCGCCGCCGAGGTCGCGCCCATGACGCCGTAGAGCAGGCCCGTCGCCTCACCGGCGTCGATCGTCTCCATGACCGCGGTCGCCGAGGCGAGGGTCGACCCGAAGAACCCGCCGATCGCGAGCATGCCGCCCGTGGCGAGCACGACACCCGGCCGCAGCAGTTCCCGCAACGGAGCGACATCCGGCGCTCCCTCGTGCGCACCCGGCCGCGCGACGACGGCGGTCGGGTGCAGCGCGAAGGCCGACACGAAACCGAGCGTGATGACCGCCGCGACGAGCAAGGGCGCGGCAGGACCGAACGCCGTCGCGAGCAGGCCCACGAGGATCGGGCCGCCCACGAACGAGATCTCGTCGGCCATGGTCTCGTAGCCGAGGGCGACCGGCACGCCCCGCCCGCCCGCCCGGGTGTCGGGTGCGAGCAGCGCGAGCCAGCGGGCACGCGCGAGCGGTGACGCGGGCGGGATGCTGGCGCCCGCGAGAACGGCGAGCACGAGCAGCACCGCGACGGACGCACCGCTGTAGACGACCGCGAGCAGGCCGAGCAGCAGACCGGTGTGCAGCACGGCGACGACGATGAGCACGGGACGCTGGCCCACCCGGTCGGCGAG
Source organism: Protaetiibacter sp. (assembly GCA_051954835.1). Classification (GTDB taxonomy): domain Bacteria; phylum Actinomycetota; class Actinomycetes; order Actinomycetales; family Microbacteriaceae; genus Homoserinibacter. The sequence continues at coordinate 26,097 of JBQCHI010000017.1, read as the reverse complement.
GGCGCCGACCACCGGTCCGCCGAATCCGGATGCGATCCCGAGGGCCGCCGAGACCAGTCCGGCGGTCGCGAGACCGCGCTCGACCGAGACCAGGGTGAGCACGCCGACGACATCCATCGCCACGGGGATGCGGGCGACGAACGCGACGACGAAGAACCACGTTCCCGTCATCCGACGCAGCTGCGCGAGGCGGGTCACGGGCGTGGGGCCCTCCGGCATGTCCTCTCCTTCGCGCTCGGCTGCGCGCACATCCGCGCTGTTTCGCAACTCAGGAGCATCCGGCCCGGAAAGGCGGAAAGGCCCGCACAAGGCGGGCCCTTCCTGAGCTGTGTTGCTGTGTGTGATTACAGAGCGGCCACGTCGAGCGGCACACCCGGGCCGAAGGTGGTCGAGAGCGACCCCTTCTGGATGTAGCGCCCCTTCGAGCTGGACGGCTTCGCGCGCTGGATCTCGTCGAGGGCCGCGGTGAAGTTCTCCTGCAGCTGCTCGGTCGTGAAGCCGGCCTTGCCGATGACGAAGTGCACGTTGGCGTGCTTGTCGACGCGGAACTCGATCTTGCCGCCCTTGATGTCGGACACGGCCTTCGCCACGTCCGGCGTCACGGTGCCGGTCTTCGGGTTCGGCATGAGGCCACGGGGACCGAGCACCTTGCCGAGGCGACCCACCTGGCCCATGAGCTCGGGCGTCGAGACGGCCGAGTCGAAGTCGGTGTAGCCGGCCGCGACCTTCTCGATGAGCTCGGCGCCGCCGACCTCGTCGGCGCCCGCCGCGATCGCCGCCTCGGCCGCGGGGCCGGTCGCGAACACGACGACGCGAGCCGTCTTGCCGGTGCCGTGGGGCAGGATGACGGTGCCGCGCACCATCTGGTCGGCCTTACGGGGGTCGACGCCGAGCTTGAGCGCGACCTCGACGGTGGAGTCGAACTTCTTCGACCCGGTCTCCTTGACGACGGCGACGGCCTCGTCGGGAGCGTAGAACTTGCCGGCCTCGAGCTTCTCGACGGCGGCGCGGTATGCCTTGGACTTCTGAGCCATGATTACGCCTCCACCGTGATCCCCATCGAACGGGCGGTGCCCGCGATGATCTTCGCCGCAGCGTCGATGTCGTTCGCGTTCAGATCGGCCTGCTTCTGCTCGGCGATCGCGCGCACCTGCTCGCGGGTGAGCTTGCCCACCTTGGAGGTGTGCGGGGTGGCGGAGCCCTTGCCCACGCCGGCGGCCTTCTTGATGAGCTCGGCGGCGGGCGGGGTCTTCAGGACGAACGTGAACGAGCGGTCTTCGTAGACGGTGATCTCCACCGGGATGACGTTGCCGCGCTGGTTCTCCGTGGCCGCGTTGTAGGCCTTGCAGAACTCCATGATGTTCACGCCGTGCTGACCCAGGGCCGGGCCGATGGGCGGGGCCGGGTTGGCGGCGCCGGCGTTGATCTGGAGCTTGATCAGGCCGGTCACCTTCTTCTTCGGTGCCATGTTTCCTTCTCTCGTCGAACGAGGCCCGCACCTGACGGCCAGTGCCTCACTCTCCCGCCATCCGGTCGGATGCGGTGGATGGTCGCGCGGGCACGCGAAAGCGCCCAGACAACCTGTCCATGATACACGGCGGTCCGCTCCGCACTACGCTCTGCTCATGGTCCCTGCCGCATCCCTCGGCGCTTTCGTGGTCGCGTCGATCCTCCTGATCCTCATGCCCGGCCCCAGCATCCTGTTCGTGATCGGGCGCTCGGTCGCCTACGGGCGCCTCGCCGGCCTGCTCTCGGTGCTCGGGAACGCCCTCGGGATGCTGCCGCTGCTCGCGCTCGTCGCCCTCGGCGTCGGTGCCCTCGTGGCGCAGTCGGTGGTGATCTTCACGGCCATCAAGGTGATCGGCGCGGGCTACCTCGTGTACCTCGGCGTGCAGGCGATCCGCCACCGGCACGAGCTGCCGCGGGATGACGCGCGCAGCCCGCGCTCGGCGTGGCGCCTGCTGGGTGAGGGCTTCGTCGTGGGCGCCACCAACCCGAAGACGATCGCGTTCTTCGTGGCCGTGCTGCCGCAGTTCGTCGACTACCGCGTGGGTGCGATCCCGCTGCAGCTGGCCGAGCTGGGCGTCGTGTTCGTCGCCCTCGCGCTGCTCGGCGACTCCGTGTGGGCGCTCGCTGCAGGGAGCGCTCGCGCCTGGTTCGCCACCTCACCGCGCCGGATCGCGCGCCTCCGCGCCACGGGCGGCGCCATGATGATCGGCCTCGGCGGGGTGCTGCTGCTCACGGGCAACAAGCACTGAGGGGGCGCTCACTCGCTTCACTTGCCACTTGTCGCCGCCTCCTGCCGCGGGATACGACAACAAGTGGCAACTGAAAGCCGGCTACGGGATGCGCTGCGCACCTCAGTGACCCTCCGCCGCGCGAACCAGCTGCGCCCAGTCCTTCGCCTGTGCGATGTGCGCCTCTGTCACGAGCAGATAGTGCCATGTGCCGAACGACGTTGAGGCGTTGACCCGGTGCACCCAGGCGCGCGCCGCCTCCGCCTTCTCGACGACATCCGGTGCGTGCTGGTCTCGGTTGGACTTGGCCTCGACCAGCCAATACTCGCCACAGACAGCCACGACGAAATCCGGATAATAGCGTGAGCCGTTATCTCGAACGATCGAGGCCCGGCCGCCGTCGCGCCCCGTGTAAAGCCGTTGCCAGCGGGCCACCTCATCCCACATGTCGAGCTTGTGGGCGAGCGCCCACTCCGCTGTCGCAGAGTCGAATGCCGCGAAGCGCTCGATGGAACGCGACCACGGGCCGGCCCACTCACCCTTGCGGAACTCCGCCCACTTCGAACGCGGAGCGGGCGGATGACGGCGAGGCTCCGGAACTTCGACAGGATCCCAGCGGCGCGCCGGTGTCGCCATAGCCCCTTGATAGGCGGCGTTCACAAGCTCGTGCAGAGCATCCTCTGCCACGCGTGCCGTGTCTGCGCCCCAGCGATAGTGCTCGCCACCGGAGACGCCCGCTCCCGCGAGAAAGGCATCTACGACATCCGCCGCGAGGGCGCGCTCGGTGAGCTCGGCCGAAACCAACTCTGAACGCTCGAGCGCTGCCAGCAGGCGGGCACGCACCTCGTCCGCAGTGACCGTCACGAGCGATGCGTCTACTGACTCGACGCGCTGTTCCCCGACACTCACCGAACCCTGGATGTCGCGTTCGGCCGAGACTGCGATGCGCACGAGGCTGACACCCGGTTCGCTCTGGAACCGGCGACCCCGTGCCTCCACCTCGTTGAGGTCGAGGCGGGCGAGGCTGAAGGTCGGCGGCTCGTAGTCGAACTCCTCGCGCGGAAAGAGGATGGAGGCGAGATCGGGGTTCCGCGGCATGGGCTTTGGATCGCCGAGAACGGCGGCATCATTCTCTGCACTGCGTTCCGCCTCGGCCTGTTCGACAGCCAGGAGTATGTCGGCAAGCGCGACCCCGTCGAGGGACTCCTCGGATCGCACGGTGACGGTGAAACCCGGCCGCGGCGCTTCGTCGCGACCGGCCTCGTCGATGGCGGGCACCTCGATGGTGACCGTTCCGGGCCACCGCTCGCGTGTGCGATCCCCGACGAGCGATTCGAGAAGGGCGTCCTTGTTCTTCAGCAGCTGTCGGTAGGAATCATGGGCGACCACATCGACCTGGTCGAGTGCCGGAACGCCCGTGCGCTCTCCGAACGGCAGCCGTAGACCCCGACCGAGGATCTGCTCGGTGAGGGTTTCGGATGCGAGCTTGCGGAGGGCGACGATCACGCCGATGTTCTTGACGTCCCATCCTTCTTTGAGTTTGTTGACAGAGACGATCGCGCGCACCGGCGAGTCCGGTTGCTCCACCCCCGCGAGCAGCTCCAGCGCTCGGTCGGATGACTCCGAGGTGATGACGAGAACGGACTCCGGCTCCGGGAGATGGTCGCGGGCGAGCGCTGCGGCTGTTTCCTGCGCGTGCGCGATGTCCTGACACACGACGAACAACACGGGCGTGACGCGAGGCAATCCGCGCCCATCCGCGTACGCGTGCCATGACGGCTCCTTGTACTCGCGCAAGCGAACCGCGTCGGCGAGTTGCGTCACTTCGTCAGAACGCTCGTCGCTTCGGTACACGATCACCGGGATCTTCACGTAGCCGTCGGCGATGGCGTGCGCCAGCGGATACCGGAAGACCACCTTGTCGGCCTTCTCGTCGGCGGGGTCCGGGGTGGCTGTGAGCCCGACGATCGCCCGCGCGTTCAGCTCACGGATCGCATCGGAGAAGGCTTGCGCGGCGGGTCGGTACACGTGGTGTTCGTCGGCGATGACGACGAGATCGCGCGCCTCACGCAGGTGCTCATAGAGCGCACCGCCGATGTACTCGTCCTCGCGACGGGCTCGCATCATGCGCTCACCGCGGGGCCGCAACAGCATCTGCACCGTGAAGACGTGGACCTTCAGCCGCCGGGGGTCGTGGAGGGCGTCCCCGACCGAACCGCGCTGGAAGTTGTCGGCGGTGATGAGCAGCGGTTCCACGGTCGCGCCCCGGATGTGCTTGGGATCGCCCGGCGTGAAGTTCGCGATCGTCTTGCGCTCGATCGTCGATCCGGGCACCACGATCAGGATGTCGCGCACACCCACGCGGGCCAGGTACTCGATGAGGGCTGCCGCGAGGTAGGTCTTGCCGACGCCGGTCGCGAGGTCAGCGATGACCTCGCGACCCCCGCCGCGCGCGACCTGCTCGACGAGCGCATGAAGCGCATCCCGGTTAGGGGCCCGAAGGTCCATCACCGCGGCGATCTCGTCGATGAGACCCCGGTCGACGGGCAACGTCGTCATCGCACCGCCCTCATCGGGTAGAGCTCGTTCGGATAACGCAGGATGCGGCTGCCGGGGGCGGCGGCAGCGAGCGCCTCGCGCGCACCCGGCGCCACCATGGGCGCGGCGAGCAGCAGGAGTTCGTCGTCACCGAGTTGAGAGACGAGCGTCGCCACCAGGCCTGGATCGGCGACGCGGCGCGTGACCGCGAGGCGCGAGCGTCCTGCGCGACCGATGATGCCGTCGCTCGACTGAGCATCCGGAGCTTTCTCAAATGCGTAGCCAAGTTGCGCCGCAATCGAGCGTTCGATGACGCCCGGCTCTGCCCCGAGCAGGACCGTCGTGCTCCTGAAGGACTCTGAAGCGACGACATCGGTGACCGGCGGAGCGACGCGCAACTCGGAGAACCCACCCCCGCCCGCCCACTGCGTGGAGGAAGTGACCCCGCCGGGATCGTCGCCCGCGACCACCCGTTCAAGCCGCGGTCGGGTGAAGGTGTCGACGGTCGATTCCTCTCGCTCGATCGTGACCCAGCGGCGCCCCATCTTGTGCGCGACGGCTGCCGTTGTTCCCGAGCCCGCGAAAGCGTCAAGAACGATGTCGCCCGGGTTGCTTCCGATATGAATGATGCGCTCGAGGAGGCGCTCGGGCTTAGGAGTGCCGAATGGCTCGGCGTCGGGAAAGAGGCCGAGGACTTCTTTCTTCGACTCGTCTGTGTGACCCACTTCTTCGTGTGGCCACCAGGTCCATGGCACAAGACCCTCGTCATCGGCGAGATACCTCAAGATGCCCGGTTGTCCGTTGCCATCGGACCCGAACCGAATCATTCCCTTCTCGAGGAGGTCGTCGAACCTCTCCCGGACCATCGACCAGCACCTTCCCTTCGGAGGCACGTGGACTTTCCCATTTGGGGCGACGATTTCGTACATCTGGTTCGCCCGGAATCCTTGGGCCGTCATGGGAACCAGTCGCCAGGGCCCCCGCGGGTCGTTGTTCGGGTTCCGATACTCTTTCGCTGAGTCGCGCCGCTGGCGATTACGAACACGCGCCCACGCGGTCGCCGATGTCGCGTAGACGAGCACATAGTCGTGTACGTCTCCGATGGCTTCACGGTTCTCACGCGAATACCGCTTCTGCCACACGATTGTCGCGACGAAGTTCTGTCGCCCGAAGACCTCGTCCATGAGCACCCTGCAATACGCCATCTCGGCGTCGTCGAGGTGCACCCACACGGAACCGTCGGGTGAGAGCAGATCGCGGATGGCGACGAGCCGATCCCGCATCATGCTGAGCCACACCGAGTGCTCGAGAGAGTCGTCGTAGTGCTCGAAGGCTTGACCCGTGTTGAACGGGGGATCGATGTATACGAGCTTGACCTTCCCGCAGTAGACGCGAGCGTATTCGGGTATGCGCGCGAGGGACCGCATCGCGTCCAGGCCGTCTCCGCGGATCAACAGGTTGTCAGCGGGTGATCCCGTGGCATCCCCAGCACGGCTTACCGGCTCGAGCAGGCGCACTTCGCGCGCTCGCACGTCATCCGGCTCGACCCAGCGATAACCCCCGTTGCCGTCGGAGATGAGGGCCTTGTCTTTGCCTACCCACGAGAGCGTGAGGCGACCTGCCATGGGCCGCCTCCTCTCGATTACGACGAGAGCGCCCGCTCTCGCGGATCAAGGCTACAAGTACAAGTACCCGGTGCCCTTCACCCTGGCACCCGCGCCCGGGCACGCTGAGGCTGGACGGGTGCCCCGAGTCGCCTCACCCGCCGCCGCCCACATCGGGGCGCACATCATCCGGTATCGGGCGAGCACGGGGCGCACGCAAGACGACCTGGCATCCGACACCGGCATCGACTCATCGAACATCCGGGCCTACGAGAACGGCCGGGCGATGCCGAGCATCTACACCCTCGTGCGCATCGCCGACGCACTCGGTGTGCTGCCGGGCGATCTGCTCGAAGGGCTCGAACTCGACATGTTCGCGGTGACGCCCGCCGATAAGAGGCGGCGCGCGGGGTAGCGCGCACCGTCGAGGCAAGCCCCGCGACCGCGCTACTGCGACGTGTCGAGGATGGTGCGCAGCAGCGAGCGGCGCGCGGGGTCGTCGTACGAGGCGATTCGCTCTCGGGCGAGGCGGTAGACCTCGTCATCGGCGCGCGCGCCCACGACCCACACCACCACGACGCTGCCGTCCGGCAGCACCTGGAAGACGATTCGATAGGCACGGTCGCCGACGACGAGCTTTCGGAAGCCGGTGAGATCCGACTGCGCGTTCGCCTTCGACCCGAGCGGAGCGCCCCGCAGCTCCGGCGACTGCTCGAGCTTCTTCAGCCCCTTCAGCACAAGGACGCGGGCCGAGCCGTCGAGCGCACGCACATCATCCGCTGCCTCAGGCAGCAAGCGCACGCGGGCGGGCATCAGGCAGCGTCGGGGTCGGCATCGTCGCGAAGCTCGATACCCAGCTCGGCCGCCAGGACATCGAGATCGACGAGGTCGCCCGCGCTCGTGTTGAGGCGTACGAGGGCGAGGCCGAGCAGGCGCAGGTCTTCCTCGCGCTCATCGACCGCGTCGAGCCGATCGACGAGAGACACGGGCGCGAGCACTCCGACAGGCGTGTTGTTCCGCACGACGACGATCGTGCGACCGGCCTCCACCTCATCCGTGATCTGCCCGAAGTTGCGCGCGACCTGGCTCGCGGCGCGGATGTCGCGGGTATCGACCTTCATGCGGGATATCTTACGCATGATTCTGCGCGATGAGGTGACGACCGCAACGCGAAGGCCCCGGACGCATGCAGCATCCGGGGCCTTCGTGTGTGGCCTGAGCCTAGAGCTTCGTCACCTGGTCGAAGGACAGCTCGACGGGCGTCTCGCGCTCGAAGAGCGAGACGAGCACGGTGAGCTTGCCACTCTCGGGCTTGATCTCGGAGATCGTGCCGGGAAGACCCGCGAACGAGCCCTCCTTGATGGTGATGGTCTCGCCGACCTCGAAGTCGATCTCGGCGGGGATGACACGCGGGGCGGCCTTGCCGCCCTTGGCCGCGGTGCCGCCCTTGGCGGGGGCCTCCACGACCTGCACGAGGCTCTTCAGCATGTTGAAGGCCTCCTCGAAGCGCAGCGGCGTCGGGTTGTGCGAGTTGCCGACGAAGCCCGTGACGCCCGGCGTGTGGCGCACGACCGACCAGGAGTCCTCGTTGAGGTCCATGCGCACGAGCACGTAGCCGGGGATGCGCACGCGGTTCACGAGCTTGCGCTGGCCGTTCTTGATCTCGACGACGTCCTCCATGGGCACCTGCACCTCGAAGACGTAGTCGTCCATGGCCATCGACTGGCGGCGGGACTCGATGTTCTGCTTCACGCGCTTCTCGAAACCCGCGTAGGAGTGGATGACGTACCACTTGCCGGGCTTGGCGCGGAGCTCGGAACGGAACTCCTCGTAGGGGTCGACCTCGGGCTCGGATTCCTCCTCCTCGGTCTCCTCCTCGTCCTCGGTGGCGGCGGCAGCGGCATCCGCCTCGTCGCTCGAGTCGATGTCGAGCGCGTCGTCGACGATCGCGTCGGCCTCGGGGTCGGATGCGGCCTCGAGCGCGTCGAGCGCACTCTCGAGCCCGGCCTCGACGTCGCCGTCCTCGACGATGTGGATGGCGCGGTGCTCGGCCGACTCGACAGCCGACTCCTCGGATGCGAGCACGTTGCCCTCCTGGGCCTCGTCCTCCTCGGAGGACTGCTCGGCTGCGGTCGCGAGGTCGATGTCGCGCTCTTCTTGCGTCACGATGCTTTCTTTCCTTGTGGGGGGGAGCTTCAGGGCCCGTATCGGGCCGATCAGACGAGGTCGGGGTTACCGAACGCCCAGTTGACGAGCCAGCTGAAGAGCTGATCGAGGCCCCACACGAGGCCCATCATGATCAGCACGAACACGAGCACGACGGCCGTGAAGTTGAACAGCTCACGACGGGTCGGGGTGACGACCTTCTTCAGCTCGGCGATGACCTGACGGAGGAAGAGGGCGATCCGCGCAAACGGGTTCTTCCGCTCGGCGCGCTCGCGCTTGGCGTTCGCGACGACATCCTCGCTGGGCTCGTCGATCACCTTGCGTGCCACTCTCACTACCCTTTCGGCCGGCGATCCCGCGCGCTCTCACGCGCCGGATTCGCAGGGCGGACAGGACTCGAACCTGCAACCTGCGGTTTTGGAGACCGCTGCTCTACCAATTGAGCCACCGCCCTATGTCGCTCGCCTCCCGTGCTCCGCGTCCCGATTCCGGGCATGACGAAGCTTGGGCGACCAGGCAACCCGGTCAAGTGTACGGCATCGGCCGCGGCGTGCTGTCAGCGAGGGCGGAGGGATGCGCGCGCGGATGCGACGACCGCGTCGGCGAGGGCGTCGAGCGCGGGCGAGCGCAGGTTCCACTGCTGCCAGTAGAGCGGCACCGCGATGCCCCGATCGCGGGGGGCGAGCTCGACGAAGGTGCCGGGTGCGGCATCCGCGAGCTGCGATTCGAGCAGCATGCCCCATCCGAGGCCGAGCGCGATCGCCTGCAGGAAGTCGCTCGAGCCCGACACGAAGTGCCGGGGCGGGTCGAGCGGGCGCCGCGAGGCACGGCGCAGGAAGCGGGACTGCAGCTCGTCGTCGTGGTCGAAGTCGACGACGGGAGCGCGGGCGAAGGCATCGGCATGCGCGCCGTCGGGGAACCACCGTGCCGCGAAGGCAGTGCTGGCCGCGGGTCGGTAGACGAGCACGCCGAGCGGCGTCGAGCTGCACCCGGGTACGGGGTCGGCGCGCGAGGTGACGGCGGCCATCACGCGGCCCGAGGCGAGCAGTTCGGCGGTGCGGTCCTGGTCCTCGCGGTGGATGTCGACGACGATGCGACGCGCCGCGCACACCTCGGCGATCGCAGGGAGGAACCAGCTGGTGAGCGAGTCGGCGTTGACGGCCAGTGGCACGCTCGTGAAGCCCTCGTCGGCGTCGTCGAGCTGCAGCGCGGCGGCGGCATCCGCTTCGAGCAGCGCGATCTCCCGCGCGAGCCGAAGCAGCACCTCTCCCGACGCGGTGGGACGCACGGGCTTGGTGCGTTCGACGAGCACGCGGCCGAGCTGTCGTTCGAGCGCCTTGATCCGCTGGCTCACGGCCGACGGCGTGATGCTCAGCAGCGTCGCCGCGGCGTCGAAGGTGCCCGCGTCGGCGACTGCCCGGAGGGTGGCGAGCTGGTCGCGATCGAGATTCATCTGAAGCGATGCTAATGGTTCGTGAGAATCCTGAACTGGATTGATGGCGTTCGTGGCGCCTAGCGTGAGCGGGTGACGACATCCGCCGCCCTCGCCGCAGCCTTCGCAGGATTCACCCTCGGGCTCTCACTCATCGTGGCTATCGGCGCGCAGAACGCGTTCGTGCTGCGCCAGGGCATCCGCCGCGAGCACGTGCTGGCGATCGTCGCGATCTGCGCACTGAGCGACATCGTGCTCATCGGGCTCTCGATCGCGGGAACCGGATTCGTGATCGGCGCGGTGCCGTGGCTCATGACGGCCGTGCGCATCGCGGGGGCGGCCTTCCTCGCGAGCTACGCGGTGCTCGCGGCGCGGCGCGCGCTGCGGCGCGAGACCTCGGCGCTCACCGTGGATGCCGCGCCGGATGCCGCCTCCCGTCGCCGCTCGCTGCTCGCCGCGGTCGCCACGTGCCTGGCGGTCACCTGGCTCAACCCGCACGTCTACCTCGACATCGCACTCGTGGGCTCGCTCGCCAACAGCCACGGCGACGCCCGCTGGCTCTTCGGCGCGGGGATCGGGGTGGCATCCGTGCTGTGGTTCGCGACGCTCGGCTTCGGGGCGCGCGTGCTCGCCCCCGTGTTCGCGCGGCCGCTCGCGTGGCGCATCCTCGACGGGCTGATCGCGCTCGTGATGCTGACCCTCGCCGTGCTCGTGGCGCTGCCGCTCGTGCTGGGGTGACGCCGGTTTCGAGACGCACCCCCGCTGCGCGGCGGCGCTCCTCAACCAGCTGAGCAGTTTGCCGCAGGCCCTGCCGTGTCGGCACTCGCGCGGCCGGGCGTTCGCGCACGGCCGGCCGCGCGGCCGCGCGCCGCGGATTAGCGCGGCGCCAGAAGATTCAGAGCAGGCGGCGCTCCAGAGCCCAAGCGGTGAGCTCATGGCGCGAGGAGAGCTGCAGCTTGCGCAGCACCGAGGAGACGTGGGTCTCGACCGTCTTGATGGAGATGAAGAGGTGCGACGCCACCTCCTTGTAGGCGTAGCCGCGCGCGATGAGGCGCATGACCTCCTGCTCGCGCGCCGACAGGCGATCGAGCTCGTCGTCGCGCGTCGCGATGGCAGGCGCCCCCGCCGCCGTGCCGAAGGCGTCGAGCACGAAGCCCGCGAGACGCGGCGAGAACACGGCATCCCCGGCGGCGACCGTCGCCACCGCGGCAGCGACATCCGCACCGTTCGTGGCCTTCGTGATGTAGCCGCGGGCGCCCGCGCGGATGACTCCCACGACGTCTTCTGCGGAGTCGGAGACCGAGAGGGCGAGGAATCGCACCTCGCCGAGCAGCGCGGCCGAGCGTCGCACGACCTCCGCTCCCCCGCCGCCTGCGCCCCCCGGCAGGTGCACGTCGAGCAGCACCACCTCGGGACGCAGCTCGGCGATCACACGCACCGCCGCATCCACGTCGCCCGCCTCGCCGACGACCAGGACGGCGTCGCCGAGGTCGGTGCGCAGGCCCGTGCGGAAGATCGAATGATCGTCGACGATGAGCACGCGGGTCATGGCGCTCCCCTCTCGGATGCGGCGGGCACGGCGCCGGATGCGGATCCTGCGCTCCGCGGGAGCCGCAGGAGCACCTCGGTGCCGTCATCGCCGCTCGTGACGACACCCGTGCCGCCCGCGCGCGCCATGCGCCCCACGATCGACTCGCGGATGCCGAGGCGGCCGTCCGGCACGGCATCCGCATCGAATCCGGCACCGCGGTCGCGCACGAACACCTCGATCGCGTCGGGCATGGCCTCGGCGTAGACGGTGACGTCGCCACCCGCGTGCCGCGCCGCGTTGACGAGCGCCTCGCGGGCGGCCCCCGCGATCGCCGCCGACTCGATCGCTCCCACCTCGCCGACCGTGACGACCTCGATGCGCACCGCGTGCTCGAGCTCGAGTTCGCGCGCGATCGTCTTGAGCTCGGTGGCGAGGTCGCCCGCGAACGGGTCGGTGCCGGCGAAGAGCCAGTCGCGCAGTTCGCGCTCCTGGGCGCGGGCGATGCGGGCGATCTCGGAGCCGGCGCCCGCGCGGTTCTGGATGATGGCGAGGGTCTGCAGCACCGAGTCGTGCAGGTGCGCGGCGATCTCGGCACGCTGCTCCTCACGGGCGAGCGCTGCACGTGAGGCTTCGCGGGACGCCCAGCCGGCGATGAGCGGCGGCAGCACGAATCCCGTGACGCCCAGCAGCGCGATGGCGACCCCGACGATCGCGACGAGGGTGCGCGAGTCGAGGAATGCGGCAGGCAGCACGGCGAGGCCGAGCACGATGAGCGCCCCGGATGCGACGCTCCGCACCACGGGCGCACTCACGGCCCGTTGCGGGTCGCGCGGGTCGACGGCGATCGCCCAGACGATGGCGGCCACCAGCAGGAGGGCGGCCTCGATGAGGCCGATGGGCAGGAGTCGAGACGTCGGCGACCAGGTGAACGGCACGAGCAGGGCGAGCGCGCCGCCGCATCCGAGCAGCATCGCCGCGAGCGGCGCGCGGCGCTGGTGCGGCGCGCCGGACGCCGCCGCCTCGCGCGGCACGAGCGCCCACAACCACGCATAGAGCAGGGCAGGTGCGAGCCCGGCGAGGGCCGCCGCGGGCGCACCCTGCACCCACAGAGCGACGAGCGCCCACACCGCGCCGACTCCGCCGAGCACCGAGAACAGCACGCGCACGAGCACGAGCGGCGCGCCGAGGTGAACCGCGAGAGCCGAGCACACGCCGCCGAGCACGAGGGCGCGTGGACGAACGAGCGGCGGACGGATGCGCGGGTCGGCCGCGCGCACCGCGACTGCGGGCGCGGGCTCGGCTGCGGTCATGCGTCGATCGTCCCACGCTCGGGGCCCCGGACGGCCGGGGATCAGGGGACGATCAGGGCATCCCCCCATAGAGCGCCCATCACGACTCGCGCCACGATCGAGGCATGGCCCGACGCACCACCGCATCCGCCCCGCCCGACGAACCCGACACCGCACCCGACGGCCCGTCCGAGACCCCATCGGCCACGGAGGCCACCTCGGCGACCGCACCCGACCCGGATGCCGCTGCCGCATCCGCTGCTGCATCGTCCGCTGCTGCCGAGTCGCCCTTCTTCGCGTGGCTGCGCGGGCTCGGCGTGCCGCGTCAGAACGGCTGGCTCGGCGGCGTGTGCGGCGGAGTCGCGGCACGCGTCGGGATCGACCCGCTGCTCGTGCGCGGCATCGTCGTCGTGCTCGCGGTCGTCGGCGCACCGGTCGTGCTGCTCTACGCGCTCGCCTGGTTCCTGCTGCCCGATGCCGTCGGCACGATCCATGCGAAGGAGCTCGGTCACGGGCGTGTGACGCGCGCCCTGCCGGGCATCGCCGCGGTCTTCCTGCTCTCGTTCCTGCCGCTCACGCAGGGCTTCTGGTACGCCGGGGCCCTGTACTGGGGCGATCTCGGATGGGGTGGCGCTGCGGGTCGCATCATCTGGACCGCCGTGCTGCTCGCCGGGGTGACCGTGCTCGTCGTGTGGCTCGCGCGGCGCTCCGCGGAGATCCCCACGACTCCCGCGACGACCGACGACCGGCCCGAGACCGTGCCGAGCTTCCCGGCGGATGCCACGGATGCCGCGGATGCGCGTGCGGCGTCCGCGACATCCGCCGTGGCCGCATCCGGCATCCGGGTCGAGCCCACGGAACCCCCCGCGCCTCCCGCCGACGCGACAGCCGAGGAGCTCGCCAACTGGCGCGCAGGCCAGGAGCAGTGGCAGAAGCAGCGGGCGGCCTGGGCCGCGGAGCAGCGCCGCAGCGAGCGCGACCGGCGGCAGGCCGAGGCGCAGGCCCAGGCCGTCGAGGCGGCACGGCTCGCACGCGAACGGGCGCGCGTCCGCCGTCTCACCCGGCCGCGGGCGAGCGCGGGGATCGTCTTCCTCGTGCTCGGAGTCGCCCTCGTCGCGGGGGCGCTCACCGCGTTCGCCGCTGCCCAGTCGCCCGCCACGCGCGGCGCCGAGTGGATGATGGGCGCGGCCGTGCTCGTGGTCGTGCTGGGCCTCGGCACGGTCGCCGTCGCGCTCGCCCGTCGCCGCAGCGGGGCGCTCGGGCTCTTCTCGATGCTCGCCGTGCTCGCGCTCGTGGCGGCGGTGCTCGTGCCGACGGATCGCACGACCCTGCCCCCGGGTGCGTTCTGGGGCATCGACACCTCGCGCGACGGGCGCTACGCGCAAGTCGCGGGCACGACGCAGCTGTATGTGACCGACCGCGAGGGCGATCCGGTCACGGTCGACCTGTGGCAGCTGGCCGGCAGCGTGCAGGTCGACCTGCAGGAAGGCGCGACGATCCGGGTCGAGCTGACCACCGACGGGCGCGACTCCCTGTTCGAGGTGCAGGAGTACATCGACGGCTCGGCCGGCGGGAACGTGTCGCAGCGCTACGCCGAGTACCGCGTACGCGACGGCCGCCTCCGGCTGACCGCGGGCGAGGGAGAGGCGGATGTCGTGCTGCGCGTGTGGGCGGGCTCGGCCACCCGGTTCAGCATCAGCCAGTGGACGAGCGGCGACGCCGCCCTCCCGCTCTCCCCGGCACCCGACCACAGCTGGGCGATCGACGGGGACGGCATGACCATCGAGCCGGCACCCACCCCCACCCCGCCCGCGGATGCCGCGGACGGCACCGAAGGAGCGACACCATGACTCTGCCTGACGCGCCCGGCGACACTCGCTCGCCGGTGACGACCGCATCCGAGGTGCCTGCGCCGGACGGCGAGGCCGAGCGCCTGCCGCGGCCCCGCATCCGCGTCGGTGCCCTGCTGTGGGGGCTCGTGCTGCTGGCCGCCGGCGGGGCGGTGCTGTGGTTCGCGAGTACGCCGCGGCGACGCGCCGACGCGCTCGACGCCCTGCTCGGCCTCGACGGCTTCGGCTGGACGGTCGTGATCGTGGTGGCTCTCGGCGCCACGATCACCCTGCTGGCTCTCGCCGCCGTCATCCGCCGCCTGCAGCACCGCCCCTGACGCGCACGAGACCGCGCATCCGACGCTGAAAACCGGGTTGAGGGCGTCGGATGCGCGGTCTCGCGTTCTCCACAGGGGGTTGCTGAGCACAATTCGGGAGGGATGCGGCGGCAGCGCGGTCGGCCACAGGCACAGTGTCGGGATGCCGCTCCCCCACCGCGAACTGCCGATCGACCTCGCGGCGGGAGCGTTCGCCGTCGAGGCAGCACGGATGCGGGGACTCTCGCGCTCGCGACTCTCATGGTGAGTCACACCAGTGCGCTCGCGATCTGGGGCGCCCCGCTTCCGCGTCACGCCGAGAAACTGCAGCGCATTCATGTCTCGTCGCTCGACGGCATCACGCCCCGAGCCAAGCGCACGATCGGCCACGCGCTCGATCCCGAGCGCACGGCCATCGTCAGGATCGGCGATCTCCTCCTCACCTCGCCGGCCACGAGTTGGGTGCTGAGCGCACCGCTGCTGAACCTCGAGGACCTCATCGCGGTGGGGGACTTCCTGATCACCGGGACGGAGCCGTTCGATGGGGTTCCGCCTCTGACCACGCTCGACGAGCTGCGCACGGCTGTCGACCTCCACGCGGGCGCACGAGGCATCCGACGCGCACGCCAGGCGCTCGAGTCGGTGCGCTACGGCGCGCTCTCGCGACGGGAGAGCTTCTCGCGCCTCATGGTGGTGCGCGCCGGCCTCCCCGAGCCCGAGTCGAACTACACCGTGCGCGCACCGAACCGACGCTGGGCTTGGATGGTCGACCTCGCACATCCGAAGTTCCGAGTGGCGACCGAGTACGAGAGCCTCCTGCATCTCGACCCCGAGAAGTTCCGCCGCGACATCCGCAAGCAACAGGATCTGGCCTCGATCGGCTGGGTGACTCATCGACTCACCTCCGACGACGTCGACCCCCACCTCCGCACCCCGGCCTCACGAGCTGCCATCGCCCGCATCCGAGCCTCCCTCATCGAGCGCGGCTGGCTGCCCCCCACTCGCTGACGCGCGCGAGACCGAAGATGCGGGCGGGCCCGGGCGGCACCACCTCCAGGAGCGCCCGGGCCCTGGGTTCACGCGCGGAGCGATGCGGTGAACACCTCGTGGGGGTCGAGGCGCCGCGCGACGGCCGCGAGGCGCTCGATCCGGTCGGTGGGAGCGGCGTCTGCGAGGTCGCGCCAGGTGGCGACGAAGCTCGGCAGGACGGTGCCGCCGGTCCAAGGAGCGAGGGTGTCGGCGAGCGCATCCATCGCCTGCTGCGCGGCGGCGACCGCGGGCGGGACGGGCGCGATCGCGAGCGCGTTCACGACGTAGGGCGCATCGATCGCCGTGGCGAAGCCGTCGCGGCGCACCGGGCTGCCTGCCAGGTGCCGCAGCTGCACCTGCATGAACCGGCCGGCCGCGGTGGCAGCACCCAGGATCACCGGCAGCGCCTCGTCGGGCAGCTCACGAAGCGGGATGCCGCGCTGCACCGCCGGCGTCGGCGTCACGGGCTCTTCGCAGATGTCGCCGAGCTGTCCCGGGGTGCGCGGGCCCACGGTGTCGTGCACGACCGGTCCCGCGGCCCGGATGGGGGCGAGCACTCCGGCGAGCGCGTCGACACCCGCGGTGGTGACGGCGTCGACGGCCACGAACGAGCGCCCCCGCAGGGGCTCGGGCAGCTCGGGGAGCGGCGGGAAGTTGAGGATGCTCGCCCAGAGCGAGGTGGATGCGTCACCGTCACGCGTGGCCGCGGCCCACGCCGCGAGCACGGGCTGCGCCACCTCGATGGGGAACATCAGCCGTCCGCCCGCGAGCCGCCCGGCGGGCGCGAGGTCGAGCTCGATCGCGGTGACGGCGACGAACCGCCCGCCGCCGCCGCGCAGCGCCCACAGCAGTTCGGCATCCGTCGACTCGTCGATCCAGCCGCGTGCGCCGTCGGCCGTCACGACCTCCGCGGCACGCAGCGAGCCGGCCGCCGCCCCGAACGCGCGGCTCAGCCAGGAGTAGCCGCCCTGCAGCAGCAGTCCGACGACCGATACCGAGGGGCTCGAGCCCACGAGGCCCGTGAGCCCGGTCGCGTCGAGCGCAGCCTGCAGGGTGCCCCACGAGACGCCGGCCCCGACGATCGCGGTGCGGGCATCCGTGGCGATCTCGAGTCGGTCGAGTCCCGCGGTGCGGATGAGCAGCGTGCCCTCGAGGGTCTCGCTCGCACCATGCCCGGGCCCGAGCAGGGTGATGCGGATGCCGTGCTGTGCCGCGTGCGCGACGGCGGTCTGCACGTCGTCGGCTCCGGCAGCCTCGACGACGGCGAGCGGACGGGCCGCCACCGACACGTTCCAGGGCAGGGCGGCGGGCACGAAACCGGGCTCGCCCGGCAGGTGCAGGGCGCCGGTGAGCCGCGCGCGCAGCTCGTCGGCCGCGGGCAGGGCAGCGGAGGCGGAGGTGTGGAGAGTCATCGGTTGTTCCTTAGTGGTGGTGGAGTGGCAGAAGAAGGTGGCGCGGTTTCGACCGGGTGGCGCGGCTTCGCGGGTGCCATCTGGCCGACACCGCACCATCCGCTCAGCGGGCGGCCGGGCGGGACGCGACGAGCTGGGTGAGCACGCGCTCGAGGCCCGCGACGCCCGGGGAGGCCACGATGTCGCGGCCGATCGCGGCGCTGCGTTCGCGGAACGAGGGCTCCGCGAGCACGCGGCGCACGGCATCCCGCACCTGCTCAGCTGTGGGCCGGTCGGTGTGCAGATCGATGCCGACGCCGCTCCAGGCGACGCGCGCCGTGACCTCGATCTTGTCTTCGGTTCGCCCCGCGGTCACGAGCGGCACCCCGTGCTCCATGGCGTAGTGCACGCCGCCGTATCCGCCGTTGGTGACGTAGACGTCGGTGAGCGGCAGGAGCCGGTCATAGGGCAGGTACCGCGCGATGCGCACGTTCGCCGGGTAATCGCGCACGGGGATGTCGCGACCGCCGGTCGAGATCACGACGAGCACGTCGTCGTCGGCGAGGCCCTGCATGGCGGGGTCGATGAGCTCGGCGAAGTCGGTGTTGGCGACGGTGCCCTGGGTGACGTGCACGACGGGGCGTGAGCCGTCGAGGTCGCCCCACCACTCGGGCAGCTCGCCCTGCGACGGCTGGGTCCGCGACACCGGCCCCACGAAGTGCACGTGGCCCGGCAGGTCGCTGCGCGGGTACTCGAACGACGGCACCGTGAACTGCACGAGCGCATCGGCGAGCACCGGCGACCCCATGAAGTTGGTGCGCAGGTCGCCGCCCGCACCCGCCACGAGTTCGCGGGCGTAGCGCTGCAGGGCCCCGAAGATCACCTTCTCGGCCACGAGCGACAGCATCGCGTTGCGCATCCGCCCGCCGACCCCCGGCTGGGGAGGGATGCCGAGACCGAACGGCGCGGTGTCGCGGCTCGCGACGCCGAGCGGCACGATGCCGAGGTTGACGACGGGCGGACGCTCGCCCGGGCGGCTCAGCAGCAGCAGGGCCCCCATGAACAGGCTCTCGACGAGCACGGCATCGGGGCGTTCGGCGGCGATCGCCGCGTCGACGGCCTCGAGCTGTGCCGGGCCGGGGCGCAGGAAGATCTCGCGCAGGTCGTAGCGGATGCCGGCGGGGCCCGAGAGCCCGACGCGGCCGGGGAACGCGGCGTCCATGTCGCGGTCGTCGTAGTCGGCCTCGGCCGGGAGGGGCAGCCACTCGGCGCCGGCGGCCTCGATCGTGTGGCGGTAACGGGCGCCGGTGAGGAAGCGCACGCGGTGTCCGGATGCCACGAGGTGGCGGGTGACGGCCAGCAGCGGGGCGATGTGCCCGTGGACGGGGGTCGAGCAGATGAGCAGGGAGAGCGGGGAGGAGGTGGTCATGGTGGTGGTCCCGTGGAGGTCGAGGGTCATGAGATGATGGTGAATAACTCGTTGGAGTATTCACCACCCCGTTAGGAAAGTCAAATGACGCGGCGAACGTACAACTCCGCCCTGCGCACCGCTCAGGCCGCAGAGACCCGACGGCGCATCCTCACGGCGGCGGGCGAGCTCTTCGCGAGCGACGGCTATGCGAACACCTCCCTCGCGCGCATCGCGGATGCTGCAGGCGTCTCGCTCGAGACCGTCAAGGCCAACGGGCCCAAGAGCGCCCTCATCCTGGGCGCCTTCGACCAGGCGTTCACCGGCGAGGAGGGTGACGGCGCCATCCACGAGCGCGACCTCGGCGCGAGCCTGCTCGCCGTGCCCGACGAGGAGCTGCTCCCCAACCTGGTGGCCTTCATCGCGGGAGCGAACGAGCGCATCGCCCGCCTCTGGATCGCCCTGCTCGACGCATCCATGGGTGACCCCGCGGTCGAGCGCGAGCTGGAAGCCCTGCAGGAACGGCGGCGCAGCGACTTCCGCGCCTCGATGGAGGGATTCCGCGAACGCGGGCTCGCACGCCGCCCGGGTGACGACGAGGCGTTCGCCGCCGCGATGCAGTTCCTCGTCTCCCCCAGCAGCTACGTGCAGCTCGTGCTCGACTCGGGGTGGAGCATGCAGCAGTACCGCGAATGGCTCGTCGACACGATCGAGCGCACGATCTTCACCCCCTGAACTCGAGCCCGTGATCGAGGGCGAATGGCGGATGCTGCTCAGACGAGACCCGTCTCGCGCGCGCGCGTCACCGCCTTCGCCCGGCTCTCGACGCCGAGCTTGGCGAAGAGGTTCACGAGGTGGGTCTTCACCGTCGCCTCGGAGATGAACAACGTGCGGGCGATCTCACGGTTGGAGGCGCCCGCATCCAGCAGCCGCAGCACGTCGAGCTCGCGCTCGGTGAGCCGCACCTTCGGCTGACGCATGCCCTGCAAGACGCGCTGCGCCAGCTCGGGGGCGAGCACGAGCTGGCCCGCCGCCGCCTGTCGCAGAGAGTGCAGGATCGTTGTCGGCGAGACGTCCTTGAGCAGGTAGCCGGCCGCGCCCGCCTCGATCGCCGCGAGGATCTCGGCGTCGCGGTCGAAGGTCGTCAGGATGATGACTGCCGGCGCGGGTTCGAGGGCACGCAGCGCGGCGGTCGTCTCCACGCCGCCCAGCCCGTCACCGAGGCGCAGATCGCACAGCACGACATCCGGATGCAGGTGCCCGGCCAGGGCGACCGCCTCCTCCCCCGACGCCGCTTCCCCCACGACCTGCACATCCGGGTGGTTATCGAAGAGCGCGCGCAGCCCCGCCCGCACGATCGGGTGGTCGTCGACGAGCAGCACGGTGATGGGCATGTCAGCTCCCTCCGCCCGCTCGCGTGGCGGACACGTCGCGGATGAGCGGCACGTGCGCCGACAGCGCGGTGCCGTCGCCGGGCGCGCTCTCGACGTCGAGGCCGCCGCCGAGCTCACGGAGGCGCGCGCGCATCGATCGCAGCCCGTAACCGCTCGCGCCGGGCGCGAGACCCGCGAGACCGGCTCGATCCCACGCGGCGAGGTCGAATCCGTGCCCGTCGTCGACCACGTCGAGCCGCACCGAGTCGCCCGCGTCGGCGAGGCTGATGACGACCCGCCGCGCATCCGAGTGCAGACGCACGTTGGCGAGCGCCGACTGGGCGGTGCGCAGCAGAGCCACTTCTGCCGCGGTCGGCAAGGCGGGCAGATCGTCATCCACGTGAAGCTCCACCTCGATGTCGGACTCCGCCGCGAGCTGGTCGAGCATGCGCCGCAGTGCGCCGGCGAGCGCCCCCTCCTCGAGCTCGGCGGGCATGAGCGCCGCAACGATCCGGCGCACATCGGTGAGAGAGGCGCGCGCGAGCGACTCGATCTGCTCGAGCACGCGGGCACAGTCGTAGGGGCGTTCGTCGTCGAGCGAGGCGCGCGCGAGCATGCCGATCGATGACAGTCCCTGGGCGATCGTGTCGTGGATGTCGCGCGACAGCCGCGTGCGCTCGGCGATTGCCCCCGATTCGCGCTGGGTGCGCGCGAGCTCGTCCTGCAGCTCGGCCATCTCCCGCTGCGCCTGGATGAGCGAGTCGACGAGCTGCTGCCGCTCGCGCGCCTCCCGCACGAGTTCGATGTAGCCGCGGGCGATGCCGAACGCGAAGATCCCGCCCACGAGCGGGCCGATGACGTTCGCGTAGCTCGTCGTGCCGTGGTGCCAGAGCGGCGCGATCACCACCACCGCGAGCACGACGACGGAGTACGCGATCGCCCACCGCATCCGCAGGATGTAGCCCGCGAGCAGCCAGAGCGAGAACGCGAGCCAGACGAACTCGGCCGATGCGGCGACGGCGCCCACCCAGATGAGGCCGAGCCCGACGAGCCAGCCCGCACCGAGGTGCGGCGCCCGCGTGCGCGCGGCGAGCAGCAGACCGCCGAAGTACCAGCCGGCGAAGACGAGCGCCATCGCGATGCCGAGGCCCGGCGCTGTGCCGTCGGCGATGGCCCGCACCGCGCCGACCACCACGAGCACCACGGCGATGACGAGCTGGCCGGCCCGCATCGAGCGCAGCACCGTGGCGACGGTGCGCAGCGACCGGGCGCCGCCGACCGCCGCACCACCGGCCGCCGCGCCGGCCGCCTCACCGAGCGGCGGAGACGGATCCATCGCTGCCGACATGCGCCGATTCTCCCTCGACTGCCCCCGGATGCGCACCAGGCTGCTCGGACGGGCGCCGCACCGGGCGACCCGGCCACCAGATCCGATCGCCCACGAGGCTGAAGATCGCCGGCACGACGATCGTGCGCACCACGAAGGTGTCGACCACGACGCCCACGCCCACGATGAGCCCGATCTGCCCGAGCGTCACGAGCGGCAGCACGCCGAGGGCCGCGAACACGGCCGCCAGCACGATGCCGGCGCTCGTGATCACGCCGCCCGTTCCGGCGACGGCGCGCACCATGCCCTCTCGGGTGCCGTGGGTGGCCGCCTCGCTGCGCGCGCGGTGCACGAGGAAGATCGTGTAGTCGATGCCGAGGGCCACCAGAAACAGGAACGAGAGCAGCGGAACCTGCAGATCGAGCGCATGCTGCCCGAAGAGCGTGCGGCTGAGCCAGGCGCCCGCGCCGATCGCCGCGAGCGCGCTCGTGAGGTTGACGAGCATGAGCAGCACCGGCGCCACGAGCGAGCGCAGCAGCAGCACGAGCACGAGGAAGCTCACGGCGAGCACGAGGGGGGCGATCAGCAGCAGATCGCGCTGGTTGCCCTCGCGCGCATCGAGATCGGTGGCGACGGCGCCTCCGACGAGCGCGTCGGCATCCGGCACAGCATGGGCGGCGGCGCGCACCTCGCGCACGAGGTCGAGGCTCTCGGCGGTGCCGGGCGCCGGTTCACCTGTCGTCACAATGCGGGAGAGCTCGCCGTCGCGGCTCTCGCTCACGACGGTGGCGCGGATCACGCCATCGATCTCGGCCACGGCATCCGCCACGGCATCCGCCTCCGCCGTGCGCGCCACGATGGTCATCGGCTGCGCCTCGCCCGGGGGGAAGTGCTCGCCCAGCACCTCGAGGCCGGCCGCCGACTCGGATGCGACCCGGAACTTGTCGACCTGGCTGAGGCCCACGGTCGTGCCGATGAGTCCGCCCGCCAGCACGCCGAGCACCGCGAGACCGGCGAGGAGCGCGAGGAGCGGACGCCGCACCACCCGGGTCGCGACGGCGCGCCACGCGGCACCCTGCACGCGCTGCTTCTCGGGGGACGGCGTGACGGGCCAGAAGATCTTGCGTCCGCACACCGCGAGGAGCGGCGGAAGGGCCAGCAGCACGGCCGCGAGGGCGATCAGCAGACCGACCGCGGAGGCGATGCCGAGACCGCGCGTGCCCGGGATGATCGCGAACACGAGGGTGCCGAGCGCGAGCACCACCGTGAGGTTCGACGCGAGAATCGCCGGCGCCGTGCTGCGCCATGCGGTCGCGAGCGCGCGACGGTGATCGTCGGTGCGCCCGAGCTCCTCGCGATAGCGCGAGATAAGCAGCAGGGCGTAGTTCGTGCCGGCCCCGAACACGAGCACGCTGATGATGCCGGTGTCGAACTGCAGCTCGAGCGCCGTGCCGATCGCAGAGGTGATCTTGCCCGCGAGCTGGTCGGCGAAGGCCACGACGGCGAGCGGCACGATCCACAGAATCGGCGAACGGTAGGTGAAGATCAGCAGCAGCGCCACGATCAGGATCGTGACGATCAGCAGCGTGAAGTCGGCGCCCGCGAAGGCTCCCGTGATGTCGGCGCCGAACGCCGGCCCGCCGGTGACCTGGATCGTGACGCCGTCGATCGAGTGATCGGTGATGAGCGCGCGCAGCTCGCCGACCTGCTCCGCGGTCGCCGCGTTGTCGGCGCCGAGGGTCATCGGGCTCTGGATGACGGCGGCCCGTCCGTCGTCACTGGTGAACGGCGGGGAGGCCTCGTGCCCGGTCTGTTCGCTGACGAGTGGGGCGAGCTTGCCCAGCGCCGCGAGGTCGGCATCCGTCAGCGCTGCGCCGTCATCCCGACTCGCGACGACGAGCACCGACTGCTCATCACCGTCGGCGAACTCGTCGAGCAGGGCTGCCGCCTGCGCGGACTCGGATGCGGGCGGGGCGACGTCGTTGCCCGCCGGTGCGCTCGCGCGTCCGAACATGCCGAACAGCGCGACGAACGCGAGGGCGACGATGGCGAGCGAGATCCACGCGCCGCGGCGCGAGGTGAGGCGCTCGGCGAAGGGGCGGGCAGCACGGGATGAGGCAGCACGGGATGAAGGCATGCCTCCAGCCCAACGGAAGCGCCGCGGATGCGGATCGGGCAGGCGGGTGAACCGCCACTCAACCCTTTGATGGAGACGGCGGCACCGCCGACGCGGCCGTCGCCGAGGCGTGCACCCGCAGAGCGCCGACGAACCCGAGCAGCAGGAATGCTGCGGCGATCAGGAGCGCCCACCGCGTGCCGTCGGCGAAGCCGTTCGCGAGCGCCTGCACGACGGCATCCGTCTGGGCACCGAACTCGCCGGCCGATCCCTCGGCGCGCAACCGCGCGATCTCGGAGCCCGCGCTCGTGCGCGTCGCCGTCGCGAGGGTGTCGACGGCGGATCCGCCGAGGCCCGCCCCAGCGAGCGCCGCCGGAAGCGTCAGGGCGAGCGAGATCGACAGCGCGGCCCCCGCGAACGCGGTGCCGAAGGCCGAGCCGATCTGCCGAACCGTGCTCTGGGTGGCAGAACCCTGCCCGGAGACCTCCACCGGCACATCCCGCAGCACTGTTCCGGTGAGCTGAGCGGATGCGAGCCCCAGCCCCAGCCCATACCCGACGAGCGGCACCGCCACGAGCCACCCGGGGGTCGACCCCGTGACCACGACCGCGAGCACGGCCACGCCTGCCACGTCGAGTCCCAAGCCGATGAGCACGGTGCCCGCGGCGCCGAAGCGGGCGGCGAGGTGCCGCGCCGCGGCGCCCGACAGGAAGGCGCCCACCGCCATCGCGGCGAGCACGAGGCCCGCGCCCATGGCATCCATGCCGAGCGCGTTGATGAGGTAGAGCGGCAAGACGAAGATGATGGCGAACTCGCCGACCGCCACCATCGCGGCCGTCACATTGCCCCAGGTGAACGTCGGCAGCCGGAACAGCCCGAGGTCGAGCAGCGCCGAACGCCGCACCCGGGCGCGATGCCGCTCCCACACGATGAACAGCGCGATCGCCACCACCGCGACGGCCAGCGCGACCGGCACGATCGAGATAGGCGCGGTGGTCGGCCAGACCAGCCCGAAGAGCTGCAGTTCGACCTTCGGCGTCCACCATCCGAGGTCCGGCCCCTCGATCACCGCGAACACGAGCGCCGACAGGCCGATGCCGCTCAGCAGAGCGCCGTCGACGTCTGCGCCCGGCAGTGGCTTCGCGCCGCGAGTCTCGGGCACGGTGAGAATCGCCGCCACGAAGACGATCACCCCGAGCGGCACGTTCACGAGGAAGATCCACTGCCAGGATGCGTACTGCGTCAACGCGCCCCCGGCGAGCGGCCCGATAGCCGCGGCCCCCGAGATCACGGCACCCCAGACGCCGAACGCGGCTGCACGATACCTGCCGCGGAAGGTCGCGTTCACGGTCGAGAGCGTTGAGGGCATGACGAGCGCTGCCCCGACCGCCTGCACCGCGCGCGCCATGATCAGCGCGCCACCCGCATCCGCGAGCGCCGCCAGCACGCTGCCCGCGACGAACACGACGAGACCTGCGAGGAACAGCCGCTTGCGACCCCATCGGTCGGCGAGGCGGCCGGTCGACAGCAGCAGCGCGGCCAGCAGCACCGCGTAGAGCGTGTTGACCCACTGCGCGTCGGTGAGGTCGAGACCGAGGTCGGCGATCATGCTCGGCAGCGCGACGCCGACGATCGTGCCGTCGAGCACGATCATGCCGAGCCCCGCAGACAGCACCGCCAGCCCGACCCACGCGCGTCGGGTCGGGGGCGTCTCGGATGCCGTCTGCGGGGCGCCGGTCACGCCGCGGTCGCCGCCTCTCGGCCGGCAGCATCGAGCTTGAGTGCACGACCCAGCGCCAGGAACAGCAGCACCATACCTACGCTCAGCAGGATGTGGCCGAGACCCGCGATGCCGGCGATCATCTTGCTCGACTCCTCGCCGAGCACCGTGAGCGAGCCGTGCAGCACGAGCATCGCCGCCGTGAGCACGAGGCCCGCGTTGTAGACCCAGAAGAACCAGCCGAACAGCTTGCTGCGCGAGAGCGCGAACAGCTTCTCGAGGGCGAGCACCACGAGCAGCACGATAAACCCGAGGGTCAGCAGGTGCGTGTGCACGAGGCCGAGCTGCGTGAACTGCCCCTCGGGAAAGTCATTGAGTTTCGTGAACTCCCGGTAGAACAGCCCGGATGCCACCCCGACGAGCATGTAGGCGAACGCGGCGTAGAACAGCTTCTTCATGTGATTCCTCTCCTGTCTCCTTCCAGCGTCACCGACGCATCAGCTCCTGGGCTCACCCAAAGGATGGAGAAACCGCGAGACCGCGCATCGGAGGCCGAAACCCGCTTTGAGGAGGTCGGGTGCGCGGTCCCGGGGGCACCCACCGGGGGTGGTTTCACCCACCACCCGGGTGCAGTATCCGTGAACCCGCGGCTGCCGGGGCGCCTCGGGTTCTGCTCCCGGGTGGGCGGTGACTCCACCACCGGGTGTAGGCACCGGGACCGCGCACCCGACCTCCTCAAAGCGGGTTTCGGCCTCCGATGCGCGGTCTCGCGGTTTCTCCATCCTTTGGG
>JBQCHI010000016.1:0-81868 GCA_051954835.1 Protaetiibacter sp. | reverse complement strand
CTTGTGCAGCTTGTCGAGCTCGCGCTTCTTGATGAGGAGCTCCTTCTTGGTGAAGCCCTTCGTCGTGTCGTCGAAGTCGATCTCCTCGAGCTCCTTCATGCGCGCGAGGCGCTTGGAGACCGTCTGGAAGTTGGTGAGGAGTCCGCCGAGCCAACGCTGGTTGACGTAGGGCTGGCCCACGCGGGTGGCCTGCTCGGCGATGGCCTCCTGGGCCTGCTTCTTCGTGCCGACGAAGAGGATGGTGCCGCCGTGGGCGACCGTCTCCTTGACGTAGTCGTAGGCGCGGTCGATGTAGGCCAGCGACTGCTGCAGGTCGATGATGTGGATGCCGCTGCGCTCGGTGAGGATGAAGCGCTTGACCTTCGGGTTCCAGCGACGGGTCTGGTGTCCGAAGTGGACGCCGCTGTCGAGCAGCTGGCGGATGGTGACGACGGCCATGGCCGTTCTCCTTCTCTCGCGGGAACGGCACGGCCGACCCGCTGTTTCTCAGTTGTCTGTCGTGACCGGACGGCCACGAACCCTGGTGCCCCCAGCGCGATCCGCCGACTCGCTCGAGCCGGACTGAAGGAAAGATGCTGTGCGATGGGCACGCGAAGTCACCCACGTGATGCGGGTGCTGCCGTCAGTGTAGCAGTGCGGGTGTACACACGCGCGCCGCGGGTCTATGCTGAGGCCGCCCGGATGGCCCGCGGCTCTGTGAGGGAAGGAGGACTCGATGCGCACCGTCTCTGTCGTGTCTGGAGACCCCACCCTCATCCTCGAGGCCGCCGCCCGCTGAATCCGCGGTGGCCTCCGATCCGGAGCCCATCACGTGAACAACTTCTTCGGCGACGACTTCGTCGTTCCCACCTTCACCTTCGCCGACGTCGAGCCCGGCGTCGGCCAACGCTGGTCGACCTGGCCGGCGGTCACACCATCCGAACGCGGCCCGAAGCCCTGGCCGGAGTGGATCGTCACCTCGGCGGCGGCGCTCGACACCGAGCTCGGCATCCTCAAGACCGGCAAGGAGGCCGACGTGTTCCTGCTCGAGCGCGCCGTGCCGGACGGCTCGGCCGTCTCGTTGCTCGCCGCGAAACGCTACCGCTCGGCGGAGCGCAGCGACTTCCATCGCTCGGACATGTATCGCGAAGGTCGCGTCGAGCGCCGCTCGCGCGATCAGCGGGCGGTCGAGCGCGGCACCGCCTACGGCCGCTCGGTCGCCGCGGTCGCGTGGTCGTATGCGGAGTTCGCGGCGCTCTCGCGGGCGTACGAGCTCGGCATCCCCGTTCCCCATCCCGTGCAGGTCAGCGGCACCGAGCTCCTGCTCGAGTTCATCGGCGAGGGCACCGTGGCAGCTCCCCGGCTCGCGCAGTCGGATGCGACCGGGGCGGATCTCGCGGAGCTGTTCGAGCAGGTGGTCGCGATCGTGCTCGGGTTCGCCGCCGCGGGCTGCGCGCACGGCGACCTCTCGCCGTACAACCTGCTCGTGCACCGGGGGCGGGTGGTCGTCATAGACCTGCCGCAGCTCGTGGATGTGATCGCGAACCCGAACGGCATGGCACTGCTGGAACGCGATTGCCGCAACGTGTGCGCGTGGTTCGCACGGCGCGGCCTTCCGTGCGATCCGGACGAGCTGTTCGCGCGAGCCGTGGGCGAGCTGTACTGACGCCTCCTCCCCCACCGCGGGCGTGACGGGTTGTTCCCGGATGCCGGGGGTACGCCACCGCGGGTCCGTCAGCCGGAGCAGGATGCCGGAATGCGCGTTCCCGTCCGTGGCCTCGTCGCCGCCGCAGCAACGGCGGCGCTGTGGGCGTGGCCGGTCGCGGCGCCGCATCCCATCGCGCGGGCGTATCTCGCGCCGGCGTCGCCGTACGCATCCGGGCATCGCGGCGTCGACATCCGGGCCGACGTGGGGGTCGCGGTACGCGCCCCGGCCGACGGGGTCGTGCACTTCTCCGGGGTGGTCGTGGATCGGCCCGTGCTGTCGATCGACCACGGCGGAGGGGTGCTCTCGAGCTACGAGCCTGTGGAGAGCGCACTGCATGAGGGCGAGGTCGTGCGGCGCGGCCAGGTGGTCGGTGAGCTGCAGGCCGGGCACTGCGGTGACGGCGGGTGCCTGCACTTCGGCGTGCGCGTGCACGGGGAGTACGTGTCGCCTTTGCTGTTCCTCGGAGGGCAGCCCCGTGCCGTGTTGCTGCCGCCGTAGTGCTCGCGGCGAAGGGTGCCCCATGATGGGAGCATGAACCTGTTCGGCGCCGGCTTCGTCGTCTTCTTCGGCCTGGTGGTCCTGTTCATCGTCGCGGTGGTCGTGGTGATGATCGTGATGATCAGCCGCAACGCGGCGAAGGCGCGACAGCTGGGGCACGATCCGCTCACGATGCAGACCGAACTCGCGGCGCGTGCGATGGACTCGGGCCTGCTCGCGCCGCAGAAGTCACTCGAGGCGCGGCTCGCCGAGCTCGACGAGTTGCGCGCTCGCGGCGTGATCTCGGCCGAGGAGCACGCGAAGGCGCGCGCCGATACGCTCTCGGGCTCCTGAGCGGGGCCGCCGCGCCGGTTCAGGCACGCGGGTGGGCGAGACGGTAACTCTCGCGCAGGCGCTCCGTCGACACATGGGTGTACAGCTGGGTGGTGGCGAGGCTCGCGTGGCCGAGCAGTTCCTGCACGATGCGCAGGTCGGCGCCGCCGTCGAGCAGGTGGGTGGCGGCCGTGTGGCGAAGCGCGTGCGGGCCGGCGGGCCCCGATCCGGGTATCGTCTCGAGTTCGCGCGCGACGAGCTCGTAGACGGCGCGGGTGCCGAGACGCTTGCCGCGGGCCCCGAGCAGCAGGGCGGCACCGGATGTCTCGGTCGCGAAAGCGGGGCGCGCGCGGTCGAGGTAGTGGTCGAGCGCGCGAGCCGCGGGTGCGCCGTAGGGCACGACCCGCTCTTTGGCGCCCTTGCCGAGCACCCGCACGGTGCGGGCGGAGCGGTCGAGGTCGTCGATGTCGAGGCCGACGAGTTCGCTCACGCGGATGGCGGAGGCGTAGAGCAGCTCGATGATGGCGAGGTCGCGCACGGCCGCCGGGTCGCCCTGGGCTGCGGCGGCGTAGAGGCCTTCGAGGATCGCGTCCATCTGGCTGCGGGTGAGCACGCGCGGCAGCCTCCTGCCGGCGCGCGGCGTACGTAGCCGCAGGCCGGGGTCGGTTGCGGTGATGCCGTGGTGCGTCATCCAGGCGGTGAACGACCGCGCCGACGAGACTCGTCGACCCAGCGTGGATGCAGCCAGCCCCGCCTGCGAGCCGCGCCAGACCCAGTCGCGCAATGTCTCGAGGTCGAGGGAGGCGGCATCCGGCTGCCCGAGCGCCTCGGCGAATCCGACGAGGTCGGCGAGGTCGGTGCCGTAGGCGCGCACCGTGTGCGGTGAGTAGCCGCGTTCGTGCGTGAGCGCTGCGAGGTAGGCCTCGACGGCGGCGCGCAGCTGCATGCGCCCATGGTCGCACCCGGTGCGCGGGCGGCGCGCGCGGCGCGCGCAGAGCCGGTGGCTGCGCTCAGCCGGTGGCTGCGCTCAGTCGGTGAGCGGCGGCAGTTGGAAGGTCGAGGTCTTGCTCGAGAACGCCTCGCGGCGCTCGTCGGGTGTCATGGCCACGAGGGCGTCGAGGAACGCGCCGGAGAATCCGGCGACCCGGCGCGCATCGCCGATGGGGACGATCGAGTGCACGACCTGGTCGTCGTAGACGTGCACGAGGTTGAAGGTCTGCCCGCCGTCGACCCCGGCGAGCGTGCCCGGTTCGGCGCTGGAGTCGATCGTGTAGCAGGTGGCGGCGGCGACCGAGACGGGGATGCCCGCGAAGGTGCCGCTGGTGGAGTAGTGCAGGTGCCCGGCGAGGATGGCCCGCACATCGGTGCCGCGCACGACGTCGGCGAGCTCGGCCTGGTGGTCGAGTTCGAGGATCGCCATGAGCTCGACGGGGGTCGGGATGGGCGGATGGTGCAGCGCGAGAAGGGTGCCGTGAGGTGCCGGGGTGGCGAGCTGGTCGCGAAGCCACTCCAGCTGGGCGGGTTCGAGATCGCCGTGGTGGTAGCCGGGCACGGTGGAGTCGAGGGCGATGATGCGCAGGCCGTCGACGTCGTAGACGCGGTCCTGCGGTGCGGCGGTCGGCTCCTCGCCCATGAGGATGGATGCGAAGGGCTCGCGCTCGTCGTGGTTGCCCATGACCCAGATGATGCGGGACCCCATGCGCTCGGCGGCCGGTTCGACGAGTGCCCTGAGCCGTTCGTAGGCGTCGGGTTCGCCCAGATCGGCGAGGTCGCCGGTGATGACGATCGCCTCGGGTTCGGCGCCGCTGCGCTCGAGCTGTGCGAAGGCACGTGCGACGTGCGCATCGGTGTCGACTGCCCCGTAGAGCGGCCGCCCGCCACCCAGCAGGTGGGTGTCGCTGATGTGGGCGATCGTGTGGATCGGCGGGGCGTGCTGTCCGAGCTGCACCATGCAGGCAGCGTAGCCGCCGCATCCGTCACACCCGAGGCAGTCAGGTCAGCGGCGGAGGTCACGAGGCGCGCACCCAGCCGCCCGCTCGCTCGCGCACGGCACCGTCGAGGGCGAGCAGCCCGAGCTCTGCGCGTACCCGGTCGGCGGCAAGTCCTGAGAGCGCCGCCACCTTGTCGACGCTGCGCGGGCTGCGGGTTGAGAGGGCATCGAGGAGGCGGATGCGGGTGCCCGTGGGATCCGCGGCCGGGCGGCTCCCACGAGCCTCCGCCCCCTCGACGGTCGGTGTTCGAGCGGCAGGGGCGGCCGGGGCCGCAGCCTCCGGCAGCGGGGCGAGCTCGGCGATCTCGTCGGCCGTCGTCACGCACACGGCGTCGTACTCCCGGAGCAGCCGGTGGCATCCGGCCGAGGCTGAGCTCGTGATCGGCCCCGGCACCGCACCGAGCGGGCGCCCGAGCGCCGCTGCGTGGCCCGCCGTGTTGAGCGAGCCCGACCGGGCGCCCGCCTCCACGACCACGGTCGCAAGGCTCGCCGCCGCGATGAGGCGGTTCCTCTGCATCAAGCGTAGTTTGGAGACATGAGCAAACGCGCTGCCGTCTACCTCCGCATCAGCCTGGACCGCAACGGTGACGGCCTCGCCGTGGACCGGCAGAAAGCCGACTGCCTCCGCATCATCGCGGAGCGCGGGTGGACCCTCGTTGAAACATACGAGGATGCCAGCAAATCCGCGTACCGGAAGAACGTGCACCGCCCCGCCTACGAGCGGATGGTTCAGGACTACAGCCGGGGCATGTTCGACGCAATCGTGGTGTGGGACCTGGACCGTCTCACCCGTCAGCCGGTGCAGCTGGAGGCGTGGATCGACGCAGCCGAGGAGCGGGGGCTGGTGCTGGTCACCGCGTCCGGGGAGGCGGACCTCTCCACTGACAACGGACGCCTCTTCGCCCGGATCAAAGCAGCTGTGGCACGCGGAGACATGGAACGTAAATCCGTCCGTCAGAAAGCGAAGAACGCACAGAACGTAGCCCTCGGACGCCCCGTGCCGGGGAAGCGGCGCTTCGGGTTCGAGCCGGGCAACGTGCTGGAGCGTCCCGCAGAGGCAGACATTGTGCGGGCCATGTACGCGGACGTGCTCTCCGGGCGGTCCATCTTCTCCATCGCCCAAGAGCAGGGCAAGCTGCCCGTCCGGGTCCGGGAAACCCTCACCAACCCCGCCTACGCGGGATGGGTGGTGCGGAAAGGTGAACGGTTCGAGGCAGCCCCGGAGGTGGCGCGGATCGTGGACCGGGACACCTGGGATGCGGTGCAGGCTCTCCTGTCGGACCCTGCCCGGAAAATCTCACCCGGCAACAAGATCAAATACCTGGCCTCCGGGATTGCCCGGTGCGGGGTGTGCGGGGCGCGGATGGTGAAGCAGTCCCGCTACTACCTCTGCAAAGGACATGTGGGGCACCCAACGATCAATGTGGAGATTCTGGATGACCTCCTCATGTGGGAGGCGTTCACCGCGGTCGCCTCCCGTGAGCACACGGACCCCGCAGAGGTCACCGCCCTCGCCGGGCAGCTGGCGGACCTGCAAGCTCGGAGAGCGTCCTGGCAGGAGCAGGCAACCTGGGAGGGGGCAGACCTGGCCTACATCCGCACCGAGGTGGCCGCGCTCGGGAAGCAGATTGAGCAGGTGTCGGACGAGTTGACCCGAGCCCGCACCACCTCCGTTGGTGAGGATGTGGTGGGCGCGCTTCGGTCACAGATGTCGGACGAGGCGGGCGCGGAATGGTGGGAGGAGAAGTGGAACAGCCTCCCGCTGGAGGTGAAGCGGGACCTGATCCGCGGGTTGGACATCCGGGTGCACAACGGGCGCGGCACGGACCGGGTTGAGGTGCACTGAGGTGGCCCGAACTTCCCGGATAGTCCAACTTCACGGATAATGTGAGCTAAATTAGGATATAATGGAAACACCCAAGTCAATCAAATAGGTGCAGCAAGAACCCCCGGGTCGTGAGACCTGGGGGTTCTCGCTTTTAAGCGGCTCCTGGCAGCAGTGCCCGCTTCCAGAGGGTGCGGCGTCTGTCTCCAGGGTCTGGCGCACTGAGGATCAGGGCGGAGCGTTTAGCTGCCGCATAGATCGTCTTGCGGTCCCAACCGTGTGATGCAGTCAGTGAGCGGACAACATCCTGGGCGGCCATGGGCTCGGTGAGCAGGTCATACAGTGCGTTCTCCACCTCCTCGCCTGTCTCTGTCAGCTGCCCCTTGGTGCGTCTGCTGGATGCGGCGAACGCCTCATCAATGGTCACCGGAACACCGCTGATGTACTCGATACCACCAATCTCGGTGGCGACCGCCTCATCCGTGTACGGGTCGAACACGGTCACCTCTCTCGTGACCACCTTGAACCGCTCAGCGGGGAGGTCGTCTTTTCCGAGGTTGGACTTGGCGATACCGAAGAGGCGGACTCCAGGGTCATCCCCGTCCGGGTCATCCATCACAACGAGCACAGTACGAGCTACAGCGGTGAACGCTTTGGAGCCCATCACCCGGTTGAGGAGAGACCGTCCGGTGCCCTCTGACTTGTTCAGGTGGATGATCCCGAGGATGGAGAAGCGTCCCGCGTGAGCGGCTGCCACCAGAGGCTCCAGCCCCTGCCGCACCTCAGCATCCTTGTGTGTGTCCCGGTCACCGAAGCGAGACACGAGGGGGTCAAGGATCAACAGCGCAGCGTCAACCTCACGAGCCTGAGCTAGAAGCTCCTCGTTGTCACGCGGGAACAGCAAGCCGTCATGCTCGGTGGTCTCGACACGGAAGACCCGCTCCAGGTTGGCTCCAGCTGCCATGAGCCGGGGCACGATGGTGGCCTCCCAGTCATCCTCTGTGGCAGCAATGAGGACACTCTTGGGGATGCCCTCGAACTCGCCCGGGAGGCTGCCGCTTGTCACGCGGGCTGCCATGTCATAGGTAATGGTGGACTTACCCTTGCCCTCCACACCGGCCAGCAACGTAAGTGCACCTAGAGCAATCCAGCCCCTCTTTAACCAGACCGCCCGGCGAGGTCGAATCTTGGACGCCGGGGTGAGCGTGACGCGGGAGGCTCCAGGCTTGCTGAGCGCTGGCCCCACGTACTCCACATCCCACAGCTTCCCTACCGGCTTGACCGTCGCGCGGAAGGTGAGCCCTCGCATGGCGTGGTGGAGCAGATCGAGACTGCCGAACGGGTCAGGGTCTGAGTCGATGGCTCCGTTCTTCAGCTTGCGGCTGTCCTCAACCTGGGCGAACAGGTGGCGAACAAGTGGCCCATCTGGTGTGGCGTTCTGCCAGCCCTTAGGGGTCTCGGTGAGACGTAGGGTGCGGGAGACTGTGCCTCCTGTTGTGGACTCCAGGTGGAGTACTACGAGACTGGAACCGTCCATGGATGATGTCTTGGTTGTGGTGTCTCGGATGATGAGGTCGTGTTCCCCGGCTGTGATGCGGGCGCTCATTCGGACACCCGAGCTTTGAACGCGCGGAGCGAGATTTCCATGTAGCCGCTCTGGGCCTCACGGAACACGGTGCGGCTGAATCGCACATACGGACGCGTTGGGTCATAGTCCTGCCACGGGTCCGCTTGCGGGATTGAGTCAAACCAGATGGAGCCGTCCGGGTCTGTCACCTCCCAATCAGCCCACCCGGACACGGGCAAGACGGAGAGGTACGTCTCCGAGTCACTCTCATCACGCGGATAGGGGTACGCCACAACCCATCCGGGTTCTACGGGTGTCCACTTGACGAGACGAGCTTCTTGGGTTGCGTCCTGATCCCCGGACGCTGGGCTGGATAGTGGAATGTCCACGACTTACTCATTTCTCCGGACGCCATGCCGGAATTCGATACCAGGCACCTTGCCTGACATATCTAATTATCCGGCAAAACGTGAGGGTTGATTAGAACAGGAAAGTTCATCCCAAAGTTCATCCCGTTCCAAATATGGACGGAATGAACGGGATAGATGGGATGAACATTGGGATAGGTATAAGTTCATTCCGTTCATTCCGTTCATTCCGTTCATTCCAGTAACGTGCGAAACGGAATGAACTTTCGCATTTATATAATGCTGGACTCTCCTAAAAAGTGTTCCAAAGTTTTGCAGATCAAACCCGGAGCAATTTTGCAAACCTCAGGAGCCCCGCAAATACAGGCATAAACAGCCACAACTAAACCCACCGCTCCAAATAGCAATAGTGCAAAAAGACGCATCCTAAATACATGGAAACAGCACTATGCACAAATTGCGGAGAAAAGCCCATCCGCTTCGTCCGCTCGGGAGAGTGCGTGACGTGCTACCACCGCCGATACCGAACCGAACGAGCCGGAGAACCGCGACCACGCACCCCGAGCCTCACCGCATGCGGATACCAGTCCGCCCACATCAAGGTGCGCCGCTGGCGCGGATCAGCATCCGAGCACACCTGTATCTCATGCGGGGAACAAGCCAAGCAGTGGGCATACCAATACGGCTCTCCCTACGAGCAAGAAGGCCTAGTCAACATGGCCAGCAAGACCGCACCTCAGTGGGCCTACATGAAATGGTCCCCAGACGTCAACGCCTACGAGCCCATGTGCATCCCCTGCCACATCGCATTCGACAAGAGGCACCGAGATGAGTGAGCACGGAACCTACAGCCGCTACACGAAGGGGTGCAGATGCGAGCCATGCACACACGCCAACCGTGTCTACAAACAGGACTACTACCACCGCGTCACAGCACCACACACACGCCTAGGCAAAGAGGTAGAACGCCTCACCCGAGCAAGTAAGGAAAGCAAATGAGTGACCCCATTCTCACCATCGACCTCTCCCCCTGGCTACTCGAAACCATGGCACGAGAAGGCAAAACCCTACGCGTCAGCATCGACGGCCTAGAGGTAGTAGACGCCGACCCCGAACCAACCGGGCGGGAGTGAGTCCCGCTGTCCGCCAACCACAAAGACCCCGAATACCGGCGCAACTCAGCCAAAGTACGCCGCACCACCAACGCACGCCTCAAACAAGGTGAGCAAGTCACCTGCCATCGATGCGGACGCACCATCCACGAAGGCATGCCCTTCGATGTCGGACACATCATCCCCGCCTACCTCGGAGGAGGCAGCGACCTAACCAACCTCGCACCCGAACACCGAGGCGAGAACCGCAGCGCAGGCGGACGAGCAGGGCAAGCCATCCAAGCGAAAGCCAAAGGGGCAAACCTCGGGTGGTCCGAATGGTGAACAGTTCTTTGAAACACGGGGAGGGGTCGATCCCCGGCCATGGCAGCCCAACTTTTTCGCGATCCACTACAGCTGCTCCGCTTCACCTGTCCGCGACTACGAACGCGGAGCGGCTACGTCACGAGTTCGAGGCGGGCGCGCGCTTCCTCGGGTTGACGGAGATTCGGCCCGCGCAGTGGGTGATTGCGGACGCGGTGAACGCCGCCGACGAGGACGGCGACCCGCTGTGGAAGACGGTTGGTATCTGCATCCCTCGCCGTGTCGGTAAGACGGTGGCGCTGTGGTGCATCATCTTCGGGCGGATGCTGGAGCGTCCCGGGTACCGGGTTGCGTTCACAGCGCAGACGGGGCTGGAGGCGCGTGAGCGCTTCATGCTGGACGTGGTTGACCGTCTGGCGCTCCTGTATGACATGGATGACGTCAAGTCGCTGCCGTTCAAGGTGGACCGGTCAGCGGGCGCTTCGAGCCTCCGCCTGAAGAACGGCTCCATCCTTCAGATCAAGCCTCCTCTGGAGAACAGCTTCCGAGGCAACGCCTATGACCTGGTGGTCATCGATGAGGCGCAGCGCTTCAGTGTGGACGCCTCGCACATGCTCATGTTGGGTGCGGGTCCAACCATGTTCGGGCGTCCGGGTGCGCAGCTTCTGGTGACGGGTACCGCGGGTGAGCAGCGGGCGGGTGTGCTGTGGGACACGCTCCAGCAGGGGCGGGATGAGACCCCCTCCGCGGGGATCGTTGAGTACGCAGCGCCGGATGACACGACCGCGTGGGAGGACGGGGACGAGGAGGTGGAGGGCACCACCCGGGACCCGGCTTTGTGGGCTGAGGTGCACCCCTCCATTGGGCACGGGGTGACCCTGGCTGACCTCCAGGTTGAGCTTGACCGGTACGGCCAAGCGGTGTTCGACCGCGAGTATCTGGGGCTGTGGCCGGTGGGTGCCGGTGGTGGGCGTCTGATCACCTACCAGGTCTGGGAGGACGCACGTCTGCCGGGGTCTGCACCGCGGGTTCCGGAGACGTTCTCGTTGGCTTTCGCGGCACACCATGACGGGTTGTGCGCGTCCATTGTTGCGGTGTGGGCGGAGGAGGACGGCACCGCCCGCATGTCGATCCTCGCGGCGAAGCGTGGCACCCGCTGGCTGGCGGATGAGCTTCTGCGGATCACCGAGAAGTACAAGGTGCCGATCATCTACGACTCCGCGTCCGACGCGGCGAAGCTGACGGTTGAGATGTTGCAGCGTGCTAAGCCACGCCCGCAGCTGGTCCCGCTGGCTACCCGGGATGTGCGTATTGCGGCTAGCGGTCTGCTGGCGGGTCTTAAAGACGGCAACCTCAAACACTTTTCGCAGCCTCAATTGGATGATGCAGCTGCCCTGGTCACCAAAAGAACCTCCGGATACACGGGTGGTTGGTATCTGGGACGCCTCCAAAACGCTGACGATATAAGCCCTCTAGAGGCAGCCGCTCTGGCTTATCAGGAATTGCGTAACGCGCGACCAAAACGGACCGCATACAGCCGGGTTATTACCGACTAATTACGCCCAAATCACCCCTCTTATATAGGTGGAAACTTATATAGATGGCTGATAATTCCTTCTCGCGCGTTTTCAAACGCCGCACTAATTCTGTTCCGGAGATAGGTCCGGCGAGTGTGCCTACGCCCGCGCTCGGTTCTCCGTGGTCTGCACCGCTGAACATCCAGACGGTTGTCTATTCCGATTTCTTCCAGTCCGAGCTTGGGGAGACGGGACGCCTCGCGGCCATGCAGGTTGCCCCGGTCTTCCGTGCCCGCTCGATCCTCGTTGGCATCGTCAGCCCGCTGCCGTTGCGGGTGTATGACGCGGAGGACCAGGAGGTTGACACCCCGTGGCTGTACCGGACGAGCACCGCTCTGCCGGTGTGGCACCGGATGGCGTGGACGATTGATGACCTCCTCTTCTATGGAGCCTCCCTGTGGGCTGTCAGCCGTGACGGTTCAGGCCAGATCACGGAGGCCTACCGGGTCCCGATTGAGCGTTGGTCCGCGAACGCTGATACGGGCGTCATCTTGGTGGACGGCAAGCCGGTCAACGCGGATGACGTTATCTACATCCCCGGTCCCGGTGACGGTCTGCTGGCGGTTGCGGGTCCAACGATCCGCGGTGCCCGCGCCCTGGACCGTGCCTGGATCGGACGGGCACAGAACCCGGTCCCGCTCATCGAGCTTCACCAGATCAGTGACGAGCAGCTGGAGCCCGACGAGATCGACTCCATGTTGGATTCGTGGGCTGCCGGGCGCACCTCCCCTACTGGCGCTGTCGGCTTCACGGACAACCGGGTTGAGCTTCGCGTCCACGGTCAGGCCTCCACAGACCTCTACGTGGAGGGGCGCAACGCGAACGTCCTAGACCTGGCCCGCTTCACCACCATCCCTGCCGCCCTGCTTGACGGGTCGATGTCTACCGCGTCTCTGACGTACTCCACCTCCGAGGGCAAGCGCAGCGAGTTCTTGGACTTCTCCCTTTCCTACTGGACCGCCCCGATTGAGGCGCGTCTGTCTCAGGACGACGTGACCCCTCCGGGGACTCGTGTCCGGTTCGACCGCGCGTCTCTCATCGCGGTCCCCAACCCAACCACTGACACCCCTGTGAAGGACTGACCATGCACGAATTCGAGCACGGCGAGTTCAGCTTTGACGCTGCCTCCCGCACCCTACGAGGGCTCCTCATCCCATTCGGTGAGCTTTCCCGTACGTCCGCCTCCGGCCAGCCACCTGTGCTTTTCGAGCGTGGCTCCGTGACGCTGCCCCGTGACCCGTCCGTGGTCACCCTGAACCGCCATCACGACCGCTTCGACCCGGTAGGGCGTGCCATCTCCCTCACCGAAACGGACCGCGGCATTGAGGCGGAGTTCCGCCTGGCGGACACGGAAGAGGCGGACGACTACTTGACCTCCGCGAAGGGCACCCTTCGGAAGCTCTCCGCTGAGGTGCGGGACATCGTGCGCAATGGCGCGTCCGCATCCGCCCGCCTGACCGGCGCAGCCCTCGTGACGGAGGGGGCATTTGCCTCAGCCGCGCTCTTCGAGATCAGCCCCGAGGAGGCGCAAGCCGTGGTGGATGCCGTCACCGACGCCCTCGCGAACGTCACCGCGATTGATGCGGACACAGCTGCCGAGGTCATCGAAGAGGTGGCCGACGAGATCACTCCTGCCGAAGACGAGCAGGAGACCAATACCGATTCCGCCCCGGAAGAGGACAACCCAGAAAAGAAAAAGAATCAGGAGTTTGAAATGGCAGACGCCACTATCCCAACCGGGGCTGTCGCACCGGTTGCACCCGAGACCAGCGCACGCGGTCTCTTCGCCGCTGTCGCTACCCGCGACTTCGACGCCCTCAAGCGATACAGCACCACAGACAATGTGGCCGCGTTCGCTATCGAGAACATCCAGCAGTCCGGTACGAGCACCAAGACCATCGGTGCCGACACCGCACAGGTTGGATACCTCGGTGAGATTTGGCAGGGCAACCCCTACCAGCGCAAGTTCACCCCGCTGTTCGCACAGAACACGCTGACCAGCTACAAGGCTGTCGGTTGGAAGTGGGACCCGGACAACGCCCCTGAGGTTGCTGCCTACGCAGGTAACACCGCAGAGGTCAACTCCAACGCCATCGACACCACCCCTGTGACGGTGGACGCGCAGCGCGTAGCCGGTGGTAACCGCATTGACCGCCGCTTCCTGGACTTCAATGACCAGGAGGTCATTGCGTCCTACTTCCGCCGCATGGCTGAGCACTACGCCCGCGTCACGGACGCTGCCGCTCTTGCAGCAGCTGTGACCGGTGCAGGTTCCGACCTCACCGTGACTGGCAAGACCTACCCATACAACAGCCCGGTTGCTATTGCAGCCATCGTTGACGGTGCCCTCCAGGTGCTGTCCGAGGACGCAACACCAACCTTCGCCGTGGTCTCTCCGGAGCTTTGGCGTGACCTTGCACTTGTTGGAAACAACGACGTGCTCGGTTACCTCCAGGCTGGCTTTGGTCTGGAGTCCGGTTCCGTGGATGGATTCAAGATCATCCCCGGTGCTGTCGGCACAGGCAAGGTTCTCGTGGGTGCCCGTGAAGGACTTCAGTTCTTCGAGATGGGCGGAAGCCCAATCCGTGTAGACGCTCTCGCTGTGCACAACGGTGCACTCGACGGAGCCCTCTACGGCTACTACGCAACTCTTGCCACCGGCAAGGGTCTGTCCATCGTTGACACCACTGACTACACCGCGCCGACCGCGCCGACAGTCATCGTCAACGAAGCTGCCTAAGCGGCTGGGGGCGTAGGCAATGACCACCTGGCATGACACCGATTCGGCGCACGCTGTATGGCGTGACGCCCCGGTTGACGACGAGACCCTAGAAGAACT
The DNA here is from genome assembly GCA_051954835.1 of Protaetiibacter sp. Lineage (GTDB taxonomy): Bacteria > Actinomycetota > Actinomycetes > Actinomycetales > Microbacteriaceae > Homoserinibacter. Next base: position 67,790 of record JBQCHI010000016.1, on the reverse strand, counting down.
TCTAGAGGTCGCGCGTATCTCGGTTGTTGCCTACGCCCCTGCCCTCCCGGAGCCCGAGGAGGGGCAGGAGCAGGACATCCCTGTGCACTACCGCTGGGCTCAGCTACAGCAGGCGCAGAACATCTGGAACGCCTGGAAGTCTGACCCGCGCTCCGCAGAGGACGAGTTCCGTTACACCCCGTACCCGCTGGACCGTTGGATCAAGCAGACGCTCCGCCCACGCAAGGGGGTGCCGAGTGTCCGATAACCTCCGCAGCTGGATGGCTGAGACCATCACCCCGCTAGTCCCGGACACCTGGGATGTGCGGGATGAGCAGCGTCTACCGCAGACCCTCCAGACCACAACCGTGGTCATCGCACACCAGGAGTTCGAGCCTCTGGAGGCTGCCCCTCTGGGCACCCTCTGGAACCTCGTGACCGTCACCGTCGCAACCCCGTACACGGACGAGTCAATGGGTGAGGACGACGTGGACGACTCCGTGGTGGACCTCGCCGGGGCTGTCATGTTCAACCCCTCCATCCGCTTCGAGCGGGCGGAGAAGGTGCTGGCTGACGGTACCTACTTCGCCTGGTCTCTGACGCTCCACGTCATCTCATCCGTAACACCCGCCCCCGAACCCGAACCACTACCTGAAGAGGAATAAATCAAATGGCACAGATCAGTGTGCAGCCGCAGGTCCTAGCAGCATCCCTGCTCTCCATCGGCTCAGACAGCTACGAAACCCACGTCTCATCCGTCACCTTCACACCGTCCTTCTCGACGGTGGATTGGACCGGTATGGACGGCACCGTGCACAGCTTCGTGACCCGCGTCAGCTGGACCGTCACCCTCGAATACGCACAGGACTGGGAGACCGCATCCAGCCTCTCCCAGAAGCTCCAGTCTGACTTTGGTCAGGTGAAGGCTGTGACCTTCGAGCCAACAGCTGGAGGTGCCGGATTCACGTCCAACGTGACGTTCGCACCCGGCCAGATCGGCGGCGCTATCAACAGCGTGGGCACCGGCTCCGTGACGCTGCCCTGCACGGAACCTGTCCTGGTCCCGGCTGAGTAAGCGGGGGCGGAGATGGCTAACGGCTCAATCTCCGTCCTGGTCTCCAAAGACCTTCAGAAGCTCCTAGGAGCTATCAAGACCTTGGAACCGGAGACGCGGAAGCAGATACGCCGCGTCACCAAGTCCGAGGCTCTGCCCATCTGGAAGTCCGAGGTTGAGTCCCGCAGCGTCACACCGCTCCAGCTGAAGGTGCTGGTGAAGACGGCGAAGGTGTCGGTGTCGGACAACAACATCAAGTTGCAGTCCGCCCGCACCGGGAAGCTCCGCTCCGGGACACCCACGTGGATCGTGGCGCGTCCGGCCGAGTTCGGTGCCGACCCGAACCGGAAGGTGCTCCAGCGGTCCCGCCGATCCAAGTGGTACAAGCGCCGCCTGGGTCACTCATTCAGCTACCACCGCGAGAAGGGGTACGTGGTCTACCCCGCCGCTCGGGATGTCATCCCGCGCGCAGCGTCCCTATGGATTCAGACCACGATCCGCACAGCACACGAGCAACTAGAGAAAGCCGGGAGGTGACCAATGGCTACACGTAATGGGTTCGAGATTCAGGTTGGGGCCAACGTTGACGCCTACGGCAAAGCCATCAAGACCGGTGTCATCAAGCCGACTGAGGACGCTCAGGACGCCATTGACGACCTTGGGAAGAGCCGGGGTCCTGAGCAGCTAGAGCGCGACATGAAGGGCGCGCAGAAGGCTACAGAGAAGCTGGCTAACGAGGTTGAGGACACCGCCCGCGAGATCGAAACGGAGTTCCGGGACGCCTACCGGAAGGCGAAGCGTTCAGCTGACGACTTCAACGACGGTGCTGGTGAGGCCACCCGCGAGTTCAAGCAGGAGGCTCTCCAGAACTTCTCCGAGGTGACGAGTTCGTTCGACGGCTCCATGTCCTCCATTCAGGACTTGGCACAGGGCACCTTGGGTGGTCTCGCGTCCTCCGGTCTACCGGGAATCGGCATCGCTGCCGGTGCCGCAGCTGGCGCTGTTGGTCTGATCGGTGCGGCATTGGGAGACGCGCAAGCCAAGCAGGAGGAGTTGGAGGAGGCAGCGTCCGACTGGGCTGACGCCTACATAGAGGCGGGCGGTCGCATCATCACCGCAGCGCAGCAGGTCGCCATGTACAACGAGATTGCCACCGACCCGGAGAAATACAAGGAGGCGCAGAAGAACGCCGAGCTATGGGGCGTCTCCCGCGGTGTAGCCCTCAACGCCATGGCCGGTAACACGTGGGCCGTTGAGGAGGCGCAGGCCTCCCTCAACAAGCGACACGACGAGTTCGCCGCCGCCCTGGATGACAACAACCAGAAGGTGCTGGATGAGTCCGAAGCGCTCACCGGTTGGCGTAAGGCGATTCAGGACGGGCAGGACGCCATTGACCGTCTCAAGGAGTCTCAGGAGCTTGGTCTGGTGCAGGCGGACGCGTACTCCGAGGCGTTGCGTTTGCAGGCCGAGCACACCATCGGCGCGAAGAAAGCAGTGGATGAGTTCGGGGATGCCATCTACTCGCTGCCTGACGGCACCACCATCTACGTCGATGCGGAGACCGGTCAGGCGACACAGAACGTGGACGCCATCGAGAAGAAGATTTATGGCCTCCCGGTGAACACCACGCTGGGCGTGGATGTGGACACCTCCGGTGCTGAGCGGAAGCTCCAGCAGTGGATTCAGAAGGACCGCACCATCCGTGTGGCCATCGATGGCAAGAGCTACGGACGGTACTGATGACTACAACCATTTCCAACGGCAGCACCTCCGTAACCCCAACCCTCGTGGACGGCTACGAGGCCACCCGCCCGAACCGCAACGTGCTCCGCCCGGTGCTGGGCTCGAACGCGCCCGCAGTGTCTCTCCGGGAAGCGGGTCTCCGCACCGGTCACCTGTCTGTGCTCCTGGATGAGTACAGCGACTCGCAGACGCTGATGGACCTCCTCTCCAGCGGTGAGGAGTTGACCCTGACGGACACCGTGTGGACGGGCATCGGGATGTCTTTCGTGCTGGCTGGTGACATCACACACCGGCTTGATGCGCCGACGCAGCTGTGGTGGGTGGAGTTCGACTTCCAGGAGACGGACTGATGGTCGCTCCTAAATCACACATGGTCATGTCTGCCCGGGTTCCGGGTATCGAGTACACACCCCCGGAGGTACCAGCCGAGGAGGTCTACTCGTGGGGCTTCGAGAGCTACGAGGGCACCACCTACCCCGCCGACGAGGTGGTCTACTCCACCGACTTTGAAAGCGCCAACCCTACTGCTGACGGGTGGAACCACATTGCCGCTACTGGCGGGCGCAGCGGGTCATACTGCATCTACGCCTACGACGAGTCCCTCACGCGCACCGTCACTGGCCTTGTCGTCGGGCGTTCCTACACGCTCCGCGCCTGGATCAAGGGCTACTACGCGGGCTACACCATCACCGACTTTGGCATCACAGGCGACTCCGCAGGACCTCACCCAAACACCACCACGAGCTGGGTCGAGTACTCCAAGACGTTCGTAGCTACGGCCACAAGCCATCAGATTCTCGTTTCGTCACCCGGCTACATCTACATGGATGACGTATCGGTCACGGGTGCCGCCTACTCCGACATCATCGACGACGGCAAAGACGGCCAGTGGAGCGGTGGCACCGTCACAGACGACGAGCCACACACCGGCACCTACAGCCTCGCCCGCGTCAACGGGGGTAGCTCTGGGCAGTTCACCCTCAACGCAGGCCTCCCGGTAGAGGACGGTCTCCCCTACACGGTCACCCTCTGGGCGCGGGTGGCATCCGGCACCGCAACGGCGACCCTCAGCGGCAACCCGCTGGCCTCCCCCGCGACCTCGCTAAGCACCTCGTGGACGCAGTTGAGCTACAGCTTCACCGCATCCGGCACAACCGAACCGCTGTACATCTCGTGGGCGGGAGCGGGCACCTACTACTTCGATGACGTGGTGGTTACCCGTGACGCCTACACCGAGACGCTGGACTACCTGCCGCTTCAGGTTGCGGAGGGGGTCGTGTCACTGGATGACAACCGGGCACCGTACGCGGAAGCGGAACTCACCGTGCACATGCCCGCCCCCGAATACGCCTCCCAGATCGACCCGCGAGAAGGGCTCCGGGTGGAGATCACCGCAGCGCTCTCCTGGGATGAGCCAACCAAGCCAGACCAGACCCGAGACTTTGACCTGTACCTGGACGCCCGCGAGATCGACCACGCAGAGGGCACCCTGCTGCTCACCCTGCACTCAGACGAAGCCATCCTCATTGATGGGGCTGTGCTCGGGACCACCGTGGATGACTCCGCAGAGGATGACCAGGACTCCCTCCGCGCCATCATCAACGGCAAGCTGGCCACCTTCGGCGCAACCCTGGAGGCGGGTGACGCGGACGCGGATTACACGATCACAACCAACCGTACGAACCTGGCGCTGAACCCTCGTGGCGCGACCGCAACCACCGCATGGGCGGGCTCGAACGCGACCATCAGCCGCCTGACCGGGCTCACCATTCCTGGCCTCCCAGGGGTCACTACGGCTATCCGAGGCACGATGAGCGCCGCTACCGGTGGCCTCTATCACCAGGGTGACTCGAACGCGCCCTACATCCTCGTGACCGCTGGGAAGACGTACCGAATCACCGCGTGGCTCCGCGCCTCGGTCGCCAAGACGGTGACCCCTTCGGCGCAGTGGTCGGGCGCAACCCCGAACGCCACAGCCCCCAACGTGAGCCTCGCCGCGAACACCTGGACCAAGGTCACTTGGACCGTCACCGTGCCCGCTGGCGCTACCCGCATGGGGCCGTATTGGTACAGCACCACCGCGTGGGCATCCGGCAACACCATCGACGCAACCGGGCTCATCGTGACCGAGGGCACGGATGAGGTTGAGTTCTTCGATGGCGCATGGTCTGACACGCACTACACCTACGCCTGGACCGGCACCGCGAACAACTCCAGCAGCACCCGCACCCGCCTAGACAACCGCTCCGTGGACCTGCTGAAGCAGGAGCCGGGGCAGACGTTCTGGGACTTCCTGGACCCGCTTGTGCGCACCGCAGGGCTCCGCCTGTTCTGTGACGAGCAGCGCGCCTGGAGACTCGTTGAGCGCTCCAGCTACAGCGTGCCCGGTGAGGTGCGCGTCTCCGAGGGCACCAACGCAACCCGCGGTCTGGACATCATCGACCTGCACGCCAACCAGCCAGACGGCACACCCGTCTGGGTATCCGGCTACGTCGTGAAGTACTCCTGGACGGACTCCGCAGGGGTCGCACAGGTCGCCTATGACAGCGCCGGAACCGGGGAGAACGTGTACCGGCTTGAACTCACAACCCCCTACCCGGGGCCAGGTCTGGCCGCGTCCCGCCTCGCACAAGCAACCGGGCGCGGACGTGTGCAGGACCTGGAAGCCCTCGCAGACCTCACAGCAACCCCCGGCCAGATGCTGGTGTCCACACTCCCCGGCACACCGATCCAGACGGGAACCGTGTCCGCGGTGACCTGGCATTGGGCTGCCGAAGGGGACGCGCATGACCTCATGGATGTGCGCAGCCGAGCCCTCACCGACACCCCGCCTGGGGCGTGGGTGTTCGCAGACGGCACCTGGTCCGACGTGTCCGGCATCGACTGGGCAGACATCAACGAAGAAGGAGAGTAACCGTGGCAACCGGTGACAAAGCATCCGCTAAAGGGCTCAGCACATGGGCCAACACTCAAGACCACTCCGAGGGGTACGAGAACGACAACCAACGAGGTGACGAGTTGGCGGACGAGATCGATGCCCGCATCGCGGGAGACAACGCACGGCAGCTGAAGGTGTGGGCGCAGATCAGCAGCACACAGCCGACAGACCCGGATAACTACGTCTGGTTCAAACCTCTATGACGCTCTACACCGGCACCTTCACAACACCCGGCACCTCAGCCGTCATCCAGCTACGCCTGGATGTCAACGTGACCTCGCAGAGCGTCAGCGCCAACAGCAGCACCCTCTCCTGGAACTACTACATGCAGGAGACCAGCAACGCCAACCCGTTCAACCTGAATCACACCAGCACCGCATGGGCGGTTGTCGGTTCAACCGTCTACAACTCCGGAGGCCTCACCTACGACTTCCGGGCAACGAACGCAACGGTGGGCATCGGCTCCGGGTCAATCACGATCCCGCACAACGCGGACGGCACCAAAGCCATCACCATCGCAGCCGCCTACGCGGGCGGCAACCCGCTCGGGGACGCCTCAATCAACACAACCCTGACCCTGCCCTCAATCGCCCGTAACCGTGCCATCGTCCGAGACCCGGACACGGACGAGTACGTGACCTGTGAGGTGTACGTGAAGGTCAACGGGGTGTACCGGCCAGCCCTCGCCTACGCAAAGAACGGCTCCGGCGTCTACCAGCTGTGCGGTGGGCTCTAACCCGTTTGACTCTTGTCTCCAAATTGCGTTTGTTGTGCAGAAAGCGCCACTTGGTGGGTGCGACCCCGCACGGCACCTCCGAGATCGCAGCTCCCTGCTCGGTGACGCGTGTGATGAGGGCTTCGTTGCCGGACGGATAGAAGCGGTCGAGACCGCCGGCGAGAAACGCGAGCGTCGTGCCCTGGCTCGCGAGCGCCGCGCGATGCGCCGCGCCGTCGACGCCGTACGCCGCACCCGACACGATCGCGTAGCCGCGATCCGAGAGTCCGGCGGCGAGTTCGATCGTCACGTGCTCGCCGTAGCCCGTCGCGGCGCGCGCGCCCACGATCGCCACACCCCGATACAGATCTCCCAGCGCTGCCCGGTGCCCTCGAAGCCAGAGGGCGACCGGGGCATGCTCGGCGAGGTCGTCGAGCCCTGCGGGCCAATCGGGGTCGCCCGGCACGACGAGCTGAACCGCGAAGCGGCCGGCCTGACGCAGCGCGCGGAGGGCATCCGATTGCGAGAGACGCGGAGCCCACCGCCTGACGGCGTCACCGAGGTCTCGGTCATCGATGCCGAGAGCATCGAGCCCGCCGTCGTGCGCCGTGACGAGTTGGCGGAGCGCCTCGCCGTCCCGGTCGGCGATGAGTGCCGCGAGCGCCCGTTCGGCGCCGACCGCTCCGATGACGAGCCCCGCGAGGCGGTCGCCCGGCTCGGCGATGCCGGTCCAGGTGGCGCGCGCGAAGCGCTCCGCCACGGCGTCGCGGTCATGTGCCGGGTCGGTGACGGGCCGCACGAGGGATGCGACGGTCGCATCGGCGATGCCGAGGATGCTCATGCGGCGGCCTTTCGGAGGTAGAGGGCCCGACCGACCTGATCGAGGCCGGGACGGTCGACGCCGTCGAGATCGGCGAGGGTCCACGCGAGCCGGAGCGCGCGGTCGTAGCCGCGCATCGTGAGGGCTCCGCGTTCGAGCGCCCGATCGAGGGTCGCGGTTGCGCCGGCGTGCGGCGCGCCCTCGCGTCGAAGCCAGTTGCCGGGCGCGTGGGCGTTGAGGCGCCAGGGCTTGCCGGCGAGGCGGTGCGCGGCGCGCGAGCGCGCCTCCTGCACGCGCCCCCGCGCGGCCGCGCTCGTGGTGATCGGCGCATCCGTGGCGACGCGCAACTGCGCGGCCGTCACGCGCGGAACGTCGAGCCGGATGTCGACCCGGTCGAGCAGGGGCCCCGACAGCCGCCCGAGATACCGTCTGCGCGCGAAGGGCGTGCACGTGCACTCGGCGTCGCGCACTCCCGCGTTGCCGCACGGGCACGGATTCGCGGCCAGCACGAGTTGAAAACGGGCAGGGAAGCTCGCCGTGGCAGCAGCACGCGAGATCGTGATGACGCCCGACTCGAGCGGCTGCCGCAGGCAGTCGAGCGCCGAGGGTGCGAACTCGGGCGCCTCGTCGAGGAACAGGATGCCGTGCGCCGCCCGCGCCGCGGCCCCGGGCCGGATGACACCGCTGCCGCCGCCCACGATGGCGGCCGGCGACGCCGAGTGGTGCGGTGCTTCCAGCGGCGGACGTGTCGCGAGCGAGCGCCCCACCGGCAGCCCCGCGAGGGAGCGGATCGAACTGACCTCGATCGCGGCGCGCTCGTCGAGGTCGGGCAGGATGCCGGGCAGACGCGAGGCGATCATCGTCTTTCCTGCCCCGGGCGGCCCGAGCAGGAACATGTGATGGCCTCCTGCCGCGGCGACCTGCACAGCCTCGACGGCATCCCGGTTGCCCACGACCTCGGCGAGGTCACCGCCGTCATCCGCGGGCTCAGCGGCGGCGGGGGGCAGCAGCGGCTCGACGTCGACAGCGTCGAGCTCGGCACCATGCCAGATGGCCGCGTCACGCAGACTCGTGATCGCCACCACGCGCATTCCGGGCACAAGGGATGCCTCGTCGGCATTGCCCGCCGGTACGAGCACCGTGTCGAAGCCCGCACGCTCGGCGGCGAGCACCATCGGGAGGATGCCGCGACACGGCCGCAGCCGACCGTCGAGTCCGAGTTCGCCGAGGTGCACGACCCCCGTCACCGACGACGGCTCGACCCATCCCTCTGCCGCGAGCAGCGCCATCGCGATGCCGAGATCGAATGCTGCGCCGGTCTTCGGAAGGGATGCCGGTGAGAGGTTCACGGTGACGCGCCCGCTCGGGAACGAGAAGCCGCTGTTGCCGATGGCCGAACGCACGCGCGCCTTCGCCTCGCCGAGCGCCGTATCCGGCAGGCCCACGAGCACGAAGGTCGGCAGCCCGCTCGCGGTGTCGGCCTCGAGTTCGACGGGCGCCCCGTCGAGTCCGAGCAGCGCGACGGCATGAGCACGCCCGACGCCCATCAGAACACCCCGACGAGGTGCTCGATGGCGGGCGTCGTGCCGCGCGGGGCGAGCACCGCGACGGCGTCGATGCGGATGCGGCCGCGCTCCGCCGGATGCGCCGCGCACCACTCGTGCGCGAGGCGCCGCAGCCGGGCGAGCTTGACGGGCGTGATCGCCTCGAAGGGGTGCCCGAATGCAGTGGAGGTGCGCGTCTTCACTTCGACGAAGACGAGGGCGTCACCGTCGCGCACGACCAGGTCGATCTCACCCTGCCGGCACCGCCAGTTGCGCTCCACGAGTCGATACCCGCGGGCCAGCAGGTGCTGTTCCGCGAGGCGCTCCCCACGCCTGCCCAGTTCGTCTTTCGCCGCCATGTGCACGAGCCTGGCCGGGCGACATGGCGCCCGGAGTCCGAGGAGCACGAATCGGGGACAAGACGCCAGCTGCCCACCTGGGGGCGACAGGAGGAGACTGGAGCCATGACCGCCCGCATCCGCCCCGCCCGCCCCTCCGACGCGCCCCGCATCGTCGACATCTGGGCGCGCGGCTGGCGCGACGGCCACCTCGCCGACGCACCGCCCGAGCTGCTCCCCCACCGCGATCACGACGCGTTCGTGCCGCGCGTCGACGCCGCGATCGGGCGCACCTGGGTGGCGGAGGTCGGCGACGAGATCGCCGGTTTCGCGATGATCCACGACGACGAGGTCGACCAGCTCTACGTCGACGCGCCCTTCCGCGGAACCGGGGTCGCCTCACAGCTGCTCGCGGATGCCGCCGCCCGCATCCGCGCTGCCGGTCACCCTGAGCCGTGGCTCGCCGTGGCTCGCGGCAACGCGCGCGCCCGCCATTTCTACGAGCGCGAAGGCTGGACGGATGCCGGCGAGTTCAGCTACCCCGCCGAGATCGGCGACGGCGCGTCACTGCCCGTACCGTGCCACCGCATGGAGTTGCGCGCGACTGCGCTGTCGTCGGCGACGGCTCCCACGCTCGGATCCGCGGTTCCCGTGCTTCGCATCCTCGACGAGCAGCTCGCCCGACGCTTCTACCTCGATGCGCTCGGCTTCGAGACGCTCTGGGAGCACCGCTTCGAGCCGACCCTGCCGCTGTACACCCGCATCCGCCGAGGCGCGGCCGTCATCGATCTCTCCGGGCACGGCGGCGACGGCACCGTCGGATCGCTCGTGCTCATCCCGGTGACCGATGTCGTCGCGTTGCGACATGAGCTCGCGACACAGCACGACATGCCCCTGCACCCCGAGGTCGATCCCGAGTCACCGGGCGGCCCGAGCATGTACGTGACGGATCCGTTCGGCAACATCCTGCGCTTCATCCAGGAGACCTGAATCCGCCCGATCCCCCCGGTCCGACGTCAGCCCTGATACCCGATCAGCCAGTGCACCCCGAACGCGTCGCGCACCTGGCCGTCGTGGTCGCCCCAGTCGCGCGCCTGCAACGGTTCGAGCACCTCGCCGCCCTCGGCGAGCGCCGCGAACCACGACTCGAGTGTCGAGGGCTCCGCCGCGCCCAGCAGCGAGAACATGAGCCCGGATGTCGCGAACGGCTCGTCGTCGCCGCCCACGTCGGCCGCGAACAGCGTCACGACGCCGCTCAGCATGCCGTGGGCGATCGCGTCTGCGGGGCCGTCATCCCGGCCGAACTCCTCGTAGCTGTGCAGGGCCAGCTCTCCGCCGAAGACCTCGGCGTAGCGGGTGAGCGCCGCTCGCGCGGTGCCGGGAAGCAGGAGGTACGGGACGAGTCCGGTCATGGGGTCAGGCTAGTCGCGCCGTCGAGGTAGACCCAGCGGCCCTCGTGCCGCACGAAGCGCGAGCGCTCGTGCAACAGCCCTCCCCCGTCCGCGTCGCGATACGACGCGCGGAACTCCACGACGCCCTCGGTGTCATCCGGACCGCCCGCGACGGTGTCGACGATCTGCAGGCGACGCCAGACGACATCCGGGTCCAGCTCGAGGGCCTCGGGGCGAGTGGACGGATGCCACGACGCCAGCAGGTAGTCGACCAGCTCCAGCGCGAATGCGGTGAACCGGGAGCGCATGAGGGCCTCGGCGGTCGCCGCGGGCTCGCCGCTGTGGAGAAGCCCGCAGCACTCCCCGTAGGGGAGGGAGGAACCGCAGGGGCAGTCGTTCACTCGTCGAGCGCGAGCTCCTTGGGGAGCTCGAGGTCCTTGTCGCCGCGCACCTCGACGTTGACGTCCTTGAAGGTCAGCACGCGCACGCTCTTGACGAAGCGGTCGTTGCGGTAGACGTCCCACACCCAGACATCGTTCATCGTGAGCTCGAAGTAGAAGTCGTGCTCGGTGTCGTGCCGCTCGAGCGTGACGTCGTTCGCGAGGTAGAAACGACGCTCGGTCTCGATCACGTACTTGAACTGCCCCACCACGTCGCGATACTCGCGGTAGAGAGCCAGCTCGACCTCGCGGTCGTAGTCGTCGAACTCGTCGTCATCCATCGGGATGAGTCTAGTTGGGGTCTCGACACGCCGCTTCGCGGCTACTCGCCCGCCTAGAACAGCGCGGGCTGCTTGAGCCAGCTCCAGCGATGCAGCTGCGACGCCCCGAGCCGATCGATCGCGGCGTAGTGGCTCGCCGAGGCGTAGCCCTTGTTGCTCGGCCAGTCGTAGCCCGGGTGCACACCATCCGCGTCGATCATGAGGCGATCGCGGTGCACCTTCGCCAGCACGGATGCGGCAGCCACGGTCGCGCAGTCGCGGTCGGCCTTGACGCGGGTCATCACCCGCGGCCGCGACGACGCCGGCCAGTCCGCGAGCGCCGGGGTGAGCCAGTCGTGCGAGCCGTCGAGCACCACGACGGCCGACTCGACCGGAACACCCTGCACGACGAGTGTCTCGAACGCCCGCACCGCCGCCAGGCCGAGACCCGCGATGATGCCGAGCGCGTCGACCTCGCCGTTGTCGGCGAGGCCCACCGCCGAGAACGGAGTCCAGGCGAGCACCTCCGGGTGCAGCTCCTCGCGCCGCTGCTCCGAGAGCAGCTTCGAATCGCGCAGCCCCTTCGGCATCCGCCGCACGTCGGGCAGGAACACGCCGAGGCCAACGGCGACCGGGCCGGCGATGGCCCCGCGCCCGACCTCGTCGCATCCGATCACGAGCGCGGCTCCCTCACGGAAGAGCCCCCGCTCCATCCGCAACGTCGGATCTGCCACGGTCATCCGCTCGAGGTCTCCGTCGCCGTCGGCTCGGGGGTCGGCGTGGCGCCGTTCTCGACGCCGTCGAACACGAGCGGGTAGTTGTCGAGCCAGGTCCAGCGCTCGACGGGCCAGGAGATCAGCACCGCGCGGCCCACGACATCGTCGATCGGCACGAAGCCGTTGCCCGGCTTGTCGCGGTTGTAGCGCGAGTCCCGGGAGTTCCAGCGGTTGTCGCCCATGACCCAGAGCGAACCCTCGGGCACGATCACGTCGAAGTCGTCGCGCGAGACCTTCGTGACCCCATCCGGCAGCCGCACGTACGGGTCCTCGTCGAGGGCGACCCCGTTGACGCTCAGCTGGCCGAAGTCGTTGCAGCACGTGACGTGGTCGCCCGGCAGCCCGATGACGCGCTTGATGAGGTGGTCGTTCGAGTCGGGTGCCGTGAGGCCCACGATCGAGCCGAGCCACTCGAAGAAGCCCGACACGGGATCCTTCGGTACCTCGTACACGGGATCGAGCCAGCCGCCCGGGTCGGTGAACACGATCACATCGCCGCGTTCGATCGGCGTCAGATCGGGAACGAGCTGGTTGACGATGATGCGGTCGTTGACGAGGAGAGTGTCCTCCATCGACTCCGAGGGGATGTAGAACGACCGGATGAGGAAGGTCTTGATGAGGAAGGAGATGACGATCGCTGCGACGATGATGAGCGCCACATCCCGCAGGAACAGGGCGAAGCTGCGCTTGCGGGAGCCCCGGGCGTCGGCCTTCTCGGTGTCGGCCGTCTCGGTCGCGACCGGCTGCGCCGCGGCGTCGTCGGCAGTATCATCGGCGCGCGCTCGGGTGTCCTCGCTCATCACTCCCCTGAAGTCTCTGCAAGCATAAGCGCCGCCTCACGCGGGCCGGCTCATGCGACACCCGAAGACGACGAAGCCCGGCCCCGCGATGCGGGAACCGGGCTCCGGAACGGATGCGGCGGGCGCTTACGCGTCGTCCGGGCGCTGGGACCGCGCCCGGCGTCGCGCCAGGCGACGACGAGAAATCGTCGTCGCCTCAGACGTCGCGACGCTCCTTGATCTTGGCCTTCTTGCCGCGGAGCTCGCGCAGGTAGTAGAGCTTCGCGCGACGCACGTCACCGCGGGTGACGATCTCGATGCGGTCGATCACGGGCGAGTGCACCGGGAAGGTACGCTCGACGCCCACCTGGAAGCTGACCTTGCGCACCGTGAAGGTCTCGCGCACGCCGACGCCGGAGCGGCCGATGACGACGCCCTGGAAGACCTGGATACGGGAGCGGCTGCCCTCGATGATGTTCACGTGCACCTTGACGGTGTCGCCGGCGCGGAACTCGGGGATGTCGGAACGCAGCGATGCCGCGTCGACGTCGTCGAGGATGTGCATGGGAATCTTCGCTCTCTGCGCCCGCCACAGGTCGAACGCGGGTATCAAGAATGTGGGTGTGAGACGCGCTTCACGCCGTCACGGCTCCCCTGTGGCAGGGCCGTGCGGAAGCACAAGGAGCAATTCTGCCATATCGGGGGTCCGCCCGGCGACATGGTCGCTCAGCGAGCGGCGGGCGGCTCGTCCCAGCGGGTCTCGGGGGTGCTGCAGGTTCCGCGGAAGACGTACTGCGAGGGGAGCTTGCGCTCGTGGCTCGTCCAGTCGATCGCGGGGCGCTTGTCGGATTCGGGCAGGTAGCCGAGGCGGTAGACGGCCATGAGCTCGAGCTCGTCGGGCACCTGCAGCAGCTCGACGATGCGGTCCCACTGCCCCGGCACCTCCATGGGGAAGGAGACGAACTGGATGCCCATGCCGAGCTCCACCGTGGTGAGCCACACGTTCTCCATCGCGGCGCCCATCGAGAACACCGAGTAGAACGACGAGAGCTCCCCGGGGCGGTACTCCGCGCGGTCGAGCATGACGCCGAGCAGCAGGGGCGCACCGGCCACGAGCTTGCGGTTCTCCTCGCCGAGCAGCTGCGGCACCCGCATCGTGTTCATGAGCTTCTGCCCGCGCGGCGTGAACACCTGGCCCGTAAACGGCCGCAGCGGCGCGGGCAGCTTGTCGAACAGCATCCCGCTGCGCTTCTCGGCCATCTCCTCCTTCGAGAAGCGGAAGTACGGCTTGTAGCGCTCGAAGAAGGTGCCGTTCGACATCGCCGTCGTCATCGACTCGCCGCTGATGCGCGCGATCTGCTCGATCGTGTCGCGCTCCTCGACGAGCACGAACCGCCACGGCTGGCTGTTGAGCTGAGACGGCGCGCGGCTCGCGACCTCCATGAGCAGGCGCTGATGCTCTTCGGACACCGGATCGGGGCGCAGCGGCCCGTTGGTGGTCTTGCGGCGTCGCACCACGTCGAGGAACTCCATCAGCGCTTTCTCCTTCTGCGTCGGGATCGGGATGACCGGGTCGCCGTCGGACGACGCCACGCCACGAGGAGGCCGGCCACGATGAACGGCGCGATCGACACGGCGAGCGCCGGATGCCGCCGCCCGTGCGTGCCGGCGTACGGGATCGCGGCGAGCGGCACGAGCGCGGGCGCGATCACGGCCCCCCGCGCCCCTCGCTCGGCCACGAGCACCGCGGTCGCGACCGTCGTCGAGGCCGCCGTGTTGATGTAGAGCGCGTGGTGCACCCAGTGGGCGCGGCCGGTGCGCACCCGCCCGGACGCGACGGCGAGGCCGAGCGCGCAATTGGCGGCGTAGGAGACCGCAGCGTACGTCGCGGCGAGGCGCGCGATCATCCGCGGCGCCCCTCGTCGGGCGAGCGCAGACCGCGGGTGAGCAGCACGCGGAACGGCCGTGCGGCCTCGGCGTGCCACCCGGCTGGCGCGAGCGCCTCCAGCTCGGCGACCGTGTAGCTGCGGCGGATCGAGAGCCGGCCATCGGTGAACAGGAACGAGCGTCGCGCCGTCGGCCAGGTCACGGCGGTGTAGAGCCCGTAGGCGAGAGCGGATCGCCGGAGGTCGCTGTGCAGGGCGCGGGGCGCGAGCCGCTCGCTCTCGGCGAGGAAGCCGGGCACGTCGTCGAGGTGGTGCAGCACGTGGTTCGAGACGACGAGGTCGAACCGCTCGCCGGCATCCGCGAGCTCGGACGCCCACGCTCGCCGCAGTTCCACGCCCGGATGCGGCACCCGCTGCGCGAAGGCGAAGGCGCGTTCGTCGGGGTCAGCCGCGACCACGTCGAGGGCGAGCCCGTCGCGCCGAGCCCACTCGGCGAGCGAGCGCGCGATGTCGCCCCCGCCCGAGCCGAGGTCGAGCAGCCGGAACGGGCGCGTCGCATCCAGCAGCGGGCGGATGCGGGTGGCGTACAGCCCACGCCAGCCGGAGACGGCGCGGTTGACGGGCCCGAACAGCCGGTAGGTGGTGGCGAGCCGCTCGGGGTCGCACGCGGGGTCGTCCATGAGTTCGAGCAGCCGCGTCTCGCGCTCGCGCAGGCCCGTCACGACCGCACCCCGGGCCGCTCCAGCCGCATCCGCGCCGCCTCGAGCGTGAGGCCCGGGCCGAACGCCATCGCGCACACCGTTCCGCTCGTGCGTTCGGCGAGCAGCTCCCGCAACACGAAGAGCACCGTCGGACTCGACATGTTGCCGTAGCGGGCCAGCACGCCGCGCGTGGGGGCCATGGCCGCGTCCGGCAGCTCGAGCGCCTCCTGCACGTTGTCGACGATGCTGCGACCCCCGGGGTGCACCGCCCAGGCGTCGACCGCGCCCGTCCCCTGGGGCAACAGCGGCTCGAGTGCGGAACGGATGCCGCGGCCGATATGCGCCGGCACCCTGCTCGAGAGATGCATCACGAAGCCGGCGTCGCCGATCGTCCAGCGCATCTCGTCGATGCTGTCGGGCAGCACGCCCGTGAGGAAGCCGTCGAGGGCGAGCGCGGGCCCGTCGGATGCGCGAGAGGTCACGACGGCCGCCGCCGCGCCGTCGGCGAAGAGCGACATGGCCACGATCTGCTCGGGCTCGTCGCTGGAACCCAGGTGCAGCGTGCAGAGCTCGACGCACACCACGAGCACGACGGCCTCGGGGTCGGCGCGGCACACCGCATCCGCCGTGCGGAGGGCCGGGAAAGCCGCCGAGCATCCCATGAACCCCACGTGCAGGCGGGCCGTGCCGGGCGCGAGCCCCAGGCCCGTCACGAGCGCGAGGTCGGGGCCCGGCGAGACGAACCCGGTGCACGACGCCGTGACGACGTGGGTGACCTGCCCGGCGGAGAGCCCCGACGCATCCAGGGCGCGCCGCGCCGCCTCGAGTGCCAGGGGCGCGGCATGCGCGGCGTAGAGCGCGTTGCGGGTGCCCGTCGAGGCAGGGCGGATCGTGCCGTCGGCGGCGAGGAGGGGCGAATCCGCCGCCGTCGCGAGCGCGTCGACCACCGTGTGACGCTCGTCGATTCCCGACGAGTCGAAGGCGGTCGTCGTGAGGCGCACGCCGAGCCGGGACAGACCCGGCTGGCCGGCGAAGACGTCGCGCGCCGCGCGCTGCGTCAGCACCGTCGGCGGTACAGCCGTCTCGATCGCCACGATCCGCGGCGCTGCGCCACGCGGCGCCCCGGACGTGCTCACGAGGTGCGGTCGCCTCGATCGAGGGGAGTGACATCCTCCGAGGTCACCACGATGACCTCGCCGATGTCGGTGGGGCGCGGATGCTGTGGCACCGAGGCCCGCGCGCCTCCGAGCGTCGCCTCCACGTCGTCCATGACGGCCCGGATGCGGCGGCGGCCCTCGGTGACGAGCTCCCACACGGCGTACCAGAACATCGCGAGCACGGCGACGACCGTCACGGCGGCGAGCGCGGGATGCGTCACGATCGCCGCGACGATCAGCAGGGCCCACATGACGGGCAGCGCCACGGCATCCGCGAGCGAGACCGCACGCTCACCACGCACGCCCGGACGCCACGCCACGAGGCCGGCGATGATCGCGAGGAGGACGAAGAGCACCGGCGAGATGATGAGATATCCGGCCGCAGCCCACCCGTCGCCGGCGATGATGCCGCGGCCGATGAACAGCCACACGGGCAGCACCACCGCGGCCGGGAACAGCAGGCGGTAGACGACGCGGCGTGCGACCATGCACCAACGTTACGCTCGAAGGGTGATAGAACTCCGGACGCCCGCTGAGATCGAGCAGATGCGACCCGCGGGGCGTTTCGTGGCGAGCGTGCTCGAGGCCACTCGCGACGCCGCCGATGTGGGCGTCAACCTGCTCGAGCTCGACGCCCTCGCCCACGAGATGATCCGCAAGGCGGGCGCGGAGAGCTGCTACATCGACTACCACCCCTCCTTCGGAGCTTCGCCGTTCGGCAAGGTCATCTGCACCTCGGTCAACGACGCCGTGCTGCACGGCCTGCCGCACGACTACCGCCTGCGCGACGGCGACCTGCTCTCGCTCGACTTCGCGGCATCCGTCGACGGCTGGGTGGCCGACTCGGCGCTGTCGATCGTGGTGGGCGAGGCGGACCCCGCCGACCTCGACCTCATCGCCACGACCGAGCGCGCGCTCGAGGCGGCGATCGGGGCGTATCGCGTGGGCAACCGGATGGGCGATGTGTCGGCCGCGATCGGCGACGTCGCGCGCGGCGCGGGCCTCTCGGTCAACCTCGAGTTCGGCGGGCACGGCGTGGGCCGCACGATGCACGGCGACCCGCACGTCTCCAACGACGGGCGACCGGGTCGTGGCCTGCCGCTGCGCGCCGGGCTCATCATGGCCATCGAGCCGTGGTTCATGCACGGCACGGATGAGATCTACACCGACAAGGACGGCTGGACGTTGCGCTCCGCCGACGGTTCGCGCGGGGCCCACGCCGAGCACACGGTCGCCCTCACCGAGGACGGCCCCCTCGTGCTGACGGCCCGCTCGAGCTGAGTCGGCCGCGTCGAGCTGACCTGTGCGCGGCTGGGGCCGCTACCCCAGCAGCTCAGGACGGATGCGGCGGGTGCGTTCGAGCTGCTGCTCGCGGCGCCACGCCGCGATCGCCGCGTGGTTGCCCGACAGCAGCACGGGCGGCGTCTCGAGGCCGCGCCAGACGGCCGGCTTGGTGTAGCTCGGGTACTCGAGCAGGCCGTCTTCGTGGCTCTCCTCGACGAGCGACTCCGGGTTGCCGACCATTCCCGGCACCAGGCGGCCTGCCGCTTCGATCATGGCCATGACGGCGACCTCTCCGCCGTTCAGCACGTAGTCGCCGAGGCTCAGCTCGCGCACCGCGGCGACCTCCGGCCGGGTCGCGGTGTGCTCGATCACCCGCTGGTCGATGCCCTCGTAGCGGCCGCAGCAGAACACGAGGTGGGGGGCGGCGGAGAGTTCGCGCGCGATCGACTGGCGGAACAGCTCGCCGGCGGGCGTCGGGAAGACGACGACCGCATCCGCGGTGCCCGCGAGCACGGCATCCAGCGCCTCGCCCCACGGCTCGGGCTTCATGACCATGCCGGCGCCGCCGCCCGCCGGGCTGTCGTCGACGGTGCGGTGCCGGTCGTGCGTGAAGTCGCGCAGATCGTGCACGCGCACGTCGATCAGCCCGGCCGCGCGGGCCTTGCCGAGCAGTGACACATCGAGCACGGAGAAGAACTCCGGGAAGATCGTGATGACGTCGATGCGCACCCGTCGAGCGTACCCGGGGCCGCGGACTGCCCGGCGGCGGCCAGCGCGGCGTCGCCCAGCGCGGCGTCGGCCAGCGCGGCGTCGGCCAGTGCGGCGTCCCCCAGCGCGGGCGGATCAAGGGGTGGGCGGCGGGAGCAGTTGCCCCCTCCGCGTGCCGGTTGTGCCGCCCGCGTTCGCGGTTGCTCCCGCCGATGGTGCGGTTGCTCCCGCCGACGGATTACTCGGCGGCGGGGTGGTCGGACTCGGGCTCGGGCTCGGGCTCGGGCTCGGGGAGGTCCTCGAAGAGGCCCGCGGGCGGGGTGAGGGTCACGGTGCCGGCCGCGACGTCGACGGCGGGCACGATCGCCGACACGAACGGAACGAGCACCTCACGGTCGGGCGTCTTCACGACGAGCAGGTCCTGAGCCGGCAGGTGCTCGACACGCACGACCTCGCCGACCTCGACGCCGTCGCGCAGCGCACGCAACCCCACGAGCTGGTGGTCGTACCAGGCGTCGGGTTCCGGCTCCTCGGCCTCGACATCCGCATCGATCCACAGAATCGCCTTCACGAGCGTCTCGGCCGCGGTGCGGTCGGCGACACCCTCGAAGAAGGCCACCGGGTGGCCGTTGTACCAGCGCAGCTCGGTGAGCTCGAGCGTCTTGCCGTGCCACGGGGATGCCGCAGGCACCTGCAGCGAGAAGCTCGCCCCCGGCACGAACCGCTTGGCCGGGTCGTCGGTGTAGAGCTCGAGCTTGAGAGCGCCCTTGAGTCCGTGCGCCTTGAGCAGCCGCCCGACGCGCAGCTGGGTGGTGCCGGGACGCTTGGCCCCGCTCACGCCGCGTCGGTGTCGACCACGTCGACGCGCACGCGGCGGCCGTCGGCGAGCGCCGTCACGAGGGTGCGGAGCGCCTTCGCGGTGCGTCCCGAGCGGCCGATCACGCGGCCGAGGTCCTCGGGGTGCACACGCACCTCGAGGACCTCGCCGCGCGGAGAGCTCGACGAATCCACCTGCACATCGTCGGGGTGATCGACGATCCCCTTGACGAGGTGCTCGAGGGCGGATGCGAGCACGTCTTACTCCTTGTCGGCGTCGGCGTCGGCCGGGGCCTCGGCCTCGGTCGCCTCGGAACCGGCGGCCTCGTCGACCGCGGCCTCGGCGTCGGTGACCGTCTCGGCGGTCTCGTCGTCACCGGTCGCGGCGGCGGCGTCCTCGTCGGCGGCCTTCGCGGGAGCCGGCTTCTCCGCCTTGGGCTTGAGCACCGGCTTCTTCTTCTCGTCGACCTCGAACGCGACGGGCGCCTCCTTGGTGCGGACGGTGCTCGTGGCACCCTTCTCGCCCTTGAAGGTTCCCCAGTCGCCGGTGAGCTTGAGCAGCGCACGCACCTGCTCGGTCGGCTGAGCGCCGACCGACAGCCAGTACTGGGCGCGCTCGGAGTCGACCTCGATGAGCGAGGGCTCCTCGGTGGGGTGGTACTTGCCGATCTCCTCGATCACGCGACCATCGCGCTTGGTGCGCGAGTCGGCGACGACGATGCGGTAGTACGGGGCACGGATCTTGCCGAGCCGCTTGAGGCGGATCTTGACAGCCACAATTCTCCTGAACGTGTGTAAGTGGGGTCGAACTGCTCCCGTGCGCGTGGGGGCACACTCGGCAGAAAGCTCTGAAAGGGAACCCGGCATGCCAGATAGAGGGTCGGGCAAGGCGGATCCAACGTCCTATTCTGACATGTCCGCGGGGGCGCTGCCACTCACGACCGCCGGTGCCGCCCCGACCCGCTCCCGTCGGCGCGAGATGCCCACCCCCGCGAGGCAGAGCACACCTCCCACGATGGCGAGCAGAGCCGGGACCTCGCCGAACACGAGCCAGCCCGCGAGGATCGCGAGCGGCGGCACGATGTAGGTGGAGACGCCGAGCTGTCCGGCGGGAACGCGGGCGAGCGCGTAGCCCCACGTCGTGAAGGCGAGCGCGGTCGGCACGACGCCGAGATAGACGACGCCGGCGAGAGCGCCCGGGGATGCGAGGGCGGCCTCCGCGAGGAGTTGGCCCGCGAACGGAAGGCAGGCGAGCATGCCGATGACGCATCCGAGGAACGTCGCCTGCAGCGGCGGGATCCGCCGGAGCACGGGCTTCTGCGCGAGCACGCCCACCGCGTAGGTGATGGCCGAGGCGAGCGCCCACAGCACACCCACGAGATCGACATGACCCCCGCCGAGGACGCTCGCCGAGAGGCCGATGAGCACGACACCCGCGAAGGCGACGCCCGTGCCGATGCCGAGCCAGCGGGGCACACCCTCGCCGAGCATGAGTCCCGCACCGAGGGCGATGAGGATCGGGCCGATGCCCACGATCATCGCCGTCGTGCCGGCGTCGAGCGTGTGCTCGGCGAGGTTGAGGGTCACGTTGTAGGCGCCGAACCAGGCGACGCCGTACACCGCGAGCAGCAGCCACTCGCGCCCGGACGGCCGCACCCAGCGCCGCACGACGAGCATGACCACCCCGAGTGCCGCCGTGCCGACGACGAGTCGGCCGAGCGCGAGCGCGCCGCCGCCGATCTCGGGCGCGGTGCCGCGGATGACGATGAAGGCGCTCGCCCAGGCCAGGATGGTGAACGAGATCGCGGCGATCACGGCGGGCGACAGTCGTGTGGTGGGCACCCGATGACGCTACGCCCGGCCCCCGACACCCGATACCGGTACGACGGCCAGAAGACAACCCGTTCCCGCCACGCGGATGCGGATGCCAGACTCCCGGCATGAAGGTCGACTTCGCGCCGTCCACCCGCAGCACCGTCGGGCTCGAGTGGGAGCTCATGCTCGTCGACCCCGCGACGGGCGAGCTCGTGGGCCGCGGGCCCGAGATCATCGAGCAGGTGAGCGCCGCCGCATCCGCCGACGACCGCTACACGGCCACCGCGGAGCTGCTCACCAACACGGTCGAGATCACGAGCGGCATCGGGCGCGACGTCGGCCAGGCGGTCGCCGACATCGCGGATGCCATCGCCGCCGTACGCCGGGTGAGCGATCCGCTCGGTGTCGAGCTCATGTGCGCCGGCAGCCATCCCTTCGCCCAGTGGTTCGACCAGGCGGTGACCGACAAGACCCGCTACCACACGCTCATCGACCGCACCCAGTGGTGGGGCCGCAACATGATGATCTGGGGCATCCACGTGCACGTCGGCGTCGAGGATGTGCGCAAGGTCATGCCCCTCATCGGCGCACTCTCCGGTTTCCTCCCCCACCTCCAGGCGCTGAGCGCATCGAGTCCGTTCTGGGCAGCGGAGCGCACCGGCTACGCATCGAATCGCGCGCTCGTCTTCCAGCAGCTGCCGACCGCCGGTCTGCCCTGGCCGCTCGCGAGCTGGGCGGAATACGAGGGCTACCTCGACGACATGGTGCGCACCGGCATCATGGAAGACGCCACCGAGGTGCGGTGGGACATCCGCCCGGCTCCCCGCTGGGGCACGATCGAGGTGCGCGCGTGCGACGGCATGTCGACGCTCGCCGAGCTCGCCGCGGTCGCGGCGCTCACCCAGACCCTCGTCGAGTACTTCTCCCGCGAGCTGGACGCCGGGCGCACCCTGCCGGCCCTGCAGCCGTGGTATCACCGCGAGAACAAGTGGCGGGCGGCCCGCTACGGCCTCGACGCCCAGCTCATCGTCGACCGCTCGGGGCTCGAGCGCCCGGTGCGCGCGCATCTGGAGGAGACGCTCGACGAACTGCTCCCCATCGCCGCGGAACTCGGATGCCGTGCCGAGCTCGAGGGCGTGCGCACGATCCTCGCGACGGGCGCGAGCTACCAACGGCAGCTTCAGGTGGCGGACGACGCCGAGGGCGACCTGCGCGCGGTCGCCGCGCACCTCATCCGGGAGTTCCGCGGTGGGATGGGCGCTTAGCGCACATCGCGCCAGCGCAGCAGTGCCCGCAGCGCGCTGTCGTCGAGCTCGGGCGGCGTGATCGCCACGATGAAGGTCGTGAAGCCGAGCTCGACGAAACGCTCCGCGGTGGCCGCATCGCCCACGCCGAGTCCGCGCACGCTCGTGCCCGTCGAGTACTCGATACCGCCCGGATCGCGTCCGACGATGCGGCAGTGCTCCTCGAGCACCGCGATCTTGTGCGCGAGGGTGTCGACGTCGCCGAAGGCGTGCCAGATGTCGGCATGCTCGGCCACGACGCGCAGCGTGCGCCGCTCTCCCCCGCCGCCGATGAGGATCGGGATGCGGCGGGTCGGCGCCGGATTCAGTCGCCCGAGACGTCGCCGGATCCTCGGCACCGCGGTCTCGAGCGCGGTCAGGCGCGAGCCGACGGTGCCGAAGTCGTAGCCGTACTCGGTGAAGTCGCGCTCGTTCCATCCCGCACCGAGCCCCAGGATGAACCGGCCGACGCCGGTGTCGTGGGCCGAGATGTGGTCGATCGTGCGCGCCATGTCGGCCACGAGATCCGGATTGCGGAACGGGACTGCCGACACCAGAGGCCCGAATTCGACACGGCTGGTCTGCTCGGCCATCGCCGCGAGCACCGTGAACGCCTCGTAGTGCGCGCCGTCGGCATCTCCCGTGAGCGGGAAGAAGTGATCCCAGCCCATCACGAGGTCGACGCCGAGGTCCTCCATGCGACGCACGGCATCCCGCAGCACCGGATATGTGGCGTGCTGGGGCGCGATCTGCACGCCGATGCGGATGGGACGCTGCATGGCGTCCACGCTAGCCGTCAGCTGCCGGCATCCCGCCAGGCCACCATGCGCTTCACGGCATCGAGCGGGTAGTCGGGGCCCGAGACCCCGACGGTGAAGAGCGTCGCGCCCAACTCGCGCAGTGCATCCGCCTGCGCCTCATCACCGCGGCGGTTCTCGACCGAGATCTCGATCTCGGCAAGGTCGCGCCCCTCGGCCGCGCAGTGCTCGGCGAGGATGCCGAGCTTGCGGCTGAGCGTCTCGGGGTCGGGGAAGGAGTGCCAGATGTCGGCATGCCGGGCCACCAGTCGCAGCGTCTTCTTCTCGCCGCTGCCGCCGATGAGGATCGGGATGCGGCGGGTCGGGGCGGGGTTGAGCTTCGCCCAGCGCGCCTCGATGCGCGGCAGTGCTGCACCGAGTGCGTCGATGCGCGAGCCCGCCGTGCCGAACTCGTAGCCGTATTCGGTGTAGTCCTTCTCGAACCAGCCGGCGCCGGTGCCGAAGATGAAGCGCCCACCGGAGATGTGGTCGAGGGTGCGGGCCATGTCGGCCTGCAGATCGGGGTTGCGGTACGAGTTGCAGTTCACGAGCGAGCCGAACTCCACACGGCTCGTCTGCTCGGCGATCGCGCCGAGCATCGTCCACGCCTCGAAGTGCGCGCCGTCGGGGTCGCCGTTCAGCGGGAAGAAGTGGTCCCAGTTGAAGATCACGTCGACGCCGAGGTCCTCCGCGCGCCGCACGGCATCCCGGATGGCGGGGTAGTCGGCGTGCTGGGGCTGAAGCTGAACGGCGATACGGATCGGGCGAGAAGTCATGCCTTTCACGCTAGCGAGCGGCTCCCGCCCGCGCTGGGTCAGCGCCGGCCGAGGAGCTTCTGCAGAGCGGCCAGCTCCTCCTCGGAGGGGGCCTGCTGCGTCGAGCCGCCGCCGAGGCCGAAGCCCGAGCCGCCGCCCGAAGGGGCCCCGGGCTTCACACCTTGCGCGAGCGCCGCGTTCTCGGCGGCCCGCTTCGCGGGGTTGCCCGAGCGCGAACCGCCCTTGCCCTTCTTCTTGGCGGACGCCTTCTTGCCGCCGTGCGCCCCGGGGATGGGCCCCATGCCCGGCATCTGCGGCATGCCGCCCTTGGCGACCGTCTTCATCATCTTGGCGGCCTGTTCGAAGCGCGCCACGAGCTGGTTGACATCCGTGACCGTCATGCCCGAACCCTTCGCGATGCGCAGGCGCCGCGAACCGTTGAGCAGCTTGGTGTTCTGCCGCTCGGCCGGGGTCATCGACTGGATGATGGCCTCGGTGCGCACGAGCTCGCGCTCGTCGAAGTTCTCGAGCTGGTCCTTCATGCCTCGAGCCCCGGGCAGCATGCCGAGCATGCCCTTGAGCGAGCCCATCTTCTTGAGCTGCTGCATCTGGGCGAGGAAGTCGTCGAGAGTGAAGCTGTCGGTGCGGAACTTCTCCGCGACCTTCGCCGCCCCCTCCTCGTCGAACGCGGCCTGCGCCTGCTCGATGAGGGTGAGGATGTCGCCGAGATCCAGGATGCGCGACGCCATGCGGTCGGGGTGGAACGGCTCGAAGTCCTCGAGCCCCTCGCCCGTGGACGCGAAGATGATGGGACGCCCCGTGACCGAGGCGACCGAGAGCGCGGCACCACCGCGCGCGTCACCGTCGAGCTTGGTGAGCACGACGCCCGTGAAGTCGACGCCCTCCTGGAAGGCGCGCGCCGTGTTCACGGCATCCTGACCGATCATCGCGTCGATGACGAACAGCACCTCGTCGGGGTCTGTGGCGCGGCGGATGTCGGAGGCCTGCTTCATGAGCTCGGCGTCGATGCCGAGACGGCCGGCGGTGTCGACGATCACGACGTCGTACTGCTTGCGCTCCGCTTCGGCCACACCGTTCTTCGCGACCTTCACCGGATCGCCGACGCCGTTGCCGGGTTCGGGCGCGAACACGGGGACGCCGGCCTGCTCGCCGACGACCTGCAGCTGGGTCACGGCATTGGGCCGCTGGAGGTCGGATGCCACGAGCAGGGGCGTGTGCCCCTCCTTCTTGAGCCACTTCGCGAGCTTGCCCGCGAGCGTCGTCTTACCCGCACCCTGGAGCCCCGCGAGCATGATGACGGTCGGCGGCTTCTTCGCGAACTCGAGCTTGCGCTGCTGCCCGCCGAGGATGCCGACGAGCTCCTCGTTGACGATCTGCACGACCTGCTGGGCCGGGTTGAGGGCCTTGTTGACCTCGTCGGAGAGAGCGCGCTCGCGCACGCGGCCCGTGAACTCCTTCACGACCTCGAGGGCGACATCCGCATCCAGCAGGGCGCGACGGATCTCGCGCACCGTGCCGTCGACATCCGCGGGGCTGAGCTTGCCCTTCGTGCGGAGGTTCTTGAAGGTCTGGGTGAGCCGGTCGGAGAGCGTGCCGAAGGTAGCCATGACGGCTACATCCTACGGGGGCGTGCTGGATGCGGGGCCGACCGTGCGCTATCGGGGCCGCGCGGTAGCGTTTGGTCATGAGCGTGATCCTGGCTTTCGACGACCACAGCCCGCGCATCGACGCCACCGCGTGGGTGGCGCCGAACGCGACGATCATCGGCGACGTGGTGCTGCATCCGGAGTCCTCCGTGTTCTACGGGGCCGTGCTGCGGGCCGACAGCGACACGATCGTGCTGGGGGCCGGCTCCAATCTGCAGGACAACGTCGTCGTGCACGTCGACGAGGGCGTTCCGGTGGCGATCGGCGCGGGCGTCTCGGTGGGCCACGGCGCGGTCGTGCACGGCTGCACGATCGAAGACGACTGCCTGATCGGCATGAACGCGACGGTGCTCAATCGCGCGGTCGTCGGACGGGAGTCGCTCGTGGCTGCGGGCGCGCTCGTGCTCGAGGGCACCGTCATCCCGCCGCGCTCGCTCGTGGCCGGGGTGCCCGCCAAGGTGCGACGCGAGCTGAGCGACGAGGAGGTCGCCGGCATCCGCCGCAACGCCGAGGTCTACCGGATGCTGCAAGCCCGCCACCGGGAGCTCGCGTGACCGACGCCCCCACCGGCGAGCCGCGGCAGTTCCATCCGTCGTGGCCCGCCTTCCACCGACGCCTGCTCACCCGGATGGTGTGGCTCGCGCCGCTGCTCGTGCTCGCGCTGCTCATCGCCGCCTGGCCGAGCCTCGGCCTGGCCCTCATCGGGCTCGGCGCCGTGCTGCTCCTCGGCGGCATCGCGCTCGCGGTGTACTTCGCTCGCGCGCGCGTGACGATCGCCGACGGCGAGCTGCGCGTGCGCGGGGCGCTCCGCACCCGGCGCTGGCCCGTGCACGCGATCGGCACGCTCGTGCTCCTGCCGCTGCCCGGCACCCGCCGCCCGACGCTGTTCGGTGTCGCGCCGACGCTCGAGCGGATGTTCCGGCTCTCGGCGGAGGTGTGGGAGCAGGACGACCTCGAGGCGATCGCCGAGGGGATCGGCGCGCCCACCGTGCACGCACCCGCGGGACTCGCGGTCGTCGACATCACCGAGCGCTACCCCGGCACCGTCGGCTGGACGACGACGCATCCGTGGGTGGTCGTGCTGCTCGTCACGGTCGGGATGGTGCTCGTCATGCTCGCCGTGGCCGTGATCTCGGCCCTCGTGCTGATGGCGACCGGGCAGTTGCCGATGCCGGTGCCGAGCCCGACGGGCACCTAACGGGACGAGGGCTCAGCCGCGCAGTCCCGCGAGGAGCGCGGCCTGCACCTCCGGGCGGATCGGGTAGCTCGCGCTGAACGACAGCCGGGTGACGAGGCCCGTGAAGCGCTCGCGGAGCTGCCCGGCCACCTCGCTCGGTGACCCGACAGCGGCGAAGGCGGCGAGCATATCGTCGCTGATGAGCTCGGCCATCTGCTTCCACTCGCCTCGGCGCGACGCCGCATGCAGCTGCTCGTGCGCGCCCGCCCAGCCGTGCAGCTCGAGCACCGGCAGGTAGGCCGGCGTCGAGCCGTAGAAGGCGATCTGCGCCTTCGTGGCCTGGATCGCGCGGGCGAGCTCGGCATCCGTTTCCCCGACCGCGACGAAGGCCGGCACGCTGATGCCGAGGGATGCGGCGTCGCGACCCGCGGATGCCGCACCCCGCTCGAGCGCGGGCCGCGTCACCTCGCGCAGGTAGCGCTCGGTCGTGAAGGTGTGCGCGAGCACGCCGTCGGCCACGGCTCCCGCGGTCTCGGTCATCCGCTCCCCCACGGCGGCGATCCAGATCGGCGGGTTGCCGTGCGGGTTCGGCCCCGGCGAGAAGAACGGCGACATGAGGGTGTGCCGGTAGTGCTCGCCCGTGAAGGCGAGCTTCTCGCCCGTCTCCCACGCCGACCAGATGGCGCGCACGGCGGCGACGAACTCCCGCATCCGGGCGGCAGGGGCCGACCACGGCATCGAGAAGCGGTGCTCGATGTGCGGCTTGATCTGCGAGCCGAGACCCAGGATGAAGCGGCCACCCGAGACGAGCTGCAGGTCGTTCGCGGTCTCGGCGACGGTCATCGGGTTGCGGGCGAAGGCGACCGCGATGCCCGTCATGAGGTCGACGCGCTCGGTGCGCATGGCCGCCGCGGTGAGCGAGACGAAGGGATCGTGCTTGGTCTCGGCGGCGAAGATGCCGTCGTAGCCGGCGGCCTCCAACTCGGCCGCGCCCGCGGCGAAGGCGCGCGGATCGGTGCCGGCATCCCCGCCCGCGTCGATGAGGAAGGATGCCGGGGTCGTCGCGTCGCTGCTCACGCAGCCATCCTGCCTTACCCGACGCTCCGCGGGGCCGCAACGCCCTTGTCGGCATGGCCGCCCGGCGGCAACCTCGAACGGTCGAGAGGAGACGTGTGACCGTCATCGGCTTCCACGCATCGCATGAGCAGGCCCCACCATCCGAGCTGCTCGCCGCCGTGCAACGCGCCGAGCAGGTCGGCTTCGACGCCGCCATGTGCTCGGACCACTTCGCCCCGTGGAGCGAGCGCCAGGGCCACTCCGGCTACTCGTGGAGCTGGCTCGGCGCGGCGCTCGCCACCACCCGCCTCCCGTTCGGCGTCGTCACCGCGCCGGGACAGCGCGCGCATCCGGCCATCGTCGCGCAGGCGATCGCGACACTCGGGGAGCTCTTCCCGGGGCGCTTCTGGGCTGCCCTCGGCAGCGGCGAGAACATCAACGAGCACATCACGGGCGACGAGTGGCCCGACCAGCCCACGCGCAACGCACGGCTGCGCGAGGCCGTCGACGTCATCCGGCGCCTGCTCGCAGGCGAACAGGTCGACCGCGACGCACTCGTGCACGTGCATGAGGCGCGGCTCTGGTCGCGCCCGGATGCGACTCCGCGGCTCGTCGCGGCGGCGATCGGTCCCGAGACGGCGAGGCGCTCAGCCGAATGGGCCGACGGGCTCATCACGGCCGCGCAGGATCCCGACGCCCTGCGGCGGGTCGTCGACGCCTATCGCGAAGCCGGCGGCCGTGGTCCGATCGCGCTGCAGGTGCACCTGAGCTGGGCACCCCACGAGGATGAGGCACTCGCCATCGCCCACGACCAGTGGCGACACGCGGTGATCGCCCCACCCGAACTGTGGGACCTCGCACACCCCGCCGAGTTCGATCGCCACAGCGAGCACGCCACCCCTGCGGACATCGCGGAACGCGTCATCGTGTCGGCGGACCCCGCCGTGCACCGGGATCGCCTCGCGGGCCTCGCCGGGCTCGGCTTCGACGAGCTCTATCTGCATCACGTCGGGCGTGCGCAGGAGCCCTTCCTCACGGTCTTCGGGCGCGAGGTGCTCCCCGAGCTGAAGGCGGCGCGATGAAGATCACCGACACGAGCGACCTGTGGTGGAAGACCGCCGTCGTGTACTGCCTCGACATCGAGACCTACATGGACTGGGACGGCGACGGCCGCGGCGACCTCGAGGGGCTCGCGCACCGCATCGACCACCTCGCCGACCTGGGTGTGACCTGTCTGTGGCTCATGCCCTTCTATCCGACCCCGGGTCGCGACGACGGCTACGACATCACCGACTTCCTCGACGTCGATGAGCGTCTCGGCGACCTCGGTCGTTTCGTCGAGTTCCTGCGCATGGCGAAGGATCGCGGGATGCGGGTCATCATCGACCTCGTCGTCAACCACACCTCGGATCGGCACCCCTGGTTCCGAAAGGCCCGCACGAGCCGCGACTCCGAGTTCCACGACTACTACGTCTGGCGCGATGAGAAGCCCAAGAAGGAGGCCGCATCCGTCTTCCCCGGCGAGGAGACGAGCGTATGGGCCTACGAGCCGAAGGTCGACCGCTACTACCTGCACAACTTCTACGAGCACCAGCCCGAGCTCAACATCGCCAATCCTCGCGTGCGAGACGAGATCGCGCGCGTCATGGGGTTCTGGCTCGAACTCGGGGTCTCGGGCTTCCGGGTGGATGCCGTGCCGTTCCTGCTGCAACTGCCTGCGGGCACGGGAGACCCGCATCAGCACCTGCGCGACCTGCGCCGCTTCCTCCAGCGGCGCTCGAGCGAGGCGATCCTGCTCGGTGAGGTGAACCTCGAGTACGCCCAGCAGCTGGACTTCTTCGGCGGAGGCGACGGCGCATCCCAGCTGACGATGCAGTTCGACTTCATGGCGATGCAGTGGCTCTACCTCGCGCTCGCGAGGCTCGACGCGCGGCCGTTCGCCGAGATGCTCGCGACGCGCCCGCAGCTCCCCGCGGAGATGCAGTGGGCGAACTTCGTGCGCAACCATGATGAGCTCACCCTCGACAAGCTCTCCGACGCCGAGCGCGAGGAGGTGTTCGCGGCCTTCGCGCCGGAGGAGCGGATGCGGGTGTACGGCCGCGGCATCGTGCGGCGGCTGCCCTCGATGCTCGACGGCGATCCCCGCCGCATCCGCATGGTCTACAGCCTGCTGTTCTCGCTGCCCGGCACCCCCGTGCTCTTCTACGGCGAGGAGATCGGCATGGCCGAGAACCTCGACCGGCCGGGTCGGATGGCGGTGCGCACCCCGATGCAGTGGTCCGACGAGAAGCATGGGGGTTTCTCCACGGCGCCGCGCTCGCGCCTCGTGTCGTCGCCGCCGGGCGGCGGGTACGCACCCGAGCACGTGAACGTGATCTCGCAGCGGCACGATCCCGACTCGCTGCTGCGGCACATGCAGCACCTCATCACCCGCTATCGCTCCTCGTCGGAGATCGGCTGGGGCGAGCTCGAGATCCTGGAGCACGACGTGCCTGCCGTATTCGCCCATTCGGTGCGCTCCGACACGGGTCGCCTGATCGCCCTGCACAACTTCGGCCCGGAGGCCGCGACCGTGGCGATCACCGTCGCGGGTGAGCCAGAGGGTACGGTGCTCGCCGATCTGCTGCGGGAGGCCACCACCCCGCTGGGCGCGCGCGGCCGGATCGACGTCGAACTCGAGCCGTACGGCTACCGCTGGCTGCGCGTGCTGCGCCCCGGAGACCGCCGGCTCAGCTGAGCTGCGATCGTCGGGACCTCAGCCGACGAGCTGCTGCGCGAAGACGTGCGGCGTGAAGCCCGTGAGGTCGTCGATGCCCTCGCCCTGCCCCACGAGCTTCACCGGGATGCCGGTCTTCTGCTGCACGGCGAGCACGAACCCGCCCTTGGCGGAGCCGTCGAGCTTGGTGAGCACGAGGCCCGTGACGCCCGCGTGCTGGATGAAGGCGTCGGCTTGGGCGAGCCCGTTCTGGCCGGTCGTCGCGTCGAGCACGAGCAGCACCTCCGCGATGGGCTCGAGCTTCTCCACCACCCGCCGGACCTTGCTGAGCTCGTCCATCAGTCCCGACTTCGTCTGCAGCCGACCCGCGGTGTCGACGAGCACGATCTCGACGCCCTCCCGCTGGGCGAGCTCGACCGTCTGGAAGGCGACGGATGCCGGATCCTGCCCCGCCTGCTGCGGGCGCACGATGCGGGCGCCGGCACGCTCCGCCCACGTTGCGAGCTGCTCGACCGCGGCGGCGCGGAAGGTGTCGGCCGCCCCCACGACGACGCTGCGCCGGTGGGTGGTGAGGAACTTGGCGAACTTGCCGATCGTCGTGGTCTTGCCGACACCGTTCACCCCCACGACGAGCACGACCGCGGGACGTGCTGTGAGGTGCAGCGTCGAGTCGAGCTTCGCGAGACGCTCCTCGATGTTCTCGCGCAGCATCCGCTGCAGGTCCTTCGGGTCGGTCGTGCGGTAGCGCTCGACGTTCGCCCGCAGCTCGTCGACGATCTGCTCGGTGAGATCGGGCCCGAAGTCGGCGCTCAGCAGGGCCGACTCGAGGTCGCCCCAGGTGGTCTCGTCGATCGTCGCCTTCTGGAACATGCCGCGCAGTGCGCCGCCGAGAGACCAGGATGCCGCCATGCAGCCAGGCTACCGGCCCGGCCCCGTTCGACTCGCCCTGGCAGACTGGACGGGTGACCCTCGCATTCATCCGTCATGGCCAGACCGACTGGAATCGCGAGGGGCTCCTGCAGGGCTCGAGCGACATCCCCCTCAACGACACCGGGCGAGCGCAGGCGCGCGAGGCGGAGCGGATGCTGACCCACTGGAAGTGGGACGCCATCGTGAGCTCACCGCTCGCCCGTGCCCGCGAGACCGCGCGCATCGTCGCCGATGACCTCGGCCTGCCCCTCGGCCCCGCCTACCCCGAGCTCGCGGAACGCGACTACGGCCCGCTCGAGGGCACCTCGAGCGCCGCGGCGATCGAACGCTGGCCCGAGCGCGACTACCCCGGCGCGGAGCCGCTCGACGACGTCGTCGCCCGCTGCCTGCGAGGACTCGCGCGCATCCGCGACGACTACCCCGACCGCAACGTCGTGGTGGTGTGCCACGGCACGATCATGAAGTACACGCTCATCCGGCTCACGGGCTACCCCGTGGAGGTGGTGCTCAACGGCGCCGTGTCGACGATGGAGCGCGACGGCGACGGATGGCGCGTGCTCACCCTCAACGGCGAACCGGTGGCGGCGTAGGCGTCCCGTCGACCGAGGCCGACGTCGCAAGGTCGGATGCGGCACGCACGGATGCGGTGACCCGCTTGCGTCGAGCCAGCGCGGCATCCGTCGCCCATGCGGCGACCGCGACGACGGCGAAACCGACGAACACGAGCAGCCAGCGCAGGTAGTCGCCCGACACCTCCGACCACGCCTCGGGCAGGGTGACCATGACGAGCACGAACGCCGCGACACCCACGAGGTACGCGAGCGCCCACGCCCAGCGCCGCCAGGCGAAGATCACGGCACCGTCGAGGGCCACGAGCGGCAGCAGGGCCAGCGGCAGGGTCGAGACGCCCTCGACCACGACGGCCGCGAGGGTCTCGGCTGCCCCCACCGCGAAGGGGTTCCGCACGCCCTCGGCGAGCGGTGTAAGCAGGCTGTAGCCCACCCAGGCGGCGAGAGCGAGGCCGAGCGCGGTACCCGTGCCGAGCACGACGACGAGCGCATCGCGCGCTGCCGAGAGCGAGACGGCGAACACGAGACCGGCGACGATGCCGAAGACCGCGCCCGGTTCGAACTGCAGCAGGCGCCCCAGCAGCACCGCGAGCACGACGAGGCCGAGCGACCCCCAGCGGAACACCATCCGGGGTCGGGAGGCGGGATCGATCCGGCGCATGACGGCGGCGGCGACCGCCCAGCCGACGACGTTGACGAGGGCGAGCGAGAGGAACATCGTGAGGAAGAGGCGCAGCGAGAGCGCGTTGATGCCGAACGCCGGATCGACGAAGCAGGCGATGAGCGAGGCGGTCGCGAAGCCCGGCCACACGAGCCACGACGGCTGCGTCGCGCGCGGCGCGGACGGCATCCGCACCGGCCGGCGGGCGCGCCACCACGCGCGCAGGCGCGCCCAGCGGTGCTCGAGCACCCGGTCGAGGAGGTAGCCGGGCAGCGCCACGAGCAGGGTGAGGAAGACCGCGGTGCCCCCGAGCACCGCCGCCTGCGTGCTGCTCGGCATGGCATCCGCGATCGGGCGCAGGCCGCTCAGCACGCTCGGGTCGGAGGCCGAAGTCGAGGCGTAGGCGCTCGTCACGGTCACGTCGATCATGAGCACCGAGCGGTCGGGGAGCCCGGGGTCGGGAGCGCTCAGCACCCCGTCGCCGTACAGGAAGTGGATGATGTCGTGACCGGTGGTGCGATCGCCGAAGCGCACGTTGATCGCCCCCGGCAGCGGATCCCAGGCGCGCAGCTCGTCGACGCCCATCTGTTCGTTCACCGAGCGACCGGCGCTGTTCTCGGCGATGGTCGCCTCATCGCGGTACCAGCCCTGCGCCTCGAAGCGCTCGAGGATGTCGAGGGCGCGCGCGGGCTCGATGTCGATCCAGTACAGCAGGTACTGTGCGCCGTGCTCCCCGCCGAGCTCCCAGCCGATCGTGTGGGCGGCGCAGTCCCAGCCGGTGCCACGGAGGGGCGGGGGCACGTAGCGCTCGGGCACCTCGAGCAGCTCGTAGCCGCCGCTCGTGCGGTATCCGCCCGCGCAGTCGGCCTCGTCGGCGAAGGCGGGAGCGGATGCCGCGAGCACGCCCACGAGAGCGAGGGCGCCGGCGATCGCGGCGGTGATGAAGCGTGTGGTCGGGTTCACGAGCGCCGAGGCTAGCGGCGCGCGCGTCCCGGATATCAGAGGCGCGTGTCCCGGATCAGCTCGCGCGTTCGGCGTCGGTCGCCACGCGCTGCCCGACCACGGCGCTCACGCCGTCTTGCCGCATCGAGACGCCGTAGAGCGCATCCGCGATCTCCATCGTGCGCTTCTGATGGGTGATGACGATCAACTGCGAGTTCTCGCGCAGTCGCTCGATGACGCTCAGCAGGCGTCCGAGGTTGGCGTCGTCGAGCGCCGCCTCCACCTCGTCGAGGATGTAGAACGGGCTCGGCCGCGCCGTGAAGATCGCGAACAGCAGGGCGACGGCGGCAAGAGAGCGCTCACCACCCGAGAGCAGGGAGAGCCGCTCGATCTTCTTGCCCGCCGGCTTCACCGTCACCTCGATGCCCGTCGCGAGCAGGTTGTCGGGGTCGGTCAGGTGCAACGAGCCGGTGCCGCCCGGGAACAGGATGGGGAAGACCTCGTCGAAGGCCGCCTTGGTGTCGGCGAAGGCGGCGGCGAAGATGTCCTGCATCTTCTCGTCGATCTCGTCGATGATCGTGAGGAGGTCCTTGCGGGTGGCGGTGAGATCGGCGAGCTGCTCGGTGAGGAACTTGTGCCGCTGCTCGAGCGCGGCGAACTCCTCGAGGGCCAGCGGGTTCACCCGGCCGAGCTGGGCGTACTTGCGCTCCGCCTTCTCCAGCCGCGCCTTCTGCTTCGCGCGGTCGAACGGCTCGGTCTCCACCGCATCCGCCGCCTGCTCTGTCGAAAATGCAGGAGATTCCGACTGCGGCTGTGGCTCAGCGTCCGTGTTCTCGGGGGCGTGCTCCGAAGTCTCCTGCATTTTCGACATCGGCGCGGCGGGGGCGGCGGATGCGGCGGGGGCGGCGGGGGCGGCGGATGCGGCGGGCGCGGCGGATGCGGCGGGCGCGTCGATCGGCACGGGCACCTGGGGACCGTACTCCGCCACGAGCACGTCCTCGACGAGCCCGAGCTCGTCGGCGGCGCGCTCGAGCAGGGACGAGAGGTGCAGCTTCTTCTCGTAGGCCTGCATCTCGAGGCCGTGCACGTTCTCGTTGAGCGCGGCGAGGCGCTCGCGCAGCGCGGCCTCGGTGCGGCGCAGCTCCGCGAGCTCCTCGTTCTGCTTGGCGCGCTCGGCCTCGGCCACGGCGAGGGCCACCCGCGCCTCGGCCACCGAACGGTCGGCGGTGTCGAGCACGGCAGGCAGCGCCTCGATGACGCCCTGCGCCGCGTCGATCTGATGGCGGCGGATCACGGCCAGACGCGCGGCCTCCTCGGCGGCGGCGCGCTCGGCCTCGAGGCGGCGCTTGAGCTGCTCGGCCTGCTCGTGCTGCGCGCGCACGCGCTCGCGCGCGGTCTCGAGCTCGACGCGGGCGGCGACCTCCACCGCACGGGCGTTCTCGAGTTCGGCGAGCAGCTCGTCGCGAGCGGATACGTCGAGGATGGGGCGCGGCGTGGCCGCGTGCGCGTCACGATCGCCGACGGCCCGCTCGAGCCCCGCCTCGGCCACGGCGACCTGTTCGCCGAGGCCCCCCATGGCCTCCGCGAGACGCTCGCTCTCCGCGGCGGCGGCCTCGAGCTGCACACGCGAGCGGCCGAGGGCCTCCGAGCGCTCGGCGAGGCGCGACTCGAACTCCTTGAGCGCGGACCCGGC
Source organism: Protaetiibacter sp. (assembly GCA_051954835.1). Classification (GTDB taxonomy): domain Bacteria; phylum Actinomycetota; class Actinomycetes; order Actinomycetales; family Microbacteriaceae; genus Homoserinibacter. The sequence continues at coordinate 32,400 of JBQCHI010000016.1, read as the reverse complement.
CTGCACGAGATCGATGCGGGCGAGATCGAGCCGCTCGCGCTGCTCGGCGAGCTCGCCCGCCAGGCGTTCGATCGTGGTGGTGACGCCGACGAGTTTGTGCTGTGCGGCATCCCGCTCGGCGAGCAGCTCGATGCGGCTGCGCCCCGTGCCGGATCCGCCGCGCAGCACGTGCTCGGCGAGCACGTCGCCCTCGCGCGTGATGACGGTGATGCCGCCGCGGGCGGCGAGCGCCGGCCACGCGGCGCGCGCGGCGTCGAGGTCGTCGGCCACCACGACCCCCGCGAGCACACCGCGGATGCCGTTCGGCCCCGTCACGAGCGAGGCGGCCGCGCGCACCCCGGCGGGCAGCGCCGTCGGATCGGCGGGAGCCGCCGCATCCGCCACGACGATCTCGACTCGACCCGCTGCCGCCCCGCGCGCATGCCCGAGGGCGGCGACGCCGGCCTCCCAGCTGTCGGCGAGCACGGCATCCGCAAGCGAGCCGAGGGCCGCCGCGATCGCCGCCTCGTAGCCGGCCTCGACCTTGATGTGCTCGGCCACGAGACCGCGGATGCCGCCCAGGCCGATGATCTGCTGCGAGCCGTCCTGCTGGTCTGTCGCCATCGTGAGCGCGCTCGTGCGCGCCGCGAGGGCGTCGCGCTCGCGCTCTGCCGTGTGCAGCTCCTCGCGCAACGCGTCGACCCGTTCCTGGAAGCCGGTGACGGCCTGCTCGGCAGCGGTCACGGCATTCGCGAGCTCGGTGTCTTCTGCGGCTCCCGCGTCGTCGCCCTCGAGTGCGACGAGCTCGGCGCGCGCAGCCTCGCGTCGCTCCTCGGCCGCGGCGAGCGCCGTGCGCTGCCGTTCGAGCTGCGCGCGCAGCGCCCCGAGTCGCTCCTCGGCGGCCCGTACCGCGCCCGCCAGACGCCCCTGCTCCAGGTCGTGCTGGCTCACCAGGGCCGACTGCGCGCTGATCTCCTCGTCGAGCGAATCCAGACTCGCCCGCGCCGTCGCGGTGGCAGCGGTCGCGCGTCCGAGCACCGCCTCCGCCTCGGCGATGCCGCTCTGCAGACGCTCGGCCTCGGCGAAAGCGTCGGTCACACTCGACTCCGAGAGCGTCGCCCCCATGCCCGGCAGCTCGGACTGCTGCGAGAGCAACGAGAGGCGCTGATTGGCGAGCGTGTAGAGCGAACGCAGGCGGTCCTGTACCTGCTCGAGACCGAAGGCGATGCGCCGGGCCTCGTCGACGGCATCCGAGCTCTCCGACTGCTCGATGCGGGCTTGACGCAGCTTCGACTGGTCGAGCTGCTCCTGCAGCACCACGCGCTCGGTCTTGCGCTCCGACTCGGTGCGGGTGACATCCGTGATCGAGCGGCGCAGTTCGACGACCTCATCGGCCAGCAGGCGGGCCCGCGCGTCCCGCACGATCGCGGCGATGGTCTGGGCCTCGCGCGCGATCTGCGCCTGCTGCCCGAGCGGCTTCAGCTGGCGGCGGATCTCGCCGGCGAGGTCCGAGAGGCGCGTGAGGTTGGCCTGCATCGCGTCGAGCTTGCGGAGCGTCTTCTCCTTGCGGCGGCGGTGCTTGAGGATGCCGGCCGCCTCCTCGATGAAGCCGCGCCGGTCTTCGGGGGTCGCGTGCAGCACCTGGTCGAGCTGGCCCTGCCCGACGATGACGTGCATCTCGCGTCCGAGACCGGAGTCGGAGAGCAGCTCCTGCACATCCAGCAGACGGCACTGCTCGCCGTTGATCGCGTACTCGCTGCCGCCGTTGCGGAACAGCGTGCGCGAGATCGTGACCTCGGCGTATTCGATCGGCAGTGCGCCATCCGCGTTGTCGATCGTGAGCTGCACCTCGGCGCGCCCCAGCGGCCCGCGCGTCGCGGTGCCGGCGAAGATGACGTCCTCCATCTTGCCGCCGCGCAGCGTCTTGGCACCCTGCTCGCCCATCACCCAGGCGAGGCCGTCGACGACGTTCGACTTGCCCGATCCGTTCGGGCCGACGACGCACGTGACGCCCTTCTCGAAGGCGAAGGTGGTCGGCTGGGCGAACGACTTGAACCCCTTGAGGGTCAAGCTCTTCAGATGCACCGGCCACCTCCCTCCGTGCTCGCGGCCCGCGTCGCTCTACGCTACCGGCCCGGGCGGGCCGCGGATGCCATGATCGGCGGCGAGGTGCCAGGCTGGACGGATGACTGACATCGTCGTCGAGCAACTTCTGATCCCGAGCGAACGCAGCGGCAGCGCGTGGGCCGACTTCGCCGCAACCGTCGAGGTGCGCAACACCGTCGAGGAGCTGGGTTACGGAACCCCGGATGTGCGGGTGACGGCCGAGACGCTGCTCGGCTGGTTCCAGGACCCGCACTCGCCCCACCACCTGTACGCCGTGCGCGTCGACGGGCGCATCGTCGCGCGCGGCCTGTACGAGCACCTGGCCGAGGGCGATACTCGCGCCTGCTGGGTGGATGCGCGCGTGCTGCCGGAGTACCGCGGCCGGGGCATCGGCAGCGCGATCATGGAGCACGTCGAGGCGCGCGCCCGCGCGGAGGGTCGCACCCATGCGATCGTCTACATCGTCTCGCCCGAGGGTCCGGGCCCACGCCTCGGGCCGCCGACCGGCTCGGGCTCGCTGCCGGCGGACAACCCCGAGGTGCGCTTCCTGCTGCGACGCGGCTACCGGCTCGAGCAGGTGGTGCGCGGCAGCCGCCTCCCCCTGCCGCTCGACGCCGCCGAGCTCGAGCGGCGGCTCGTCGAGGCGCGGGCGCGCACCGGCGAGGGCTACGTGCTTCGCGAATGGACGGGCACCACGCCCGAGGCCTTCCGTGACGACATGGCGGTGCTCTACACGCGCATGAGCACCGACGCCCCGCAGGGCGCCCTCGACTCACCCGAGGACGTCTGGACCGGCGACCGCGTCGCCGAGCACGAGGAGCGCACGAACGCGGACGGCACGGTGCTGCTGACCGTCGCGGCCGAGGACGCCGGCGGCCACCTCGCGGGCTTCACGCAGCTCTCGGTGCCGCCCGCGGCATCCGCGCCCGTGGAACAGCGCGACACCCTCGTGCTGCGTGAGCACCGCGGGCACGCCCTCGGGATGCTGCTCAAGCTCGCGAACCTCGCGCAGCTGGAACGTGCCCGACCGGGGCACCCCTCGATCACGACCTGGAACGCCGACGAGAACCGCCACATGCTGAGCGTCAACGAGGCGCTCGGCTTCGTGCCGATGGGGTACGAGGGCGCCTGGAAGCTCGAGCTCTGAGACGACGACGGCCCCGCGGATGCTCCGCGGGGCCGTCATGCGTCGAGGTGCGTCAGCGACGCAGGATCGCGATGAGGCGCAGGATCTCGAGGTAGAGCCAGATGACGGTGACCATGATGCCGAAGGCGCCGGTCCACTGGTACTTCTTCGGGATGCGGTTCTGCGCACCCTTCTGGATGAAGTCGAAGTCCAGCACGAGCGAGTACGCACCCAGCAGCACCGCGAGCACACCGAGGATGACGCCGAGCGGGATGCCGAAGATCTCGACGCCGGTGCGCAGACCCCAGGGGTCAGTCGAGACGCCGAACACCATGAGCCCCACGTTGATGAGCGAGAAGACCAGGTAGCCCACCATCGCGACGAGGAAGATCTTGGTGGCCTTCGCCGAGGCGCGCACCTTCCCGCTCGCGAAGAGGGCGAGGGTGACGCCGACCACCGTGAACGTCGCGAGCACGGCCTGCGTGACGATGCCCGGGTACATGAACTCGAAGAACGACGAGATGCCGCCGAGGAAGACCCCCTGCGCGCCCGCGTAGGCGAGGATGAGCGCCGGCGACGGCTCGCGCTTGAAGATGTTGACGAGCGCGAGCACGAATCCCACGATCGCGGCTCCGACGAACAGGAACGGCACGATCGGCATGGTCACCCAGCCGATCGCGGCGCCGAGCAGCAACACGGCGAAGGTGCCGAGGGTGGTACGCACGGTGCCGTCGACCGTCATGGGCGCGGCAGCGGCGGGATCGGGGGCGGAGGGCAGCTCGAACTGCGTCTGCAGCTGCTCCGCACTCGGCGTCGGGATCGTCGGCACCCCCTTGCCGTTGAAGGCGGGGTTCGTCGAGAAAGCGGGATTGGCCATGGCGTGTCCTTACGTCGGGTCCTCGACCCAGATTACCGGGGCCGACGCGGCCCATGCTGTGCGTCCGCCGCATCCGTCCCCCGCGCCTGTGTCGAAAATGCAGGAGAACCGGGGAGTGTCGGTGGCCACAGTCCCACCATCCGTGCCTGGGGCGGCGGCGGCTCCTGCATTTTCGACATCGGGGCGGCGCGCGGGAGTGGGTCGTACCCGAGCGCGTAGGGTGTGAATGCGCGTTACGTCGTGCGGATGCGTTGGCAGTGGGGGCAGAAGTGCGAGCCGCGGTTCATGAACACCTCGCGCACGATCGGCCGACCGCAGCGCGGGCACGGCTGGCCGTGCTGTCCGTAGGCGTTGAGGGAGTGCGAGAAGTAGCCGGATGCGCCGTTGACGTTCACGTACTGCGCGTCGAAGCTCGTGCCGCCCTCGGCGAGCGCCTTCGCGAGCACCGCGCGCACCTCGGCCAGCAGGAGGCGGGCCCGCGGGCGGCTGAGGGATCGCGTGGGCTGGTCGTAGTGGATGCGGGAGGCCCACAGCGCCTCGTCGGCGTAGATGTTGCCGACGCCGGAGATGAGGGTCTGATCGAGCAGAGCGCGCTTGATCGTCGTGTCGCGCCGGGCGAGGCGGTCGAGGAAGGCGCGATCGTCGAAGTGCGGATCGAGCGGATCGCGGGCGATGTGGGAGACGGAAGCCGGCACCCGCTCCCCCGGCTGGTCGACCGTCGGCACGAGCTCGTCGAGGGCCATGGAGCCGAAGATCCGCTGATCGACGAAGTCGACGCGCACGGGGCCGTAGCCCGGCTGCACCACGTCGAGAACGATCCGGGTGAGCTTCGCGAGCTCGGCATCCGGCTCGCGCAGCAGCACCTGCCCGCTCATACCCAGGTGCACGACGAGCCCCTCCGGGGCCGTGGCGCGGCTGGAGCCGTGGCCCTGCGGCGGGGGAAACGCCTCCCGCTGCGCGGTCGTAGCTCCAGCCGCGCCAGGAGACAACGGGAGCCAGAGGTACTTGCCTCGGCGCGAGGGGTGGGCGAGGGTGGCACCGGTCAGGCGGTCGATGAAGTCCTCGGCGGGTCCCGGATGCCGGCGCAGCGAACGCTCGTCGAACACGCGCACGCGGGTCACCTGGGCACCCGTCACGGCGGGCACGAGGCCCGCGCGGACGACCTCGACCTCGGGGAGCTCCGGCACAGCTCAGCGCTTCGGGCGTTGCAGGATCGCCCACGCCGCGAGTGCCGCGGCCATCTCGGCCTGCTTCTTGCTCGTGCCGTCGCCGGATGCGATCGTCTCGCCCGCGATCGCGACCTGCGCCGTGAAGCGCTTGGAGTGATCCGGACCCGAGTCGGTCACGGCGTAGTGCGGCAGGCCCTTGCCGAGCCGCGTCGAGAGCTCCTGCAGGCTCGTCTTCGGGTCCATCGCGGCGCCGAAGCGCTCGGGGTCGGCCATGAGCGGCGCGATGAGCCGGAGCACGAGGGCGGTCGCGGCGTCCGGGCCCACCGACAGGTAGGCAGCGCCGATGATCGCCTCGACGCAGTCGGCGAGGATCGACTGCTTCTCGCGGCCGCCGGTGAGCTCCTCACCGCGGCCGAGCAGCAGGTAACGGCCGAGGTTGATGTTGCCGGCGATCTCGGCGAGCGCCGCGGAGCTCACGAGGCTGGCACGGCGCTTGGCCAGCTCGCCCTCGTCGACATCCGGGTTCTCGAGGTAGAGCATGACGGTGACGGCCTGGCCGAGGATCGAGTCCCCCAGGAACTCGAGTCGCTCGTTATGGCCGATCCCGCCGTTCTCGTACGCGTAGGAGCGGTGCGTGAGCGCAAGGTTGAGCAGCTCGGGATCGATCTCGAGCTGCAGCACCGAGTTCAACTCGGCGCGGTCGACCTCGCCATCCGGCGCGGAGGGGCTGCCGGACGGCAGCGGCTCAGACGTCGGCGACCTTACGGCCCTTGTACTCCAGGTAGAGGGGAGTACCCGCGGAGTCCTCCACGACCTTCGCGCGGTGCGGAAGGCTGTAGGTGACCTTGCCGTTCTCGACGGTCTTCACGAGGGTCGGCACGGACGCCTTCCACTGCGAGCGGCGGGCGTGCGTGTTGGCACGGGACTGGCGGCGCTTGGGAACGGCCATGACTGTCTCTACTTTCGGTGTTCGGCACTCTGCGGATCGGGCAGGAGCCGGAGCTCGTTATTCGGTGTTGTTCTCGGGGCGGAAGCCCTCGAGCGCCGCCCACCGGGGGTCGGTCGCCTCGCGGTCCTGCGGCACGGCGCCATCCGGCAGCTTCTCCCCCGTGGCGGGGTCGAGGCCGGGACAGTCCGCGCGGCAGACCGGCTGGAACGGCAGTGCCAGCACCACCGCATCCCGCACGACGGATTCGAGATTCACGTGATCGTCTCGAATCGCGAAGTCGAAAGCTTCGTCGTCAGAATACGCGAAAAGCTCCTGGAATTCGACCTCGACCGGCAGCTCCACGGGGTCGAGGCAGCGCACGCACTCCCCGTCGGCGGTCGTGTCGACCTCGCCGGTCACGAGAACACCGTCGTGCAGCCCCTCGAGCCGCAGCTCGATGCGGATCGGCTCGCCCTGCTTGACGACCGCGACGGACTCGCCGAGCTGCTCGGGAGCGTCCAACTCGAGCACGCGCTCACGCAGCTCGCCGGGGCGGTGCATGAGGTCGTGCACGGGCACGAGGTAGGGGCTGGTTGCAGGCACGATCGACGATTCTACGCGGGGTTGGCCTCGTCCGCTCCCACGTCACGGACCGCCGACGCCCATCTCATGGACGGCTCTGCCCATCTCACGGACCGTGTGTTGCTCGTGTGCGTTCCCGAGGCGGATGTGGCATCCGGGCCGCCTCGCCTCCTTGATTTGGGCAGAGCTCTCCGTGATTTGGGCGGGGCTGGGATGGCGGCGCGTCGTCGGAGGGCGACGCGACTCAGCCGGCGACGGCGGTGAAGGCCTCGTCGAGGATCGCGAGCGCCCGCAGGCACTCCTCGGTGGTCACCGTGCACGGCGGCACGACGTGGATGCGGTTGTCGGCGGCGAAGGGCAGGTAGCCGCGCGCCATGAGCTCCGTCTTGAGAGCGCCGATCGTCGCGCCCGGCACCGGCTCGCGCGTCTCGCGGTCGGTCACCAGGTCGAGCGCCCAGAAGACGCCGACGCCCCGAACCTCGCCGATCATCGGATGCTGCTCCGCGAGCGCGCGCAGGCCCGGTCCCAGCACCTCGCGGCCGATCATCGCCGCGTTCTCGATGATGCCCTCCTCCTCCATCGCGTCGATGGAGGCCACGACGGACGCGGCGGCGAGGGGGTGGCCCGAGTAGGTGAGCCCGCCGGGGAACACCTGATCGTCGAAGGCATGCGCGATCGACTCCGAGATGATGACGCCGCCGACCGGTACGTAGCCGGAGTTGACGCCCTTCGCGAAGGTCACGAGGTCGGGCACGATCCCCGTCGGGTTGATCTCGGGGTTCTGCCACGCGAACCAGTCGCCCGTGCGTCCGAAGCCCGACATCACCTCGTCGACGATCAGCAGGATGCCGTAGCGGTCGCACAGTTCTCGTACACCCGCGTACCACCCGGGCGGCGGCATGATGACCCCCGCCGTGCCGGGCACGCCCTCGAGCAGCAGCGCCGCGATCGAGGAGGCGCCCTCCGAGACGATGACGCGCTCGAGGTGGTGCAGGGCACGCTCGGCCTCCTGCTCGGGCGAGTCGGACCAGAACTCCGAGCGGTAGGGGAACGGCCCGAAGAAGTGCGCGTGCCCGCGCGCGAACTCGTTCGGCACGCGACGCCAGTCGCCCGTGGCGACGACCGCGGCGCCGGTGTTGCCGTGGTAGCTGCGGTAGGTGGAGAGCACCTTGTCACGGCCCGAGGTGACGCGGGCCATCCGGATGGCGTTCTCGTTGGCATCCGCACCGCCGTTGGTGAAGAACACCTTGCCGAAGGACGGCCCGGCCTTGGCGAGGATGCGCGATGCCGCCTGGCCGCGCACGAGGTTCGCATGCGCGGGTGCCACGGTGGCGAGCGTCGCCGCCTGCTGCTGGATCGCCGCGACGACCTTCGGATGCGAGTGCCCGATGTTGACGTTGACGAGCTGGCTGGAGAAGTCGAGGTAGCGGTTGCCCTCGTAATCCCACACCTCGGTTCCTGAGCCGCCCGCGATGGCGAAGTCGGACAGCGATGCCTGCGCCGACCACGAGTGGAAGACGTGGGCGTGGTCGAGGTCGATGACCTCGCGGTTGGTGCTCATCGGGGTGTGCCCTGTTCTCTCTGTGACGGCGCCGGCCGTCAGGCCTTGGCGGCGATGGTGTCGCGGAGGGCCGGGATGACGGTCTCGCCGTACACCCTCAGCGTCTCCTCTTTGTTGTCGTGCTGCAGATAGCCGGCGAACTGGTGAACGCCGATCGAGCGCAGCTCCTCGAGCTTCGCGATGTGGTCGGAGGCCGTGCCGAGCAGGCAGAAGCGGTCGACGATCTCGTCGGGCACGAAGTCGACATGGTCGTTGTCGGCCTTGCCGTGCGTGTTGTAGTCGTAGCCGGTGCGGCCCGCGATGTAGTCGGTGAGGGCCTGCGGCACGGCGCCCGAGGTGCCGTACTTCGCCACGATGTCGGCCACGTGGTTGCCGACCATGCCGCCGAACCAGCGGCACTGATCGCGCATGTGCTGCCAGTCATCCCCGATGTAGAAGGGGGCGGCGACGCAGAAGGTGATGGCATCCGGATCGCGTCCGGCCTTCTCGGCTGCCTCGCGCACGCTGCGGATCATCCACTTGGCGATGTCGACATCCGCAAGCTGCAGGATGAAGCCGTCGCCCACCTCGCCGGTGAGCTTGAGGGCGAGCGGGCCGTAGGCGGCCACCCACACCTCGAGCTCGGAGCCATGCGACCACGGCAGGCGCAGCGTCGAGCCGTTGTACTCGACCTCGCGGCTGTTGCCGAGCTCGCGGATCACGTGGATCGCCTCGCGCAGCTCGGTGAGCGTCGTCGGCTTGCCGTTCGTGACGCGCACCGCCGAGTCGCCGCGCCCGATGCCGACGACCGTGCGGTTGCCGTACATCTCGTTGAGCGTCGCGAACACGGATGCCGTGACGGTCCAGTCGCGGGTGGCCGGGTTGGTCACGAACGGGCCGACCTTGACGCGCCGGGTCTCGGCGAGGATCTGGCTGTAGATGACGTAGGGCTCCTGCCACAGGATGTGCGAGTCGAACGTCCACACGTGGCTGAACCCGTACTGCTCGGCGAGCTTCGCGAGGTGCACGGTGCGGCTCGCGGGCGGGTTCGTCTGGAGCACCGCTCCGAAGTCCATCGGGTTCCTCTCTTACCGGGTCACTGCAGGTACTGGGTGAGGCCGCGCTTGATGTAGCGCCCGTGGCCCGCGGTGCCGATGTAGTCGCCGTCGTCGACGACGACCGTGCCGCGGGAGATCACGGTGTCGACGTGACCGTCGATCTCGTAGCCCTCCCAGGCCGAGTAGTCCATGTTCATGTGGTGCGCCTTGCCCACGCCGATCGAGGTGTGGCCGTTCGGGTCGTAGACCACGATGTCGGCATCCGCACCGGGCTGGATGACGCCCTTGCGCCCGTACATGCCGAACATCCGGGCGGGCGTGGTGGACGTGATCTCGACCCAGCGCTCGAGGGTGATCTGGCCGTTCACGACGCCCTGGTACATGAGGTCCATGCGGTTCTCGACGCTGCCGATGCCATTCGGGATCTTGGAGAAGTCGCCGAGCCCCATGTCCTTCTGGCCCTTCATGCAGAAGGGGCAGTGGTCGGTCGACACCATCTGGATGTCGTTGGTGCGCAGCGCCTGCCACATGTGGTGCTGGTGGCCTTCGGCGCGCGAGCGAAGTGGCGTCGAGCACACCCATTTGGCGCCCTCGAAGTCGCCCCACTCCTCGCTGGAGGCGCCGAGCTGCTCCTCGAGCGAGAGGTAGAGGTACTGCGGGCAGGTCTCGCCGAAGACGTTGAGGCCGCGGTCGCGGGCGGCCGCGATCTGCTCGACCGCCTGCTTGGCGCTCACGTGCACGACGTAGAGCGGCGCGCCGGTGAGGTCGGAGATCATGATCGCCCGGTGGGTGGCCTCCTCCTCCGCCTGCCAGGGCCGGGTGATCCCGTGGTAGTACGGCGTGGTGTTGCCGGCCGCGATCGCCTGCTGCACGAGCACGTCGATGATGGCGCCGTTCTCGGCGTGCATCATCATCATCGCGCCGTTCTCGGCGCCCTTCTGGAACGCCCGCAGGATCTGGCCGTCGTCGGAGAGGAAGACGCCCTTGTAGGCCATGAAGAGCTTGAAGCTCGTGACGCCCTCGGCGACCAGTTCGTCCATGGCGGTGAGGCTCGAGTCCTGCACGTCGGAGAGGATCTGGTGGAATCCGTAGTCGATCGCGCAGTTGCCTGCGGCCTTCTCGTGCCACAGCTGGTACTGCTCGAGGATGTTCTGATCCGGGTACTGCACCACGAAGTCCACGATGCTCGTCGTGCCACCCCACGCCGCCGCACGCGTGCCCGTCTCGAAGGTGTCGGATGCGTTGGTGCCGCCGAAGGGCATCTCCATGTGGGTGTGCGCGTCGATGCCGCCCGGGATCACGTACTTGCCTGTGGCGTCGATCACGGTGTCGACGCTCCGCGTGAGGTCGCTGCCGAGCAGCTGCGAGCCGGGGGCCAGCACGGCGACGATCTGCTCGCCGTCGACCAGCACATCCGCTTCCGAGCGCCCCGTGGACGACACGACCGTGCCGCCCGTGATGAGTGTGGTTGCCATGGTGGTTGCCTTCCCGTGTGTGCCTACGGTTGCGCGATCATCGTGTAGCTGTCGGGACGGCGGTCGCGGAAGAACTGCCAGTCGTCGCGCATCTGCTGCACCATCGCCAGGTCGAGGTCGCGCACGAGCACCTCCTCGCGCTCGCCCGAGCCGCGCTCGCCCACGAAGTTGCCGCGCGGGTCGATCACCTGGCTCGTGCCGTAGAAGTTGACGGCCTCGTCGCCGTACTCGTTGTCTTCGCGACCGACCCGGTTGGGCTGCAGCACGAAGTAGCCGTTGGCGACCGCGGCGGCGGGGCCCTCGACCTCCCACAGCCGGTTGGAGAGGCCGGGCTTGGTGGCGTTGGGGTTGAACACCATGTGCGCGTCGCGCAGGCCCAGCTCACGCCACCCTTCGGGGAAGTGCCGATCGTAGCAGATGTAGGTGCCGACGCGGCCGACGGCCGTCTCGAAGACGGGATAGCCGAGGTTGCCGGGGCGGAAGTAGAACTTCTCCCAGAACTTCTCGAGGTGCGGGATGTGGTGCTTGCGGTACTTGCCGAGGATCGTGCCGTCGGCGTCGACGACGACGGCCGTGTTGTAGTAGACCCCCGTGTGCTCCTCCTCGTAGATGGGGAGGATCGTCACGACGCCGAGCTCCTTGGCGACGCTCGCGAAGCGCTGCACGATGGGGCCGTCGGCCGGCTCGGCGTAGCGGTAGTACTTCTGATCCTGCGTGATGCCGAAGTAGGGGCCGTAGAAGAGCTCCTGGAAGCACATGATCTGCGCACCCTGGGCGGCGGCATCACGGAGGAAGTGCTCGTGCTTGTCGAGCATCGACTCCTTGTCGCCGGTCCAGGTCGTCTGGCTGATCGCGGCGCGTACCACGGTCATGTCTGCCTCCTCAGGCTTGCTTTCTGTTATCCAAGGGCGTAAACATTTTGCGGACGTAACACAATGTGACGTGACCGTAAACCTACGGGGGTTCGTATGAAATCGGTAGCCCTCGCCATCAATGAGCGCACACCGCACGGTATCGCCACCGGAATCGCACGTCTCATCACGACAGGTGACCTGGCGCCGGGCGACCGGCTGCCCACCGTGCGGGAACTCGCGGTCGAGCTCGGCGTCTCCCCCGCCACCGTCAGCCACGCCTGGCAGACGCTCTCGGCCGCCGGCCTTATCACGAGCCGCGGACGCAGCGGCAGCTTCGTGCGCGCCGAACCGCGTGAGTGGCTGCCACGCCGCTACCGCGGAATCGACGGCGCACAGGACGCGCGCCTCGACCTCTCCCGCGGAACCCCCGACCCCGACCTCCTGCCCGCGCTCGGCCCCGCGCTCGCCCGCGTCGGCGTGCGCGCCGACACCCAGAGCTACCAGGCCAAGCCCGACATCCCCGAGCTGCACGACCTGCTGCGCGACACGTGGCCCGCGCCCGTCGAGTCGATCACCGTGCTCAACGGCGCCCTCGACGCGATCGACCGCGCGCTCGCAGCGCTCGTGCGCTTCGGCGACCGCGTCGTGCTCGAGAACCCGACCTTCCCGCCATTCATCGACCTGCTCGACCACTACGGACTGCAGCCCGTGGGCGTCGGCCTCGATGCCGAGGGGATGCGGCCGGCCGAGTTCGCCGCCGCGCTCGGCACGTCCCCGGCGATCGTGCTGCTGCAACCGCGCACCCACAACCCCACCGGCATCTCGATGACCGCGGCGCGCGCCGAGCAGCTCGCCGGCATCCTCGATCGCAGCCGCACGGCGCAGCACACGATCGTGATCGAGGACGATCACTCCGGTTCCATCAGCTCGGCTCCGGATGTGACGCTCGCGACGTGGCTGCCCGATCGCGTGCTGCACGTGCGCAGCTTCTCGAAGTCGCACGGTCCCGACCTGCGGATCGGCGCCATCGGCGGCCCGCGGCCGCTCGTCGACCGCGTGGTGGCGAGGCGACTGCTCGGGCCGGGCTGGACGAGCCGCATGATGCAGGCGATCCTGCACGAACTGCTGACGCATCCGGAGTCGGTCGCGCAGATCGATGCGGCACGTGTCGCCTACGCCGAGCGGCAGTCGGCGCTCGCCGCCGCGGTGCGCGACGCGGGCGGCTGGCTCGCGCGCGGCGACGGCATCAACGCCTGGCTCCGCGTGGCCGACGAGCGCTCCGCGACCGTCCAGCTCGCGGCGGTGGGCATCCGGGTGGCGGCGGGCAGCCCGTTCCAGCTGGGAGACGGGCAGGAACCCTACGTGCGCGTCACGGTCGGGGCGTTGCGGGATGAGGTGGAGGCGGTGGGCGCAGCCCTCGCGGTCGCGCAGAACGCGTGAGTGCCGAGGTGGCTGAGGAGCGCCGCAGGCGCGTCTCGAAGCCGCCGCCGCGGGCACACGCGACGCTGGTTTCGAGACGCGTCGCGCTGCGCGCGGCGCTCCTCAACCAGCTGAGTCCACCGCGCCACCCAGGTGGCTGAGGAGCGCCGCAGGCGCGTCTCGAAGCCGCTGCCGCTCAGGTGGTACCGCGCGGGCGCCGACGACTGGCCAGGCCCGGCAGCAGATGGAACTCGCCGCTGATGAGAGCCTCGCGCTTGGCCCTCCGCCAGCCCTGGATCTGCTTCTCCAGGCCGAAGGCCTCCGCGATCGACCCCGTCTCGTGCGCGAACGCGAGCTCCACGGGACGTCGTCGCTTCGTGTACTCGGCGCCCTCGCCGTTCTGGTGCTGCCAGAGGCGGAACTCCAGGTGGGTGGTGCTGCCGACGTAGTAGCTGTCGTCGGCGCAGCGGAGGATGTAGACCCAGGGCATGAGAGGAGTGTCATGGAGGGGTTTCCGAGGCGTCGGGAGTTGTCCACAGGCGACGCTGGTTTCGAGACGCGTCGCGCTGCGCGCGGCGCTCCTCAACCAGCTGAGTCTGCGCGCGGCGCTCCTCAACCAGCTGAGTGCCTGCCGAGGTGGCTGAGGAGAGCCGCAGGCGACAGTAGACTCGGCGCATCCGGGCTCGATCTGGCCCGGCGACGTCGTTCCCGCCATGAGGTTCGACTCCATGCAGTAGGCGAACACTGCATGCCCCTGCCCGCATACACCGGAGAACCCTCATGGCCTCGCGCTTCGCGCCCCTTCTGCTCGTGCCCGCCCTCCTGTTGGCCGGATGCGCCGCATCCCCCGCCGCCTCGCAGACGCCGCCCCCGAGCGACGATCCCGCCGCCTTCCCCCTCACGATCGACAACTGCGGCACGGAGGTGACCTTCGACGCCGCCCCGCAGCGCGTCGTGACGATCAAGTCGACCTCGACCGAGATGATGCTCGCTCTCGGCCTCGGCGACCGCATCGTGGGCACCGCGTTCCAGGACGGCCCCGTACCCGACGCGTGGGCCGATGCTGCGGCCGGCATCCCGAGCCTCGCCCCGAAGATGCCGAACGAGGAGACCGTGCTCGCGGCGGAGCCCGACCTCGTCTACGCCGGCTGGGAGTCGGCGTTCACCCCGGATGCCGCGGGCGCGCGCGACGAGCTCGCCGCTCTCGGCGTCGCGAGCTACGTGCAGCCGGCCGCATGCCAGAGCGCCGAGCAGCCCACGAAGCTCGACTTCGATGAGGTGTTCCGCGAGATCGAGGAGGCCGGAGCCGTCTTCGGCGTCGCCGACCGGGCCGCCGAGCTCGTCGCCGAGCAGCGCGCGCAGCTCGACGGCATCGAGAAGGCATCCGGCTCGCCCACGGCGCTGTGGTGGTCATCCGGCACCGACACGCCCTACGTCGGGGCGGGCATCGGAGCCCCCCAGCTGCTGCTCGAGACCGCAGGTTTCGCGAACATCGCCGGCGATGTCGCGTCGACATGGTCGCCGCTCGGCTGGGAGGCGATCATCGCGGCCGACCCCGACGTGATCGTGCTCGTCGACTCCGACTGGAACTCCGCCCAGCACAAGATGGACTACCTCGCCGGCAACCCTGCGACCGCGGCCATGACGGCCGTGCAGCAGCAGCGCTACATCGTCGTGCCGTTCGCCGCAAGCGAGGCGGGCGTGCGCAGCGTCGAGGCCGCCGCATCCCTCGCCGACCAGTGGCGGGAGCTCGAGGCGCGATGACCCGCATCACCATCGCCGCGATCGTGCTCGGGGCGGCTCTCGTCGCCTCGATCACCCTCGCGGTGATGGTGGGCCCCGCCGACATCGGGGCCGCGGATGTGTGGGGCTCGGTGATCGCGCACCTCACGGGCCGGCCGTCGCCGCTGGATGCGCTGCACGACGGCATCGTGTGGCAGCTGCGGCTGCCGCGCGTGCTGACGGCTGCTGCGGTCGGCGCGGGCCTTGCGCTCGTCGGATGCGTGATGCAGGCCGTGACGCGCAACCAGCTCGCCGATCCCTACCTGCTGGGGTTGTCATCCGGTGCCTCGCTCGGCGCGGTCGCCGTGCTGCTGCTCGGGGTCGGCATCCTGCTGCCGGTGGCCGCGTTCGGCGGTGCGACGCTCGCCCTGCTCGCGACCCTCGGGCTGGCATCTGCATTCGGCCCGCTCACCCCGACCCGCACGGTGCTCGCCGGGGTCGCGGTGTCGGCCTTCGCGGCGGCGCTCACGAGCTTCGTGATCTTCTGGACCGTGACGGGCGACTCCTACCGCGAGATCCTCGGCTGGCTGCTCGGCTCGCTCGCGGGCGCCCGCTGGCCCGAGGCGACGATCGCGGGCCTCGCGATGCTCGTGATCGGCGTGCCGCTCATGCTCACCGGTCGCGTGCTCGACGCCTTCGCATTCGGCGACCGCTCCGCGGCTTCGCTCGGCGTGCCGGTCACCGGAGCGCGCTGGGCGCTGCTCGGGGCAGGTGCGCTGCTGACCGGCGCGCTCGTGGCGGTCTCGGGCTCGATCGGCTTCGTCGGGCTCGTGCTGCCGCATGCCGTGCGCCTGCTCATCGGTCCCGGCAACCGCGCGCTGCTGCCGCTCTCCGCCCTCGCGGGAGGCGTGTTCCTCGTCTGGGCCGACACGCTCGCGCGCGCCGCGTTCGACCCGCGCGAGCTGCCGGTCGGCATCGTGACGGCCCTCATCGGGGCGCCCGTGTTCGCCGCGCTCCTGCTGCGCCGCCGGAGCCTCGCATGAGCGCCGAGACGGTGCCGCACGAGGCCGCGGACGTCGGGGTCGCGAACGTCGAGGTGCGCGAGCTGACGGTGCGCATCGGCGATCGTGCGCTCGTGAACGGTGTCGCCTTCGACGCCCCCGTCGGCGCCTTCACCGCCGTCGTCGGGCCCAACGGCGCGGGCAAGTCCACCCTGCTGCGCGCGGTCGCGGGCATCGAGCAGGTGGCCGCAGGCCTCGTGCTCCACGACGGAGTCGACCTGCTCGCCCTCGCCCGCCGCCCGCGCGCACGCATCCTGGCCCTCGTCGAGCAGGACGCCACGACCGAGCTGCCGCTGCGCGGCCGCGACGTCGTGCGGCTCGGGCGCAGCCCGCACGAGTCGATCTTCGGGGGCGGCGATGCGGATGCGGGTGCCGTCGTCGCCGACGCCCTCGCCCGCGCGGGGGCCGCGGCTTTCGCCGAGCGCGACGTCACCACGCTCTCGGGCGGCGAGCGTCAACGCGTGCTCCTCGCGCGCGCCCTCGCCCAGCAGCCCCGCATCCTGCTGCTCGACGAACCGACCAACCACCTCGATCTCGCCGCCCAGCTCGACATGGTCTCGCTCGTGCGCACCCTCACGAGCGACGGTGTCACCGTCATCGCGGCCGTGCACGACCTGAGCCTCGCCGCGGCTCACGCGGATGCCGTCGTCGTTCTCGCCGACGGCCGGGTCGCCGCACATGGGCCGACGCAGGCGACGCTCACGCCCGAGCTCATTCACGAGGTTTTCGGCGTGCGCGCCGAGTGGACGCGCAATCCGCTCACAGGGGGGCCGCTGCTCGCGACCGGCCCCTGAGCAGGGAGTGCCACCGTCTCGAGGGGCGGCGCCACAGCGAGGGCGCTCGCGAGAAGGGTTCCCCGCGGCGCGCCTCGAGAGGGGGACTCGAGGCGCGCCCCAGGCAACACTCCTCGGGTTCGGCCGGGCGAGATCCGCACCGGAACCGGCTCCCGAGGAGCGACTTGCTTCTCTCACACGCTAGCGAGTAGACCGGTCGGTCTGTCCTCACCCGCGTGGCCCCAGTTGATGGAGTGGACAGCCCGTTCCATCTCGCCCCGAGGCATCACGCGTCGCCGTCGGGCCGCCAGCGGTGCACAAGCGACGGCGGCAGCAGGAACGCCCGCAGACGCGTACGCAGGTCGACGCTGCGCAGGATGCTGCGCCGCACCTCCGCGAGCGCCGCACCCGACAGCGGGGCGGCATCCGGGGGCCCGTACGCCGACGCTTCGACGCTGCCCCGGAAGGCGAGCAGCGCATCCCCCGAGAGCTCCGGGGCGAGCCGCTGCGCGAACACGCGCGGCGTCTCGGTCTCGGACGCCGACCAGCCCACGTCCCGTGCGGTGTCGCGCACCTCGTCCCACGCCGCGGCCGCCGGATCGCGCCCCTGGCGGATACGGCGCAGCCGCAGCATCCGCAGGCCGACGCGCGCGGCCGCGGGCAACAGCAGGAGCAGCAGCACGACGGCGACGATCGCGACACCTCGCGCGACGTTCGCGAGCAGCTGGCTCCCCGCCTCCGCGGCACCGGGGACGCCACCGTCGACATCCGGGCGCTCAGCGGCATCCGCGGTGGAGGTGGGAAGCGGCGTCGGCGAGCTCTCGTCCTGAGGAGTGGTGGGATCGTCGACGAGTTCCGAGCCGTAGCGCGGCACGGCCCCGCGGCCCGGGGTCGGCTCGAACCGCAACCAGCCGACGCCGTCGAAGTACAGCTCCGGCCAGGCGTGCAGGTCGTCGGTGCTCACCTCGAAGACGTTGGAGCCCTCGTTGAAGCGCCGATCCCCCGGCTGGAACCCGACCGCGATGCGCGCCGGGATGCCGAGCTCGCGCGCCATGACCGCCATGGCGGACGCGTAGTGCACGCAATACCCCGTCTTGCGCTCGAGGAAGACGGCGAGGGCCTCCATGCCGGTGCCGTCGAATCCCTCGTCGACGGGTGCCTCTTCGGAGTAGCTGAAGGGCGTGCTGCGCAGGTAGCTCTGCAGGGCGAGCGCCTTGTCGTAGGCGCTCGCCGCGCCGTCCGCCACCTGGTGCGCCGTCGCGGCGATGATGGCGGGCATGTCGCCGGGCAGCGCGAGCGAATCGGGCGGCGCATCCGCGGGGAATACCGCCGTAGATGCGAGCTGCTCGGAGGTCGGCCGAGGTTCGAGGAACGTCGCCGTGTAACGCTGCCCGCGCGCACCGCTGCTGACGCTTCGCACGGTGAGGCCGTTCGGCTCCCAGAACCAGTCGCCCTCGACCCCGGTGATCGACGTGGTCGGGTACGGCGTCGGCAGCCAGTTGGTCACGACGTCGGCGACCGTCACATCGACCTCGGCGGCGTTCACCGGCGTCGCCTCGGTCAGTCCCGTCGGCCTCGGGAACGCCTCGAGCCCCTGACCTCGGTCGTCGCCCACGATGGGGCCCCACGTCTCGCCGGTGAACCGCTCGAGCGTCGTCAACCGCAGATACACGGGGTAGTTCGCGGATGACGTGTAACTGAGCGCGAGCGTCGGGTTGCCCCGGCGCAGGTCGTCGCCGAGCGTGATGAGCGGGTTGATGCCCGACCGCAGTCCCGAGGTGCGCCGCGAGGGCTCCTCCTCGACTCCCGGGATGGCGAACGGCAGAAGCAGCGAGCCGAGCGCGACGACGACTCCCCCCACGACGACCGCCCGTCGGCTGTCGCGGGGCCGCCCGATGCGCAGGATCGCGAGGTACAGTCCCGCGGTCACGAGGTACCAGAAGGCGTCGACGAGACCCGGCTTGATCGCGATGGGCACCACGAGGATCGCGGCCAGGGGCAGCGCGACGAGTGCCGGCTTGCGCGCCGCGACCACGGCATCCGCGACCCACGCGCACGCCATCATGAGCACCGCGAGCAGCAGCACGATGCCGAGCTCGGGCGTGGCCGGCACCCGCTGCTCGACGATCGAGGTGATGCCCTGCTCGATGATCACCCCGAACCGGCCGAGGGTG
This sequence comes from Protaetiibacter sp., assembly GCA_051954835.1. GTDB lineage: Bacteria > Actinomycetota > Actinomycetes > Actinomycetales > Microbacteriaceae > Homoserinibacter. The sequence goes on along the minus strand of JBQCHI010000016.1, from coordinate 13,557 downwards.
CCGAGGGTCGGGACGACACCCAGGATCGCGGTGTCGGCGGCGTAGATCAGCGTCAGCAGCGCGACGCCCGCGACGGCCGACACGATGGGCGGCCACACCCGGGCGCGCAGGACGCGTCGGGCGGCCGCTGCGGCGAACAGCACGACGCACGCGGACAACGTGCCGACGAGCCACCACGAGATGTCCTGCAGAACGACATGCAGCGACGCCAGCGCGGCGGCGAGCGCGGCCGCCACGAGCAGGGTGCGCTGCCACGACACGCTCGCGGGACGGACGCGCCGCGGCGAGCGTCCCGGGGTCCGCGCCGCCCGCTGCGGGCGGCGCGTGTCAGTGAGCGCCACGGATATACCCCGCCTCCGTCGCCGACGACCGCCAGACGTCGGCCACGTCATCCCACGGGGCGGCGTCGACGCACAGCCAGCCGTTGTCGAGGAAGCGCTCACGCGAGGCCATGTCCATGCCGACCGCGAACACCGCGCCGGACTGCCCCGGGCGGCGCTGCCGCAGCACCCAGTCGACGACCTCGGGCGCAGGCTCCGCGAGGATCGCGAACGTCGGGCCCACGGCATCCGCGGCGGCGGCCGGCAGCTCGTGATGGCGGTCGAGAAGGCGCACCGCTGCGAGGCTCGTGAGGAACGACTCGATGCGCTGGCCGCCCTCCCAGCGCTCGCCGATCTGCTCCATCTGGGCGGTAGCCGATTCCACGATGTCGACCCGGAATCCGGACTCGTCGAGGTGGACGGCGAGCGAGGCGAGCATGCGCACGGCCCACTCGAACGCGTCGCTGTGCGGGGCGGGGGGCCAGTTCTCGGAATCGGGCACGGCATCCGGATACCCCGCGAGCTGCGTGTCGATCACGATGCGGGCATCGGGGTGGCTGCGGTGCTCCTCCTGGCGCACCATGAGCTCGCCATGGCGGGCCGAGGCGCGCCAGTGCACCCGACGCAGGGCGTCGCCCGAGCGGTACTCGCGGGTCGTCAGGTCATCGTCGTTGCCGACCGCGCGGCGCTGCACGAGCTGGGCGGCGCCGTCGCCGTCGATGAGGAGCGGCCCGCCGGAGGGCAGCGGCGACACCGCGGGCACCACCGTGAGGCGGTCGACATCCCCGCACGCCGACACGGTGCGGGCCATGCCGAACGGGTCGGAGTACTCCACCACGAGCGGCCCGATCGGGAACAGGCCGCGCCGGTGCGGATGCAGCTCGTAGTGCAGCACGGCGGTGCGCGAGGCGACCGGGCCGATGCGGATGGGGTCGAGTTCGTGCGCCTGCTGCCGCTCGTGCCAGGGGATCGCGTCGTTCCAGCGCAACGCCGGCGTCGTGACCGAGCCGGCGTTGTAGACGCGCAGCGTGACCTGCGCCGACGAACCCGCCGACACGACGGGCGGCGAGAACAGCCGGATGACGTCGAGCTTCGGCCGCCGCAGGCGCGTGATGAGCAACCCGCCGAGCGAGAGCAGCAGCGCGAGGCAGGCCACGACGAGCAGTTCGCGGCGCCCGAGGGTGTAGGCGAGCACGAAGACGACCACCCCGACGACGAGCGTCGCCCATCCGCGCGCCGTCAGCCGCAGACTGCGGGAGCGGCGGAGCGACGAGGTCGGCTCGGACATGACGGCGGCTTCGCTGCGGATCAGGCGGTTCCGGATGCGCCGAGCGGCACCGGCGTGCTCTGCACGATGCGCGCGGCGATGTCGGCGAGCGCCTCGCGGCCGTAGCCGCCCGTGGACTTCGCCGGCATGAGGCGATGAGCGAGCACCGGCACAGCCAGCGCGTCGATGTCGTCGGGCAGCACGAAGTCGCGACCGTCGAGGGCTGCGCGCGCCTTCGCGGCGCGCACGAGCTGCAGCGTGGCGCGGGGGCTCGCCCCGAGCCGCAGCTCGCGGTCGGCGCGGGTGCCGGCGGCGATCGCCACGACGTACTGCTCGACCGCGGGGCTCACGTAGACCTCGCGCACCGTGAGGATCATGCGCCGCAGCCGGTCGATCGTCACGACGGGCCGCAGGCGGTCGAGCGGGCTGCCCTGCTCGCGCTGGCGCAGCATCGCGGCCTCGTTGGCGGCATCCGGGTAGCCCATCGAGATGCGCGCCATGAAGCGGTCGCGCTGCGCCTCGGGCAGGGCGTAGGTGCCCTCCATCTCCACCGGGTTCTGGGTGGCGATCACCGTGAAAGGGTCGGGCAGCTGGTAGGTGGCGCCGTCGACCGACACCTGGCGCTCCTCCATCGACTCGAGCAGCGCCGACTGGGTCTTGGGGCTCGCGCGGTTGATCTCGTCGCCGATCACGATGTTGGCGAACACCGGCCCGGGCTTGAACTCGAAATCGCGCTCGGCCTGGTTGAACACCGACACGCCCGTGATGTCGGACGGCAGCAGGTCGGGGGTGAACTGGATGCGGTTGACGGTGCAGTCGACGCTCTTGGCGAGGGCGCGCGCGAGCATCGTCTTGCCGACGCCGGGCACGTCCTCGACGAGCAGGTGCCCCTCGGCCAGGAGCACGGTCGTGGCGAGCTCGATGACGTCGCGTTTCCCGTCGATCACCGTCTCGACGGCAGCCATGACGGCCCGAGCGTCGAGCAGGAACTCGGGTGCGGACAAGGGTCCCGTGGAGGTCTCGGCGTCGATGCCGACGTCCTCCCCGGTCTCGGGGACGCGTTCCATCGTCTGAGTCTCGCACGGCGTCGTGGATCCGTCACCCTGCAACCACCCGCCGCATCCTCGGCCCGCACCCGACGCTCGGTTGCCGCTCGTTGTCGCCTCGACGCTGGTGAGGCGACAACGAGCGGCAAGTGAAGGCGCTCAGGCCAGGCTGTCCCGTGAGGCGCGACCCGCCGCGTAGCCCTCGGCGTAGGCCTCTCGGCTGCCGAGGCGGAACATGTCGCGCTCGGAGGAGCGGATGAGGGCGCGCGCGCCGGGTGCGTCGAGCTCGGTCACGAGGTGCCCGAGGCCGCGGATGACGGCCACCGGCCGGTTGCCGGCTTTGCCCTTCACGAGTTCCGAGGCGGCGGCGAGCTCGTCGGCGATCGCCGGCGCGGTGACCGCGAGCGCGCGGCCGTTGCCGTCGACGGTGCCGGCGAGCTCCTGCAGCACGACGACGCCGGCGGCGCCGATCGCCGCATCCGTCTGCCCTTCGCGCCAGGGGCGACCGAGAGTGTCGGTGATGACGACGCCCACCCGGATGCCGAGCCGGTCGCGCAGCACCTCGGCGAGGTGGCGGGCCGAGCGGTCGGGGTCCTCGGGCAGCAGCAGCACGTGGCCGTCGGGTGCGTTGGAGGAGTCGACGCCCGCGGCGGCCATCACGAGGCCCTGCCGGTTCTCGACGATGCGGGTCGTGCCCGAGCCGTCGGCGTGCGCGCGCTCGGCGACCACACGCACCGTCTCGGCGGTGATGGCATCCTCGCGGTCGGCCGCGGCGACGATGCGCCCCTCGGCTTTGCTGACGATCTTGCTCGTGACGGCGATGATGTCGCCGTCTTCCGCCACGCCCGCAAGCGCGTCCCCCAGGATGCCGGCCACGTCATCCCCCGGCCGGAACTCGGGCAGCCCGAGCAAGGCGAACATGCTGACGACGGGGCCGGTGGGGTGGGTCACCCCCCGATTCTCGCAACTCAGGAGGCGGGGGCGCTCCACCACCGCAGCGGCCCCGCATCCGGCGTTCCTCCTGAGTTGCGCAGGCGGCGGGTTTCGCAACTCAGGAGGGATGGCGGGTACGAGGCGAAACACCTCGGATCCGCGATGTTGTCCTGAGTTGCGGACCGGGCGCGGGGCGCGCGCTGCCGGCCGAGCGGCGCGGGGCGAGCACGGCGGGATGTGGCGGCAGCGTGGCAGGGTCGCGGCTTGTCGCGGCTCGGCGGGGGTTGCAGAGTGGTCGGATGACCCAGGCGCTTCTCGTGATCGACGTTCAGGAATCTTTCCGCACCACCGAGCGCTGGGGCACCATCTCCGACCCCGAGGTGCTCGCCCGCGTCGAGGAGCTCGTCGAGCGGTTCCGGGCGGCCGGGGCGCCGGTCTTCTGGATACTGCACTCCGAGCCCGGCAGCGACAGCGCGTTCGATCCGCAGAGCGGCCTCGTGCGCGTGGTCGACGAGCTGCACCCGGCCGCGGATGAGCCCGTGATCGTGAAGACCACGATCAACGCCTTCACCTCGACCAACCTCGAGCAGCGGCTGCGGGACGCGGGCGTCGACCGGCTCGTGCTGTGCGGCATCCGCACCGAGCAGTGCGTGGAGACCACGGCGCGCATCGCCACCGACCTCGGCTTCGACACGACCGTCGTGCTCGATGCGACCGCCACGAACCCGGCGGGCACCTTGAGCGCGCAGCAGGTGATCGAGCGCACCGCCGAGGTGCTCACCGCCCGCGAGTTCGCCCGGGTCGTGACGCTCGACGAGCTCGTGCTCGACGCGGCCCCCGCGCGCGCCTGAACGTCGGCGCCTGAACGTCCGCGGCGGCGCGGTCGGCTCCGGCGTCGTCAGCGGCTGAGCTTCGGCAGCACTTCGCGCCCGAACACCTCGAGGAACGCCGCCTGGTCGCGGCTCACTCCGTGCAGGTACACGCGGTCGAAGCCCAGGTCGAGGTAGCGCTGGATGTGCGCGCGGTGCGCGTCGGGGTCGTCCGAGATGAGCACGCGCCCCTCGAAGTGCTCCGGTCGCACGGTGCGGGCGATCTGCTCGAGCTCGAACGGCGAGCGGATGTCGGACTTCGGGAACCGCATCCCCGCGTTCGGCCACTCCGCGAGCGCGGCCGCGACCGCCTCATCGCGCGTCGGAGCCCACGACACGTGCAGCCGGATGATGCGCGTCTGCGTCTCGGGGCGGCGGCCGATCTCGCGCGCGCCTTCGGCGAAGCGCTGCAGCAGCGGCGCGACCTTGTCGATCGGCGCCCCGTCGACCACGATCCCGTCGACGGTGCGACCGGCGCGCTTGGCCGTCACCGGACCGGCGGTGCCGATCAGGATGGGCGGTGCGGCATCCGGCATCGTCCAGAGACGTGTGGATTCGAGCTTGTAGTACTGCCCCTCGTGCCGCGCGTCGCGCCCCGCGAGCGACGCCGCGAACAGCTTCTTGATGATGTCGACCGCCTCGAACATGCGGTTGATGCGCTCGGGCGCCTCGGGCCAGTACCGCCCCACGACATGCTCGTTGATGGCCTCGCCCGATCCGAGCCCCAGCCAATGCCGCCCCGGGTACATGGCCGCAAGCGTCGCGGAGGCCTGCGCCACCATCGCCGGATGCCAGCGGAAGGTGGGAGCGGTCACCCCGGTTCCGAGATCCCCCGTGGTGACCTGCCCGAGCGCCGACAGAACGTTCCACACGAAGCTCGCCTGCCCCTGCTGCGGCACCCACGGCTGGAAGTGGTCGGCGGCCATGACGCCCGTGAACCCGGCCTGTTCCGCGGCCTGCGCGAGCGCGATCACCTCGTTCGGCGCGAAGCGCTCGAGCATGGCGGCGTAGCCGATGTGCGGGGTGGTCACTGCTCCATTGTGGGGGGCCGGACCCCGCGGCGACGACTCAGCGCACCGTGACCGTGCCGTAGGCGTCGACCGTCACGATGCGCGTTTCGATCTTGCGGTTCACGACGCGCACGATCACGACGATGAGCCAGAGCCCCGCGGTGATGAGCGTGAGGATCGTGTTCCAGAACCAGCCGATGCGCTTCTTACGCTGCAGGATGCCCTGGCCGCCCGAGACGCTGCCGACGGTCCATCCCTGCGCGGCCAGTCGGGCCACCTCGGCGTTCAGGATCGCGGCCTGCTGCTCCTGGGTGATGGGGTGGCGATCGGTCGCGGCGTTCATGCGCCCACGATAGGTGATGACCCTCCCCGTCAGCCGAGCGGGACGACTCAGCCGAGCGCCGCGATCGCGTCCGCCGCGAGCTGCGCCACCGTATCCGACGCCGACGCCGCCGGGGTGAAGCCGAGCCGAACCACCACGAGCTCCTCGGAGGGGATCACGAGCATGAGCTGCCCGTCGTGGCCGTTGGCCGAGTACGCATCCGAGGGCAGCCCGGGCCAGCGCAGCGAGCCGTCGGGCAGCACGTTGACGCGCCAGCCCATGCCGTAGCCGGGGTCGTCGGAGACATCGGTATCGGTCACCGACAGGCTCTGGTTCATCCAGTCGACAGGCAGGAGCTGCTCGCCGTTCCACTCGCCGTTCTGCAGGGCGAACTGCCCGAGGGCGGCCCAGTCGCGCGGCGTCGCCCACATGTACGACGAGCACACGGGCGTGCCCGAGGCATCGGGCTCGAGAACGGCGGTCGACAACCCCAAAGCCGAGAACAGCGTCTGCCGCGGCAGGTCGGCGCCGAATCCCGTACGCTCGGCCAGCACCGAGCACAGCAGCGTCGTCGTGCCGCTCGAGTACTGCTGCACCGCACCGATCTCGTGGGCGAGCGGCAGGCTCGCCACGTACGACCCCATGTCGGGCTCGAGGTAGAGCATGCGGGTGATGGGGGTGCCGAGGTCGTAGGTCTCGTCCCACTCGAGGCCCGCATCCATGCGCAGCAGGTTCTCGATCGTGATGCCGGCGCGCGCGTCCGTCCACTCGGGGCGCAGGTGGTCGTCGTCGAGGCTCACGACGCCCTGCTGCACGAGCATGCCGGTCATGAGCGAGGTGACGCTCTTGGTCATCGACCAGCCGAGCTGCGGCGTGGATGCGTCGAAGCCGTCGGCGTAGCGCTCGGCCACGAGCTCGCCGTCTTTCACGATCACGACGCCGCGGGTGCCGAGATTGGTGACCACCTCATCCGGCTCCCCCGCCGCGAAGGCGCGATCGAGAGCAGCCTCGAGCTCGGGTGACGCGACAGGCGTCGCCGCATCCGTGAAGGGGTTACCGACGCCGGATACCGGGGTCGCCTCCCCGAGGTCGAGCGGCGCCGAGGCGAGGGTGCAGCCGAAGCCGTCCGTGTAGCGGGCCTGCTGCGGCGTGCCGACCCCGAAGACGGACGCCGTGGCGACCTCGCCCTCGACCTCCACGTCGAGGTAGGGCACGAGCGGATTCGGCGGCAGGTCGGATGCCGGATCGTCGCGCCCGGTCACGAGCTCTACCGCGCACGCGTTGTGGGCGGCATATCCCGTGCCGGTGAGCAGCAGCGGCCCCTGCCAGAGGTAGACGCCCGTGACGGCGACGGTCAGGACCACGAGGACGGCAGCGACGGCGATGCCGATCCGACGGAGGATACGCACCCGGGGATGCTATCCGGAAAACTGGGTACTCAGTATTGCGGAGTACCGGTACTCAGTGTTATCGTCTACCGGTACTCAGCAACACCGAGTACCAGGCACGGCAGTCGCCACAACCAGACAGGAGCGCCCGATGGGCAAACAGGCAACCGAGATGCTCAAGGGCATCCTCGAGGGCATCCTGCTCGCGATCATCTCCGAGCGGCCCGCCTACGGCTACGAGATCACCGCCGAACTGCGGGAACGCGGCTTCAGCGACATCGTCGAAGGCACGGTCTACGCGGTGCTGCTGCGCATCGAGCAGCGGGGCCTCGTGGATGTCGAGAAGGTGCCCTCCGAGAAGGGCCCGCCGCGCAAGGTCTACACACTCAACGCCCAGGGCCGCGCCTCGCTCGCGGAGTTCTGGGGCAACTGGAGCTTCCTCGCCGAACGGCTCGCCCAGCTCCGCACCGACCACGAAGGGAACTAGCAATGGCCGCCAAATGGATCGAGCTCGTCACGGGCTCGCTCGACCAGAAGAAGCAGTACAGGCAGTACCGCGCCCGCATCGAGGCCCTGCCCGAGCCGTACCTCACGGCCGCGAAGGCGGTCGACCGGTACCTCATGTACTCGGGTGGCGTCACCGACGGCGACACGATCGTGCGCATGACGGGCGACCTCGCCGAGCTGTGGGAGCGCGCGGCGGCAGACGCCACGCCCGTGCGCGACATCGTGGGCGACGACCCGGTCGAGTTCGTCGAGACGTTCCGCGCCGCCTACGCGGGCAAGGAGTGGATCGACAAGGAGCGTGCGCGCCTGCGCCACGCGATCGACGACGCCGCGGGAGGTGCGGAATGACCGGCCCCGCCATCCGGGTCGCCGGGCTCGAGAAGCGCTTCGGCGAGCTCGAGGTGCTGCGCGGCGTCGACCTCGAGGTCGCGCCCGGCAGCATCGTCGCCCTGCTCGGCTCGAACGGGGCAGGCAAGACGACGCTCGTGCGCATCCTCGCGACGCTCATGACAGCGGATGCCGGCACAGCATCCGTCGCCGGATTCGACGTCGCCAGCCAGCCGGCGCAGGTGCGCGGCGCCATCAGCCTCACCGGGCAGTTCGCCGCGGTCGACGAGATCCTCACCGGGCGCGAGAACCTCGCGCTCATCGCCCGGCTGCGACACGAGAAGAACCCGGGGGCCGTCGCCGACGCCCTGCTCGAGCGCTTCAGGCTCACCGAGGCCGGGGGTCGCCGCGCCGGCACCTACTCGGGCGGCATGCGCCGCCGTCTCGACATCGCGATGAGCCTCATCGGCGACCCGTCGGTGATCTTCCTCGACGAGCCGACCACCGGCCTCGACCCCGAGGCGCGCCTCGAGGTATGGGATGCCGTGACGGAGCTCGCCGGCAAGGGCACCACGGTCTTCCTCACGACCCAGTACCTCGAGGAGGCCGAGCATCTGGCCGACCGCATCGCGATCCTGCACCGCGGCCGCATCATCGCGAACGACACCCTCGAGCAGCTCAAGAAGCTGCTGCCGCCGACCGAGGTGAGCTACATCGAGAAGCAGCCGACGCTCGAGGAGATCTTCTTCGCGCTCGTCGGCGACACGGAAGGAGCGGTGGCATGACCACCATGCATCTGATGGGCGACACCGCGGTGCTCACGGGGCGCACTCTGCGCCACGTGACCCGCAGCATCGACACCATCATCACGACGGCGATCATGCCGATCGGCATCATGCTGATGTTCGTCTTCGTCTTCGGCGGGGCGATCGATACGGGAGACACGCCCTACATCGACTACCTGCTGCCCGGCATCCTGCTGATCACCGTGGCATCCGGTGTCTCGTACACGGGTTACCGGCTGTTCATGGATATGCAGAGCGGCATCTTCGAGCGCTTCCAGTCGCTGCCGATCGGCCGCACCGGGGTGCTGTGGGCCCACGTGCTCACCTCGCTCGCGGCGAACCTCGTGTCGCTCGTGCTCGTCGTGGGCGTCGCCCTGCTCATGGGCTTCCGCACCGGCACGGGAGTGCTCGGGTGGCTCGCCGTCACGGGGATCCTGCTGCTGTTCACCCTGGCCCTCACCTGGGTCGCCGTCATCGCAGGGCTCTCGGCCCACTCGGTGGAGGGTGCGAGCGCGTTCTCGTACCCGCTCATCTTCCTGCCCTTCGTGAGCTCGGCGTTCGTTCCGACGGAGACGATGCCGGGGCCGGTGCGCTGGTTCGCCGAGAACCAGCCGGTGACCTCGATCGTGGGCAGCATCCGCGCGGTGTTCGCGGGGGAGCCGGTGGGCACCGACATCTGGATCGCGCTCGCGTGGTGCGTCGGCATCCTCGTGGCCGCGGTGATCGCGGCGCGGCTCGTCTACCGCCGGAAGCTCGCCTGAGCCGCGCGATGCCGGATGCCGGGGCGGGCGGCGCGGCTCAGGGGCGCAGCAGCACCTTGATCGCGCGCCGCTCGTCCATCGCGGCGTAGGCCTCGGCCACCTCGGCCAGCGGCAGCTCGAGGTCGAAGACGGCCCCGGGCTGCAGGCGCCCGTCCCACACCTCGGGCAGCAGCTCCTCGACGTAGTTGCGCACGGGCGCCACTCCCCCGCGCACGCCCACGTTGGTGTTGAACATGCGGCGGATCGGCAGCTCGGGGCCGCCGTTCGGCACTCCCACGTAGCCGACCTGGCCGCCCGGTCGCGCGGATCGCAGCGCCTGATCCATCGACTCCGCAGTTCCCACGCATTCGAGCACGGCATCCGCGCCGATGCCGTCGAACAGCTCGCGGATGCGCTCCACGCCTTCGTCGCCGCGCTCGGCCACGATGTCGGTCGCCCCGAAGCGGGTGGCGAGCGCCTGGCGGTCGGCGTGCCGCGACATCGCCACGACGCGCTCGGCGCCGAGGCGCGCGGATGCGAGCACCGCGCACAGGCCCACGGCGCCGTCGCCCACGACGACGACCGTCCTGCCCGGGCCGACGCCCGCCGAGACGGCGGCGTGGTGGCCCGTGCCCATCACATCCGAAAGGGTCAACAGGTGCGGCACGAGGGCGTCGTCGGGCATCGACGGGGTGGCGACGAGCGAGCCGTCGGCGTGGGGCACTCGCACGAGCTCGCCCTGGCCGCCGTCGGCGAACGCGCCCATCCGGTCGTCGGAACCCCACCATCCGCCGTTCAGGCACGAGGTCGAGAAGCCGTTTCGACAGTTCACGCACGTCATGTCGCAGTCGTAGAACGGCGCGATCACGAAGTCGCCCACCTGGATGCGCCGTACCTCGGGGCCCACCTGCTCGACCACGCCGACGAACTCGTGCCCGATGCGGTGCGGCTCGTGGGTCGGCGTCACGCCGCGATACGGCCACAGATCGGATCCGCACACGCATGCCGCCACGACGCGCACGATCGCGTCGCCCCCCGTGCTGAGCCGCGGGTCCGGCACCTCCTCGTAGCGGATGTCGCCGGCTGCGTGGATGAGCGTCGCGTGCATGTGTCGAGGCTAGACCCGGGGAGCTCGCTCGACATGCGGACACTTTCCGTCCGCGTGCCTTCGTAGCCTGGGCGCACCGAGACAAAGGAGAACCCCATGGTCGACTACCGCATCGAACTCGTCATGGTCCCCGTCGCCGACCTCGACCGCGCGCGCAGCTTCTACGGCGAGACGCTCGGCTGGCCGGTCGACCACGACCAGCGCGTCAGCGACGACGTCCACTTCATCCAGGTCACCCCGCCCGGCTCGGCCTGCTCGATCGCGTTCGGGCGCGGCATCAGCGAGATGGCGCCCGGTTCCCTGCGCGCCCTGCAGGTCGTGGTGTCGTCGGCGGATGAGGCGCTCGCCGACCTGCGCGGCCGCGGCGTCGAGACGAGCGACATCGACGAGCAGCCGTGGGGTCGCTTCGTGTACTTCAGCGACCCCGACGGCAACAGCTGGTCGGTGCAGGAGCTGCCCGACTACTCGGCGAACGCCGGTTGAGGGCTCCGCCCCGGATGCCGGCGCCTGCTACAGGGCTCGCAGACGGGGTGCGAGGTCGCGCTCGAAGAGCTCCATGAAGCGGCGCTGGTCGTGGCCCGGCGCATGGAAGACGAGGTGGTTCAGACCCCAGTCGATGTACTGCTTGATCTCGGCCACCACCTGATCCGGGTCCGAGCCCACGATCCACCGCGAGGCGATCTGCTCGATCGGCAACGCATCCGCGGCCCGCTCCATCTCCACCGGGTCGGTGATGTCGTGCTTCTGCTCCTTGCTGAGCGCCAACGGCGCCCAGAACCGCGTGTTCTCGAGCGCGACATCCGCGTCCGTGTCGTACGAGAGCTTGATCTCGATCATCCGATCGACATCGTCGATGCTCTTGCCGACCTTCGCCGCACCCTCCGCCACCGCGGGCATCAGCTCGTCCCGATACAGCCCGGCACCCTTGCCCGAGGTGCAGATGAACCCATCTCCGGCACGCCCCGCGTAGCGGGCCACCATCGGACCGCCCGCCGCGATGTACACCGGCACCGGCACCTCCGGCCGGTCGTAGATGGATGCGTCGACGGTCTGGTAGTACTCGCCCGCGAAGTTCACCCGGTCATCCGTCCACAGCTCGCGCATCAGATCGACCGACTCCCGCAACCGCGCGAAGCGCTCCTTGAACTCGGGCCACTCGCCCCGCCACCCCGTCGCGATCTCATTCAGCGCCTCACCGGTGCCCACCCCCAGGAACACCCGCCCCGGATACAGCACCCCCATCGTCGCGAACGCCTGCGCGATCACCGCCGGGTTGTAGCGGAACGTCGGCGTCATCACGCTCGTGCCGATCAGCACGTTCGAGGTGCGCTCCCCCACCGCGGTCATCCACGCCAACGAGAACGGCGCATGCCCGCCCTCGTGCCGCCACGGCTGGAAATGGTCCGACGTCGTCACCGACTCGAAACCATGACCTTCCGCCGCCACCGCGAACTCCACCAGATCCCGCGGGGCGAACTGCTCGGCCGAAGCCTTGTATCCAAGACGAAGGGGACGCGTCATGTGGTCATTCTCTCTCTCATGTCGTGCTGCCGCCCGGACGGCGGCCGGCGAAAGCGGGTGTGGACGAACTCTCCCAGCGGAACGCATACCGTAGGGGCATGACCCCCGCACCGCGACCCCGAGCGGATGCCGCATGCCGGTGACCGAGGACGTGCAACGTGTCGCGCGCGCCATGCTCAAGGAGTTCGAGTCGCTCATGTCGGCGATCGTCGACCGCGTGTGGCAGACGGTGCCGCCGTACTCGACGCTGCTGCTCGAGCGCGCCGACCTGGCCGACCGCATCCGCGAGAACGTGCACAACGTCATCGTGTGCCTGCTCGAGGACCGCGAGCCCGCGGCCGAGGAGCTTGCGCGCTGCGCCCGCAACGGCGAGCGGCGCGCACTGCAGGGGGTGTCGCACGCGGCGGTGATCCAGTCGTTCCGGATCGCCGAGCGCACGCTCAGCGAGGAGTTCACGAGCTGGTGCGCCCGCATGCAGGTGAAGCCGGCGAACGCCCGCGCGGGCCGCGTGACGATGATCGAGCTGCTCGACCGCCTCGAGCGCTCGATGCTGGATGCCTACATGGCGATGCAGCAGCAGATCTCGGCGAGCAATCTGCTGACCGAGCCGACCCTGTTCAGCCGGCTGGCGATCGGCTCGCCGATCGACGCCGCGGAGGTCGAGGAGCTCGCGCGTGTGCTCGGGCTCGAAGACACCGACCAGTCGCGCTTCGTCGCGGTCGCGGCGACCCTCGCCGACGAGGGCGATCCCGCGCTCATCGAGCGCGTGCGGCACCACCTCGTGTTCCGCCTCACCTCGGCGACCGGCGCCACGACGCTCTCGGGCACCGTGCAGGTCGACGGGGGCGGCACCATCGCGCTCCTCGCCCTCGCCTGGCCGGGCAGCTCGGCCGATCTCATCCCGGTGGTCGAGCACGCGATCGCCGAGACGGCGCTGCGGGAGCCGGTGCGTGCCGCGATCGGCGAGCCTCGTCTCGGCCTCGCGCACCTCAACGTCTCGTGCCGGCAGGCGATCCACACCCTCGATGTCACGCGCGACGCGCCCCCGCGCCGCGCCACACGCTACGTCGACGCCCTTCTCGAGGTGCTCGCCGGGCGCGAGCCCAACCTGCTGCGCGAGCTGCGCGCCCGCTACGTGGCGCCCCTCGGACCCGACCTCGAGGCGACGCTGCGCCACTACGTCGATGCGCGCCTGTCGCTCGCCGCGACGGCGACCGCGATGCACATGCACAAGAACACGATCATCTACCGCTTGCGACGCATCGAGGAGGTGGGGGGGGTGGAACAGGGCCGAACCCCCCAACCCCCCCCCCCACGGGGGGCCCCCCGCCCCCCAAGAGGGCCCCACCCCCAACCCCCCCCCCCCCCCCGGGCCCCACCCCCCCCCCCCCGCCGGGCCGGGGGCGGCCGCGCC
>JBQCHI010000015.1:0-17014 GCA_051954835.1 Protaetiibacter sp. | reverse complement strand
GTCGGTGAACTCGGGGCGGCGGTCGAAGTCGTCTTCGGAGTAGAGCCGGATCGCGATGCCGGGCGAGGTGCGGCCGGCGCGCCCCGAGCGCTGGTTCGCGGAGGCCTGACTGATCGCCTCGATCGGCAGCCGCTGCACCTTGGAGCGCGGCGAGTAGCGGCTGATGCGCGCGGTGCCGGCGTCGACGACGTAGCGGATGCCGGGCACCGTGATGCTCGTCTCGGCGACGTTCGTGGCGATCACGATGCGGCGCCGGATGCCGGGGGCGCGTCGGGTGTCGAATACCCGGTGCTGCTCGGCGGAGGAGAGTCGACCGTACAGCGGCACCACCTCATCCGCGGGGAAGCGCCCGCGCACGACGTCGGCGGCATCCCGGATCTCGGACTCGCCCGAGAGGAACACGAGAACGTCGCCCGGCTCCTCGCGCTCGAGCTCGGCGAGCGCGTCGACGATGCCCTGCGCGACGTCGCGGTCGGATGCCGCAGCGCCGTCGTCGTCGGACTCGCCGTCGGCGGCGTCGCCGCCCGCCTCGGCGACGAGCGGGCGGTAGCGGATGTCGACGGGGTAGGTGCGCCCCGACACCTCGATCACCGGCACCTCCGCGCCGATGGCGGCGGCGAAGTGCCGGGCGAAGCTCTCGGGGTCGATCGTCGCCGAGGTGACGATCACCTTGAGGTCGGGCCGGCGCGGCAGCAGCCGCGTGAGGTAGCCGAGCAGGAAGTCGATCGTGAGACTGCGCTCGTGCGCCTCGTCGATGATGATCGTGTCGTAGGCCTTCAGGTCGCGGTCGCGCGAGAGTTCGGCCAGCAGCACGCCGTCGGTCATGAGCTTGATGGCGGTGTCGGTGCGGGTGCGGTCGTCGAACCGCACCTGGTAGCCGACCGCCGTGCCGAGTTCGACGCCGAGTTCGGATGCGATGCGCTCCGCGATCGAGCGGGCCGCGATCCGGCGCGGCTGGGTGTGGCCGATGCGCTCGCGCCCGAGCTCGAGGCAGATCTTGGGCAGCTGGGTGGTCTTGCCCGAGCCCGTGGCGCCCGCGACCACGATCACCTGGTGCTCGTTGATGGCGCGCGCGAGCTCGTCGTGCGCCTGGCTGACGGGCAGCTCGGGCGGGTAGACGATGCGGAGCGCGGGGGCGGGCACGGCAGACATGAGCCCTCCATCGTACGGTGGATCACCGTCGCAAATCGGGTTGGCTCACAAAGCACTTTGTGATACAAAGTACCCATGACCGAGCACACGGCCGCCCACGACCCCGACGGCGACGAGCTGCATCCCGAGCGCCTCCTCGCCCTCATCGACGACGAGACGCGCGGCATGAGACGCGCGCTCGCCGTGCAGGTGCCGGTCTACTACTTCGTCTGGGGCGGTGTCTGGCTCGTCGGTTACCTCGCGCTGTGGTCGGCCTGGCCCGACAGCCCCTCGCCGCTGCAACTGCCGGGCTGGCTCGCCATCCCGATCTTCGCCTCGCTCATGCTGGGCGCCGCGATCACCTCGGCAGTGGTCGGCATCCGCAGCAACCGCGGCATCAAGGGCGTGAGCGATTTCGTGGGCACCGTGTACGGCCTCTCCTGGCCGATCCTCGGCGGTGCCATCGCCGCGATCGGCTCCGCGCTCGTGCGCGCCGGCATCTCGGATGACGCGGCCGCGATCTACTACACCTCCGCCTACGCGCTGCTCGTCGCCGCGATGTACCTCGCCGGCACCCTCGTCTGGCGCTCGGCCGATCAGCTCGTCATCGCGCTCGTGATGGCGCTCGCGGCCGCCGTCACCGGGTTCTTCGGCGCTCCCGGCAACATGCTCGCGATGGCGCTCATCGCGGGTCCCGCGCTGCTCGTCGGCGGCGTCATCGCCGTGGTGCGCCTGCGGAGGATGTGATGGACGAGCTCGACCCCGTCATCCACGCGTCGGCCCGCCTGCGCATCACCGCCGTGCTCGCGGCGCTCGGCACGGGAGACCGGATGTCGTTCCCGCGCCTGCAGGAGCGGCTCGGCATGACCGCGGGCAACCTCTCGACCCACCTGCGCAAGCTCGAAGACGCCGGCTATGTCGAGGTCGACAAGACCTTCCACGGGCGCTCGCCCGTCACCTATCTGAGCCTCACCGTCGCGGGTCGCCGCGCGTTCGAGGACTACACCGCGCAGCTGCGCGCCCTACTCGGAGGAGAACCATGACCACCCTGGCCGGCCTTGCGGGCGTCACGCACCGCTATGGCGACCACCTCGCCCTCGACGGCGTCGACCTGGAGATCGGTGACGCCGAACTCGTCGGTCTGCTCGGTCCGAACGGTGCAGGCAAGACGACCATGCTCAGCCTGCTGCAGGGGCTGCGCCGACCGACGGAGGGCACGGTGCGCCTCTTCGGCGGCGACCCGCGCGACACCGCCACACGCCAGGGCCTCGGCTGCACCCCGCAGGAGACCGCGTTGCCGCCCACCCTGCGGGTCGGTGAGGTCATCGACTTCGTCGGCGGCCACTTCGCCGGCAATCCCGCCGGACGGGTGCCGACGGCCGAGCTCGCCGGGGAGTTCGGGCTGACCGAGCTGCTGCGGCGCCAGACCGGCGCGCTCTCGGGAGGTCAACGTCGCCGCCTCAGCGTCGCGCTCGCCTTCGTCGGCCGCCCGCGGCTCGTGCTGCTCGACGAGCCCACGACCGGACTCGACGTCGACGGCCGGCACGCGCTGTGGCAGGCGATCCGGCGCCAGCACGAGGCCGGCGCGACGATCGTCGTGACGAGCCACTATCTCGAGGAGATCGAGGCGCTCGCCGAGCGCGTCGTCGTGGTCGCCTCCGGTCGCATCGTCGCCGACGACACCCTCGGTGCCGTGCTCGCGCGGGTCGGCAACCGCATGGTGCGCCTCGCGAGCCCCGAGTTCGAGCGCGTCGCCGCACTGCCGGGGGTCGCCGCCGTGCTGCCCGACGACACCGGTGTCAGCCTCGCCGTGCACGACTCCGACGCCTTCGTGCGCGAACTCGTGCTCTCGGGCATCCCTTTCACCGAGCTCCAGATCCGAGGAGCGAGCCTCGAGGAAGCATTCCTCGCCCTCACCGAGAGGACCGCGGCATGATCGCGACCCTGCGCCTGACCGGGCTGCACGCCCGCTACACCTTCCTCGAGACCGTGCGGGTGCCCATCGCCGTGATCGGTGCCCTCGTGTTCCCGGCCCTCGCCTTCCTCTTCTTCGTGGTGCCGCAGCGTGCGATCGCCGACGACCCCGTGCTCGCGACGCAGGCCGTCATCCAGATGCTCGTGTTCGCACTCATGTCGAACGCGCTGTTCGGCTTCGGGATCGGCATCTCGCAGGCCCGCGAGACGCCGTGGGAACCGTACCTGCGCACGCTGCCGGCCCCCGGCATCGCGCGGCTGCTCGCGCAGGTGCTCTCGAACGGGCTCATCGGGCTCGCGGCCCTCACGCCGGTGCTCGTGCTCGGTGCCACGCTCACCGCGGCACGTGCGGATGCCGCGGGTCTCGTGCTCGGAGTGCTCGCCTTCCTCGCCTCCGCGCTGCCGTTCCTGTTCGCCGGGTTCGCGATCGGCTACGCCATGTCGATGAAGGTCGCGATCGCGGTGACCCAGATCGTGATGTTCCTCACCGCTTTCGGCGGCGGCCTCTTCCTGCCTCCCGTGCTCTTCCCGGATTGGCTGGAGCGCGTCTCGCGTGCCCTGCCCACCCGACAGGCGCGCGAGGCGGTGATCGTGGCCGTGCAAGGGGGCGAGGTGCCGTGGTGGGCGTGGGGCGGCATCGTCGCCTGGACGGTCGGGCTGCTCGTGCTCGCCCTCACCCTCTACCGCCGCGACGAGGGGCGCCGCTACCGCTGAGCGCGCCGGCGGCGCGTCACAGTTCGCGCAGGATGTCCTCCACGCGCTCCTTCGCGTCGCCGAACAGCATCCGGGTGTTCTCCCGGAAGAACAGCGGGTTCTGCACGCCCGCGTAGCCCGACGCCATCGACCGCTTGAACACGACGACGTCGGCGGCCTCCCACACCCGCAGCACCGGCATGCCGGCGATGGGGGAGCCCGGATCCTCGGCCGCGGCGGGGTTCACCGTGTCGTTCGCGCCGATCACGAGCACGACATCCGTCGAGGCGAAGTCGTCGTTGATCTCGTCGAGCTCGAGCACGATGTCGTAGGGCACCTTGGCCTCGGCCAGCAGCACGTTCATGTGCCCGGGCAGCCGGCCGGCCACCGGGTGCACGCCGAACCGCACCGTCACGCCACGGGCCCGCAGCCGCTCGGTGAGCTCGGCCACCGGGTGCTGCGCCTGGGCGACCGCCATGCCGTAACCCGGCGTGATGATGACCGATCGGGATGCCGCGAGCAGCTGCGCCACGGAGGCCGCGTCGGTCTCGTGGTGCTCGCCCTGCTCGTCCTCGCCCGCGCGGGGCGCCTCGATGCCGAAGCCTCCCGCGATCACCGAGAGGAACGAGCGGTTCATCGCCTTGCACATGATGTAGGAGAGGTAGGCACCGGAGGAGCCGACGAGGGCTCCGGTGACGATCAGCAGGTCGTTGTTCAGCAGGAAGCCCGCCGCGGCCGCCGCCCACCCCGAGTAGCTGTTGAGCATCGACACGACCACCGGCATGTCGCCGCCGCCGATCGAGGCGACCAGATGCCAGCCGAGGGCCAGGGCGAGCGCGGTGACGGCGACGAGCAGCCACAGGTTCGGCGTCAGCACGTACCAGACGGTGAGGCCGGCGAACACGACGAGCGCGCCCAGGTTGAGCACGTTCTTCCCCGGCAGCATGAGGGGCCGGGAGCTGATGCGGGCCGACAGCTTGAGGAACGCCACGATCGAACCCGTGAAGGTGACGCCGCCGATGAAGACGCCGATGAAGACCTCGGCGTGGTGGATGTCGCGCAACGCACCCGTGAGACCCGGCTCGGCGAGATGGCCGTTCCAGCCGACGAGCACCGCCGCGAGTCCCACGAAGGAGTGCAGCAAGGCGATGAGCTCGGGCATACCGGTCATCTGCACGACGCGGGCGCGCCACAGCCCGATCGCGCCGCCGACGAGCACGGCGCCGATGAGCAGCACGAGCCCGAGGCCCCCGCGGCTCAGCAGCGAGCCGGTCGCGGCGGTCAGCCACACGGTCGCGGCGAGGGCGATCGTCATGCCGGCGATGCCGAAGGCCACGCCGCGGCGGGAGCTGTCGTGCCGGCTGAGTCCTGCGAGGCTCAGGATGAACAGGAGAGCTGCCACCACATAGGCGGCGTCGGCGACCGAGGTGGCGAGGGCGGCATCCGCCGGTGCGGCCCCCGCGAACAGCGCGCTCACCGGGCGTCTCCCTTGCGGAACATCGCGAGCATCCGCCTCGTGACGGCGAAGCCGCCGAAGATGTTGATGCTCGCCACCAGGACGGCGAGCGCGGCGAGAAGCTGCACGAGCACGTCGCCGGAGGTCAGCTGCACCATGGCCCCGACGACGATGATGCCGCTGATGGCGTTGGTCACGCTCATGAGCGGTGTGTGCAGGGCGTGCGCGACCTTGCCGATCACGTAGAAGCCCACGACGACGGCGAGGGTGAGCACGAGGACGTGCTGGGGGAGCGGGGGTGGGGCGACGGCGCACACGAGGAACAGCGCAGCGATGCCGGCGACCGAGAGCGCGGTCCTGCCACCGGTGCCGAGGGTGCGTCGGGCCGACTTCGCGGGCGCCGCGTCGGATGCGGCGGATGCCGGGGTCGCGGGCGCCGCCGATACCTGTACGGGCGGCGGCGGCCACGTGATCGCGCCGCCCCGTACGACCGTCACCGCGCGCTGCACGACGTCGTCGAAGTCGAGCGTGAGCGTGCCGTCCTTCTCGGGCGTGACCAGTGCGAGCAGGTTCACCAGGTTGGTGCCGTAGAGCTGCGACGCCTGCTGCGGCAGGCGGCCCGCGAGGTTGGTGTAGCCGAGGATGACGACACCGTTGGCGGTGACGACGCGCTCACCCGCGACCGAGCCCTCGACGTTGCCGCCCTGCGCAGCGGCCATGTCGACGATGACGCTGCCCGGCTTCATCGAGGCGACATCGGCGGCGGTGATGAGGCGCGGTGCGGGCCTGCCCGGGATGAGCGCGGTGGTGACGATGATGTCGACATCGGCGGCCTGCTCGCTGTAGAGCTCGCGTGCGCGGCGGTCGTAGGCCTCGCTCGTCGCTTTCGCGTAGCCGTCGGCCGAGACCTCCTTCTGCTCCTCGGGCACGACGACCTCGAGGTACTCGCCGCCGATGGAGCGCACCTGGTCGGCCACCTCGGGCCGCGGGTCGGTGGCCCGCACGATCGCGCCGAGACTCGAGGCGGCGCCGATCGCCGCGAGGCCGGCGACGCCCGCGCCCGCCACGAGCACCTTCGCGGGCGGCACCTTTCCGGCGGCGGTCACCTGCCCGGTGAAGAAGCGCCCGAACTCGTGCGCGGCCTCCACGACCGCGCGGTAGCCGGCGATGTTGGCCATCGAGCTCAGCACGTCCATCGACTGGGCGCGCGAGATGCGCGGCACCGCGTCGAGGGCGAGCGCCGTCACCCCGCGCGCCGCGAGCTGCTCGAGCAGTTCGGGGCGCAGGGTGGGGCTCAGCAGGCCGATGAGGGTGGCGCCGGGCTGCAACCGCGCGATGTCCGCGGGGGAGGGCGGGGTGATCGTCACCACCACATCCGAGCCCCACGCTGTATCGCCGTCGACGACGGCGACCCCCGCGGCCTCGTACGCCGCATCGGGGAACGCGGATGCCGCGCCCGCTCCGCGCTCTACCACGACGGTGTAGCCCAGG
Organism: Protaetiibacter sp.; assembly: GCA_051954835.1. Taxonomy (GTDB): domain Bacteria; phylum Actinomycetota; class Actinomycetes; order Actinomycetales; family Microbacteriaceae; genus Homoserinibacter. Next base: position 10,269 of record JBQCHI010000015.1, on the reverse strand, counting down.
GCGGCGACGCGCGCAGCGGTCGGCGGTGAGAGCGACACCCGGTTCTCTGCGGGCGGTTCGGCGACGATGCCGAGCTGGGTCATGGCGGTCTCCTGGTCGGATGCGGTCGAGTGCGATCGCGCGATGACGGGTTGATCCGACTCTAGAGCGCCGAGCGGCGGCAGCCGTGCCGGTGCGGGGCGCACGCCGGTGACAGGATGGGAGTCATGACGGTTCCCCTCATCGCACTCAACGACGGCCGCACGATCCCTCAGCTCGGATTCGGGGTGTTCAAGGTCGACCCCGACGAGGCCGAGCGCGTCGTCACCGATGCCCTCGAGGTGGGCTACCGCCACATCGACACCGCCGCCGTATACGGCAACGAGGTGGGTGTGGGGCGCGCGATCGAGAAGTCCGGCATCCCGCGCGACGAGCTGTTCATCACCACCAAGCTGTGGAACTCCGACCAGGGCACGCAGTCGGCGTTCGACGCGATCGACCTGAGTCTCGAGAAGCTCGGTCTCGACCACGTCGACCTGTACCTCATCCACTGGCCGCGCCCCGACCTCGACCGCTACGTCGAGACCTGGCTCGCGATGGAGCAGATCCGCGACGCGGGCAAGACGCTCTCGATCGGCGTCTCGAACTTCCACCGCCCGCACCTCGAGCGGATCATCGCCGAGTCGGGCACGGTGCCGGCCGTCGACCAGGTCGAGCTGCACCCGGCGTTCCAGCAGCGCGAGCTGCGCGCCTTCGCCGAGCCCCTCGGCATCCGCACCGAGGCGTGGGGTCCGTTGGGCCAGGGCAAGTACGAGCTCTTCGGCGAGCAGGCGGTGCAGGATGCGGCGGCCGCGCACGGCGTCACGCCCGCGCAGGTCGTGATCCGCTGGCATCTGCAGCGCGGCATCATCGTGTTCCCGAAGACCACCTCACGTGACCGGATGGCGACGAACTTCGCCGTGTTCGGCTTCGAGCTCTCGGATACGGAGCTCGCCGCGATCGACGCCCTCGACCGCAATCTGCGGGTCGGCTCCGACCCCGATACGGCCACGTTCTAGCCCGCAGGCTAGGGATCGAACCCGACGGCCTCCGAGTCGTCGCTCGGCGTGCGATCGTGGTGCGCCGCCTGCCGCCAGGCGCGGCGATCGGCGGTCGGGAGGGCGAGGCTCGTCACGTGCGCAACGGCGACGAGCGCGGCGGCCACCGCCTCTGCGGGCAACGCTCCGGCCAGCGGCGCGAGGGCGATCGCGAGCACGAGAGGCGCGAGCGGTCCCGCGAGCGTGACCGCCCGATCTGCTCGCCGCCCGAGCGGGGCGCGATGGAGTGCGGCGTGCACCGCGCCGCACTCGAGAACCGCGGGACCGCTCGCTGTCGCCGCCCGGTAGGCCACGAGATGGCCGAGTTCGTGGAGCGGTGTCGCGAGCAGGCCGAGGGCGAGCAGCGCGACGCCGTGGGCCGCGACCGCGAACCCGAGCAGGCCGATGCCCGCTGCGATCACCGCGAGGCCGCCGATCACGACACCCTGGGTGCATGCGAGCGCCGCGATCGCCGAGCGCATCGCGGCGCCGAGGCCGGACGGCAGCTCGACCTCCACGGTTCTCATGCGATCGCGAGGTCGTCGTCGTGGCGCCTCCGAGCGCCGAGCGCCCAGGCGGCCAGCAGGAGCATCCCCGACACCGCGACCGCCGCGGATGTCGCAGCCGGCAGCCAGGTCTCGGCGGCGAGCTGCAGAGGTGTGACGGCGAGGGCGAACAGCAGGAACGACACGGCGCTCGTGATCGTCGTCGCCAGGGCGCTCTGATGCGACCACGGGGCGAGGATGCCGCCGAGCGACGCAGCGAGGCAGAGCACGAGACCGAGCACCAGCCGTGAGAGGGCCGCGTCGAGCGAGGTGGTACCCGTGACGACGAGCACGATCGCGGCCAGCAGGGCGCATGGCGCCGCCACGAGCCCGCTCGCGAGCAGGCGGTCGACGGCGATGCGACGGTGGCTTCGACCCGTGCTGCGCACCCACCACGAGGTGCCGTGCGAGAGCCCGAAGGCGAACATCGAGAGCGAGAACGGTGCGACGAGCGGAACGCCCGTGAGCGGCTCGGCCGCCGCTGCGAGGCCGTGCGCGAGCGGTGTGACGAGCAGCACGGCAAGCAGCAGCGGTCCGACGCCCAGCACCAGGAACTGGGGCAGGCGCACGAGCTGGCGCGCGTGGACCGCGACGCCGGCGGCCGTGGGGCCCGCCGCCGCGACGGGCGGCGGCATCCGGGTGAGCAGCCGGGTGAACTCGGCCGTCGCGGTGCGGGGCGCGTGACGCGCCACCACGATCGCGAGCACTCCGCATGCCACCGCCCAGCCGAGCAGCACGGCTGCCGGCGCCACGGTCGATGTGAGCGCCTCGGCCCCCGCGAGCTGGGCGGCGGCCTCGACCGGCGAGATCCCCGTGAGCGCGTCGCCCGTGGAAGGACGCGGCACGAGGAAAGGTGCCGTCGCCGCGGCGAGGAGCGCGAGGAGCGAGACGGCGGCCGCACCGGCTGCGTAGGCGTGCGGTAGGCGGATGCGGCAGCCGAGCGCGTAGACCGATTCGAACGCCGCTGGGGTCGCGATGGCCGCGAGGCCGATGAGCAGCAGGTGGACGGCGATGGCACCCGTGGCCCGGAGGGGATCGTCGCGCAGCAGCAGCGCGAGGAAGCTGCCGAGGGGCGTGCTCAGCACGATCGCAAAGACCGCGCCGAGCGCGACCGTCGGCATCCGCTCCCCGAGCGTGCGAGCGGTGGCGGTCACCGGCAGCAGGGCGACGAGGTCGTCGAGCGCATTCGTGCGCGGCCGGGTCGCTGCCAGCAGCAGCTGGGGAAGCGCGCCGCCGATGAGCGCGCCCGCCGCCGTCAGCCGCGTGAAGACGGTGAGATCCGCATCCGAGGGGAGTGCGCCGGCACCGCCGATCGTCGCGAGGATGAATGCCGAGACGAGGGCGGCGAGGCCCGCGCACAGAAGCAGGGCTACGACGAGCGCGGCGCCGACGATGCGGACCGTCGTTCCGAGCGTGCTCGCCGTGTGGCGGCGCCAGATCAGCCAGGAGGCCGCCGCGATGGCCCGAGTCCCCATGAGCGACTCACCGCGCGGCACCGGCACCTCCGTCGCGCGTGCGTCGTGCGACGAGCGCGCCGAGGCCGCCGGCCAGTGCGGTCCAGACGGCGAGGGCCACCGCCATGCCTGGCCAATCGGACCGGAATCCGAGCTGCGGCATGCCGTTGATGGTCACGAACTCGGCGTGGAAGATGCCGGGCAGGGTGGCCTCGGCCTGAGTGGCGAATGCGATGGCGAGGCAGGCGACGCACGCGATGACGAGGCCGAAGACGCCGAGGGCGAGTCCGGCGAGCATGGCGCCGACGATGCTGCGGGTCATGACAGCTCACTTTCCGAAGTGGAGAGGTTGGTCGTGGAAGAAGATGACGCGGAGGGCGCGCTGTCGGGCAGCGCGGTCGCGAGCAGTCGAGCCTCGGTGGCGGGATCGAACTCGCTGCGGGTGAGGGCGGCGAACGCTCCCTCGAGATCGCTCGCGCACGCGAGGGCGCGAATGTGCGCCGGGCTGCCTTCCGCGACCACCGTGCCTCCGTCGATGAGCCACACCCAGGAGCTGTCGCGCTCGGCCCGTGCGAGGTCGTGGGTGGCGACGAGCAGCGCGCGGCCCGCGGATACGAAGCCCTCGAGGTAGCGATGCACGAAGGCTGCGGCCCGCGGGTCGAGCCCCCGATACGGCTCGTCGAGCACGAGCACGAGCGGGTCGTGCATGACCGCCGCGACGAACTGCAGCTTGCGTCGCATCCCGTGCGAGTACTCGACGATCTGGCGGTCGAGGCTGTCGCGGATGCCGAGCAGGGTGCACAGTGCATCGGCGCGTTCACGGTCGTCGCGGCGACGCAGCCGGTCGTGCAGTCGCAGGTACTCGCGCCCGGTGAGCGCGCTGGGCAGCGGCAGGTCGTCGGGGGCGTAGCCGAGGAGCGAGCGCGCGGCGGGTTCGCGGATGTCGACGCCGTCGACGCGCACGCAGCCGGCGGTCGGCGCGAGGAGCCCCACGAGGATGTTGAGGGTCGTGGTCTTGCCGGCCCCGTTGGGTCCGAGCAGGGCGTGGGGGCGCCCGGCTCGGACCCGCAGGTCGACCGGCTGCAGCACCGTGCGGGTGCCGCGCGTGAGCGTGATCCCCTCGGCCTCGAGCAGCACGGTCATCGCGTCAGACTCGCTGGCAGGCGAGGTAGAACAGGCCGCCGTTCTGGCCGGGCCAGTGCACGGCCGGCCAGTAGCGGCTTCCGAAGTACGCCTGGCAGTAGTACACCCACGCGGCCGCGGCGCCGATCACGACGATGAGGGCGAGAGCAGCCGCGACCGCGATCACGGCGATGAGGATGAGCGGTGCGACTTCGTTCGTCACGGTGTGCGGGTGCCGGATGCGGGCAGCACGGGTGCTGATCGCGTCGGCGAGCTGCTCCGCGGTTCCGCGCAGCATGCTCTCGGCGCGCACCCCCGTGGCGAGCACGGGAGAGGCGGTGAGGATGGACATGGGACTCCTTTCGGTCGGCACGAATGCCTGATACATCAGGCGTTCATCGCTTTGTCTACCAGCGCAGTCGGCGGGGATGCGAGCGTTTCCCAGAATCTGTGGACAAGTTCTCGTCGGGTGGGCTGGGGAGGAAAAGCGCCCGGGCATAGGGTGAGGAGATGGGTGAGCGCCTCGCCTCCTCGATCAGCCCCTACCTACGCAGCCACGCGAGCAATCCGGTCGACTGGTGGCCGTGGGGCGAGGAGGCCTTCGCCGAGGCCGTCCGCCGCGACGTGCCCGTGCTCGTCTCGATCGGCTACGCCACCTGCCACTGGTGCCACGTCATGGCGCGCGAGTCGTTCTCCGATTCCGAGCTCGCCGCGTACCTCGACGAGCACTTCGTCGCGATCAAGGTCGACCGGGAGGAGCATCCCGACGTCGACGCCGCCTACCTGGCCGCAGCATCCGCATTCACCCCGCACCTCGGCTGGCCGCTCACCGTCTTCGCGACGCCCGACGGCCGCGCCTTCTACGCCGGCACCTACTTCCCGCCGCAGCCCGTGCAGGGGGTGCCAGCATTCCGTCAGGTGCTCGAGGCGATCGTCGAGGCCTGGACCGAGCGGCGCGGCGAGGTGGAGGCGACCGGTGCTGCGGTGGCCGAGGCGCTCGCGGCCCGCCCGGAGCCCGCGGATGCCGCGCTGCCGTCGAACGGGCAGCTCGCGGCCGCGGTCGCCGAGCTGGCGGGCTTCGAGGACCCCCGGTACGGCGGATTCGGCACCGACGCGAAATTCCCCAACGCGCCCGTGCTGAGCTTCCTCGCCGAACGCGCGCTGCACGGCGACGAGGCCGCCGCCGCGTTCGGCACGCGACTCTATGAGGCCACGACCGCCTTGCGCGATCCCGTCGAGGGCGGCTACTTCCGCTACGCCGTGCGCCGCGACTGGAGCGAGCCGCACTACGAGCGCATGCTCTCCGACAACGCCCAGCTGCTCGACCTCGCCACCGCGCACGGCGACAGACCGGGCGCTGAGGCCGTCGCGGGGTTCCTGCTCGACGTGTTGCGTCTCGACGACGGCGCGTTCGCCTCCGCGCAGGACTCCGAGAGCCTCGTCGACGGCGCCCGCAGTGAAGGCGGGTACTACGCCCTCGATGCCGCGGGCCGCGCGCAGCAGCCGCCCCCCGCCCTCGACGCGAAGGTGCTCGCCGGGCTCAACGGCCTCGCGATCGGTGCGCTCGCGGATGCCGGCGTGCGGTTCGCGCACCCCGAGTGGATCGAGGCTGCGGTGCGGGCAGCGGATGCCGTCGTCGCGCTGCATGTCGAGCGCGGGCCGAGCGGGGTGCGCCTGCGTCGGGCGAGTCTCGACCGACGGGTCTCGGATGCGGCGGCCAGCCTGGAGGACTACGGGGGCCTCGCGGGAGGCCTGGTGCGCCTCGCCCTCGCGAGCGGCGAGGCGGCACGAGCGGTGCTCGCACGCGAGCTCGTCGACGCCTGCATCGACGGCGAGGAGGTCGTGGCTCCCGGTGGCGGAGACCCCGTGCTCGCCGCCCGCGGGATCGCGGTCGACGCCGATCGCACCGAGGGGGCCACGCCATCCGGTGCCGCCCTGCTCGCAGATGCCGCTGCGCGCCTCGCCGCCCTCACCGCCGCGCGCGACTACCGCGCCGTTGCGGGACGCGCGCTCGCGCCGAGCCTCGCTCCCGCGCTCGAGCGCCCCATCGCCTACGGCGCGACTCTCGCGGTGGCGGCGAGGCTCGTGGCGCCCGCCGCCGAACTCGTGCTCGTTCGCCCGGATGCGGATGCCGCCCCGGCACGCGACCGGCTGCTCGCCGTGGCGCGCAGCTGGTCGCGCCCGACGCGCACCCTGGCGCTCGTGACCGAGTCGCAGGCGGCGGCGCTCGCCGACGCCGGGTTCGAGCTCTTCGCCGACCGCGTCGCACCACGGGGCGATGTCGCCTACCTCTGCGAGGGGTTCACCTGTCGGCTGCCGACGGGCGACGCGGAACAGCTGGCCGGGCTGCTGTCGAGCTGATCAGGCGGGCGTGACCGAACGGGGACGGATGCCCACGCTCAGCAGGTAGCCGATCATCCAGAGCTCGCCGACGGTCGCGAGGTATCCGAGCGCCTCGGCGATCGGGGCGATGGACGCGACGGCGCCGAGGAGCGCCCCGACCACGTACGCCGCACCACCGATCACGAGCGCCCAGCCCAGGGGCCGCGGCATCCGCCGCGTCGTGAGCGCGAAGGCGCCCATCGGCACGAGCCAGAGCCCGAAGAACACCTTGCCGCCGTTCCAGACCGCCGTGCTCACGCCGTGCAGGAGGGCGACCGTTCCGGCCCCGTCGCCGCCCGGTGCCAGGGTCGCGTCGCTCGCGACGGCGAGCGAGGTCGCGAGGAGAGCCGCGCTGATGAGGATGGCGGAGGCGTTCGCGAGTCCGAAGGCAGCCACGCCGAAGGCGGCGGTGGGGTCGTCGCGACGGAAGAGGGCGAAGAACCCCCACGCTGCGAGCGCCTGGGTGATGACGATGAGCAGTTCGAAGACGATCGCGAGCTCCGCCAGTGCCGGATTCTCGCGCAGTCGTGTCACTGCCTCGGCGGGGTCGCCCGGCGCGGTGATCTGCGAGGTGAGCACGAGGTGGCCGACCATGCCCGTGAGGGCGAGGCCGAGGTAGGCGGCACCCGTCCAGCGGGCGGTCGAGGTGAGCGAGGGCATGGAGTTCTCCGATCCGATATGTCAAGCTTTCTTGACATCGTGAACGTAGCGCCGGGTCGACGAATATGTCAAGAATGTTTGACATGACCCAACTCGAAGCCCTACCGTCGAGGCCATGAACGCAGACGACCGCATCCCCTCCACCACCAACGAACGTGCCGCATGGGTCACGATGGTGCTCACGCCGCTCACGGCGGCCGGCTACTTCGTCGTCGTGCTGCCGCAGCTCGCCGACACGCCCGTGACAGCGGTCGGATGGCAGGCGCCCATGCTGTGGTCGATGGGCATCAACTTCGCCGGCACGATCGTCGCGACGATCCTCGTGACCATCCTCGTGGGCATCGGCGCCGGGCTGCGCCAGGAGGAGCTCGACACGAGCACCGACGAGCGCGATCGCAGCATCGACCGCTACGGCGCGCGCGTGGCGCTCACGATCTCCGCGGGCGGGCTGCTGGCCGCTCTCGTGCTCGCCATGCTCGAGCTCGAGCCGTTCTGGATCGGCAGCGCCGTCTTCCTCGTCGGAGCCGTCGGGGCCACGGCGGGAGCCATCGCGCAGGTGCGGGCCTACCGCGGGGTCTTCCGTGGTTAAGGCCACGCGCGTCACCAACGACATCCGGGAGCTGCGCACGGCGCGCAGCATCACGCAAGCCGAACTCGCCTCGAGCGTCGGCGTCACCCGCCAGACGATCATCGCGATCGAGCAGGGCCGCTACTCGCCCTCGCTCGAGATGGCGTTCCTCATCTCCCGCGCCCTCGGCGCCCGCCTCGACGAGGTCTTCCGGTACCCCGAGAGCTGAGCGCGGCGACCCGCGAGCTTTCGTAGGCTGGAGCGGTGGATGCGCGCTACCGGTTCTCGGCCGACCCCGCGGACATCGATCGCGCGCGCGTGCATCGCTGGCTGAGCGACGACAGCTACTGGGCCGCAGGACGCTCCCGGCAGCGCCAGGATGCTGCGATCGACGGCTCGCGCTGCTTCGTCGCACTCGAGACGGCCACGGGTGAGCAGGTGGCGTTCGCCCGTGTGGTCACCGACGGCGCGACCTTCGCCTGGCTGTGCGATGTCTACGTCGATCGCGAGCATCGGGGCGCCGGAGTCGGCGTGGCGCTCATGGAGTTCGTGGTGAGCGAGCTCGAGGCGCTCGACCTCCGTCGCTGGGTGCTGCGCACGGGCGACGCGCACGGGCTCTACGAGCGGTTCGGCTTCACGACGCCCGAACAGCCTGAGAGCTGGATGGCGCGCGAGCTGCCCGGGGGCGGCACCCGCTGACGAGGATCAGCGGATGATCTTGCGCGCCGAGATCTGGCCCGTGTCGAAGCCGAGCAGGTAGAGGCCGCCGTTGAAGCGGGCGTGCTCGACCTTGATGCAGCGGTCCATGACGACCGTGAGACCCTTCGACTCGCCGTAGTAGGCGGCCTCTTCGTTCCAGATCCCGAGCTGCACCCATACGGTCTTCGCACCGATCGCGAGCGCCTCATCCATCACCTGCGGGATGTCGGAAGCGCGGCGGAACACGTCGACGATGTCGGGCACCACCGGCAGATCGGCGAGGGACTTGTACACCGGCTGCCCGAGGATCTCGGTCGCGTTCGGGTTCACGAAGTAGAGGTCGTAGTCGCTCGACTGCGACAGATAGGTCGCCACGAAGTAGGAGGAGCGCGCCGGGTTCGGCGAGGCGCCGACGATCGCGACCGACTTCGCGCGCCGCAGGATGCCGAGGCGCTCCTTCGCGCTCGGGCCGATCCAGGTGCGCTGCGAGCGCAGCAGCTTCGCCAGCGGCGAGCTCGCGGGGATCGAGCAGGAGAGACCGTTCTGCAGGGTGACGGTCTCCAGGTCGGGAGTCACGGTGTCGGTGCTCATGCGCTCATTCTCCCTTCACCGCGATCGAGAGCGCTCGGTCGAGGTCGTAGAGGATGTCGTCGACGTCTTCGATGCCCACCGAGATGCGCACGAGCCCGGGCAGCACACCCGCGTCGTGCAGCTGCTGCTCGCTGAGCTGCGCGTGTGTCGTGGACGCCGGATGGATCACGAGCGTCTTCGTGTCGCCGATGTTGGCGAGGTGGCTCGCGAGGTCGACGGACTCGATGAACCTCTGGCCGACGGCCCGCGAGTCGCTCGACGCGGTGCCCTTCACGCCGAAGCTGAACACCGATCCGGGGCCCTCGGGGAAGTAGTGCTGCGCGCGCTCGTGGTGCGGATGCGAGGCGAGCCCGGCCCAGTTCACGAACTCGATGCGCGGATCGGTCTCGAGGAACTCGGCCACGGCGCGGGCGTTCTCGACGTGCGCCTTCATGCGGAACGGCAGGGTCTCGACACCCTGCGCGAGCAGGAATGCCGAGTGCGGCGAGAGGGTCGGGCCGATGTCGCGCAGCTGCTCGGCGCGCAGCCGGGTGAGGAAGGCGTACTCGCCGAAGTTGCCGTGCCAGTTCAGGCCGCCGTAGCTCGCCACCGGCTCGTCGAAGTGCGGGAAGCGGTCGGTGGCCCAGTCGAAGCGGCCCGACTCCACAACGACGCCGCCGAGGGTGGTGCCGTGCCCGCCGAGGAACTTCGTGGCGGAGTGCACCACGACATCCGCGCCCCACTCGATCGGGCGGTTGAGGTACGGCGTCGCGACCGTCGAGTCGACGATGAGCGGCAGGTTGTGCGCGTGCGCCACATCGGCGAGGCCCTCGAGGTCGGCGATCTCACCGGAGGGGTTCGTGATCGACTCGACGAAGATGAGCTTGGTCTTCTCGGTGACGGCCGCCGCATAGTCGGCCGGATCGGTGCCGACCACGAAGCTCGTCTCGACGCCGAAGCGGCGCAGCGTCACGTCGAGCTGGGTGACGGAGCCGCCGTAGAGGCTCGAGCCGGCGACGATGTGGTCGCCCGCGCCCGCGAGCGAGGCGAAGGTCACGAACTCGGCCGAGAGTCCGGATGCCGTGGCGACGGCCCCGAGGCCGCCCTCGAGCGAGGCGATGCGCTCCTCGAAGCTCGCCACCGTGGGGTTCGCGAGGCGGGAGTAGATGTTGCCGTACTTCTGCAGCGCGAAGCGGGCGGCGGCATCCGCGGTG
>JBQCHI010000014.1:0-7655 GCA_051954835.1 Protaetiibacter sp. | reverse complement strand
GCCGCCTTGGCGACCTCCGGGGTCGTGCCGATGAGGCCGTCGGGCACGAACACCTGCACGCCCTTCATGAGCGCCGGGTCGGGCCCCGGGAACTCGCCGCCGGGGTACTGCTCGTCGATGGCGATCGCGATCGGCTTGAAGATGTTGTGACGCAGGCTGCCGCCGTAGCGACCGTTGATGGAGATCTTTCGCATGCTCTGCTTGCCGTCGATGTTGCCCACCCAGACGACGGTCGAGACGCGGGTCGAGGAGCCGGCCATCCAGGTGTGGATGGCGTCGTTCGTGGTTCCCGTCTTGCCGATGTAGGGCGTACCGTCGCGCGGGTTCGACGCCGAGGCCGTTCCCCCCATCACGGCCTCCATCGCATACGCGGCGGTGTTGGCGACGGCCGGGGTCACGAGCGAGGGGCTGCACTGCGGGTCCTGGCCCGCGAGCTCACTGCCGTCATCCCCGATGAACTTGTCGATGATGATGGCCTTGCAGTAGGTGCCCTGGTTCGCGATGGCGGCGTAGGCGTCCGCCTGACTCAGCGGAGCGATGTTGTTCTCGCACCCGCCGATCGAGCAGGACGGCCGCGTGAAGAGATCCGATCCGTCGGGCTTGCCGTCGGCGCGGTGCACTCCGATCGAGGCGGCGATCTTCGCGATGTCGCACTGGTCGACCTCGGCGGCCATCTGCACGAACACCGAGTTCACGGAACCGGCGGTACCGCGGATCGCGTTGTAGAGACCGGATTCGCCCGAGTCGTTGCGGTAGGTGTAGTCCGGCCCGCCGTAGGGACCGTTGCAGCTGTCCTGGAACTTCGCCATCGGCGTCGCGCGGATGCTCGCGTTGAAGGTCTCGTTCAGGCCATGACCCGCGGCGAGGAAGGCGAGCAGCACGTACGGCTTGTAGGTCGATCCCGGCTGGAAGCCCTTCGACCCGCCATGGCGGATGTCGCCGTTGAAGTTGACGGCCGTCGTGGTGAGCGGATCCCCCGCACCGGTGTCGTCGAACGACTTGTTCTGCGCCATGATCAGGATGCGGCCGGTGCCGACCTCCACGCTCGAGACGGCGGACCCCAGCTGCATGCGGGTCTCGTTCGCGGGGGCCAGGTCGCTCACGACCCGCGTGGCGTGGGCCTGCAGCTCGGGGTTGATGGTCAGAACGACCTTGAGTCCGCCCTCACGCCAGCGCTGGAGCTGATCCTCCTTGGTGGCGCCGAGCGAGTCGACCTCGCCGTTGAGGATCGTCTTGAGCGCGTAGTCGCAGGGGAAGCGATACTCCACAGGGGCCGAGGCGCATCCGCTACGCGGGGCGTTCTGGCTCACGGTGGTCTCGTCGACCGGGGTGGCGAGCGCCTCCTGGTATCCGGCGTCGTCGAGGTGGCCCTGCGTGTGCATCCAGCCCAGGATCACGTCGCGGCGCTTCTTGTTCGCCTCGAAGTTCTCGGCCGTGTAGAGGCCGTTCTTGCTCGGGTTCTGCACGATCGCGATGAGGCTCGCCGCCTGCGCGGGGGTGACCTCCTTCGCCGTCGTGCCGAAGTAGCGCTGCGCGCCCGCCTCGACGCCGTAGGTGGTCTGACCCATCAGCACGATGTTGAGGTACGCCTCGAGGATCTGATCCTTGGTGTACCGCTTCTCGAGGCTGATCGCGAGCTTCATCTCCTTGAGCTTGCGGTTGAGGTTCGGGTAGGTGGCGTCGTAGATCGCCTGCTTGTAGTCGTCTTCGCTCAACTCGGTGTTGTTGACGGCCTTGAGCACGAGGATGTTGCGCACGAGCTGCATCGTGAGGGTCGAGGCGCCTGAGGAGCTCGTGTCGGTCAACTGGCCGAGGGCCGCGCGGATGAGCGAGGGGACGTCGACACCGCCGTGCTCTTCGAAGCGGCGGTCCTCACCGTCGATGGCGGCCCACTTGAGATCTTCATCGATCGCGTCGAGCGAGACCTCTTCACGGTTCTGGTCGTAGTAGTTCGCGATCGTCACCTCGCTGCCGTCGGATGCGATCGCGACGAAGGTGTTGCGCTGGTGCTGCGCGGTGATCTCGATGTAGTCGGGGAGTTCCTGGAAGACGCCGATCGAGTTGTTGGCTGTCATGCCGGTGACGGCGATGGCCGGGGCGACCATGACGGTCACGAGGAGGCCGGCGATGGCGCTGAAGCCGAGTAGTCCGGCGCCTGCGCCGAGCAGACTTCTAGCCGTGGATCCTTGAGCGGGCATAGGGTCAGGGTACGGGAAGACCTCTCCCGGATAGCTGAACGAAAGCCCGAAAAGTGCCGACCTGGGAATACCTCACGACTCCACTGCTCATCCACAACACCACCGCGATCCTCAACAACTGGGGTTCCCAGGGGTGGGAGCTCGTGCAGATCGTGACCGGACCCGAGGGTGGACTCGTGGCCTACCTCAAACGCCCCCTCGAAGGAGACGACGCATGACCATCGCCGACCGACTCAACGAACTCGGCCTCGCCCTGCCCCCCGTGGTGCCGCCGGTCGCGGCCTACGTGCCCGCGCTGGTCTCCGGCAACCTCGTCTTCACCTCTGGCCAGTTGCCCATGACGGGCGGCGTGCTACCCGCCGTCGGCAAGGTCGGAGCCGAGGTCGGCGCCGACGAAGCGCAGGAGTACGCGCGGATCTGCGCCCTCAACGCCCTCGCCGCCGCCGAGAGCGTCATCGGCTCGCTCGACCGCGTCACGCGCGTCGTCAAGGTGCTCGGCTTCGTCGCCTCCGACCCCGAGTTCACGGGGCAATCCGGTGTGATCAACGGCGCATCCGAGCTGCTCGGCGAGGTGTTCGGCGACGCCGGCAAGCACGCACGCTCGGCCGTGGGTGTCGCGGTGCTGCCGCTGAACTCGCCGGTCGAGGTGGAGCTGGTGCTCGAGTTCGCCTGAGTCTTCTGGCGGCGCTTCGCGAGCGCGGGGATCCGGTTTTCGGCCGCATGCCCCCGCGAGCCGCCGCTACGCGTCGGCGCGCTCCCGCCAGTCCCGATGCCAGCGCCCGAAAACCGAATCCCCACCCTCGCTTCGCTTGACAGTCGGTCCGGCGCAGTGAAGGTAGGGGCGGTCAGTCCTCGGCGGGGGCTCCCGTGCGCAGCTTGTCGCTGATGATCTGCATGACCGAGGTGTCGGCGAGCGTCGTGGTGTCGCCGATCGCGCGACCCTCGGCGACATCCCGCAACAGGCGCCGCATGATCTTGCCCGAGCGGGTCTTCGGCAGCTCGGTGACGAGGTAGATGTCGCGCGGCCGCGCGATCGCGCCGATCGACTGCGCCACGTGCGCCCGGAGCAACGGCACGAACTCCGCGTCGTCATGCTCGTCGCGGTGCGACTGCTTGATGATCACGAACGCGACGACCGCCTGACCCGTGGTCTCATCCGAGGCGCCCACGACCGCGGCCTCCGCCACCATCGGGTTGCCGACGAGCGCCGACTCGATCTCGGTCGTCGAGAGCCGGTGGCCCGACACGTTCATGACGTCGTCGATGCGGCCGAGCAGCCAGATGTCGCCGTCCTCATCGACGTGGGCGCCGTCGCCGGCGAAGTAACGCCAGCCGTGGTCGCGGAACTTCTCCCAGTAGGTCTCGATGAAACGCTCCGGGTCGCCCCAGACGCCGCGCAGCATCGACGGCCACGGCTCGCGCACCGTGAGCAGGCCGCCGTTCGGCGGGTCGACGCGCGTGCCGTCATCGGCGAGGATGTCGATCTTGACGCCCGGGATCGGCACCTGCGCGCTTCCCGGCTTGAGCGTCGTGACGCCCGGCAGGGCAGACACCATGATCGCTCCGGTCTCGGTCTGCCACCACGTGTCGACGACCGGGGTGTCGCCGCCGCCGATGACATCGCGATACCAGACCCAGGCCTCGGGGTTGATGGGTTCGCCCACCGAGCCGAGCAGGCGCAGGCTCGAGAGGTCGAACTTCTGGGGGATCTGCCGCCCGAGCTTCATGAACGAACGGATCGCGGTCGGCGCCGTGTAGAGGATCGTCACCTTGTACTTCTCGATGAGCTCCCACCAGCGGCCCGGGTGCGGGGTGTCGGGCGTGCCCTCGTACATGAGCTGCGTGGCGCCGTTGGCGAGCGGACCGTAGACGACGTAGCTGTGGCCGGTGACCCATCCGATGTCGGCCGTGCACCAGTAGACATCGGACTCCGGATGCAGGTCGAAGACGTCGTGGTGCGTCGCGGCGCATTGGGTGAGGTACCCGCCGCTCGTGTGCAGGATGCCCTTGGGCTTTCCCGTCGTGCCCGAGGTGTAGAGGATGAAGAGCGGGTTCTCTGCGTCGAAGCCCTGCGCCTCGTGGTCGAGGTCGGCGTCGGCCATGGCGTCGTCCCACCACAGGTCACGGCCCGCCGTCCAGGCGACGTCGTTGCCGCCGCGCTTGACCACGACGACATGCTCGACGCTCGTCTCGCCCTCGAGGGCCGTGTCGACGGTGTCCTTGAGAGGGAAGACCTTGCCCTTGCGGTAACCGCCGTCGGCGGTCACCACGAGCTTCGCCTCGGCATCCTCGATGCGGGCGCGCAGCGACTCGGCGCTGAAGCCGCCGAAGACGACCGAGTGGATGGCGCCGAGCCGCGCGACCGCGAGCATCGCGACCACGGCCTCCGGGATCACCGGCATGTAGATGGCGACCCGGTCGCCCTCGCCCACGCCGAGCGCCGCGAAGGCGTTGGCGGCGCGCTTGACCTCGGCCGTGAGCTCGGCGTAGGTGATGCTGCGGGAGTCGCCGGGCTCGCCCTCCCAGTGGATGGCGACGCGGTCGCCGTTGCCCGCGAGCACGTGGCGGTCGAGGCAGTTGTAGGCGACGTTGAGCCGGCCATCGGCGAACCACTTCGCGAAGGGGGGCTCGGACCAGTCGAGCACCGTCTGGAACGGCGTGTGCCAGTGCAGCTCGCGGGCCCGCTCGGCCCAATAGCCGAGCCGGTCGTCGGCGGCGCGTTCGTAGAGCTCGGGGCCGGCCACGCGGGTGTCGGCGAAATCGGGACTCGGCGCGAAGCGGCGGGTCTCGGTGAGCAGGCTGTCGATCGAGTTCTGGGACATCTTCATCCTTGTGTCGAATCGCGACCGTGCCTGGAGTCGCGCGGAATTCTCCGGTGAACGCTCCGATCCTAGCCGCACTCGAGCGGGCCGCTCGGGGCGCGCGGTGCGCGTCGGCCAGCGGTGGTGCACGCGTGGATGAACGGACGGATGACGGCACCGGTAGCACGGGGAAATCTTCCGTTGCGTGCGGCGCGCCGTGCAGTAGACTCTGGGGCACCGAGCGTAACCACTCGGATTTCGCAGTGCCCCCCGATTCCCCCCAATCGACGCACTGCTGTGGCGGCGCCCATTTCCCCCCAATTGGGCGCCGCCCCTCCGTTTGTGCTTATTGCGCCGCGGTAATCCGCGGCGCTGCGCGGCGCTTCTCGGTCGGCACTGGTCCCTGGGGCCGCGGGCCGGTCGTCCTCCACAGGGGTTGGGGGATGGCTGTTGTTCACGGAATGCGGGGGCGACGGGGCGCGCGGCGGCGGGGCGCGCCAGGCTCGGTGCATGACGATCGAGCCGAACGCGCGACGGGTGCCCGAGCGCGCCGTGTTCGGGCCGCTTGCGCCGCTCGTGGCCGACCCGGAGGTCACCGACGTGTTCCTCAATCCCGACGGCACGGTGTGGATCGATCGCGGGTCGGGCGCCCATGTCGTGCCCGGGCTGCGAGTGCCGGCGGGCGAGGCGCGGGAGCTCGCCGTCCGGCTCGTCGCGGCAGGCGGCCGCCACCTCGACGAGGCTACGCCGGCCGCCGACGTGCGGCTCGGCGACGGCATCCGCGTGCACGGGGTGCTGCCGCCCGTATCGCCGGATGCCGCGGTGCTGTCGATCCGGCTGCCCCGCGCCGCGCCACTCGGGCTCGACGCGCTCGCGGCCGGCGGACTGTTCACGCGGGTGCCGCGCGAACTGGTCGACGAGCTCGTCATACGTCGGGCCAACGTGCTCGTGACGGGGGCGGGTGGTTCGGGCAAGACCACACTGCTCGGGGCCATGCTGTCGAGCGCGCCGATCGGGGAGCGCATCGTGGTGATCGAGGACGTGTCCGAGCTGCCGGTGACCCACCCGCATCTCGTGCGGCTCGAGGCGCGGCAGCCGAACCTCGAGGGCGCGGGTGCGATCGGCGTCGAGCGGCTCGTGCGCGAGGCCCTGCGCATGCGACCCGACCGACTCGTCGTCGGAGAGTGTCGCGGCGCCGAGCTGCGCGAGCTGCTGACCGCGCTCAACACCGGCCACGACGGAGGAGCGGGCACCCTGCACGCCAACTCGCTGGGCGACGTGCCGGCCCGGCTCGAGGCGCTCGGCGCCCTCGCGGGCTGGTCGGTCGAGGCGCTGGCCCGGCAGGCCGTGAGCGCCATCGACGCGGTGCTGCACCTCGAACGCGATGAACGTGGTTCACGCCTGATCGCAGAGGCGGGCTGCCTCGCGCTCGACCGACGCGGCCGAGTCGTGGCGGAGCCGGGCTGATGCGGCTGCCGCTGCGTCGCGCGCCGTCCGGGTTGGGGGATGCCGCGCTCGACGAGGTGGCGGATGCCGTGCACCGTCTCGCGATCCTGCTCGCCGCAGGCCTTGACCCGCTCGGTGCCGTGCGCGCGCTCGAGCCCGCGCCGCGCGCACTCGCGGCCGCCTCGGCGTGCGCGGGGCCGCTCGAGGTGCCCGACGCGGTGATCGCCGCCGCATCCGGGGAAGCGGATGCCGTGCGCCGCGCATGGGGACTGCTCGCGGCGTGCTGGGCCGTCGCGGCCGAGTCGGGTGCACCCCTCGCCGGGACCCTCGAACGCGCGGCGGACGCCGTCCGGGCGCTCGCCGACGCCGACCGTCAGGTGGAGCTCGCGCTCGCGGGGCCGCTCGCGACGGCGCGCGTCGTCGCGCTGCTGCCGCTCGCGGGTGTCGGCATGGCGTTTCTCGTCGGCGCCGACCCCCTCGGCGTCGTGTTCGGCACGGTACCGGGCGCCCTCGCGGCCGTGCTCGGCGTGGGCGCCCTGCTGCTGGGCCGGAGGTGGAACCACCGGCTCATCGCCTCGGCGCGCGTGTCGGACCCGCTCGCCGGAGTCGGCCACGAGCTGCTCGCCCTCGCGATGTCGGGTGGCGCCGCCCCGGAGGCGGCGCTCGCCCGGGTGGCCGACGCCGCGCGCCGCTGCGGAATCCCGGTCCGGGTCGAGCCGGCACGTGGCGCCCTCGACTTCGCGGTGCGTGCCGGCGTTCCGGTGACGGGGCTGCTGAGGGCGGAGGCCGGACGCGCGCGACGGCGGGCGCTCGCCGAGGTGCTGCGCCGCGCGGCCCTCCTCAGCACCCGGCTACTGGCGCCGCTCGCCCTGTGCTTCCTGCCGGGCTTCGTGCTGCTGGGTGTCGTGCCGCTCGTGATCGGCATCCTGCGCGGCGCGCTCGCCGTCTTCTGAGGGTGACCGCCAGGCGAGGATCCGCGCAGCGGCGCCGGACCGGCCGTGCTGCCCGCTCCTTCCCCGTGCCGGCCCTCGCGAGCTCTCCACGGAAGGCCCCGTCCGGCACCCACGGTGGCGCGGCGCGCGCGAGCATGAACTCGTCGTGCCACCGAGGGAACAGGAGCCCCCATGAGAACCCGCATCCTCCGCCGACTCGCCGCTCGGGCCGCACGCGACGAGGGCGCCGCCACCGCCGAGTACGCCATCACGATCAT
>JBQCHI010000013.1:0-84660 GCA_051954835.1 Protaetiibacter sp. | reverse complement strand
TCGCGTCAAGCGCCTCTTCCCCCGCCGACCCCCGCCCCGTAGGGTGCGGGTATGCAGCACGGCGCCGAGATCCTGGACGAGAACACGTGTTGGGAGCTCCTCGCGGAGGCCGCAATCGGGCGGGTCGTGTTCGTCGAGGGCGACGACATCGAGGTGTTCCCCGTGAATTTCTCGCTCGGTGGTCGCACGGTGCTGTTCCGAACCGCACCGGGCTCGAAGCTGGAGCTCGTGGCGGAGCGTCCGCGGGTGGCGTTCGAGGTCGACTCGTACACCGACGACGAGGCGTGGAGCGTGATCCTGTGGGGCACCGCCGAGCGGCTCGCGTTCGACGACGAGATCGAGCACTCCGGCATCCTGGGGCTCGTGTCGTGGAACCCCGACGAGAAGTTCAACTACGTGCGCATCACACCCGACCGCGTGAGCGGGCGCCGCTTCCGCCGCGCCGACGTGTAGGCGCGACGGAAGCGGAAGCGGATAGCGCTCAGCCGGCGGCCGGGCGCTCGGCCGTGGTCGCCTTCGCGTTCGACTCGTAGGAGGTGTTGGTGGCTTCGAAGAAGTTGACGAGCTCGAGCGTGTCGTTGGCGGTCGCCATCCACTTGGCCGGGTTCACCACGTTGTAGTGGGTGCCGAAGCCGAGCTCTTCGAGTCGGCGGTCGGCGAGGTACTTCACGTACTGGTTGATGTAGGAGGCGTTGAGCCCGAGGATGCCGTTCGGCAGGAGGTCGTTGTTGTACTCCTCCTCCATCTCGACGGCGTCGAGGATCATCTGCTTGATCTCGGCGGCGAACTCCGGCGTCTGCAGGTCGGGGTTCTCCTCCAGCACTGTGAGGATCAGGTTGATGCCGAACTTGAGGTGCAGCGACTCGTCGCGCACGATCCAGTCCATGAGCGATCCGAAGTTGCGCAGCAGGTTCCGCTGGCGGAACGAGAGCGCCACCATGAAGCCCGAGTAGAACCAGATGCCCTCGAGGATGATGTTGTAGGCGACGAGGTTGCGGACGAAGTCCTGCTTGCCTTCGGTCGTCTTGATGTCGAGGGTCTCCTCCGTCATGCGACGGATGTACTCGACCTGGAACTCCTCCTTGCGCGCCATCGAGGGGATGTCGACGTGGGAGTTGTAGGCCTCGTTGCGGTCGATCGGGAACGTCTCGAGCACGTACTCGAACGACATGCAGTGGTTGGCTTCCTCCCACATCTGCTTCGCGAGGTAGAGGTGCGCCTCGGGGGCGTTGACGTAGGGGTAGACGCCGAAGGCGAGGGCCTTGTTGACGAGCAGCTCGTTGGGGTTGAAGTAGGAGACGAGGAAGGTCACCGCGTGACGTTCCTCATCCGTCATCTTCTTGAAGTCGGAGAGGTCTTCGCCGAGCTGGATCTCGTTGGGGAACCAGGTGTTGGCGACCGCCTGGTCGTAGAGGTCCATCGCCCACTGGTAGGTGACGGGCTTGAGCAGGAGTCCTTCCTGCACGCCGGTTCCGAGGATGGCCATGAGTATCAGTCCTTCTTCATTGCTACTGGCAGCTCTCGCACTGGAGCTCGTCCATGGGGTCGACGGGCACGTAGTACTCGTCGTTCGTCACGCCGTTCACGAGGTGAGCCCTCCGAATCCGCGACGCGGGGTGGCGGCGGGGGATGCAGCGGGCGCTTCGGCCGCGGGCGTTGCGGGGGCGGCGCCGAATCCGCGCTTGGCTCCCTGCGTGATCTCTTCGGCCTTGTTCACCTTGACGGTCGACTGCTCGGCCTGGTGGCGTGGCTTCACGTGCAGGTAGTAGGTCGTCTTGACGCCCTTCTCCCACGCCTTGTAGTAGATGTCCATCATGTCGCCGAGGTCACGCGTCTCGAGGTACATGTTGCGGCTGATGGCCTGGTCGATCCACTTCTGGGCGCGCGCGGCCACCTCGATGAAGGAGTACGGCGAGAGCTGGAAGCTGGTCTTGTAGACCTTCTTGATCTCATCCGGGATCTCGGCGATCACCTGGATGTCGCCCTGGCTGCGCAGCACCTGCTCGCGCACCTGCTCCCAGAGGCCGAGCTTCTGCAGGTCGGCCACGAGGTTGCGGTTCACTTCGAGGAACTTGCCGTTGCTCGTGGAGCGGCTGAAGATCTGGGCGAACTGCGGGTCGAGGCCGGGCGTGGTGCCGGCGACGAGGCCGATGGATGCGGTGGGCGCGATCGCCATGAGGGTCGCGTTGCGCATGCCGCCCTTGACCTTCTCGCGCAGCTTGTCCCAGTCGAGGCGCATGGTGCGGTCGACGGGGATCGGCACGCCGCGGTCCTTCTCGGTCAGCTCGAGCGAGTCGAACGGCACGAGGCCCTGCGACCAGCGGGAGCCTGCGAAGTTGTCGTAGGAGCCGCGCTCGCGGGCGAGGTCGGCCGATTCGTCGATGGCCGCGTAGGAGACGTGCTCCATGATCTCGTCCATGAGGGCGTAGGCCTCTTCGGACTCGTACGAGAAGCCGAGCTTCTCCACGACATCCGTGAACCCCATCACCCCGAGGCCGATGGCCCGGTTGGTCTTGTTGGCGTGGTCGGCTTCGGCCACCGACGACTCGGTGATGTCGATGAGGTTGTCGAGCTGACGCACGGCGCTGCGGGCCGACTCCTCGACGAGCTGCCAGTCGAATCCGAGCGTGCCGTTCGTGTCGACCTTGAGGTGGGTGGAGAGGTTGATCGACGCGAGGTTGCAGACGGCGATGTTCTCGAGGTCTTGCGGCAGGCAGATCTCGGTGCACAGGTTGGAGAGGTGGATCGTGCCGGTGTTGTTGTTGAGGGCGCGGTTGTTGATGGTGTCTTTCCAGGTGAGCCACGGGTGGGCCGTGGTCTGGAGCGACATCAGGATGTCTTTGAACTGCGAGCGTGCCGAGATCTTCTTGAACATGCGCAGGCGGCCTGCGTCGGCCTCCGCCGCGTAGTGGGCGTAGCGCTCGCTGAACTCCTGGCCGTAGAGCTCGTTGAGGTCGCCTACCTCGAGCGGGTCGAAGAGGTACCAGTCCTGGTCGTTCTGCACGCGCTTCATGAACTCGTCGGAGATCCAGACGGCCGTGTTGGCGGTGCGGGTGCGGCGGTAGGGGTCGCCGGAGTTCTGGCGCAGGTCGAGGAACTCGGGGAAGTCGAGGTGCCAGTTCTCCATGTAGAAGGCCAGCGCGCCGAACTTCTTGCCGCCGCGGCTGACCGCGCGCAGCACCGAGTCGATCGTGTGCATGAACGGGATGGGGCCCGTCGAGGTGGTGTTGTTGGAGCGGATGGGCGAGCCCTGGGCGCGCAGCTTGGTGACCGACAGGCCGATGCCGCCGGTGCCCTTGGTGAGCCACATGACGTCGCGCACGCTCTTGGCGATGTGCTCGATGTCGTCGTGCATCTCCATGACGAAGCAGTTGGAGAGCTGCGGGTAGGCGGTGCCGGCGTTCACGAGCGTGGAGCCGGCGGCCAGGTACTCGAGCTTCGACATCTTGTTGTAGAACTCGATGGCGTGCGTGGTGGGGTCGGCCTCGTTGAGCGAGAGGCCCATGGCGATGCGCATCCAGAAGTACTGCGGCACCTCGAGCGGCTCGTGGTTGCGGGCCTTGATGCTGTAGCGGTTGTTGAGGGTGACGACGCCGATGTACTTGAGCAGGCCGTCGCGGCTCGGCTCGAGGGCGGCCGCGAGGCGCTCGAGGTCGAACAGGGCGGGGAAGCGCGAGTCGAGCAGCAGCTCGTCGACGCCGCGCTGGATGGTGGCGGGGAAGTGCTCGCGGTGCAGCTGCTTGAGCTGCTCCTCGCTCGTGTAGTCGCCGAGCACGCGCTTGTAGATGGTCTTGAGCAGCAGACGCGCGGCGACGGTGTCGAACTGCGGGTCGTCCTTGACGTTCTGCAGCGCCACCTGGATGACGGCCTCGTCGAGCTGCTGGGTGGTGATGCCGTCGAAGAGCGTGAGCTCGAGCTCGGAGGCGATCTGCGTGACCCAGGTGATGTTCTCGTCGAGCCCGCGGCTCGCATCCTCGATCGCCAGGTTGATCTTGTTGGCGTCGTACGGCTCGCGCTCTCCGTTGCGCTTCACGACGGTGATTGCCACGTGATCCCTTTCCTCCCCGCGCGTGTTCGCGCGCCCCGCTTGCGATGAAAATCCCTGATGGGAACGACCTCGACTCAGCCGAGACCGAGCCCCTTTGCTCTCCCCCGGCCGGGAGGTGTGACCACTATATATCGGGCCCCTGACAGGGAGCCAACCCTAGATGTTGTGGGCGTGTCATCCACAGATGTGCATAACTTCGCCCCGGTTATGCACACTTTCCACAGCGTAGGCGGGGCGTCTGACGCTACGAGGAGGCAGACGGCTGGTCGCTCCGGAACCTACGCAATCAGGCGCGCAGAATGACTTGAGAACGAGCGCCAATGCGCCCACCACCAGCCCCAAAGACCACGAGTCCGCGCTCATGACCGCCGAGCAGCCTTCACCGTCGACCGGTCATTCGCTGGACCACGCCACCGACCACACGAGCCCAGTCAGATCCGCTGCGGTGATCGCGTCGACGACTTCGCTCGAGAAGTACACCGGCCCGCGGGGCCACTCGCTCAGCACGAACGCAGCAACGCCACGAACCACCTCGTCACGCAACCGCAGACGATGGATGTCCAGGATCGCACCGCTGCGAAGCCGAGAGACCTCGCTGCCTTCAGCCAACGCGGCCAGTTGGCGTGTGCAGATGAAGCCGGCATAGATCCTGTCGGTCTCGTTGCGCGCCTCGATCGGCACCCAGTGCCCGCATCCCCTCAAGAGCGGTCCGACAACCCGGCGGGCGTCGTCATCCGCGACCAGAAAACCGGGTGATGACATGGGGAAGTTCACCTGCTCGTAACGCTTGCGCCCTTCTTGGAGCACGAGCTCGCCGACCAAGGTCTCCTGCGGCCCAACAGCCCGCGAGAACACGCGCTCATAGACGCCCGGAGGCTCCAGCACGAGCACTGAGCCGTTCTCGGCCGGGCGAGGCCGGTATACGACGGTCATGAACATCCCCCTGGGATCGGTGGCCCTGCGGTGCGGCCGGTGTTGACAGGCCATGAAACACCGCGATCCAACACCGTAAACGATGGCTACGCTGCGCAGAAGCTGGGGTCTTGTGGTGCGCGGCGCTGCCGTGCCAGAAACCCGGCACCACGCGGTCTACATAGTCGATGACGAACAGACCGGGCGTTGCCAGGGCGATCGCAGCGCACGGATTGCTACGCAGACCGGGAACGAATAGTGAAGTCGTGCCGCCGCATGTCCTGGAGCCCGCAAGCAATAACTGGTTTTTACTCAGGTTAATTCCCACGCGAGCCGATCTACAAAAGTGAGCGCGAGCTCAACATCGAAGCCTTCATCCAACACTGCCTGCAGGCACTCTCCAAGAGTCGCTTCATAAGGAGACTCAAGTTGCGACCGCTGGTTGACTGATGACCACTCTCTCAGTTGCCCGAGCTCCAAATCGCCCATGGCATATCGCATCAGCACTGCGCGAGTTTCATCATTTGTGACAATGCGCTCGACGCCGCGGGGCCCCTCCATGACTCCCATTAGAACGCCCCTGGGTTGATTCGGATGTTGGGTATGAAATTCTGATGCACAAGCTCCCCGTTCCGTATCATCCACTCGAAGCGACCTTCGATCCCGTTGACAGCTCCGGGCATCTTGATGCCGATCGTGATCTGCTGCGTCTTCCAGTTCGACCACATTGATACTTTTCCGGCGCTAGCGATCTGGGATCGAATGAGTTCACTCGACCCAGCGCTATGAAATAGATCGGTTTGACTCGCGACCCTCGTTGACACCGGCGCCGAGCGCAGCAGCTCCAACGCCTTTGCAGGCGTAGGCACCGTCGCGTTAACCGAGACTGGTGTCCGCGGCGTTGTTGAGGAGGTACTGGACCCGGTTTTTCCACCAATACCAGCCCCACCTGCACCGCGGCACTTGCAATGGGCTTCCAGCAGCCGATAGTCATCAAGGCGCTTGCCGGTGAGGTCATAGCCATTGATGGGGTCGCTCGGGTAGTCGTACGCGTTGGTGACGCCGCCCTCGATGGGGTCGATGGACATGAATCTGCCGAGGGCTGCGACGAACACGCGCGCGCCCATCTCGATAGACGCGATCGAGCCTTGGTGCTCGTAGAGCTTGCGGGCCCCGCCGACCCAGGCGTAGTCGGCATCCGAATCCGTGATCGTGTCGGGCACCGCATCATCCGCGGTGGTGGTGCCGACTTGGCCGGTGGTCGGGTCGATGGGCTGCCCGAACGGGTCATAGACGGTCCGTGTACCGATGCGGGTGCCGGTGGCATCTGCCTGGATGATGACGTCTCCGTGCACGTTCGGGTAGGCCCAGTCCTGGGCAGCACCGGATGCGTTGATGCGCACGGTCGCACCGCCGGGCAGCCCGATGGTCGCTTCCACCAGCGCGCCTGTGGCGTTGAGGATGCCGAAAGCACCGTCCCCGCCACCGGCGTAGGTGTACCGGGCCGCCTGGTCCGGGTCGCCGGGCTTGGTGACCTTGCGCTCCACGATCCGGTTCGTCGCATCCCGCACATAGTTGATCACCGTGCCGTCGTCGAGAGTGGTCGAGATGTGCCGGTTGGTGACGTCGTAGCCGAGCTGCTGATCCGGCAACACGGTCGTGTTGCCGCGGGCGTCGTAGGCCAGAGTCGCACCGGGGCCGGTGGTGGTGAGGTTGCCGGCCGCGACCGGGGATGCGTCGGCCGGCGCCCCTGTCACGGTGGTGCCGGCGAGCCGGTCGGCGGCGTCGTAGCAGTACGCGACCGTCGTCGGGGTGCCGGCGTCGAAGGTGTCGGAAAAGCTCGTGCGGTTACCGTTGGCGCGCATGTGCGGTGCCGGTGGTTTCGAGACGCGTCGCGCTTCGCGCGGCGCTCCTCAACCACCTGGGGTTCAGCGCGCCTCCTCAGCGTCGCCCCGAGCAACTAGGCTCGGAAGGCTGTGAACGCGTATCTCGACCTGCTGCGAACCCGGGGGGTGGCCCGGATCATCGCCGCGCAGTTGGTGGCGCGATTCCCGGGCGGCATGATCTCGCTCGGCTTCCTCATCCACATCGAGAAGATCTTCGACTCGTACGGCGCCGCGGGCCTCGTGCTCGCCGCCACCTCGGTCGGTCAGGCGATCTCGGGACCCGTCACGAGCCGCTGGATGGGGCGCTGGGGCATGCGACCCGTGCTGATCCTCACCACCGTGGTGTGCGCCGTCGCGCTCTCGGTGATCGCGCTCGCGCAGCTCGAGCTGTGGGCGTTCATGCTCGTCGGCCTCATCGCGGGCCTCAGCTACCCGCCCGTGCAGCCCGCCGTGCGCACCATCTACCCGAAGATGGTCAACTCCCGCCAGCTCACCCCGCTGTTCTCGCTCGACGCGTCGGCGCAGGAGATCATCTGGATCGCCGGGCCCGTCGCCGTGACCTTCGTCGCCACGCAGGTCTCCTCGGTGATCGGCATCTTCATGTCGGTGCTGTTCCTCGTGGTCGGCGGGGCGTGGTTCATCTCCTCCCCCGAGCTCGGGCGGGTGCGCATCCCGCGCAGCAAACGACGCCTCGGCGTCGTGCTCGCCCGCCCGCCCGTGCTGCTCGCGACCGTCGTCGGCTTCCTGCTCGTAGGCGCATGCGCGGCGATCGAGGCGTCCGTCGTGGCGACCTTCGGCGAAGAGGGTGCCGAGTCGGGCATCGTGCTCGCCATCTGGGCGATCGCATCCCTCGCCGGCGGCCTCGGCTTCGGCAACATCCCCATCGGCCCGTGGGCGCTCGCCCCGCGCATGACGTTCGTCTTCGTCGGGGCGGCCCTCGCGATGTTCGCCTTCGACTTCTGGACGATCTCGGGCGCGCTCGTGATCTCGGGGCTCGGCATCGCGCCCGCCCTCGCCGTGATGTTCTCGATCGTGTCGGCGAGCGTCAAGTTCTCCGACACAGCCGAAGCCTACGGATGGGTCGGCACCGGCCAGCTCGTGGGTGCGGCGCTCGGGTCTGCCGCGGCGGGCTTCCTCATCGACGGCTACGGATCGGTCGGCGGTTTCGTCGCGGCCGCCGGCATCGCCCTGCTCGGGGTGCTCGTTCCGGTCGTCTTCCGGCGGGCGCATCCCGACCTGCGCGGGCGCGACGCGAGCCCCCTCGCCGACACCGAACCGGTGGCCCTGCCTCCGAGCTGAGAAGTCTCCAAAATCCTCTTGCGGAAAACCGCCATCACGCGGTAGACCGAACTGTCGGCCCACCACCGACACCCCCCACCACCGGAGATGAGCCCGATGACATCTTCACCACCCCACCGCGCGCCGCGGAACTGACCGTCCGGCCCTGCCATGTTGCGCTGCCACGCGGACGCCGACAGGCTCATCGACGCGCTCGCCAGAAGTGCCCACGACGGGACGCTCCTGGTGCTCGGCGACGTCGGCAGCGGCAAGAGCACCATGCTCGCGGCCGTGCTGGAACAGCACGCCGAGGCGGCCTCACTCGTACGCGTGAACCCCGGCGAGAGCGGCTGGCCCCTCTCGGGCATCTCCGCGATCGTCGCCGGCGTCGGCGACCCGCGAGCCGCCGCGTTCACCGGGCGCTTCGCGTTGCGCGCCGACGACGACCCCGCGCTGGGCGAGGCGGCCGCCGAGCTGCTCGCGCTGCTGCGGGGGCTCTCGCTGCCGCGCACACTGCTGCTCGTCGACGACGTCGACCGCATGGATGCCGCGAGCCGCTCCATCGTCGGCTACATGGCCGGGCACCTCGCGGGCTCCGGCATCCGGCTCGTGGCGACCGCCGCCGAGCTGCAGCCCGGCGAGCCACTCGACGGCATCCCCTCCGTGCGCTTGGGGCGGCTGGACGAGGCGGATGCGGCGTCCCTCGCCCCCGGCGGGATCGACCCCGGCACCCTGCGCATCCTCACGAGCGCCGCGGGCGGCAACCTGGCGACCCTCACCGCCCTGCTCGACTCGCTCTCGGACGGGCAGCTCGCCGGACGCGACCCCGTGCGGCTTCCCGCACGCCCCGGCCCCGCCGCCTGGGCCGCCCTCGAGCGCACCACCCGCCGGCTCGGCGCGGCGCACACCGAGGTGCTCGACCGCCTCGCCACCGCGCTGCTGCACGCCCGCAGCGCGATCGTGCACTGGTCGCCCGACGCCGAAGACGCCCTGCAGGAGCTGCTCGATCTCGGCGTCGCGCGCGAGGTGGGCGCCTTCGTCGGCATCGCCGACCCGCTCGTGCGCTCCGCCCTCGCCGACGGGTCGCCCTCGCGCGCCCGACGCGAACTGCACGGCGAACTCACGAGCTCGTGCGGGCCGCTGCTGACCGCCTGGCATGCGAGCTGGGCCGACCCGTCGCGCGAGCTGCGCCTGCCCCTGCTCGACGCGGCCGCCGAGGCCGCACGACTCGGGCACCCGGAGGCCAGCGTCGAGTTCGCCGACCGCGCGGCGCGATCCGGGCGCGACGGACTCACGCACGCCCTCGCCGTGCTCGCCGATGAGCTGCTCACCGCGGGAGAACCCGAGCTCGCCGAGCGTTACCTGCGCATCGCAGCGGGCGATCGCGACGTCGCCCCCTCGGCACGGGTGCGCCTCGAGATCGCCCGCCTGCGTGCCGACTACCTCGCCGGGCGGGACGTCGGCGCGCACGAGGTGCCGCTCACCGGCGCATCTCCCGCACTCACGCTGCACTGGGCGGCCACCCGGGCAGCTGTCGCCGCCGCCCGGGGCGAGTTCGACGATGCACGAGGGCCGCTCGCGCGCCTCGATGCGGAACCCGAACTGCCCGAGCAAGCGGGCTCGATCGCGGGCGTGGCGCGCGCCCTGCTCGGCGGCGGGGCACCGCATCCGGAACCGGCCGCGGAGAGCGAACGCGACCCGCTGCTGCTCGCGCTCCACGCCCGCGCGGCGATCCTCGCCGAGGACTACGCGGGCGCGAGACTGCTCATCGGCCGGCTCGCGCGCACCCTCGTGCGCCCCAGTCGGATGTGGGCGGGCTGGCTCACCTCGCTCGCCGTCGACTGTGCGGTGCGGGCGGGGAGGATCGGCGAGGCCCTTGAGCTCGCGAGGGACTGGGGCGAGCGGAACCCCGGTGCCGCGGGCCCGCCGAGCCTCGTGCCGGTCTCGGCCTGGGCGCACCTCGCCGACGACGACCTCGACGGCGCCGACGCGGTGCTCGCCACCTGGACCGACCACGGCACGACACGCGTCGGACCGCTGCCGACGGCGCGCGGCCTGCTCATGCGGGCCGAGCTCGCGCGACTGCGCGGCGACGACGTGGCTGCGTGCGAACTGCTGCTGCTCGCGGATGCCGTCGCCGCGCCGTTCGACGACCCCGCCCTCGCACGGCACCTCCCCGAGCTCGTCGAGTGCCTCGTCGCCGTCGGACGGATGACAGCCGCGCAGCGCGCCGCCGCCCGCCTCGCCGCGGGGGCCGAGACGCATCCGACCCGCTGGGCGCAGTTGAGTGCGGCGCGCTCCGCCGTCGCGACCGCCACCGAGTCGACCCTGCGGGATCGTTTCGACGCCGCGCTCGCCCTGCACCGCCCCGACGAGTCGGGCTTCGAACTCGGCAGGCTGCTGCTGGGGTACGCGCGGCGGCTCGAGCAGGCCGGGGCCGGGCATGAGGCGGCGCGGGCGCGAGCGGATGCCCGTATCGCCTTCACGCGCGCGGGCGCCCGGGCATGGGGTGCGGCAGTCGCATCCGGCGGGGCGCCGGCGCAGCGGCACGCCGACGAGACCGGCGCCCGAGCACCCCTGCTCGAGACGCTGACCCCCGAGGAGCGCGCCGTCGTGGAGCTCGTCGTGCGGGGGCTGCACAACAAGGAGATCGCGGCGACCCTCTACCTCTCGGTGCGCACCGTCGAGCTGCGCCTCACCCGCATCTACCGCAAGGTGGGAGCGCGCTCACGTGCGCACCTCGTGTCGTTGATGTCGTGAGGGCGTCTACCGAACCACCGCGCGACGCTCGGGCGAGGCCCACCGCCCGTCCACCTGGCGCCGCGCGAACGCGTCGACCATCGCACGCAGGCACAGCCACGCATCCAGCCCGCGCAGCACGGGGAAGACCACACCGAGCACGAGGTAGCCGGGCCGCCGCGCGAGCACCGCGGCGAGCACCGAGAGCAGATAGTCGGGAACCAGCACGCCCGCGATCACCGCGAGCGGCGGGATGACGCCCGCGATGCCCGCACTCACCCCGCTCGGGTCGGCGCCGGATGCCGCGAGCGCCGTCGCGCCGACGCTCACGAGCACGATCGGCGCGGCGAGCACCATGAACACGCTGCTCGTCACGAGTTCGCCGATCGAGATCGCCAGTAGCGCCCAGAAGCGCCCCGCGTGCACGCCGTGGCGCCGCACCGTCTGCCAGAAGCCGAGGCTCCACCGGCGCATCTGCTTGCGGTAGTCGGTGAGGTTGTCGGGGTCCTGGGTGAGCGCGATCGCCGCATCCGGGCGGAACGCGATCCGACCGAGACGCTTGGCGTGCACCTCGAAGGTCATGTTGTAGTCCTCGATGGCGAGGCCCGGCGCGTCGATGTCGATGTCGGCAAGCACGCGCGTGCGGTACATGCTCGCGAAGCCCGGCACGATCGCCACGGCGTTCAGCAGACGGGACGCCTGCCCGAACTTCTGCAGGTACTGCACGCTCAAGTAGAGCCGCTCGCGATAAGCCACCAGGATGCGGCCCATGAGGGTCGGCGGCGGCGGATCGAGGATCGTCGTGGCGCGCCCCGCGACCGCGACCACCTCCGGGTCGGCGAACTCCGGCAGCCCCGAACGCAGATAGTTCTCGTGCAGCTGACTGTCGGCATCCAGCAGCAGCATCACCTCGAAGCGATCGGCGAGGTGCAGCTCCTCCACGATCGCGCGGATGGCGCCCGCCTTGCCGCGGTTCGGCCGGATGTCGAGGGCGGTCGCCCCGCACGCCCGCGCGACCTCGACGGTATGGTCGGTGCACCCGTCGCAGGCCACGAAGATGTTCCGAGCCGGCACCTGACGCGCCGCAGAGCGGATGGTCGCCTCGATGACGAGCTCCTCGTTGTGCGCCGCGATGACGATCGCCACATCGTTCGGCTCGGGCACACGCGCGCGCGCGCCCGCGGCGCCGGATCGCATCCGTGCCGCGAGCACGCGCACGACGCCGGCGCTCACCCAGAGGAGGGTGTTCACGCCGACGACGACGATGAGCGTGACGACGAACGCCGCCATGGGCCCTCCTCGATCGGGTATGGATCGACGCTAACCCCGGCGCCGGGTGCCGCATCCGCACGCCGTCGGCGGCAACCCGCACGCCGGTGCGGGGAACCGCACCCGCCCGCAGACCCGCCCGCAGTCCTGCCGCCACGCCGTTGACCCTCCCTTCGAGGGGGTCGACAGTGTGCTCACCGGCACCCGATCCCCCCGACCGGACGCCTCCCCCATCCCGATCCGCGCCGCCCCCGCGGCGCAGCACTGGAGGTCTCCCATGACGTCCCTCGACACGCGTCCGCGCGTCTCAGCCCGCCCTCGCGCCGACCGCGCGACAGCGGCGCTTCCCACCGCCCCCGCCTATCGGCAGCTCGACTACGACATCGCGATCGTGGGCCTCGGCTACGTCGGACTCCCCACGGCGCTCGCCTACCACAACGCGGGAGCCCGCGTGCTGGGCCTCGAGATCTCGCCGCAACGCATCGCGAGCATCCGGGCCGGCGGCGCCGACCTGCTGCCTTCCGACCAGGCCCGGCTCGACCAGGCGTTGCAGGGCGACGGCTTCACGATGAGCAGCGACCCCGCGCTGCTCGCCCGCGCCACCGCCGTCATCGTGTGCGTTCCGACGCCCGTCGACCACCACCTCGTGCCGGATCTGACGATCCTGCGCGCGGCGTGCGGGGATGTCGTGGCGAACGCCGTGCCCGACCAGATCCTCATGCTCACCTCCACGAGCTACGTCGGCTGCACCGAGGACCTGCTGGTGAAGCCGCTCGCCGAACGCGGCCTCGTGCCGGGCGAGTCGATCTCGGTCGCCTTCAGCCCCGAACGGATCGACCCCGGCAACGACTCCTACGAGCACGAGCTCGTGCCGCGCGTCGTGGGAGGCGCGACCCCCAGCTGCGAGCTGCGGGCATCCGCGGTGCTCTCCCGCTACACGGCACGCGTGCACCGGGTCGACTCGCTCGCCGCCGCGGAGATGACGAAGCTGCTCGAGAACACCTTCCGAGCGGTCAACATCGCCCTGGCCAACGAGGTGGCCGACATCTGCCGCGAGCTCGACGTGCCGGTCACCCAGGTGATCGACGCCGCAGCGACCAAGCCGTACGGCTTCATGGCCTTCACCCCCGGGCCGGGCGTCGGCGGCCACTGCATCCCGTGCGATCCGCACTACCTGCTGTGGCAGCTACGCGAACGCCGGGTTGCAGCGCCCATGATCACCCAGGCGATGACCGAGATCGCCGCACGGCCCGCCCGCGTGGTCGAGCGCGCCGCGCAGGTGCTCTCGGATGCCGGCCGCGGCCTCGCCGGATCGCGCGTGCTCGTGGTGGGCGTCTCGTACAAGCCGGATGTCGCCGACCTGCGCGAATCGCCCGCGCTCGAGATCATGCATGGACTCGAACGCCGGGGCGCGACCGTCGGCTACCTCGACCCGCTGTGCCCTGCGGCGCGGCTGCTCGACGGTCGCACGGCCACCACCGAGACGGATCCGCTGGCGTTCGACCCGCACCTGGTCGTGCTGCACACCCGCCACCACGGGCTCGACCTGTCGTGGATCGGCGAGCAGCACCTCGTGCTCGACGCCAGCTACCGCGAGCTCGCCGTTCCGCGGCGTGTGACCCCCTGAGGTGACATGATGCGCAGCACGGTCACCGGCGGGGCCGGATTCCTGGGCAGCCACCTCGTCGAGCTCCTGCTCGACGAGGGCGACGAGGTCGTCGTGCTCGACGACGAGTCGACCGGCAGACCCGACAACCTCCGCGACGTGATCCACGATCCGCGGCTCGAATATCGCGTCGGCTCGGTCTTGGACCCCGACGTGGTCCACGCGGCGGTCAGCGGGAGCGATCGGGTGTTCCATCTGGCCGCCGCGGTGGGGGTGAGGCGCATCGTCGAGCATCCGCTCGACGGGCTGCGCGTCAACCTCCACGGGACCGAGAACGTGCTCGACGCGTGCGTCGAACACGGTGCCCGCGTGCTCGTCGTCTCGACGAGCGAGATCTACGGCAAGAACACCGCGGATGCGTTGCACGAGGGTGCGGATCGCATCCTCGGTTCGCCGCTCGTGGCGCGGTGGACCTACGCCGCGGCGAAAGGCCTCGACGAGTCGTTCGCGCACGCCTACCGGCAGGAGTACGGGCTCGACGTGGTGATCGCACGGCCGTTCAACACCGTGGGCCCGCGCCAGACGGGCCGCTACGGCATGGTCGTGCCGAACCTCGTGGGGCAGGCCCTGCGCGAGGAGCCGCTCACCGTGTTCGGCGACGGACGCCAGTCGCGGTGCTTCTCGTCGGTGTTCGACGTGGTGCCCGCGTTCGTGCGTCTCCTCGAGGAGCCCCGAGCGCTCGGCCTCGCGGTGAACCTCGGCGGCGGCACCGAGATCTCGATCCTCGAGCTCGCCGCCCGCATCCTGACGATCACGGGCAGCCGCAGTCGCATCCGCCTCGTGCCCTACGAGGAGGCGTACGGCGACGGCTTCGAGGACATGCGCCGGCGCGTGCCCGACAACTCCCTCGCGCGCGAGCTCATCGGCTTCGTGCCCCGCACCGGCATCGACGGCATCATCTGGAGCGTCGCCTCGACGCTCGACAACCCGAGCGTCGCCCGTTCGCCGGAGTGGGGCGCCTTCCGCGCCTCCGCGCGCGCGCGTCGCACCGCATCATCCCCCACTCCCGAACCCATTCCATCGAGGTGACCATCATGACCAGACGACGCTTGTACGGCCTGGGAGGTTTCGCGGCAGTCATCGCACTGCTGATCTCCTTCGCCGCCGGCAACCACATCTTCCGGGGCCCCGACACGCCGCCCGTCGCGCAGCCGACGACGAGCGCGCCGCAGCAGGACCCGGCGACCGACACCTCGGAGCCCGACCCGGCGCCGACGGAGCCAGCAGACCCGCCGGGTGACCCGGTGGTGCCGCCGACGGGCACCGGCAACCCCGGCGGTTCGACGACGCCGACGAACCCCACGGGTCCCACCGACCCCGGTTCGACGACGCCCACCACTCCGACGACCCCGACGGATCCGACCAACCCGACGAACCCGACGGACCCGACGGACCCGACGGGGCCGACCGACCCGACGGGGCCGACCGATCCCACCGACCCGACCGGGCCGACCGACCCGCCCCCGCCGCCCGACCCCGTCGTCAAGACGGGACCGCTCACCTACGTGAGCCTCACCTTCGACGACGGCAACGCGGGTCAGATGCTCGGGGCATCGATCCTCGGCGCGCGCGGCCTGCCCGCCACCTACTACGTCAACTCGGGCACGATCGGCACCCCCGGCAAGCTCACGCTCGCGCAACTGCAGCAGCTCGCGGCATCCGGCAACGAGATCGGCGGCCACAGCGTGACTCACGTCGACCTCACGACCGTGCCGACCGATGAGGTGCGCCGCCAGGTGTGCGACGACCGCGTGCAGCTCAGCAACTGGGGCTTCGCCCTGCGCAGCTTCGCCTACCCGTTCGCCGAGGTCTCGGACTCCGTCGCCCAGGCGGTCATGGACTGCGGGTACAACAGCGGTCGACTGCTCGGCGACATCCGCTCGCGATTCGGGTGCACGTTCTGCGACTGGGCTGAGAGCGTGCCCCCCGCACGACCCGCGATCACCCAGGCGCTCGACCAGTTCGACCTCGATTGGACGCTCGCCGACCTGGAGGGCATCGTGACGGCGGCCGAGCAGCACGGCGGAGGCTGGCTGCAGTTCACCTTCCACGACGTCTGCACGACGAGTTGCGAGGCGCTCTCGATCAACTCCGACATGCTCACCCAGTTCGCCGACTGGCTGAAGGATCGCGGCACGACGCGCAACACCGTCGTGCGCACCGTCGGGGATGTCGTGGGCGGGCCGGTCAAGCCGCTCGTCGCAGGTCCCGTGGTTCCGCCGCCGACCGACGGCAACACGGTGATCAACCCCGACCTCGAGATCATGCAGAACGGCTTCCCCGCCTGCTGGTACCGGGCGCCGTGGGGCGACAACGACGCGACGTTCTCGCTCGTGAGCCCCGGCCATTCGGGTTCCGTCGCGAGCCAGGTGACGATCACGAACTACGTCTCCGGTGAGGGCAAGATCATCCCCGCCCTCGACCTCGGCGCCTGCGCCCCGAGTGTCGCCACCGGCCACCAGTACGTGCTCTCGGGCTGGTACACCTCCACCGCCGTCACCCAGTTCGCGGTCTACCTGCGCACCACGACGGGCGCGTGGGAGTACTGGACCTCGAGCCCGTGGTTCGCCCCGGCGAGCGACTGGACCCAGGCGGTGTGGACCACGGATGCCATTCCGCTCGGCTACACCGGCATCAGTTTCGGGTTGAACATCTTCAGCCCGGGCACCCTCGTGACGGATGATTACTCGATGATCGACGCGCAGCCGCCGGCCGCCGAGAGCACCGTCGAACCGCTCGCCGCACCGGTCGCAGATCCGCCTGCCGCGGAGCTCGCGCCGGTCGACCCGCCGGCGAGCGACCCTGTCGCCGATCCGCCGGCCCAGGAGCCGCCGGCCGCGGAGGCCGCGCCTCCCGCCGACCCGGCACCCCCGGCCGATCCGGCACCCGCGGCCGATCCGGCACCGCCGGCACCACCGGCCGACCCGGCACCCCCGGCACCCCCGGCCGACCCGGCTCCGCCCGCCGACCCGGCTCCCGTGGAGCCCTGAGCGTGCATCGCGCGCGGGCCGTGGCCGTCGTCACCCTGGGTGCGACGGTCGCGGCCCTCGCCGCATGCACGGGTCCCGCACCCATGCCGAGCCCCACGCCGAGATCCTCCGCCACCGCGCGGGTGTCACCCGGTCCGACTCCACCCCCCATGAGCGAGACACCCGAACCCCCCGCTCCGGAGCAGCCGGGCGGCGCGTCGAACTACCCGTGGCACACCGGCATCCCGGCGACGACCTTCTGGGTGGGCGAGATCTTCGACCCGAATGCGCCTGACGGCAGCCAGGAGCTCTCGACCTACGACTCGCGCTGGCTCGAGAGCTACGGCGGCTGCGACGGCGTCACCGCGGGAGGCGGCTGCGGCACCGAGGCGCGCACCGCCGCGAACGACTACTTCCCCACGAGCATGACGCCGCGCGAGAACCCCTTCTATCTCGACCTGCCCTATGACGACATCAACGATCCCATCGGATTCGCCGAACGGGATGCGGTGATCCCCTGGGCGGGCCAGGAACCGTACCGCTCGCACCGGGGCGATCAGGACTTCAGCTACCTCAAGAACCGGTGGGTGCAGCTCGTGCTGGGCACGCGCACCTGCTACGGCCAGATCGAGGACGCCGGCCCCGGCGAGTACCACGACGCGGCCTACGTCTTCGGTGCCGACGACGCACGTCCCGCCAACACGCGCTACGGGGGCGCGGGCCTCGACGTCTCCCCCGCCCTCACCGGCTGCCTCGGCTTCCCCGATCTCAACGGCATCACGCCGGGCATCTCCTGGCGATTCGTGGAGGCATCCGAGGTGCCGCCCGGCCCCTGGACCCGCCTCGTGACGACGAGCGGCGTGCGCTGACCGCCCCGCCCCGCCCCGCCTCGCCGGCCTCCGCTCCCGAATCAAGGACCAGAACGCCCACGTCAAGGACCTCCGCTCCCGAATCAAGGACCGGATGTTGCTGAGGTCGGCTGGTGGTGCGGATGTGACCCACGGCAGCCCCGAACTCCTTGACTTGGGAGTTCTGATCCTTGATCCGGTGCCTCCACCCGGCGCAGCTGGAGCTACGACCTCGGGGCGGGAGTCGTTTCTCCCGCCGCCAGGTCACGGCTCCAGCTGCGCCAGGCTCACCAGCGGGAGTGGATCGCCGCGCGGAAGCGGCGGTCGTAGAGCTCGCGCACGGATGCGGTGAACGCCTCGCCGAGGTCGGGCACCGAGCCCGCGGCCGCGTTCGACTCTGCCTGGGCGACGGTGCGCGCGCCCGGGATCACGGTCGACACACCCGGCAGCTGCGCGACCCAGGCGAGGGCTGCGGCGGCGGGGCTGAGCCCGGCATCCGCCGCGAGCGCGGCGAACTCGCGCGCCGCCTCGACACCCTCGTCGTAGTCGACGCCGGAGAAGGTCTCGCCCTGGTCGAACGCCTCGCCGTGCCGGTTGAAGCTGCGGTGGTCGTCGGCCGCGAACGCGGTCTCATGCGTGTAGCGACCGGAGAGCAGCCCGCTCGCGAGCGGCACGCGCGCGATGATGCCGACACCGGCCTCCTGTGCGGCCGGCAGCACGGCGTCGAGCGGCTTCAGGCGGAAGGCGTTGAGGATGATCTGCACCGTCGCGACGTGCGGTCGCGCGATCGCGGTGAGGGCCTGGTCGACCGTCTCGACGCTCACGCCGTAGTTCGCGATGGCGCCGTCGGCCACGAGGGTGTCGAGGGCGTCGAACGTCTCGTCGCTCACGTAGACGGCGGTCGGCGGGCAGTGCAGCTGCACCAGGTCGAGGGTGTCGACGCCGAGGTTGCGGCGGCTGCGCTCCGTCCACGCGCGGAAGTTCGCGAGCACGTAGTTCGCAGGGACCTGCTCCATGCGGCGACCCATCTTGGTGGCCACGGTGACCGCGGCATCCGGGTTGTCGCGCAGCCATCCGCCGATGAGGCTCTCGCTGCGGCCGTCGCCGTAGACGTCGGCGGTGTCGAAGATCGTGACCCCGGCGGCGTGGCTGGCATCGAGCACGGCGCGGGCGTCGGCCTCGCTCACCTGCCCCCAGTCGGCGCCGAGCTGCCAGGTTCCGAGTCCGATCACTGAGACGTCGCGGCCGGTGCGGCCGAGGGTGCGATGTTGCATGCTCCGAGCCTACGACGTGCTGGTTTCGAGACGCCTCTTCGCGGCTCCTCGACCAGCGGCATCGTCAGCTGGTCGAGGAGCGCCGCAGGCGCGTCTCGAAACCAGCGTCACGACTCCACGTCGTCGACGGCGCGGGCGACGGCGCGCGCGAGCCGTTTGCCGATGAGGTGGGTGGCGCCGCGCACCCGGGTGACGGTGACGCCGCGCAGCCGCGACGCGATCCGCATGCCTCCCGGCGAGCTGAACTCGTCGAGGTCGCCGTAGACGATCTCGACGGGCGCGCGCACGGCAGCGAGGTCGCTGATGGAGGTCTGCGACTCGATGGTGTGCTCGAGCGACTTCACGAACGGCTCCCAGGTGCGCTCGTTGATGTCCATGGCGCGCGGGATCGCGAGCATGTCGCCGATGATGCCGCCGTTGCGGATGGTGAACTCGCGGTTCTCGCGCAGCCAGCGGTAGGCGCGCAGGTAGAACTGCTGCACGACGCGGTCGCGCTCATCCGAGAGGGCGTCGGGCGCCGTGTAGATCGGCGGACTCACGAGCACGAGGCCGCGCACGCGCCTCGGGTGCCGCGCGGCGTAACGCGGTGCGATGAGGCCGCCCATCGAGTGGCCCACGAGCACGAACGGCTCCCGCAGTCGGAGCGTGCGGATGGTGCGCGCGAGTGCTGCCACGTGCTCGGGCAGCGTGTACTGCGCGCCGAGGGGCAGGGGCGAGCCGCCGAACCCGAGCAGGTCGATCGCGATGCACCGGTGGTTCGCCTCGAGCAGCGGAACAACGTTGGTCCAGGTGATGGAGCTCGACGCGATGCCGTGGATGAAGACCACGACGGGCCCCGACCCCACGTCCTCCGCGACGTGCAGCAGCGGTGCACGCCGAAACGGATTCCACCCCATGCCCCGAGGCTAGCGGGCATGGGGTGGACGGCGGCGGAGGTTCAGTCCTCGCGCAGCTTCTCCTTGTAGTCGTTCTTCGCGTGGACGCGGTCACGGTCGGCTTCGGCCTTCTTGACCTCGGCGTCGGCCTGCATCTCGTCGACCTTGTCGCTCACACGCTCCTTGGTGTCGTCCGCCCACTCGCCGACCTTCTTGCCGGTCGCTTCGGCGGCGTCCTTCGCGTCATCCAGGAATCCCATGTCGTCCTCCTTCGGGCCAGCATCGTCGTTCGGGCCAGTGATCTCATCACACCGCGGATGCCACGGGCGCGACACGGGGTTGACAGCCGCCGCGCCGCGCCGTACGAGCGTCGCCCCGCGAATGGCGTGACGGAATCGTGACCGGGGGACGCCCGAATCGTGATGAAAGTTGGGTGGTGCTCGCATCGGGCCGCCCCTAGCGTGACGACATGAGGCACATTCCCCGAATCACAGCAATCGTCGCCGCGGTGCTCGTCACCGGGATCGCCTTGAGCGGATGCTCGGCGGGCTCCTCGTCGAGCGGGGCCTCCGACAGCGGCACCACCGCCGATCGTGCCCCGCAGGCCGTCGACGTCGGAGGCGGGCGCGAGGGCGAGCAGGATGCGGCCTCTCCCGACCAGGCGCTCGTGATCACCGGAACCGTCACGATCACCGCCGAGGACCCGCTCGCGGCATCCGAGAAGGCCACCGCGATCACGCTCGCTGCCGGAGGCCGTGTCGATGCCCGCACCGAGTACGCGCCCCGCGGCGGCGACGCCGGCAGCGCGACCCTCACGATCCGGGTGCCCGCCGACGCGGTCGAAGACGTCCGCGACCAGTTGAAGGAGCTCGGCACGGTCGAGGAGACCGACTTCAGCTCGGTCGACGTGGGCACCCAGCAGCGCGACCTCGACACCCGCATCACGACGCTGCGGGCCTCGATCGCCCGCTACACCGGGTGGCTCGCCGACGCCGACACGACGGCAGATCTCATTCAGCTCGAGCAGGCGATCGCCGAGCGGCAGAACGAGCTCGAGTCGCTCGAGGCGCAGCAGCGCGCCCTCGCCGACCGGGTGGCCATGTCGACCATCACCCTCGAGCTGCGTTCGGAGGCGCTCGCGCCGCCGCCCGAGGGCCCGAAGAACTTCTGGGAGGGAGTCGTGGTCGGCTGGAACGGCTTCGTCGCCTTCTGGGGCGCCGTCGCGGTCGCGCTCGGTGTCGGGCTTCCCTGGCTGGTGGCGCTGGGCATCGCGCTGACGATCGTGGTGCTCCTCGTGCGCCGCGCCGGGCGGCCCGGGCGGCCCGGCACGCCTGGCACCCCCGACACGCCTGGCACCCCCGACGCATCGGAGTGATGGATTCCGCACCGGCTCTGGCAGATGTGGACACTGTTCACATATCCTGAGCCGATGCGGACCTTCACCCAGGTGCTCGTCAACACCGGCCTCGCCAACGTCACGACGAGCTACTTGTGGTTCGCCCTGAC
Organism: Protaetiibacter sp.; assembly: GCA_051954835.1. Lineage (GTDB taxonomy): Bacteria > Actinomycetota > Actinomycetes > Actinomycetales > Microbacteriaceae > Homoserinibacter. The sequence continues at coordinate 63,390 of JBQCHI010000013.1, read as the reverse complement.
CTTCTGGGTCTATCTCGAGACGCGCTCGGTGCTCGCCACGGGCGTCATCGGCGGTGCCTACATGCTGCTCGTCGCGCTGTTCTCGATGACGTTCGGCACCATCGTCGACCGGCACCGCAAGCACCGGGTCATGGTCTTCGCGGGCGTCGTCACCCTCGTCGCCTTCGGGATCGCAGGAGGGCTGTACCTGCTCTACCCGGAACGTCAGCTCGTCGACATCGGCGGGCCCGCCTTCTGGTTCTTCACCGCGATCATCCTCATCGGGGCCGTCGTCGAGAACATGCGCAACATCGCGCTCTCCACCACGGTCACGCTGCTCGTGCCCGAGGAGCGTCACGCGAACGCGAACGGGCTCGTCGGCACCGTGCAGGGCCTCGCCTTCACCGTGACGAGTGTCTTCAGCGGCCTCTCGGTGGGCCTGCTCGGCATGGGCTGGACACTCGTGATCTCGCTCGTGCTGACCGCGGGCGCGCTCGTGCACCTGCTCATGCTGCGCATCCCCGAGGACGAGCCCGCCCGCGACCCCCACCGCACCGGTCTCCTCGACCTCCGTGGCAGCATCACCGCGGTGCGGGCCGCGACCGGACTCTTCGCGCTCATCATCTTCTCGACGTTCAACAACCTCGTCGGCGGCCTCTACATGGCCCTCATGGATCCGTACGGCCTCGAGCTCTTCCCGGTCGAGTGGTGGGGCGTCGTGCTGGGGGTCACCTCGACCGGATTCATCATCGGCGGCATCGTCGTGGCGCGCTTCGGGCTCGGCCGCAATCCGATCCGCACGATGCTGCTGCTCGTCATGGTGATGGGCCTCATCGGGGCGTTCTTCACGATCCGCGAGTGGTGGTGGCTGTACGCGGGAGGCATCTGGCTGTACATGTGCCTCATCCCCGCGATCGAGGCATCCGAGCAGACCGTCGTGCAGAAGGTCGTGCCGTTCGAGACCCAGGGGAGGGTGTTCGGCTTCGCGGCGGCCTTCGAGTCGGCGGCGGCACCCGTCACGGCCTTCCTCATCGCGCCGATCGCCGAGTTCATCATCATCCCCTACATGGATTCGTCTGCGGGGCGCGACAGCCTCGGATGGCTGCTCGGCGACGGGGAGGCGCGCGGCATCGCGCTCGTCTTCCTCGTGGGCGGACTCGTCATGGTGCTCGCGGGCGGCGCCGCCTTCCTCACGCGGTCGTACCGCCGCATCTCGGCGCTCTATCTCACCCAGCGCGAGTCGGTGGAGGCGGACGAGCTGCCGCTTCCGCCCAACAGCCGCGCGGCGCTCGCGGGCGAGCCGCCCTCCGACTAGGCCGCCTCCCCCTCGCCCCCTACTGGGCCGCCGAGCGGATGAGGGCGAGCAACGCCTCGCCGTAGGCCTCCGTCGCGTCGTCGGCCTCGAACACGTACACGACCCCGGCGCGCTCGGTCGTCACGCGGTAGCTCGCACCCGCGCCCTGCGGCACGCGCTCGAGACTGCGGAAGGTGCCGTGCAGCAGCTCCCGCAGCTGTTCCTCGCGCGGCATCCACAACGCGTCGTCGAGGGCCACCGAATCGAGGGCCCACTCGGTGGTGCCGTTGAATCCGAGCACCGAGCCCGTCGGATAGTGATGCGCCTCGATCGTCATGTCGCTCACCGTGAAGACGTCGCCCTCGAACTCCCCGCCCACGAGCTGGAACGCATCCCCGGATGCCGGCGTCCAGTTCAGGCCCGCCTCGCGCAGCGCGGCGGCCAGTCGCGTCGAGATCATGCCCCCAGTCTGCACCGCCGGGCTCAGCGACGTCGGGAGCTCCCGAGGCAGGCGCGGCACCTCGGGAAACCCCTCCCCCGCGACTAACCTGGATGCGTCCGACCGCCACGAAAGGAATGGACGCATGGCCGACACCGAAACCCCTGTCCCCGCCTCCCTCACCCGCCGCCTCATCGCTGAGACCTTCGGCACCTACCTGCTCGTCTTCGGCGTGATCGGCGCCGCACTGTTCTTCGCCACCCCCGACAACGGCGGGGCGCTCCCGGTGGCCCTCGCCGTGGGCCTGGCCGTGCTCACCGGCGCCTACGCGGTCGGCTCGATCTCGGGAGGCCACTTCAACCCGGCCGTCACGATCGGTGCCGCCGCCGCGGGTCGCTCGCGCTGGGCCGACCTGCTGCCGTACTGGGTGGCGCAGATCGTGGGCGGTGTGCTGGCCACGCTCACCTTCGGCCTGTTCGGCGTCATGAGCGGCAAGAGCCTCGACTTCGGCGCCGTCTCCAACGGCTTCGGCGAGCACTCGCCGCTCGGCTTCGGCATGGGCTCGGTCATCGTCGCCGAGATCATCGCGACGATGCTCTTCGTGCTCATCATCCTCGCGGTGACCGCGGCGGGCTCGACGACGGCGGGCTTCGCGCCGCTCGCGATCGGCCTCGCACTCACGCTCGTGCACCTCGTGATGATCCCGATCAGCAACTCCTCGGTGAACCCCGCCCGCTCGATCGCCACGGCCGTGCTCGGCGGCCCCGACGCCCTCGCGCAGCTGTGGGTGTTCCTCGTGGCGCCGCTCGTGGGCGGGCTCATCGCCGGTGTGATCTACCGACCGCTGTTCGGCGGCCCGAAGGCCTGATCCACGCCGGAGCGCGCGTCACACGACGAGAGGCCACCCCACGACGATCGTGGGGTGGCCTCTCGCATGAGGAGAGCCCGTCACACCGAGACGATGCGCCGGGTTCCCGACTCGAACTCCTCGAGGTCACCGGTCTCCCCCGCGCGGACCGCACGAGCACCGATCACCCACTGGTAGACGACGAACGCCGCGAGTGCGAGCGTGCCGATGCCGATCTTGATGGGCCACGGCCAGTCCTGCCGCGTCACGAAGCCTTCGATGATGCCCGACACCAGCAGTGCCACGACCATCCCGATGACGATCGTGAAGAAGGCACGACCGTCTTGCGCGAGCGCCTGGGCGCGTGTGCGCGCGCCCGGCGCGATCCACGACCAGAAGATCATGAGGCCGGCCGCCGCCGCGAGGAAGATCGCGTACAGCTCGAGCTGACCGTGCGGCGCGATGTAGAGGAAGAACTGGTCGAGCCGGTCGAAGCGGTTCATGACCGCCGCCGAGACGCCCAGACCCTGCGCATTCTGGAAGACGACGTACGGCACCCAGAGCCCGAGGATGCCGAACATGACGCACTGCGCCGCGATCCACGCGTTGTTGGTCCACACCTGCGCGGCGAAACCGGCCTCGGAGTACTCGGAGTAGTACCCGACGAAGTCCTCCTTCGCGTAGCGCTCGAGATCCGACGGCACGCCGAGGGCGGCGAAGGCGCGCGCATCCGTCGACAACCACACGAAATAGGCCGCCGCGATCGCGACCGTCACGAGCGCGACGGCGAGGGTCACCCAGCGGATGCGGTACAGCGCCGCCGGCAGCTGCACCGCCGCGAACACGGTCAGGGCCCGCAGCGGGTTGCGCCGGACGCCCGTGAACAGCAGTCGCGCCCGCCACAGCGCGAGCGACAGATGCTCGCCCTGGGCCGAGCCGCCGACGGTGGTGCGGATCGTCGCGAGTTGAGCGGCGCCCGTCTGATAGCGCTCGATGAGCTCGTCGGCCTCGGGACCGCTCGGGCGGCGGTTGCGGGCCAGCTGGGCGAGCCGATCCCACTCCGCACCATGGGCGGCGGCGTAGGCGTCGAGGTCCATCTGCTTGAATGATACGCATGGCGGCGGATCCCGACGCGGACTGGGTCGACACCCTCGCCGACGACGATGCGCTGCTGACGGGCGAGGCCGTCGCTCTCGACCTGCGACCTGCGAGTTTCGCCCTGCGTGCGGGCGGCGCGGTCATCGATATCGCGATCTCGATCTTCGCGTTCGTCGTGCTCATCATGGCCTTCTTCATCCCGGCCGGACAGCTGCAGCTCGAGGCCGCCTGGTCGACCGTGTTCACGATCGCGAGCCTCGTGCTGGCCTTCGTCGTGCTGCCGTGCGTCGTCGAGACGCTCACGCGCGGTAAGTCGCTCGGCCGCCTCGCGGTGGGGGCGCGCATCGTGCGTGACGACGGCGGTGCGGCGGCCTTCCGGCACGCGGCGATCCGCGCGCTCGTGGGCGTTCTCGAGTTCCTGCTGACGCTCGGAGGTCTCGCGGCGCTCGTCGGCATCCTCTCCCCCCGCTCGAAGCGGCTGGGCGATCACCTCGCCGGCACCTACGCGCAGTACGAACGTGCCCCACGAGTGGCGACGCCCATCTTCGGCATGCCGCTCGAGCTCATGGGCTGGGCGCAGGTCGCCGACGTCGCCCGGATGCCCGATCCGCTCGCGCGGCGTATCGCCGCCTTCCTCGCCTCGGCACGCGACTTCGACCCGGTGCGGCGCGGCTACCTCGCACAGCAGCTCGCGCACGAGGTATCCCGTTACGTCGCGCCGCTGCCGGCGGTCGAGCCGGAACTGTTCCTCGCGGGGGTCACGGTCGCCCGCCGCGACCGCGAGGCACGGGCCCTGCAGCTCGAGGCCGAGCGGCTCGGCCGCCTGGCCCCCGTGCTGCGCGGCTCCCGCTGACACCGGAGGCGGAGCGCGTCCGCCGTCTTGAGCAGATGGCGATTTCTGCTAGTCTGACGTCTGATCTATAGACGAATCGGGAGCCGCCATGACCGCCACGTCCTTCACGGGAGTGATTCCACCGATCCTCACTCCATACTCGGAGGCCGGCGAGATCGACATCCTCTCGCTCGAACGCCTCGTCGAGTCGCTCATCGATCACGGCGTCCACGGGCTCTTTGTGCTCGGGTCCTCCGGCGAAGCCGCGTTCCTCACCGACGCCCAACGCCGCGAGCTCCTCGTCGAGACCGTTCGGATCACGGCCGGCCGCGTGCCCGTGATCGCCGGCGTCAACGACATGACCACCAATCGCGTCATCGACCACGTGCGCATCGCAGCCGACGCGGGTGCCGAGGCGATCGTCGCGACCGCTCCCTTCTACGCGCTCCCGAACGCCACCGAGGTCGACGCGCATTTCCGAGCGATCGCCGAGAGCACCTCCCTCCCCCTGTTCGCCTATGACGTCCCCGTGCGCGTGCACCACAAGCTCGAAGCCGAGCTGCTCGTGCGGCTCGGCCTTGATCGAGTGATCGTGGGAGTCAAGGATTCCAGCGGCGACGATGTGGCCTTCCGTCGCCTCGTGGCGGCGAACCGTGCAGCAGGCAGCCCCCTCACCCTCTTCACCGGACACGAGGTCGTGGCCGACGGTGCGCTCCTCGCCGGAGCCGACGGAGTCGTCCCCGGACTCGGAAACGTGGATCCTGCCGGCTACGTGCGCATGTTCCACGCAGCCAAGGCCGGCGACTGGAAGCTCGTCCAGCACGAGCAGGAGCGTCTCGCGGGTCTCTTCGAGATCGTGACGCAATCCGAGCATCTCGGCGGGGAAGCCGCGGGACTCGGTGCGTTCAAGACCGCGCTCGTGCAGCTCGGAGTATTCGACAGCAACATCATGTCGCGACCGATCACACGGCTGTCGGGCGACGCCGTCGACCGCATCCGTGAACTCGTCGCCGGAGCAGGACTGCTCGAGCGATGACGCACGTGCTGGGGGTCGACCTCGGCGGCACCAAGACCGCCGTGGGCTTGGTCAACGGGAATGGGGCAGTGCTCACTCGCCGGGAGCGGCCCACGCCGGCACACGACGGCGCTGTCGCCGTGCTCGCTGCCGTTGTCGAACTCGCCCGCGAGATCCTCTCCGACGCGCCTCCCGTCACGGCGGTCGGTATCGGAGCAGCCGGGGTCATCGACACCCGTGACGGCACCGTGCTGTCGGCGACCGAGGCGCTGCCCGGGTGGACCGGGACCACGGTGTCCGCCAGCGTCGCGGCATCCTTGGGGCTGCAGGTCACGGTCGTCAACGACGTGCACGCTCACGCGCTCGGCGAGGCGTGGACGGGTGCGGCGCGCGAGGCAGGATCCGTGCTGATGATCGCCGCTGGTACGGGAATCGGAGGGGCGATGATCTCCGAGGACACCCTCTGGTCCGGTGCACATCACGCAGCTGGCCACGTCGGGCATCTTCCGTCCCCCGAAGCGACAGGCCTGTCGTGCACGTGCGGCCGCACGGGTCACCTCGAAGCGATAGCGGCGGGCAGCGCCCTGCCTGATGCCTACGCCCGCGCCGGCGGCCGCGGCGACGCCCTGACGGGACGGGACGTGGCGGCCCTCGCTGCGGGAGGAGACCCCCGGGCACGTGCAGCCGTGGAGACTGCGGGACGCGCTCTCGGCAGGGCCATCGGGGGGCTCGTGAACAGCTTCGACCCCGAGATCGTCGTGCTCGGCGGCGGCCTCGCGCAGAATCACCCGATCTGGTGGCGGGCGGTATCCGACGGATTCGCCCACGACGTCCTCCCCCTCCTCGCCGCCTGCCCACTGCTGCCCGCCTCCCTCGGCGATGACGCCGCGATCGTCGGAGCCGCTCGGGTCGCGCTCGAGCTCGAAGGCGTCCGAGGGTGAACGCCCTCGACAGAATCCGCGGGGGCCTTGTCGTGTCGTGCCAGGCCTACCCGGGGGAGCCCCTTCGGGATCCCGGCACCATGGCGCGCATGGCACGCGCGGCCGAGCGCGGCGGCGCCGTCGGCATCAGGGCCCAAGGCCTCGCCGACATCGAACTCATCCACCGCGACGTGGCGCTGCCTCAGATCGGCCTGTGGAAGGACGGCGACGCCGACGTCTTCATCACACCCACCGTCGCGCACGCTCGCGCTGTCGCACAAGCCGGTGCCGAGATCGTCGCCATCGACGGCACGCGTCGCCCGCGTCCCGACGGGTACGACCTCGCCGAGACGATCGCGCGCATCCGCGACGTCACGGATGCGCTCATCATGGCGGATGTCGGCTCGTTCCCCGATGGCATCGCGGCCGCTGCGGCCGGCGCCGACTGCGTCGGCACGACCCTCGCGGGCTACACCGGCGAGCGTCCCGCCACGAACGGTCCAGATTTCGAGCTGCTGGACGCCCTGGTCGCAATGCTTCGAATCCCAGTGATCGCGGAAGGACGGATCCACTCCCCCGACCAGGCGAAGGAGGCCATCGAGCGGGGCGCCTATGCGGTCGTCGTCGGCACGGCCATCACTCATCCGACCACGCTCACCGAATGGTTCGCCGCCGCCGTCGGCCAGGCTCACGGGAGCACGCCGTTCAGCTCACCAAGCTGAACACCCCCTTCACGAGCACAGCGAAGGTGCCGATCCACGCAATCGCCAGCATGAGCCGACGACCGAGGCGTTCCGGCACCGCACGCGCGAGGGCCGAGCCGAGCGCGAGACCCGCGAGCATCACCGCTCCAAGCCCCACAACGTCCGCGATGGGAAGCGTTGGCAGCCCCCGCCACGCGAGCGTGATCCCGTCGAGGACGACGAATACCACCTGCACCGTCGCCACGAACACGGTCACCGGCATCCGGGTGGCCTCCGCGTAGCCGACCAGCGGTGGCCCCGAGAGGCCGCTCGTGAGGTTGAGGAAGCCTGCCGCGGCTCCCGCCTTGATCGAGGCGCCGCGCCCGGAGATGAGCGACGCGAGTCGACGAGATCTCCCGGCCACGAGGCTCGCCACGGCCGCAGCACCCACGAGAAGCAGAAGCGCCGCTTCCGGCAGCAGCACAGCGGCGAGCGCCCCGAACGGCGAGACCGCCACACCGGGCCAGCTGAGTCGCCATGCCGTGCGCACATCGACCGCTCGCCACTGGATCACCAGCATGATCAGGGAGAGCACGAGGCCGAGCAGCACGACGACGCGTACACCGTCGAGCGGTCCGTAGACGATGACCAGCAGCGGTGTCGCGCACAGCGCGAAGCCCATCCCGGTGATGCGCTGGATTCCCCCCGCGACCAGCACGGCGGCAAGCGCGAGCGCGAACTCCAGCTCCATGGAGGCGCCGTTCACCGTTCGCGAGTCCAGCCGTCTAGGGCGATGAATCGGCCCGCTGCAGAGAGCCGCCTCGTCATGTCCGCGATGTCGGTGAAACGGAGGATGTCGGTGACCTCGACCATGTGGTCGCTGCCGTCGATCGCGCCCGCCATCGCAAAGCTCGCAGGGGAGTCGCGTACGACGACGGTGAGACCGGGATCGAGGATGCCGCACACGAGGGCGACGACGGCGAGATCCCCTTGGGCGGCGAGTTCGACGGCGCACCCCCCGGACAGCTCGCGAACGGCCTCCACGGCGCGCAACGCGTCGAAGATCTGCATGCCCGCGATCGTCCGGCCGAGCACGCGGGCGGCACGCCGCAGGTGCCAGTTCAGGCTGGGGTTCCAAGCAGTGTCGCCCGTGCCCCGCACGTCGACGACAGCGTGGGCTGCGCCTGGATTCCGCGCCTCGGCGAGCGCATGGGCGCCAAGGCGCTGACCGTCGGAAGCATCCCGCAATACGACGACGACGGGGCCGCGGATCTCGCCGTCGGCATCGGATCGCAACTGGCCGCGCAATCGCCAGGGGTCCTCCGAGGCGAAGCTGAACTCGGTGAAGCGGCGATCATTCCGGCGATAACGGTGGTCGACGTGCACGGCGAGGGGCGGCGGGAACGCGGGGAAGAACGCGAAACTCACCTCGCGGAGCGCGGTGGCAAGGGCCGCATCGTCGCGCGGGCTGCGCTCGGGCGCGACGAACCATTCGTCGAGGTGGCTGGTGAGGAAGCGCGTCTGCTCAGACACCGCGTCGGGTTCCGTGAGCACGAGGAGTTCCTCGGCTGCGTGCCGCACGCCGTCGAGGTCGTCGACGTCGTCGGGTCGTGTGGGAACGCCTGCTACGTGGGTGAGCATCCACGCGAAGATGGTGCGCCGAGACTCGGGTGTGTACCGGTGGTCGGAATCGGTGACGAGCAGCTCGAGCCGATCGGCATGGTCGAGTCGGTCGTAGGCCACCCCGAGCCGCTCACGGACGAGCGCGACCGAGTCCGTCGTGAACACGTGGTCATGGCCCGCGGCGACGATGAGCACGGGCCTCGGAGCGACGAGCAGATAGGTGTCCAGAAGCGGCCACCCGTAGGGGTTGTTGGGGAAGAAGCAGTCGCAGTGCATGTCAAGGGTGTGTTCGGCAAGGTGCGACTGCTCGGTGCCCGTGCCGGAGGAGCTGGCGATCGCCGCGACGCGCTCGTCGAGCGCGGCCACCCACCAGGTGACCGCACCGCCACCCGAGATTCCGGTGACACCGATGCGCGTGGCGTCGACGTCGACGCGCGCGCACAGCAGATCGATGGCGCGCAGCGCGCTCCACGCTTCGGAGGCGACGGGCGAGTATCCGCGGCTCACCCACGAGAACCGCCCCAGATCCCACAGGCCATGATGCGAACCGGGGATCTCCCCGTGCTGAATGGTGTCGACGACCATGGCCACGAAACCGAGTTGCGCGAAGCGACGCACGTGCTCCTGATAGCGCAGCTTCTGCTCGGGAGAGTGGCCGCAGAGGTAGAGAATCGCGGGAGCCGGCTCCGCGAGACCGTGCGGCACATAGATGTTGGCGGTGACGACGAATCCCGGCTCCGCTTCGAATGCGAGTCGTTCGATGCGATACCCGTCGGCCTCGGTCACCTGCGCGGTGAGGACCGACGGCGGCGTCCGCGCGTCGAACTCGGGGAGGTTCCACGCACGCCGCAGGAGGTCGCGGCGCTCCCGCTGCCAGCGCGCGAGCTCGACCTCGTCAGTGAATCCGGGCAAGGGCGCCGCGGTGAGGTCTGCGGCGAGAGAGTCGAGGTAGTCCTTGAGGTGCATCGAGCGGCTTCCTGGTGAGAGTTGACGTGATCCTGCCATCAGAGCAGGGAGGGCACGGCCGAGAGCAATGTCTTGGTGTAGGGATCGGTCGGGGCTCGGAAGACCTGGTCGGTCGTCCCCTCCTCCACGATCCGGCCCCCGTACATCACCGCGATCCTGTCGGAGACGTATCGCACGGTCTGGATGTCGTGGGAGATGAACACCATGCCGAGCCCGAGTTCCGCCTTCAGGTCCATGAGGAGGTTGAGGATCTGGGCGCGCACCGAGACGTCGAGGGCCGAGGTGGGTTCATCAGCCACCACGACATCGGGCTCGAGGGCGAGAGCGCGTGCGATCGCGACGCGCTGGCGCTGACCGCCCGAGAGCTGTGTGGGAAGCACGTCGAGCGCCGAAGTCGGCAGACCGACCATGTGCACGAGTTCGCGCACACGCGCCTCGCGCGATCGCCTGTCGCCGATGCGATGCACATCGAGGGGGTCACGCAGGGCGTCGGCGACCGACATGCGCGCGTTGAGCGCGGTCGCCGGATCCTGGAACACCACTGCGACATCGCGACCGATCTTGCGACGCATCGACGCCGACGACGAGGTCATGCGCCGCCCGTTGAAGCGTGTTTCACCCGAGGTGGGGGTCTCCAATCCGACGAGCATCCGCGCGGTGGTCGACTTGCCGCATCCTGACTCCCCGACGATGCCCAAGGTCTCCCCGCGCCGGATCGCCATGCTCACTCCGCGCACCGCGGACACCTTGTCGGGCCGGAAGAGCTTGCCGGTTCGTGCGCGGTAGACCACGTGCACGTCCCGCAACTCGATGACCGGGGGGCTGAGCTCGACGTCGGTCGCCGAGTGTTCACGGGCGTTCGGTACGGTCATCTCAACTCCCCGCCTTCGTGGGCTCATCGTGAGCGGCATAGATGTGGTCGGCGTCGACCCGCCGCATGACGGGACGGCGATGGAGCCCGCGCTCGGGGTGCGCGGAGCGGGGCGCGAAACGGTCGCCGGGCGGGAAGTCCCGCGGCGCGGGCACGGTGCCCGCGATCTGGTGCAGACGCGACGACCCGGATTCGATGGAGAGCACCGAACCCAGCAACCCCTGTGTGTACTCATGCATGGGCCGGCTGAGCAGGCCGGCGGTCGGCCCTTGCTCGACGATCTGGCCCGCGTACATGACCGTCGCGCTGTGGGCGAGCCGCGAGACGAGTGCGAGGTCATGACTCACGAACACCATCGCGAACCCGAGCGAGTCGCGCAACTCGTTCAGCAACTCCACGACCTGCTCTTGCACGGTGACATCGAGGGCCGTGGTGGGCTCGTCGGCGACGATGAGCCGAGGGTTGCGGGTGAGGGCCATGGCGATGAGCACACGCTGTCGTTGGCCACCTGAGAGCTCGTGCGGATAGCTACGCAGCGTGCGGCTCGGATCCAGTCCGACGAGCTCGAGCAGTTCCTCGGCGGTGCGAGTTCCACCGCGACGTGTGAGCTGCCGCAGCTGCGAGCGCACGAGCATCGACGGGTTGAGCGAGCTCAGCGCGTCCTGATAGACCATCGCCATCTCGTGCCCGCGAAGTGCATTGCGCTCCGCGGTATCGAGCTCGAGCAGGTTCCTCCCGGCGTAGAGGATCTCGCCACTCACGCGGGCCGCACGCGGCAGAAGACCCATGATGGCGAGCGAGGTGAGCGATTTGCCGCACCCGGATTCGCCGACGAGTGCCATGGTCTCGCCGCGGCGCACAGAGAACGACACCGAATCCACCACGTCGACGTCGCCGTGCTGCTCAGGGAATCGGATCGAGAGGTTCTTCACCTCCAGCAACGGGGTCGGATCGCCCACGAAGCGGAGACGATCCGAGCGCGCTTCCTCCGAGGCGCGGAGTTCGGCCAGTCGCTCATCGATGGTGATCACCTCCAGTGACTCATCGGCCGCGACAGCAGCATCCGACGCCGTGCCACGGGAACCGAGGGCGAGTGCATCATCGGTCTCGGCGCGACCCGACGACGGGAGGGCGCGCCGGGCCGACTTCGGGGCGACCATCGCATCGGTCATGCCCTCGGAGAGGATGTTGAGCGCGAGCACGGTGAGCATGATCGCCGCCCCGGGGAAGAAGGTCGCCCACCAGTACCCGCTCATCACCAGGCCGCGTCCCGCCGCGATTACGTTTCCCCAGGAAGGGTCGGGGTCGGGCACGCCCGCCTGGATGAAGGAGAGCGAGGCCTCCAGGATGATCGCGTCGGCCACGAGCACCGTGGTGAACACCATGATGGGTGCGATGCAGTTGCGCGCGACGTGTTTGACGAGGATCCACGACGTGCTCGCACCGATGACGCGGGTCGCCGCAACGTAGTCCTCCCCGTACTGCGCCAGGATGTTGGCGCGCACGACCCGCGTGAGCTGCGGAACATAGAGGAACGCGATGATCAGCACGAGCACGTGCAGGGAGCGACCGAACACCGAGACGAAGACGGCCGCGAGGGCGATGCCCGGGAACGACATGATGATGTCGAGCACCCGCAAGAGCAGTTCGGACACCCACTTGCGCGCGGTGGCGGCGATCGAGCCGAGCACCGCGGCCGCCGCGAGGGCGATCGCCGTCGCCGCGAGACCGATGGTGAGCGAGAACCGCGCGCCGTAGGCGACTCGTGCGAAGATGTCGCGGCCCTGGCGGTCCGTTCCGAACCAGTGCGTCGAACTCGGCGGCTGCACGGGAGGGCCGGAGGCGAGCGGGTCGAACATCGTCACGAGCGGCGCCGCGATCGCGGTGAGCGCGAAGAGCAGCAGAACTCCCATCGCGATCCGGGATGCGATCGGGAGGCGGCCCAAGCGCAGCCCCGGAACCGTCAGGCGTCGAGTGAGTGACCTGCGCATGTCAGACCGTCCGAATTCTCGGGTTGACGAGCACGTAGAGCAGGTCGACCGCGGTGTTGATGATCACGAAGGTGAGCGCAACGGTGAGCGTCGCGCCCTGCACAAGATTCGGTTCGTTGCTCGTGACCCCGTTGAGGATGAGGGTTCCCATCCCCGGCAACGCGAAGATGACCTCGATGACGATCGCGCCGCTCAGGAGATAGCCGATGCGCAACCCCAGCACGGTGATCGGCGTGATGAGCGCGTTGCGCAGCACGTTGCGACCCACGACGACGGGGAGCGGGATGCCGGCTCCGACAGCCGTTCGCACGTAGTCGCGATCGAGTTCTTCGGCCATCGCCGTACGGATCACGCGTGTCAACTGTCCGATCACGGGCACGGCGAGCGCCACGGCGGGAAGGCACATGCGTGCGAGATAGCCCCCCGGATCGTCGATGAAGCTCGGAAGCTCCCCGCTGCCCGGCAGGCACTTGAGGCCCAGGGTGAAGCTCTGGATCAACAGCACCGCGAGCCAGAACGACGGAGTCCCGAGCGCGACGATCGAGATGATGCGGATGACGTGGTCCGGCCACCCGTCGCGGTAGAGAGCGGCGAGCACGCCCAGGATGAGCGCGCCCACCGCCGCGATGACCAGAGCGAGCAAGGTGAGCTGCAGGGTGATCGGGAAGGCCCGACCCACCGCGTCCGCAACCGAGATCTGGCGCGCACTGAACACGCCGAGGTCGCCACGCAACAACAGACCAGCGAGGAAGTTCAGGTAGCGCACGAGCAGCGGGTCGTTCAGGCCGTGCTTCTCCCGGTACTTCTCTCGTGCCTCGAGACTTGCCCCTTCCCCGAGCGCGTTGATCGCGGGATCGACTGTCGAGAACGACATCACGACGAACACGAGGAAGGTGATGCCGAGCACCATCACGGGGAACTGCAGCAGCCTCCGTCCGATCACTCGTAGAACGATGGTCACGCGAACTCCCTTGGCGCGGTGGCAGAACTGAGGCGAGGGGACTCCGGTCGGCCGGAGCCCCCTCGCGATGGAACAGCGACTACTTCTCGGCCACGCCGACGTCGAGGAAGGAGAGACCCGGCATCGGAATGGGCTTGAACCCGACGAGTCGGTCCGCGTCCCACCCGGTCGGAAGCTGCCGGTGGAACAGCGGGTACAGCGGGACCTCGTCCGAGATCAGGTCGAAGGCCTGGTTCCAGGTCTTCTGCTGCTCGTCACCCGTCTCGCGCACCGCAGCGTCGAGCAGCTTCGAGAGCTCCGCGAACTCCGGGGTGTCGTTCCAGCGGTAGCGGCTCTGCGACCACACGTTGTCGCCGTACCACCAGCGCATGAGCACGTCGGGGTCGTCGCCGAACACCGAGGGGTCACCGGGGGCGATCATGACGTCCATCTCACCCGCGTCGACCTTGGCGTAGAGGCCGGATGCGATATTGAGTTTCGCGTTGACACCCACTGCGTCGAGGTCTTCCTTGATGAGAGGCGCGATGTCGGCCACCCAGCCCACCGCGACGGACCACAGTTCGAAGTCGATGCCTTCGGCGCCGGCCTCGCGCAACAGCTGGCGCGCCTTGTCAGGGTCGTAGCTGTAGACGGTCGAGGCCTCGTGGTAGTTCGGGTGGCTCTCCGGAAGGAAGCTGGTAGCGGCCTTCGCGTTGCCGAGCAAGCCCGTGCTGATGATCCGGTCCATGTTCAGCGCGTAGAAGAAGGCTTGCCGCACCCGCGGGTCGTCGAAGGGCTTCTTGTCGGTGTTGAACATCATGAACAGCAGACCGAACGCCTGCACCGACTCGACCATCAGCTCCTGCTCGAGCATGGGGATGTCGATGTAGGGGATGTCCTCGATGGCCTGAACGGTGCCCGAGCTCAGTGCGGTCACCCGCGCGGCAGGATCGCCCAGGAGGTACCAGGTCATGCCCGCCGCCTGTGCCGGGCGCGGCCCGTTGTAGTCGTCGAAGCGCTCGAAGGTGAGGCGGTCTTCCGGCACGGCCGAGGTGATGCGGTACGGTCCCGTGCCGATGGGCAGCGCGTCGAAGGCGGCGTAGTCCGCCTCGACGACCTTCTGCGGCACGATCTTGACGACGGAGAGGCGCTCGGGAACGAGACTGAACGGGTACGCGAGGTGGAAGACGACCGTGTCCTCATCCTCCGCCTCGACCTCGTCGATGAAATCGATGAAGCCCGCGTAGAGCGACAGGTTGGCCGGGTCGAGAACGCGTTCGAAGCTGAACAGCACATCGTCGATTGTCACGGGATCGCCGTTGTGGAACAGCGCGCCGTCACGGAGGTCGACGGACCAGGTCAGGTCGTCGACCTTCGCGGGAAGGTCCTTGCCCAACGCGGCATAGACCTCACGAGTGGCCGGGTCCAGCTCGGTGAGGCCCTCCATGGTGTGCCAGTTGGCACTCAGGGTCACGGCGTCCGTCGTCAGCATCGGGTCGAACGCACCCGAGAGCGCGTAGGAGATGCCCGCTTCGATGATCGCGTCGGGATCGGTCGCGGCACCGCTGGGTTCCACCGGGGAGCTCGGCCCCGAACATGCGCCGAGGACGAGCGACACTGCGGCCGCCGCCGCGATCGTAACGAGGGTTCGGCGCTGGGGTCTCGGTGCCTGGAGTGGGATCTTCATTGATGCTCCTTGGTGAAGAGAACTGATGTCTGTTGTTGTACCTTAGATGCGTGACAGGGAAAGGGTCAAGCGCATGAGAAACGGGGATCGTTCCCGCGTGTCCACTCCGGCCGACAGAATGAGTTCTATGCACCCCGTCCATCCATCTCGACGAGCGACCGCCGTGGATCAGATCAAGGAACTGATCCTGGCCGAGCGGCTCAAACCCGGCGACAGCCTGCCCACCGAGGCCGAGCTCTGCGCCATGCTCGGCGTCTCGCGCTCGAGCATTCGCGAGGCGATCCGCACGCTCTCGACGCTCGGGCTCGTGGAGGTTCGCCACGGATACGGAACGTTCGTCGGGTCGATCTCGCTGGATGCCCTCGTGGAGACCCTGGTCTTCCGGGGCGCCCTCATCCCCGGCGACGACCTGCAGGCGCTGAGAGAGATCGTCGAAGTGCGCCAGGCCCTCGACATCGCCGTGGCTCCGCAGACTGTGGAGAGCCTCGCCGGCAGCACGAACGCTCGACTGCACCAGCTCGTCGACGAGATGGTGGAGCGCGCCGCCGCCGGGAAGTCCTTCGCCGAACAGGATCGCGCCTTCCACACCGAACTTCTCGCGAAGGTGGACAACGCGCTCATCGGCCAGCTCGTCGCCGCATTCTGGGACATCCACACTGCCGTGCTGCCGCGCCTCGATGTGATGCTCCCCGCCGATCTCGCCGTCACGGCCGAAGCGCACCGCAGCATCCTCGAGGCCGCCGAGGCGGGCGACATGGACGCCTACCTCGCCTCGGTGATCACCCACTACGAGCCCCTCATGACCAATCTCACGTCGGTGCGCGGAGCACAGGTGGGCTAACCGCGGCCCACGCCGCGCGAATCCACCTCGCAGACGGAGGCCGTCAGTACCGGTAGTGCTCCACCTTGTAGGGCCCCTCGACCGGCACGCCGATGTACGACGCCTGCTCGGGCGTGAGTTCGGTGAGCTCCACGCCGAGCGCGGCGAGGTGCAGCCGCGCGACCTTCTCGTCGAGCACCTTCGGCAGCACGTACACGCGCGTCTCGTAGGCATCGCGGTTCACCCACAGCTCGAGCTGGGCGAGCACCTGGTTGCTGAACGAGTTGCTCATGACGAAGCTCGGGTGGCCGGTGGCGTTGCCGAGGTTCATGAGGCGGCCCTCGGAGAGCACGAGCACGCTGCGCCCGTTGGGCAGCCGCCACTCGTGCACCTGGGGCTTGATCTCGACGCGCTCGGCACCCGGCAGCGCCTCGAGGCCGGCCATGTCGATCTCGTTGTCGAAGTGGCCGACGTTCGCCACCACGGCGAGGTGCTTCATGTTCAGGATGTGCTCGAGCGTCACGACGTCCTTGTTGCCGGTCGTGGTGATGACGAAGTCGACCTCGCCGATCACGCTCTCGAGCTTGGCCACCTGGAAGCCGTCCATCGCAGCCTGCAGCGCGTTGATCGGGTCGACCTCCGAGACGATCACGCGCGCGCCCTGCCCGCGCAGGGCCTCCGCGGAGCCCTTGCCGACATCCCCGTAGCCGCAGACGAACGCGACCTTGCCGCCCATGAGCATGTCGGTGGCGCGGTTGAGCCCGTCGGGCAGCGAGTGCCGGATGCCGTACTTGTTGTCGAACTTCGACTTCGTGACCGAGTCGTTGACGTTGATGGCCGGGAACAGCAGCCGGCCGTCGCGGTGCAGCTCGTAGAGGCGGTGCACGCCGGTCGTCGTCTCCTCGGTGACGCCCTGGATGTCGGAGGCGATCCGCGTCCACCGCTGCGGATCCTGCGCGAGCGAGGCGCGCAAGGTGTCGAGCACGACGCTCCATTCGTGGCTGGCGTCCGCGGGGGTCTCGGGCACCGCGCCCGCGAGCTCGTACTCACGGCCGGTGTGCACGAGCAGCGTCGCGTCGCCTCCGTCGTCGAGGATGAGGTTGGGACCGGTCCAGTCGGCGCCCTCCGCTGCGGCCTCGGCCGACCAGTCGAAGATGCGCGAGGTCGCCCACCAGTACTCCTCGAGCGTCTCGCCCTTCCACGCGAAGACGGGCACGCCGACGGGGCTCTCGACCGTTCCCGCGGGACCCACGACGACGGCGGCGGCCGCCTCGTCCTGGGTCGAGAAGATGTTGCAGCTGGCCCAGCGCACCTGGGCGCCGAGCGCGACGAGCGTCTCGATGAGCACCGCGGTCTGCACGGTCATGTGCAGCGAGCCGGCGATACGGGCGCCGGCGAGCGGCTGCGTCGGGCCGTACTCCTCGCGCAGAGCCATGAGGCCGGGCATCTCGTTCTCGGCGAGGCGGATCTGGTGACGTCCCGCTTCAGCGAGCGAGAGGTCGGCGACCTTGAACGGAAGGGTGGTCGCGGCGGTGGCGATGCTCATGCCCCCATTGTCGCAGGGCCTGCTGAGTGTGACGTCGGTGCCTACGAGCGGATGAGGGCCAGCACCTCGTCGCGGATGCGCGCCATCTGGGGCTCGGTGGCGGCCTCCACGTTGAGCCGCAGCAGCGGCTCGGTGTTGGAGGGGCGCACGTTGAACCACCAGAATCCCTGGTCGGGGGCGCCGACGACGGTGAGCCCATCGAGTTCGTCGAACTCGCCGCGCCCCGTGAAGGCGTCCACGATGCGCGTGTACGCCGCGGGCACGTCGGCCACGGTCGAGTTGATCTCGCCCGAGAGCGCGTAGGGGTCGTACGACGCCGCGAACTGCGAGAGCGCCGCGTCCTGCGCCCCGAACTCGGCGAGCAGGTGCATGGCCGCGAGCATGCCGTTGTCGGCACCCCAGAAGTCGCGGAAGTAGTAGTGCGCCGAGTGCTCGCCGCCGAAGACGGCGCCCGTCTCCCGCATCCGGTCCTTGATGAGCGAGTGGCCGACCTGCGTGCGCACCGGGACCGCACCGGATGCCTCGATCGCCTCGGCGACGTAGCGCGAGGTGATGAGGTTGTGGATCACGTACACGGGCCCGGTCTCGCCTGCGGCCCGCACGCGCGCCACCTCGCGTTGTGCGACGATCGCGGCGACTGCGCTGGGGCTCACCGGCGCGCCGGTCTCGTCGACCACGAAGCAGCGGTCGGCGTCGCCGTCGAAGGCGAGGCCGAGGTCGGCGCCGTGGGCCACGACGGCCGCCTGCAGGTCGCGGAGGTTGGCGGGCTCGAGCGGGTTCGCCTCGTGGTTGGGGAAGGTGCCGTCGAGCTCGAAGTAGAGCGGCACGATCTCGAGCGGGAGCGCGGGCAGGCCCGCAGCCGTGCCGAGCACCGCGGGCACGGTGAGCCCGCCCATGCCGTTGCCGGCATCCACGACGATCTTGAGCGGTCGGACGCTCGAGAGGTCGACGAGCGAGCGCAGGTGGGCCGCGTAATCGGCGAGCACGTCGCGTCGGCTGATGCTGCCCGGCGTCGCCACGCTCGGCACGGATCCGGCCGCAAGGTAGTCCTGCGCCCGATCGCGGATCGCGGCGAGGCCGGTGGCGAGCGAGATGCCCTGAGCACCCGCACGGCTGAACTTGATGCCGTTGTAGCGGGCCGGGTTGTGGCTCGCGGTGAACATCGCGGCCGGCGCATCGAGCCATCCGGATGCGAAGTAGGTCTCGTCGGTCGAGCACAACCCGATGTTGACGACATCGGCCCCGCGGGCCGACGCCCCGCGCTCGAATGCGGCCGCGAACTCGGGGCTGGAGTCGCGCATGTCGTGACCGACGACGACCGTCTGGCCCGCCGCGTCGAGCTCGTCGACGAAGCCTGCCGCGAGCGCCTCCACGGCCTCCGCGGTCAGCTCGGTGCCGACGAGGCCACGCACGTCGTAGGTCTTGACGAAGGCGGAGAGATCAGCGGTCACGGTCTACGACTGTAGCTCACCCGTCGCGCTGTACTCGTCTGCCGACATCGCGCCGCTCGGCATGACGTGGCGCACGATCTGCCACCCCTGGGGCGCCGAGAGCCGCTCCGCGTGCCGCTCGCACAGGTCGTAGCTGTGCGGTTCGCGGCGGATCGCGAGAGGACCGAGCACGGCCATGGCATCCGCGTAGTCGTACGTGAGCGTGGCCACGGCGTCCCTGCCGCAGGCCACCTTGCTGCACGGTCGCGCGCTCATCGCCCCGAGCCTACGCCGATGGGGGCGCCTAGACTGACGGACATGCCCCGATCAGCGCCCCGCGCTTCCGCGAGGCTCGGCTACCGCGACCGTCACGGCCGCGGGATGCGCTCGGCTGTGACGGGCCCGCACCTGCCGATGCTGCGCACGCGCATCGACTTCTTCGACGCCTGCGTGGCATCCGCCGTCGAGTACGTGCGCTCGTTGTGGCCCGAGGATCTCGCGGGCGTGCGCATCGATGTCGCGGCGTTCCCGCCGGGTGAGCCCGGCCCGGACGGCGTCGACAGGTGGCGCACCGACCGGCGCAGCCGGCGCGTCGTGCTCTACCGCGTGCCGATCCAGCGTCTCGCGATCCTGCACCGCGACGACGACTGGCACCGGCGCTCCTACATCGAGAGCTGCGTGTTCCGCGCGGTCGCCGAACTGCTCGGCAAGGACCCGTGGGACATCGCGCCGGAACGCTACCGGCACTTCTGAGGCTGCCGGTCAGGGGCGGATGACGAGCGGGCTGTCGGCCGCCCGTGGCGACTCGATCGGATAACCGCCCAGTTCGCCCTGCCCCGCGAAGCTCACGCCGACGGCTACGCCACGAGTTCCGCTCAGCAGGTAGCCCGCGCCGCGCTCGAGCGCGACGGCGGCGGATCCCGAGCCGGGCACCTCGAGGGTGATCGCGGCTCCCCCATCCAGGGGCGTGAGCGTGAGGGTGTGCGCGACACCATCCGAGGCGGCCGCGACGAGAACGGGTCCGGCCGCATCCGCCACCGCGATCGCGACGTCGCCCGAGAGCGGGGAAGCCGAGGCGAACCAGGCCAGGTCGGCACCACCAGGCCGGATGTCACCGTCGGCGTCGGTCGTGGGCGCCGGCGTGGTCGATGCGCGGACTGCCGCGACGACGGGCGCCTCGGCCCGGAGGGTGACCGTGTAGCTGCCGTCGGCGAAGGGTTCGGCGCCCAGATCGAGCGCCGACGATAGCGCGGTGTCGACCACCTGGCCCGCCGGCACCTGGATCTGGAACGAGGTCGCGGTGCCCTGGTCCGCGGTCGGCGTCACGCTGACCTCGACGAAGACCGTGGTCTCGCCGGGGTTGCCGACGCGCACCGCCGCCTCGAGGTCCTCGTAGCCTTCGAGTCCCAGCGAGCTCGCGACCCCGACGGAGTCCGCGATGCGCACCGCGGGGATCACGAGCTCGCGCGCCGGTGCGGCGCCCGCCGAGACGAGGTCGATGCCGCCCGGATCGAGCACCCGGGTCACCGATGTCTGCAGGGCCGCCACGATCTGGCCGCCGCGAGCCTCGACATGCACCATGGGCGAGGCGAGGTCGGGAGCGAACCCCGAGAGCGCGAGCACGCGCTGGCCGTTCGCAGGCACGGCGATGCCCTTCATCCCGGGTGCGGTGACGGGCCCCGACTCGCCCCACATGGTGACCTCCACCTCGGCCTCCACGGAGGTGGGGTTGGCCAGCAGCAGCAGCGTCGTGCGCCCGACTGTCGTGGCGCCGCCCACGAGCCAGGCCGAGCTGGTCGGTTCCGCGCACCCGGCGACCGCGAGACCCCGCAGGCCGCGTTCGCCCGCGAGATCCTGTGTTTGAGCGGCGGCGAGCACGGCGCCGTCGGCGGGCGCGAGTCGCAGCAGGGTCGGCGCGCTGTCGCCTCCTCCGCTGTCGGCATCGCTCGTCGCGAGCGGCGTGCGGGTGGGGGTGCCCTCGGATGCGATGCTGAGCTCGGGTCGCCCCACGGCGAACGGCTGTCCGGCGTTCGCGCCCGTCTCATCTCCGAGGCGCAGGGCGGCGCCCGGGCAGAGCGCGAGGAGGTCGGCGGGCTCGGGCTCGACGGTCGTGCCGAGCGGGGTGATCCCGGCGCTCGGCAGGGGAACCAGTCCGACGGCGGCGATAACGGCAGCCGCGACGGCCATGCCCGCGAGACCGCGGACCACTCGCAGCGAGATGACGGTCACGGTGTGGCCGAGACCGGGGCCGGTGCCCTCGGGGGAGGCGGGGGCATCGGGGGCGGGGGCATCGGCGAGCGGTGCCTCGACGGCCGGAGCCTCGGTGGCCGGTGCGCTGTCAGAGGATCCGCTGTCGGGCGACGCATCCGCCTCGAGCGCGCGCTCGGGCGGCGCCTCGGCGGCCGGATCCGGCGCGGGCGTGGGCTCCGGGCGCTCGTCGTCAACCATCGCTGTCCTCGTCGAAGGTCGTGGCCGCCGGTTCGTCGAGCGACGATTGCGTCTGCACGACACGGCGGCGGCGGCGGGTGGGGATCGCCAGCAGGAGAGCGATGAGCACGACGGTCGCCTGCACCGCGAGAACGCCGTAGCCGTAGCCACCGCGCGCGTGCGAGTGGTCGGCCGCGCGCTCGAGGCCGGCGAACACCCAGAGGGAGCCATAGCCGCTCTCGCTCGCGCTCGCGAACTGCGGTGCCGCGTCGAGGGAGGCGACCGCGCGCTCCCGCACGGCCACGGCCTCCGGATGGTCGCGGTCGGCGGGGGCGACGAGCACGAATCCGATCTGGAATCGCTGCAGCTCGGCGACGGGGTCGTATCCGCCACGGGATGCGAGGTTGCCGGCGAGCCGGGCGAGGGCGAGCTCCTCGTCGTTCAGCGCGGTGCGGCCCGCGTGGAGAGCCGACTGGTCGTCGAGAGTCGCCCCTTCGCCGCGCTGCAGCACGGCCGCGAGGGAGCCGTCGGCTTCGGGCGTGAGCACGAGGGTGCCGAGGTGCGGGTCGCGGATTCCGGCGACGTCGGCGAGGGCGGGCAGCACCCGACCGTCCCCCGGATGCACGGGAACCGATCCGAGCACGAGGGCACCGAGCAGGGGCACGACCGCGACGATCGCCGCCGTCACGGCCGCCGATCCCACCCCCACCGCGGCCCGCCTGATCGCCTCGAGACCCACGACGGCGGCGCCCACGAGGCCCAGCCAGTACAGGCTGAGCGCAGACCCGGGCCACGGTCCGGTGGCGGTCGCTCCGAGGGTCGTGGCGTGCACCTGGCCCGCGAGCCACGCGGTCGCGAGACCGCCCGCTGCGACGGCGAGCGCGGGAATCGAGCGCCGGGCGCCGGGGAAGAACAGTGCGAGAAGCGCGAGGGCGGCGACCGGCGCGAGCAGCAGCGCCGTCAGCGGGCCTCCCCAGCCCGCGGGGATGCCGAGGGCCACGAGGATGCCGTCCCAGCCCGCGACGTCGGCATCCGCCCGACCCAGGAGCAGCCCCCAGCCGGTGGTGGGCGTGTACGGCTGAACGAGTCCGGGATCGGCGAGCAGCGCCCAGGGGGTGCCGCGTCGTAGCGCCCCGAGCACGAGCGGCGCGAAGAACACGATGGCAGGGATCGGCACGCCGATGATGCGGGCGAAGCCGCGAGGCCGGGCGAGCGCCCAGGCGATCACCGCGAGCAGCAGCACCGGTGCGAGCACGGGAGCTGCGGCGGTGATCGCGAGGAAGAGCAGCGAGGCGACCGCCGACGCGCTCCACGAGCGTGAGCCCTCGATGAGCGCGAGGGCGAACCAGGGCAGCAGCACGTGCACGAGCACGGCCCCGATGCGACCCTCGCCGAGCGCGGCGAGGAATGCGGGCGCGGCGATCCACAGGACGGCGGCCGCCACGGGGGGCCATGCGCGCTCGCTGAGGCGGGTCGCGGCCCACCAGGCGCCGAGTGCCGCGAACGGCATCGCGGTGATCCACAGCAACACGATCGCGTACGACGGGTTCCACCAGGTGGTCGAGCCGAGCACCGCCCAGAGCGCCGTCGCGGGGTCGGCCGCGCCCCAGAAGCCGACGCCGATCTCGCGCCAGCCCCAGCCGAGGCGCGACCAGAGCTCGGATGCCGTGGTGGCGAGCGGCGCGAGTCCGCCGCCCTCGAGCGTGGTCGCCCCGAGCAGTCGCCACGACGTCACGAGACCGGCGACGATCGCCGCCGCGACCACCCAGATGCCGCCGCCGAGGAAGGAGGCGCGCACGAGATCGGGCTCGCGGCCTGCGCGATCGTCGGCCTGGTCGCGCTCGTGGGCGCGGTGTTCGCGCAACTCGGATCCGCGCATCCGCAACGGGTCGACCGCGCGCCAGCCGGCGGCACGCGCCCTCCGCAGGCGCGTTCGCGCACCCGGGACGCTGCCGTCGAAGGCCGCCCGGAACGCTGCCGCGACCTCCCCGGGCACGGCGCCCGGCCGCTTCGCGAGCAGGTGCACGATCGAGCGCATGACGGCGAGCGGCAGCAGGCTCAGCCAGTGCAGGGGCAGTGCGAGCGCGGGCGCGTAGACGAAACGCCGATGCAGCTGCGCGGTCCGCGCGATGCGGCGGCGCACCCGGGCCGATGCGGGTCGGTGACGGCCGATGTCCTCCGGTCGACGCGCGCGCTCGACACGCGCCGCGGGCACGCGCACGACGCGATGACCCGCGAGCCGCACGCGCACACCCAGATCGAGGCCGGCATCCGCCGAGGGCAGCCCCGGGTCGAGCCCGTCGACCGCGTGCCACACGCCCCGGCGCACGATGGCGCCGTCGACGGCGACGGCGAGCACGTCGGTCACGACATCGAACTGCGCCTGGTCGAGCGCGTCGTCGACGAGCACGACGGTGGCGCCGAGACCCGACATCGTGACGCCGTAGGAGCGCAGCCGCGCGTGATCGTCGGGGGCGACGAGCTTGGGGCCTGCGACCGCGACCGAGGGCGCCACCTCGACGGCCGCGAGCAGGGCGGCGAGCGCATCCGGTTCGGGGGCCGAGTCGGCGCGCAACAGCCACAGCCACTCCTCGCCCTCCTCGGCGGGAGGTGCAGCACGCAACGCGCGGGCCACCCCCACGCCGAAGGTCCCGCCGGTCGCGGTGACCACCTGGGTCACGCCCGCGCGCTCGAGGTCTTCCGGCGTGAAGTCGGTGGTCGGCTCGGCTACGACGACGAGCGCGTCGGGACGGCGCGTCTGGCTGGCGAGGGCGGCGAGGGTTCGGTCCAGCCACCGGTCGCCGTCTTGGACGACGAGGATCGCAGTGACTCTGGGCATCGCGTCCACGCTAGGCGGGGCTCACCCGGGGAGGCGCCACGACACGCGCCCCCGTCGGGAGTAGATCGGTGTCAGGCAGTGCGCCCGCGGCGCAGCTTGCGGCGCTCGCGCTCGCTCAGACCACCCCAGATGCCGAAGCGCTCGTCGTTGTCGAGGGCGTACTCGAGGCACTGGGCGCGCACCGCGCATCCGGTGCAGATGCGCTTGGCGTCACGCGTCGAGCCGCCCTTCTCGGGGAAGAACGCCTCGGGGTCGGTCTGGGCGCACAACGCGTCGGTCTGCCAGGCGAGCGGGTTGTCGTCGTCGACCGCCGTGATCGCGGGGCGCAAGCCCGGCATGCCGAGCCGGACGGGATCGACGAACCAGTCCTCGGGGACCGAGGGACGATAGTCGTTCCCCATTTTTCGCCCTCCCCTCGCGACACCGGCCGTCACGTTCCTGCTAATTACACTCGTGTCATTCACTCGCGTCAAGTCGCGGAATGGTACTCGTGCGGCACCCGGGCGTGTCGCGACGCGCCGCTGAGTGCCCTGACCGCAATCAGGACTCGCTGCTCGCCGTGCGTGCCCCCCACGCGCTCGCGACCATCTCGTCGAGCGTGTGCCGCATCCGCCAGTCGAGGTCGCGCGCGGCGAGCTCGCCCGATGCGACGATGCGCGCGGGATCGCCGGCGCGCCGAGGGGCGATCTCGGGCGTGAAGTCGACGCCCGTGACGCGCGCCACGGCATCCATGATCTGCCGCACGGATGCACCCTCGCCGCTGCCGAGGTTGTACGCGTGCTCGAGCGGGCGGCCGGCGAGCAGCGCCTGGGCCGCCGACACGTGGGCGAGGGCGAGGTCGGCGACGTGGAGGTAGTCGCGCACGTTGGTGCCGTCGGGCGTGGGGTAGTCGTCGCCGTTGATGCGCGGAGTGCGCCCCTCGACGAGGGCGTCGAAGACGAGCGGGAAGAGGTTGTGCGGGCTCGTGTCGTAGACATCCGAGTAGCCCGAGCCGACGACGTTGAAATAGCGCAGCGAGGTGTGGGCGAGGCCCGTGGCGACGCCCTGGTCGCGCAGCAGCCACTCGCCGATGAGCTTCGACTCCCCGTAGGGCGAGGTGGGGTTCTTCGGGGTGTCCTCGGTCACGAGGTCCTGGTCGGTGTCGCCGTAGACCGCCGCCGACGATGAGAACACGATGCGGTCGACGCCCGCCTCGTGCATGGCCGCGAGCAGCACCCGGGTGCCCTCGACGTTCTGCTGGTAGGTGTGCAGCGGCTTCTCGACCGAGACGCCCGCGTACTTGAAGCCCGCCACGTGGATGACACCCTCGGCGCCGTGCCGCCGCAGGGTGTCGAGGACGAGGCCGCCGTCGAGGATGCTGCCGTGCACGAAGGGCACGTCGGGCGCCACGAAACGACGACGACCACTCGAGAGGTTGTCGATCACGACGGCGTCGAGGCCGGCCTCCTGCAGGGCGCGCACCACGTGCGCGCCGATGTAGCCGGCACCGCCGGTCACGAGCCACGTCATGGTTTCAGGCTACTGGGCAGCGCCGGTGCCGCCCGCCGCTCCGCCCGCCCGTCCGCCGGCCGCCGGCCGCCATCCTTTGTCGAAAATGCAGGAGAACCCGCGCGTGTCGCGTCGGCCACACCCGCATCCACAGGCATCTGCTTTCGGCGCTCCTGCATTTTCGACAAAGGATGCGATGCGCACGAGCTCGTGCGGGTGGCATGATATTAGCTGTCGTCGAAAAACCGCCAAGGAGTCCGGATGCTGAAGAAGGTCGTCTGCCTCGCCCTGCCGGGCACCGCGCCGTTCGAGTTCGGCGTGGTGTGCGAGGTGTTCGGGATCGACCGCAGTGAGATGGGCGGCCCGCGTTTCGATTTCGCGATCGCGACCGCCGACCCCGGCCCCGTGCCGACGAGCCTCGGCTACTCGATGAACATCGAGCGCGATCTGTCGATCGCCGCCGACGCCGACCTCATCGCGGTGCCCGCCCACCAGCTCGGACCGGTCGACGAGCGCTACCTCGAGGTGGTGCGCGCCGCCGAGGCCCGCGGAGCCTGGGTGCTCAGCGTGTGCTCGGGCGCCTTCGTGCTCGCCCAGGCGGGCGTGCTCGAGGGACGCCGCGCGACGACCCACTGGATGCACACCGAACGCCTCGCGCGGGAGTTCCCCGGAACCGTCGTCGATCCCGACGTGCTGTTCGTGCAGGATGGCAAGGTCGTCACCGGGGCGGGCACCGCGGCCGGCATCGACGCGGCCCTGCACATCGTGCGCGAGGAGTACGGCGCGACCGCGACCAACGTGATCGCCCGCCGGATGGTCGTGCCGCCGCAACGCGACGGAGGGCAGTCGCAGTACATCCCGACTCCGGTGCCCGAGACCCGCAGCGACTCCTTCGCCCTCGTGATCGAGTGGATGCTCGAGAACCTCGACCAGGACCTCACGGTCGACCAGCTCGCGCGCCGCGCCCTCATGTCGGGCCGCACCTTCGCGCGCCGGTTCCGTGCGGAGATGGGCACGACGCCGGCCGCCTGGCTGAACCGCCAGCGCATCCTGCGGGCCCAGCAGGAACTCGAGCAGACCGACGACGGCCTCGAGCAGATCGCGCAGCGCTCCGGTTTCGGCACGGCCGCGGTCATGCGCCACCACTTCCTCAAGGTGATGCAGACCACCCCGACGGCATACCGGCGGACCTTCGGGGCCCGCGCGGCCGGCTGACGAGCCGAGGCGGCATCCCGCCCCTGACCCGTCTCCCCGCACCCGCGGGCGGCGCATCTGCGAGGATCGACAGATGGCCGACGATCCTCCCACCCCTCTCTCCAGCACGGAGGGCGAGGACTACGCACGTCGTCTTGAGCGCCTGCAGAACAAATGGTGGAAGAAGGCGCTCGACGTGCAGCGCCCCTACCGCTGGAACATCCGCCGCTGGGACCTGGGACGCACTCTCGACGTCGGCTGCGGCAACGGGCGCAACCTGATCTCCCTCCCGCCCGGCTCCGTCGGCGTCGATCACAATCCCGCGCTCGTGGCGGCGGCGCGCCGTCGCGGATGCGAGGCCTACACCGACGCGGAGTTCTTCGCCGATGCTCGCCTCACGCGCCCCGCGAGCTTCGACGGTCTGCTCGCCGCACACCTCATCGAGCATCTGAGCGCCGAGCGGGCGCGGGCGGTCCTCGGTTCCTACCTGCCGCTCGTGCGGCGGGGCGGCCGCGTGCTCTTCATCACCCCCCAGGAGCGCGGGCACGCCTCCGACCCGACGCACCTCGACTTCGTCGACCACGACGCGCTGCGCGCGCTCGCTGCCGATCTCGGCCTCGAGGTCGAGCGTGCCTACTCGTTCCCGTTCCCCCGCTGGATGGGGCGGATCTTCATCTACAACGAGTTCGCACTCGTCTGCCGCCTGCCCGCCTAGCTCGCGCCGAGCTCGGTCGAGGCGATGAAGACCGTGCCCGTGCCGCGGACGCCGAGCCACTGCTCCTCGGCCACGAACACCGCCTGGCCGCGCGAGATCGCGGGGCCGCCCTCGAGGGCGACCGTGCCGTCCGTGCACAGCACGATCGCGGCACCTCCGAGCGCCACCTCGACTCCGCGCTCCGCCGCATCCGCCGATACGACGGTGAGCACGAAGTCGGGCACGTTCGGGCGGAACACCCGCACGCCCGGCTCCGGCTCGTGGGGGGCCAGGTACGGGGCGGGGGCCGGGCGGAAGTCGAGCACCCGGAGCAACTCGGGCACATCCACGTGCTTGGGGGTCAGCCCGCCGCGCAGCACGTTGTCGCTCGCGGCCATGAGCTCGATGCCGAGACCTTCGAGGTAGGCGTGGATGTTGCCCGCGGGCAGGAAGAGCACCTCGCCCGGGTGCAACTCCACCGTGTGCAGCAGCAGCGAGATCACGATGCCCGGGTCCCCGGGGTAGGCGTCGGCGAGCGTGCGCACGGTCTGCCAGCTCGGCCCGTCGACCGTCGCGGATGCCTCCACCACCGCGTCGACGAGGTCGGCCACGCCGTCGCCGCGCCCGATGAGCCACGCGAAGACCGCCTCGATCGAGGTGTCGTCGACGAGGCGCTCGACGAGCGGGGCGATCCGCGGGTCGTCGGCGACGGGGGCGAGCACGGCGCGCGTCTCGGCGGCCGGTCGGAACCCCGAGAGCGCGCGGAACGGCTCCGACAGCGCGTAGATGAGCTCGGGCTTGTGGAACGCGTCCTTGTAGTTGCGCGTCGGCGCGTCGAGCGGCACCCCGGCGGCGTTCTCGCGTGCGAAGCCCTCCTCGGCCTGCGCGGGAGTCGGATGCGCCTGCAGCGACAGCGGCGCCGCAGCAGCGAGCACCTTCAGCAGGAACGGCAGCCGCCCGTCGAGCAGATCGAGAAGGGTGCGCTCCTCACCCCGCGCACCCACGACGCGAGCCGGCGAGCCCGGGTGCGCCCCCAGCCAGAGCTCCGCCTGCGGGCCGCCACTCGGCGGCGTCCCGAGCAGCTCCGCGATCGCGGTCGTCGACCCCCACGCGTAGTCGCGCGGCTCATTGGCGATCTCGACGAACATGCGGCCTCCTGTCGCTGGGCGGATTGGATCAAACTACCAAGGGGCTTGGGAGGCGACGCAGGCCGGCCATAGGCTCCGGATGCCCTCATCCGGAACAAGGGAGTCACCCGTATGTCCTTCACGCCGCTCGCCAGCGACTTCTACGGCTTCGAGGCGAAGCTCACCGAGACCGAGCGCGAGGCGCTCGCGGGGCTGCGCACCTGGCTCGAGACCGACGTCAAGCCTCTCGTGAACGATCACTGGGACCGCGCGGAGTTCCCGCACGAGATCCTGCCGGCCTTCCACCGTCAGCCCGCGTTCGGGATGCAGTGGGACGAGACGAAGTCGTTCGAGAACTCCGCCGTCTACCGCGGCTGGGTCGCGCTCGAGCTCGCGCGGGTCGACGCCTCGATCGCCACCTATGTCGGCGTGCAGAACGGCCTCGCGCTCGGTGCCGTCGCCGTCTGCGGATCGGATGAGCAGCGCACCGAATGGCTGCCGAAGCTCGCCGACGGCTCGGTGATCGGGGCCTTCGGCCTCACCGAGCCGCTATCCGGGTCGGATTCGGCGCAGGGCCTCCGCACGACCGCCACGCGGGAGGGCGACGAGTGGGTGCTGAACGGCGCGAAGCGCTGGATCGGCAATGCGACCTTCAGCGACATCACGGTGATCTGGGCGAAGGACGCGGCCGACGGCCAGGTCAAGGGCTTCATCGTGCCCACATCGACCCCGGGCTACACCGCCACCAAGATCGAGCGCAAGCAGGCGCTGCGTATCGTGCAGAACGCCGACATCACCCTCGAGAACGTACGGGTGCCCGAGAGTCTGCGCCTGCAGAACGCGAACTCCTTCCGCGACACAGCGGCCGTGTTGCGCCTCACGCGCGCCGAGGTCGCCTGGGCCGCCGTCGGCGTCGCGGTCGGCGCCTACGAGGCGGCGCTGGCCTACACGCAGGAACGCGTGCAGTTCGGCAAGCCCATCGCATCCCACCAGCTCGTGCAGCAGCACCTCGCGGAGATGATGGGCAACATCACCGCGTCGGTGGCGCTCTGCACGCGCGTATCCGAGATGCTCGACGAGGGCACCCAGAGGGACGAGCACGCGGCCCTCGCCAAGGCGTTCGCGACGGCTCGGATGCGCGAGACGGTCGCACGAGCCCGCGAGGTCATGGGCGGCAACGGCATCGTGCTCGACTACGACGTGACGCGCTTCTTCAACGACGCCGAGGCCCTGTACTCGTACGAGGGCACCCGCGAGATGAACACCCTCATCGTCGGTCGGGCGCTCACCGGCAAGGCCGCATTCGTGTGAACTCGGCGGCGTCGCCATGACGCGGTGCCGCCCCGCTAGCCTGAACGCATGAAGGCCGCGACGAGCTACCAGCGCGCGCTCGCCGTGCTCAGCTTCGGTGTGCTCGCCGCGGGCGACTTCTGGCGCAACCTGCTGAGCTGGTGGGGATGGGGGGCGCTCGCCGCGCTCGTCGTGACGTTGGCGATCGTGGAACTCGTGCGCCAGCGCGTCGACCCCCGGCGCCTGCCGTTCTGGCTGCTGCTCTTCCTCGCGTTCACCGCGATCTCGATCGCGTGGTCGGCCTACCCGGGGGCCTCAGCTCTCGGCGTCGTGCTCACGGTGGCCACGACAGCCGTCGCCATGTTCCTGGCGACGTGCTTCACGTGGGAGGAGGTGCTCGAGACCTTCAGCGACACGATGCGGTGGGTGCTCGGGCTCTCGTTGCTGTTCGAGTTCATCGTGGCCGCTTTCGTGCGTCACCCCGTCCTGCCGCTCTGGGTCGACTACAGCGAGCTCGAGAAGATCCCGCGCGCCTTCTACTGGTCGCGCAACCTGCTCTTCGAGGGCGGCCGTATCCAGGGCATCGTCGGCAACGCCAACATCCTGGGCATGCTGGCGCTTCTCGCCCTCATCGTCTTCGTGCTGCGCCTCGCGGCCCGCAAGGGCTCACCCGTGTGGGGATGGGCATGGATCGCGGTCGCCGTCGCCGTGCTCGCGCTCACGCGGTCGTCGACCGTCATCGTGGCCGGCGTGGGCGTGCTGCTCGTCGCGGCATTCCTGGCCCTCGTGCGCCGCACATCCGGTAGAGCCCGCCTCACCGTCTTCGCGAGCGGGGTGGCGCTCGCTGTCCTGCTCGGCATCGGCGCGTTCCTCGCGCGCGGTACGCTGCTCGGCCTGCTGGGCAAGTCGAGCGACCTGACGAACCGACTCGACATCTGGCAGACCGTCGGCGACCTCGCCGTGCAGCGACCCGTGGCGGGCTGGGGCTGGGTGAGCTACTGGGTGCCGTGGGTCGAGCCGTTCCAGCACCTCGTGGTGATCAAGGGCGTCACCTACCTGCAGGCCCACAACGCGTGGCTGGATGTGTTCCTCCAGGTGGGCGTCATCGGGATCGTGCTCTTCGCGCTGCTCGTGCTCGGGGCGCTCGTGCGCAGCTGGGGCATGGCCGCCGAGCTCACCCGCATCCGCTACGCCCACGAGGAACTGCAGCGGCCGGAGAACGCGGCCCCCCTGCTGTTGCTCGTGGCGCTGCTCGTGCAGAGCCTCGCCGAGAGCCGCCTGATCATCGAGATCGGATTCGCCCTTCTCGTCATCATCGCCATCAAGACCGGGTGGCGTGACCCCGAACGCGCGGAGGCGGTCACGGCATGACCGCACGCCCGGAGCCGCACGAGGTGGCGGCGGCCTTCATGGGCCTGCTGCGGAGCCCGCGGTTCTCGTCCGTGCTCGCAACCGTGGGGATCGGAATCGCGGCGCTCAGCTACCCGCTCGTGCGCCTGAGCGGGTGGGCGGGCTATCTCGCGGCCCTGTGCGGCCTCGTCGCGCTCATGATCGTGGTGCTCGTCGCGCGGCGATCGGAGCTGGATCGCGACGTGCCTCCGATCTCGTTGCTCGTGTTCTTGGGGTGGGCTGCGATCTCGGTCGTCTGGAGCAGCTACCAGTGGGTCACGCTCGGCGGGATCGCGTATCTCGTCGCCTACGCCTTCATCGGGGTGTTCATCGCCTACACCCGCGACACGATCCAGATCGTGCGCGGCTGGGGCGACGTGCTGCGCATCGTGCTGGGAGCATCGCTCGCGATCGAGATCTTCTCCGGCATCCTCATCGACGCGCCGATCCCGTTTCTCAGCGTCCAGGGGAAGATCGCCGAACTCGGCCCGATCTCCGGGATCCTGCAGACGCGCAACCAGCTCGGTCTGCTCGCGCTCGTCGGGGCGGTCAGCTTCGCGACCGAACTGCGCACGCGATCCGTGCGCCCCCTCGTCGGCGTGCTGTCGCTCACAGGCGCGGGACTGTGCATCGCGCTGACCCAGTCGCCGATCGTGATCGGCACCGCCGGCATCGTCGCCGTCGCCGCCGCAGTGCTCTACGGCATGCGCCGCGTGCGGCCGGATCGCCGTCAGACCTGGCAGTTCGTGATCCTCGGCGCGGTCGTCGTGCTCATCGTGGTCGCATGGGTCTTCCGCGGCGCCCTCGTGAAGGTCTTCAACGCCCAGGGAGCGCTCGACTACCGACTGCACCTCTGGCGGCAGATCGTGAACCTCCTTCCCGGCAACTCCATCGAGGGGTGGGGCTGGACGGGACGCTGGCATCCGGATGTCGCGCCCTACCTCGCGCTCACCGTGTCAGGCAACCGGCCCGCGTCATCGGCCCTGAACGCCTTCCTCGACATGTGGTTCCAGCTCGGGATCATCGGGCTCGTGGTGTTCGTGGGCATGCTCGGCCTGGCCTTCACCCGTTCCTGGCTGCTCGCGGGCCGCCGAAGGAGCGTCATCTACGCCTGGCCCGCGCTCGTGCTGGTCGTGCTGCTGCTCATCTCGCTGGCCGAGAGCTCGATCCTCGTCGAGTTCGGCTGGCTCACCTTCGTCGTGTGCTGCGTGACCGCGTCGCGCGAGCTGAGCTGGCGATCGGCGCTGCGCGCCGTGCCGCCGGAATCGTCGCTCGCCTCCGACAAGTAGCATCGGAGCATGGTCACCCGGGTCGTCTTCGTCTTCGACCCCGAGTGGCCCCACATCGGCTCGACCGTCATGCGCGGCGAGCAGCTGTCCCGGATCGTGCGAGACCATGCGTCGGGCTGGCGCATCGGCTACCGACCGCTCGGCTCCCGCATCCGCGGCTCACGTGTGTTCCTCACCAAGAATGCGGCACGACGGCTCGACGCGGAAGGCGCATCCGAGCTGGTGCGGGCCGGGAATCGCCTCTTCGTCGACATCGTCGACTCCCCCGCGCCTGAGTGGACGGCCGACGTGCCGTGTGTTCTCGTGGCCGCCTCGCACACCTCCTTCAGCGCGATCGCGCGGCGCCACCCGCACCGCGAGGTCGTGCTCGTCGATCACCATGTCGACCCGCGCATCCCGCCGCCGCCCGCGTCGTATCCTCGGTTCGCCGTCGGTTACTTCGGCGAGCTGTTCAACGCCCAGCTCACCCCGGCCATCGAGGAGCTCGTCGACACGGTGGAGGTCAGCACCGCGACACAGGAACCCGGATGGCTCGCGCGCGTCGCCGACTACCCTCTGCACTACGCGATTCGACGCCGGATCGCCCAAGACGACGTGAAGCCCTTCCTCAAGGGCTTCACCGCGGCCGCGGTCGGCGCGAACGTGCTCGCGGCACGCTCCGACGCCGAGGCGACCGCGTGGCTGGGTGAGGACTACCCGTTCCTCATCGACGACACCGACGAGGCGTCCGTGCTCGCGGGACTCGCATCCGCGCGGGAGGCCTGGGCGACGCCGCGCTGGACGGCGGGGCTCGACATCATGGCGGGCGTCCGGGAACGGATCTCCCCGGACCGCGTCGCCCGCCAGGTGCTGCGGGCGCTCTCCGTGTGACCGGAGTCGATCGCCGCGTGCGCTACTCGACGGCCGCCGTCGCTGCGATGCTGAGCACGCCCGAGTAGTTCGACACGTCGGAGACCTCGAACTCCGCCGCCTGGGGAAGGGTGGCAACGGTGCCGAACTCGTTGGAGCCGAGCGTCACGCGGGCGTAGTACTGACCGCGGCCGAGCATGAGCGAAGGGAAGCGGAACACGACGGTGCGCCGGCCGTCGAGCTCGCCCGTCTCCAACTGCAGGAGGTCGGTGTTGCTGCCGAACACGCGCATGCCGAGCGGGGTCTCGAAAGCCATCCCCACCCACCAGTCCTCGACGGGGCGGGTCGAATGAACGTCGACGTGGAGCTGGAGTTCCTCGCCTGGGCGCATCTCGGACACGGGCCGTCCGGCGGCATCCAGGACCCGCACACGGTCGACCACGAGAGGGTCGTCGTCGGCGCGGTCCTCTTCCTCCTTGGGCCGAGCCGCCTCGAAGCCGTCTCGGAGCACCTTGAGTGCGGTGGCCGTGTCGCCGTCGAATTGGACCTCGCCCGCCTTGAGCACAACGCCTCGGGTGCAGATCGAACCGATCGAGTCGGCGGAGTGGCTCACGAGCACGATCGTGCGGCCCTCCTGCTGGAACGACCGCACCTTGTCGAGGCACTTACGCTGGAAGGGTTCGTCACCGACGGCGAGCACCTCGTCGACGAGCAGGATCTCCGGGTCGACATGCACCGCAACCGAGAAGGCCAGACGCACGTACATCCCCGAGGAGTAGAACTTCACCTGGGTGTCGATGAACTTCTCGATTCCCGAGAACTCCACGATGTCGTCGAAGTACCGGTCGGTCTGCTTCGTCGTCAGCCCGAGGATCGCCGCATTGAGGTAGACGTTCTCGCGGCCCGTGAGGTCGGGGTGGAACCCCGCGCCCAGTTCGAGAAGGGCGGCGAGGCGCCCCTGCGACCGCACGGTCCCCGTGGTCGGCTGGATGATGCCCCCGATGACCTTCAGCAAGGTGCTCTTGCCCGAGCCGTTGGCCCCGATGAGACCGACGGTCTCACCCGCGGCGATGCTCAAGTCGACATCGCGGAGAGCCCAGAAATCCTCCCGCCCGAGCGACCGGTTGCGGAAGCCGACGACGCGTTCCTTGAGCGACTTCTCCTTGTGGAGGATGAAGCGCTTCGAGACGTCTCCGACCTCGATCACAGTTGGGGCAGGCATGGGATTCCATCCTAAGCGCTGACGCGCGCACGCCTCGGCCACCCGGCCCCGATGCACCGGATTCGCGCCTGGCTGACCCGTCTGTACGATGGTGGCACCCGACCCCGATGATGGAGAGAGCTGTGCGTATTCTGGTGATCTCCAACCTGCTTCCGCCGCGGATGCTCGGGGGTTTCGAGCTCGCCTGCCGGAATCTATCGGAGGGATTGCGCGAACGCGGCCACGACGTTCTCCTGCTCACGAGCGCCACGGATCGGGCGGCGCCCGAGCAGGACGACTGGGTCGATCGCTGCCTCGCCCTGCGCGAACTCTTCGTGAACGTCGATCTCGGCAACGAGCATGTCGCCCAGGTGCGTCGATTCGAATCCCGGGTGTCCACGATCGGCAACTCGCTCATCGTGCTCGACCGCATCCGCACGTTCCGCCCCGACCGCATCCTCATGTTCAACCTGTTCGGCATCGGGGGGCTCGGCATCCTCGACGCGGTGCGGCGCACCGGCATACCCTGGACGTTGAACCTCGGCGACAACGTGGTGGGCGCACTTCTGGACTCCACCTCGGACGCTGTCCGCGAGTTGTACGACGTCGAGCACCTCTTCGCCTCCGGCTCGTACGCGATCGTGAGCGAGACGCTGCGCGACGAGGTGGTGGCGACCGGTGTGCCGCTCGGCACGACGCACGTGATCCCCCGGGGCGCCCTCTACCCCGAGATCGAACGGACCCGCGCCTACCGCGACGGCGGTGTGACGCGGTTCGTCGCCGCCGGCATCGTGGCCCCGCACAAGGGCGTCGACCTCATGATCGACGCGGCGGGTGCGCTGCTCGAGGAAGGCCTCGTCGACTTCCGTCTCGAGATCTACGGAGACGGACTCGTGGACCACTACCGCGCCCAGGTCGCGGAGCGCGGGCTCGGCGACCACGTGGCCATCCCCGGTCGCGTCGACCAGCGCAGCCTGTTCGAGATCCATGCGCGTTCGGATGCGTTCCTCTTTCCGACCTGGGAGCGCGAGCCCGGCGCGTCCGCTCCCGTCGAGGCCGCATCCGTGGGCTGCGTCCCGATCATGACGGCCGACTGCGGCCCCGCCGAGTACCTGGTCGACGGGGTGCACGCACTGAAGATCGCGCGCAACGCCCGCTCGCTCTCGGAGGCGATGGCGCGTGTCGTGCGCGGCGAAGTCGACCTCGCCGGCATCGGGAAGGCGGGCCGGAGCCTGGCGCGCGGCGATCTCTCCTTCGCCACCTCGGTCGAGCGTCTCGAACGCGTACTCATAGCGGGAGATCAGCCAGAGAACCGTAGGGTGGATACCGACGCCATCGCGGTCGAGGCCATCCGGCTCGACGATGCTGCCAATCGAGCGCTTCGCGAGGAACTCCAGGAGAGGGAACGCATGATCGAACGAGAGAAGCAGACGCCCCCGCGTCCCTCTCTCCGACGTCGGATCGTGTCGCTGCCCGCGCGCACCGTGCGCCGTCTGATCCGGCCGGCCATCTCGGCCGAACTCGACGAGCAGCGCCGCTATCTCGCCGAACAGCGCGGTCGCATCGACGCCGAGCAGGCGGCACTCGCGGCACGGGAGGCGGCGCTCGCCGAGCGCGAGAAGGCGATGAACAGCCTCACCCAGGCCATCCGCAAGGACCTGCTGGCGACGAACCGACGGATCGACTGGCTCGAACACGAGCGGCGAGCTCCCGAGCAATGACGGCAGCGCCCGCCGTCGCGCGCGACACGGCGCACGTCGGCAGAGGCGGGGCCGACTACCGCCGCGACATCCAGTACCTCCGCGCCCTCGCGGTCGGCCTCGTGGTGCTCTACCACTTCTGGCCCGGCAGGATCACGGGCGGCTTCGTCGGCGTCGACGTCTTCTTCGTCATCTCGGGGTTCCTCATCACGGCCCACCTGCTCTCGGGGATCGAGCGGACCGGACGCGTGGGCGTGCTCTCGTTCTGGGCGCGCCGCGTGCGGCGTCTGCTGCCCGCCTCCTTCGCAACCCTCCTGGTCGCGGCCGTCATGGTGCTCGTCTGGTTGCCGCCCTCGCTTCGCGGTCAGGCGCTGCGCGAGATCATCGCATCGACGCTCTACGTCGAGAACTGGGTGCTCGCCGCCGACTCCATCGACTACCTGAACGCGGCGAACCAGCCCTCGATCGTGCAGCACTTCTGGTCGTTGTCGGTCGAGGAGCAGTTCTATGCCGCATGGCCGCTTCTGCTACTCGCCGCGCTCGCGCTCGCCGGCGTGCTCGCGCGCCGACCTCCCCGGGCCGCTCGGGTCGTCGCCGTGGCGCTCGCGATCGTCATCGTCTCGTCGTTCATCGTCTCGATCGTGCTCACGCGGGACGAGGCGAGCGTGGCCTACTTCGCCACCACGACCCGCGCGTGGGAATTCGCCGCCGGCGGCCTCGTCGCATCCGCCGTCTCGTTGCGCTCGGGCCCGCGCGGCGCCATCGCCGCCCCCGCCTTCCGCTGGACGGCGCGCATCCTCGGCATCGGGATGGTGCTCGCGGCGGGTTTCCTGTTCACGGGCGCGACCCCGTTCCCGAGCTGGACGGCGGCGTTGCCGGTCGTCGGAACGGCGCTCGCGATCTGGGCGGGCATCGGCACGGAGTCGACGCGAGCCCGGCATGATCCCATCGAGATCGTCGGGGATCACTCGTACTCCATCTATCTGTGGCACTGGCCCCTGCTCATCGTCGCCCCTTTCGTGCTCGGCCATGCCCTCGGGACGATCGAGAAACTCGCGCTGCTGGTGGTTGTCTTCGTGCTGGCGATGCTGAGCAAGCGCTGGATCGAAGACCCCGTTCGACGCTCGCGCTGGCTGCGACCGACGGGCCGCACCTTCGTGGCGCTCGCCGCGACGACCGCGCTGCTCGTCGGGGGCGTCGCAACCGCCGCCTGGGCCGCGCAGCAGTCGATCAGCCCGGCATCCATCGCGACGGCCGAGCAGATCGACGCGGGCATCCCGTGCTTCGGCTCGGATGCGCTCGCGGGCGAGGGATGCACGTCGCCGTTCTCGGCCGACCGCGTCGACACGGCGTGGGCGAAGGAGGATCGCGATGTCTACTGCATCGACCTCGCCACAAAGGCCCAGCTCGCCTGCCCTCTCGGCGGGCCCGAGGACGCCGAGCACACGATGGCACTCGTGGGCGATTCACACGCGGCCTCGATCGGTCAGCTCGTGCTCGCCTCGCTGCCCCCGGGATGGCGTCTGGTCTCGTACCTCGCGACGGGCTGCCCGGCGATCAGCCTCGACCCCGTCGCGGTGGTCGGCCAGAAGGAGCAGCAGCGCGACGAGTGCACGGACTGGAGCCGCCGCGTGCTGGAGGACATCGCGTCACGTGACGACATCGACGCGGTGCTGTTCACCAACTTCACCTCGCGCTATACGACGCCCGAGGTGCCGGCGTCGATGCGGCTCACCCCGGAGCGCATCGCAGAGACCTGGGTGCGCCTCGAGGCGACGGGCAAGACGGTGATCGCCGTGCGCGATGTTCCGGAGACGACCGCCGGCGACATCCCCACCTGCATCGACAGCTCCCGGGGCGCCTACGATCCGTGCACCACACCGCGGGCCGACGGTCTGCCTGCGGACGCGTTCGCGTCGGCCGCCGCCATCGCCGAATCCGCGTACATCGACCTCAGCGACCGGTTCTGCGACGCGGAGCTCTGCCATGCCACCGTCGGGGACGTCGTCGTCTACAGCGACGACAACCACGTCTCGCGCACCTACGCCCGCACCCTGCGCCCCGCGCTCCGCGAGGCTCTCGCCGAGGCGCTGGGCTGACCCGCGGCTCGCGGGATCAGCGCCCGAGCACCTCCCGGTACAGGCGGAGCACGTCCTCCGAGACCCGTTCATACGAGTAGCGCTCGGTGAACGCGACGGCACCCGGGTTGGGCCACGTGGTGGCCGTGCGCTGCACGACTCGCGCGAGTTCGTAGTAGGCGAAGGTGTCGGTCAGCTCGACGCAGTGCACGAGCTCGTTCAGTTCGCGGAAGGTCTCGGTCGGGTAGGCGACCGTCGGCATCGAGTTCGACAGCGCCGTGTTGAGCGCCGCCGAGGTGACCTGCGCGTAGTAGTCGCGATCGTACGGGTACACCGCGATATGGCACTCCCGCACGAGCGCATCGAGCTCGGCGTCGCCCTCCACGTAACCCGTGATGTGCACGCGGTCCTTGAGCCCGAGCTCCCGGATGAGGTCGGTCAGGTCGTCGTAGACCGACAGATCGTCGCTCGTGGGGTTCATGCCCCCGATGACGGCCAGCTTGTAGTTCTCCGGCAGGAAGTGGAGCGCCTTGATCGCCGCATCCACGCCCTTGTAGCGGTGGAGGAATCCGACCGTGCACAGCACGACGTCGCCGTCCGAGACGCCGAGTGCGTCGCGGATGCGGGTCGACTCGAGCACGGTCGTCGTGCGCTTCGCCGGAAGCACGAGACGACGGATGCGCGTCGGATCGACGCCCGCCGCGATGAGCTCTCTCGTCGCCGCCGAGTTGTGCACGATGAGCATGTCCGCCGCACGCAACGGCTGGATGACACGGGCCATGAGCTGCCGGTGGGCCACGCGGGCACGGTAGTGGTTGAGGAACGCGCGAGGGCTGATGCCCGCCCGTCGCGGGGTGGCGAGATCGAGCACCCCGGGCGAGGTGTGCAGCGTGATGATGACGCGCGCACCCGCCGCGTGGGCGCCCGAGATCGCACGCGTCAACTCGTCGCGCGAGTAGAAACCCCACTCGTGCTGGATATGCAGGATGTCGTAGCCCTTCACCTCGAGGGCGAGGCGATCCATCGCAGCGTTGTAGCGATCCTCCGGCAGCGTGCGGATGACATTGGGCGAGAGGTCGAAGAAGCGGTTCTCGACCTCGTCTGCAGGCGCGAGCGCCTCGAGGAACGCCTCCTGGTACTTGCCGATCCCACACGCTTCGTCGTGGGTGCTCAGGTGAAGGACCTTCATGCGGCCGTGACGGCTCCGATCGAACGGTTGAGGACGTCGACGACGTCACTCCAGGCGGTGGGACGGTAACGCTGCACTCTACCCAGCGCTTCTTGGAGTTCGCTGGTGCCCATCAACCGTCGGATCGCCGCCGCGCACTCCGCCTGCGAGAACGGATCGAAGTAGTCGATCAGGTCCCCCGCGATCTCGGGCATGCTGCTCGAATTGCTCGCGACGACGGGCTTCCCCCACGCCAGGCTCTCGGCGATCGGCAGACCCCAGCCCTCGTACATGCTCGGGTAGACGGTGAAGCGGCAGTTCGCGTAGAGCCACGCGAGCGTCTCATCGCCGGCGTCGCTGAGCACATGCACGAGCCCGTCGAGGGCCGGGTCGTCCTGCAGCATCCAGAAGACGTCACCGGCGTGCCAGCCCTCCCGCCCCACGATGACGAGGGGGGGCAATGCGGCTCCGCGCGCGACGGCCTCGCGGTACACGTAGTACAGCAGCGCATGGTTCTTGCGCGCCTCGACGGTTCCGACGCAGAGCACGAACTCTCCCGCGACGAGCCCTTCCGGCACCCCCACGCGCTCGGGGGATTCCCGCACCGTGCCGAAGTCGTCGCCGAGCCGGAACACCTCGACGCGGCCGTGGGCGATGCCCTCATCCGCAGCCCAGCGGACGAGGTCGTCGCGGGAGTTACGGGAGATCGACAGCACGAGGTCGGTCACCGGCAGCACCTGCCGAAGATAGGAGGTCATCGGCCCGGTCGAGTGCCCGGACAGGTGGGGAGCGACGATCGGCAGCATGTCGTAGGAGAACTGCACGATCGCGGCCCCGCGCGCATCCGCTGCGAGAACCGCGTCGATGTAGCTCTGGTCGTGCCACTGGCCCATGAAGGTGACGAAGACGTCGCCCTCGGCGGCCTCCACCGCGATGTGCGCAGCGGCACGCCAGCGCGCCAGCCGACGCGCGGCGGCCTGGATCGACTCCGACCCTCGCCTCTCGGCGATCCGGCGCAACTCGCGGCTCGCCCTGCCCGTGCCTCCGTAGCGCAGCGCGCGCGCGAGCCGGATCGCCCCGCTGCTGCGCTCGCGGTACCAGATCCCGTGGCCGTGCCGCTCGACGGTCGTCACCGGGTCGACCTCGACGAAGCGTCGCGTCTCGTTCTCCCACACGACGAAGACGTCTTCGGGGCGTGCGCGTCGGCAGTACTCGCTGATCACCCGGGGGATGCCGGTGAGCCTGCCCGGCCAGTGCGCCAGATAGGTGATGTCGACGATGCGGCGCAACGACGTCACGGAGCCTCCTCGGATCGCACCGCGGGCCAAGTCCACAGCGGGCCTTGACTAAGATAACGGGAGTCATCGGCCACCCAGGCCGGTGTCCCCCGCTTGAGGAAGTCGTCCCACGTGAGCCGCACGACGCGAACCCCCATCCCGCCCGAGGGCGAACTCAACATCGTCACCCCCCCGCGCACTCTCATCGCGGGCACCGCATTCGCCATCCGCGGAGTGTGGAGCCGACGCGAGCTCTTGGGCCTTCTGGTGCGCCGAGAGCTGAAGTCGCGCTACAAGAACAGCTCACTCGGGTTCGTCTGGAGCCTGCTGCGTCCGATCGCCATGCTCCTCATCTACTACGTCGCCGTCGGAAAGTTCCTCGGCGCGGAGCGCGCGATCCCCGAGTTCGCGATCTTCATCTTCTGCGGTCTGACCGTCTGGGGGCTGTTCTCGGAGATCATCGGCACGACGACGACGTCGATCGTCGGCAACGCGGGGCTGGTGAAGAAGATCTACCTGCCGCGCGAGCTCTTCCCGCTCGCGTCCGTCGGCTCATCGCTGTTCAACTTCGGCGTGCAGTTCGTGGTGCTCGTGGTGGCGACTCTCGTCGTCGGGAGCCCTCCGCGCCTGCAGGCCCTGTGGGCCGTCCCGCTCGGCCTCGTCACCATCACGGTGTACGCGTTCGCGATCGGCCTGCTGCTGTCGGCGCTCAACGTGTACCTGCGCGACATCCAGCACCTCGTCGAGATCATCCTGCTCGTGCTGTTCTGGGCCTCGCCCATCGTGTACTCCTACCAGCTCGTGCACGATGTGCTGCACGGCAACTGGCTGGAACAGGTGTTCCTCGCGAATCCCGTGACCCCGGTGGTCATGATCTTCCAGCAGTCGATGTGGTCGGCGGGCACCGATCAGCTCTTCCCGGACGACCTCTACCTGCGACTCGGGATCACGCTCGCCGTCAGTCTCGTGTTCATGTGGTTCGCGCAGCGGATCTTCGCGCGCCTCGAGGGCAACTTCGCGCAAGAACTCTGAGGTTCCCGGATCTCGCGGCTGAGGCACGTACCATGTGATGACGTCGTGACAAGGGGGACAGATGACACGATCGCCGATCCGAGCCGTGGTGGGCGCTTTGGGCGCTCTCGTCGTCTCGCTGACCGTCATCGTGGCCCCTGCCGCCGCGCCTGCCGCTGACGCGGCACCACCCATCTCGGACTTCGATCCGGGGTACATCATCAGCGACCGCAACTTCTTCGATGCGGGCTCGATGTCCGAGGCCGACATCCAGAACTTCCTCAATGCGAAGGTGCCCAACTGCGCCGCAGGCGCGGTGTGCCTGAAGGACTTCACCCAGGTCACCCGTCCGTTGACCTCGGAATCCTGCGCTCCGTTCACGCCCGACGCAGGACCGGAGAGCGCCGCGCGCATCATCTGGAAAGCGGCGCAGCTCTGCGGGATCAGCCCCAAGGTCATCCTCGTGACCCTGCAGAAGGAGCAGGGGCTCATCACCGCCACCAACCCCAGCGCTCGGGCGTATCGATACGCGATGGGGGCGGATTGCCCCGATTCGATCGGCTGCACCGACACCTCCGCGGGGTTCGTCGTGCAGATCTATCGCGGCACGTATCACCTGAAGCGCTACACCGTGCAGCCCGACATGCTGAAGGCATACCCCGTCGGCGTAGTCTCGAAGATCCTGCTGAAGCCCGCGCCGAGCACGTGCGGCACGCAAGACGTCTTCATCCGCAACCTCGCCACCCACGCGCTCTACGTCTACACGCCCTATGTTCCGAACGCCGCGGCGATGAACAACCTCTACGGGCTCGGCGACGGATGCTCGTCGTACGGCAACCGCAACTTCTGGCGCAACTACTACGACTGGTTCGGCGACCCCCAGGGCGGTGACCCGTCGTTCATCGTCGCGATCTTCGTCGACTTCCTCGGCCGCACCCCCGACGACGCGGCCATCCGCGCCTGGGACTGGCTGCTGCAGTCCGGACGCACCCGCGCCTCGCTCGCGGCCGACATCGTCTACAGCGAGGAGTACCGAGCCGCGCGCATCTCGGACGCCTACTACCAGCAGCTCGGCCGGGCGCCCGATGCCACGGGACTGGCGTACTGGCTCTCCGTCACCCGGCGCGGCGGCTTGCCGATCGACGAGGTCAGCCACTACTTCCTGCGCTCCGACGAGTACTACGCCTCGATCGGCGGATCGCCCGAGCAGTTCGTCGAGAGCGTCTACCAGACGATGCTCGCACGCTCGGCGACGGCGACCGACCAGGAGTACTGGGCACCGATCGTCGCCGAGCACGGTCGCGAGGCGGTCGTCTGGGCGATCTACAACTCGCCGGAATCCTCGTACCGGCGCGTCAACGCCATGTACCAGAAGCTGCTCGCGCGCGACGCCGACGAGAACGGCAAGCTCTACTGGGGCCCGCTCGTCGTGGCTCGCGGAGACAACGAGATCCGTGCCGCCCTCGTCGACAGCGTCGAGTACGCCGACCGCGCGAAGGCGCGCTTCCCGATCAGCTGACGCCGTCGGGGAGCTCGCGGCGGATGCGGTCGGCGTAGTCCGACCAGCTCGCCGGGGTGACTCGAGCCGCCTCCGAGACGAGGCGTGCACGCAGTGCGGAATCGGTCAGGAGAGATTCGACGGCGGCCGAGATCGCCTCGACGTCGCCCGGATCCACGAGGATGGCACCCCTGCCGGCACCGACGTCCCGCTGGCTCCCGAAGTCCGCCGTCACGACGGGGGTGCCCACCGCGAGCGATTCGGCGATCGGAAGACCGTAGCCCTCGTTGAGGGAGCAGAACACAGTGGCGGTCGACATCCGGTAGAGCCGTGCCAGGCGCTCGTCGCTCGCGTTCGACACGAGGCGGAGCGGTCGGCCGGCCGACTGCAGGCGCGCCGAGAACTCGAGGAACTCGTCGGCCTTCCAGGAGTTCCCGCCGACCAGCACGACCGAGAACTCGTGACCGCGGCGCCAGGCGAGCTCGAACGCCGTGAGGATGGCGAGGTGGTTCTTGCGCGGCTCGTGGCTTCCCACGACGAGCACGAGGGGGGCCGCATCCAGCTCGAGGGCGGAGCGAACCTCACGCTCCGGCTCCGGGATGGCGGAGATCGGCACCACGGGCAACTCGACGTCGACGATGCGCGGCGCAGACAATCCGGCCGACGGCAGCATGCGCGCCCATCCTTCGAACTCGGTGCGCGCCGCCGCGGAGATGGCGCAGACGACGTCGAAACGAGCGATTCCGGCCAGGTAGCGCGCGAAGGCACCGGGCATGCCCGGACCCGCCGTCTCGCCGGTGGTGATCGGGATGCAGTCGAATCCGATC
Source organism: Protaetiibacter sp. (assembly GCA_051954835.1). Lineage (GTDB taxonomy): Bacteria > Actinomycetota > Actinomycetes > Actinomycetales > Microbacteriaceae > Homoserinibacter. The sequence continues at coordinate 19,063 of JBQCHI010000013.1, read as the reverse complement.
GCGAGCGAGGCGCGCGCCCCGAATCGTGCGATGGCGGCAAGACGCTGGGCGCGATCCGGGTCGACCGCGATCTCGGGGAGCACCAGGCGGGCATCGATCGGCACGAGCAGGGCCGGCGTGGAGGGGCGCGCGCCCGCGCGGGCCGCCTCCTCGGGGCTCGCCGCGCGGAGTTCCCCGGTGCGGGGATTCCACACGGCCGGAACGACCGGCTCGACCGTCGACCAGGCGGCCACCAGCTCGCGCGCGACACGCTGGATCCCCGTCGTGTACGGGCTGGAGGCGGTGTCGGTGACGTCGGCGATCACCCCGGAGACGGGCACGACGGGGAGCGCCCGCCGCCGGCTCCGGCGTCGCCCGACGCGCACGAGCTCGGCCCAGGTCTCGGCTGGGCCCTCCAGGAGCCGAGCGTGGGTGCGCACGACCTCCTGCTCGGTCGGGATCCTCCCGTGCAGGAAGGCGAGCGCCGCGTATGCGCCGCGTCCCCCTGCGCGCACGACATGCCCGCAGAGCGCCGCATCATCAGCATCGGCGGATGCACCCACCGCCGCCGCGAGCGCCCTCCGGCGATCATCGAAGACCGTCATCGCGGTGCCACCTCCCGGACGGCGCTCCACAGCTCGGTCGCGTAGTCGCCCCACGACCGCCGCGGGCGGGCCGCGGCCTCGGATCGCAAACGGGCGATGAGCTCGTCGTCGCCCAAGAGACGTGCCATGCCGTCGCGCACCGCGGTGACGTCGCGCGGATCGACGAGGACGCATCCTCCGCCACGCGCGATCTCGGCCATCGACCCGTAGTCGCTCGTGAGAACCGGCACTCCGGCCGCCAGCGACTCGACGACGGGCAGACCGAACCCCTCATGGAGCGAGACCAGGACGCTGAACCGCGCGCGACGCGAGAGAGCCGCGAGCTCCTCGTCGGAGGCACCGCGCCGCGCCTCGATCTGCAGGCCGTGGGCGCGGAGCCTGCGCACCCGGCGGTCGAAATCCGCTGTGTGGGAGCGAGAGCCGCCGCCCACGAAGACCATGCGGAAGCGGACGCCCTGCTGCTGAAGCAGCACGGCTGCGGCAAGCACCGTCTCCTGGTTCTTGCGCGGCTCATGGCTGCCGACGCAGACCACGAGCGGGAGCGCGGAGTCGTCATCGACGTGGTCGACCGCGGCGACCTCCTGCTCGCCCAAGGGGATCGCGCGCACGATCGGCCCGGCGAGTCCCTGAGCCTGCAAGGCGTCGACGAAACCGGAGAACTCGCGCGCCGCCGACTCGCTCACCGCGCACACGAGGTCCGCACGCTTGACGACGCTCAGGAACAGCGCGAAGCGATTGGACTCGCTCGCGTCGAGGAGGTCGGCGCTCACGATGGGGATCGCGTCGTGGCCCACGATCACCGTCCGCGAGCCGGACGAGCGGGCGAGTGCGGCGAGCGGCTCGATGCGCTCGGGGGTGGGCACCTCGGGCAGCACGACCGTCGTCGCCCATGGCACCACGATCGTGTCCACGTCCCGAGCACGCGCCTCCGCGGGCGCGTGACGTCCCCACTCCAGCAGCCGGATGCGCTCCGCCTCGTCGAGCATCCGGAAGGCCGTGGAGTCCGCGGTCCAGGCCACCGGGAGCATCGCGTCCGGATCCCAGTGCGGGAGGGTGCGACGCACGACGCGCTGGATGCCGGTGTTGTGGTCGCTCGTGGCCGAGTGCCCCACATCCACGACCGGGCGGTCGGCCACGATCATGAGGCGGCGGAGGGCGGTCGCGGCGAGTCCCCCGCGGCGCTCGAGCAGCGGAAGGATCGCCGAGACGCGTCGCCCAGGCGGCGCCAGCAGCAGTTCACGACGGAACGACGCGAGAGCGTCCGCCGTCGGGAAGGCCCCCGTGAAGGCGACGTATGCGAGCCAGGAACGGGCGTCATCGGTCGCGGCCCCGAGCACCGCCTCCGCGACGTCGACCGAGCGGCCCTCCGTGCTCAGACCGAGCGCATCGGCGGCGGAGCGCATCCGATCGTCGAAGGCCGCGCGGTACGCCTCCGCGCTCGTCACCGGAGCGCCTTGCGGAGTTCGCCGACCACGACCTCGACCGTCGTGCGGACCCCCAGTTCACGCACCAGCCGGCGCAGCGTGCGCATCCGGCGGACGAGCACGCTCTCGGGGCGGGCGGACCCCCGTCCCGCATCCGCCGCGAGTCGCGCGAACCAGGCATCCAGGTGCGTCGCGGGGTCGTCCACGACGGGCGCATGATCGAGCGTTGGCACGGTGGGCTACTCCTCCAGCAAAGAACACAGCATACCGGCGCGTGACCCGCGGCCAGGTGCCCGACCCGAGTTCGGAGCGGGACGGATGTAGACTGACGGCTCGCCCTTTCCCCACGAAACAACGAGGAATACGACATGCGCGCCCTGATCACGGGTATCACAGGCCAGGACGGGCTCTATCTCTCCGAGCTCCTGCTCAGCAAGGGGTACGAGGTCTACGGATTGATCCGCGGACAGAACAACCCCAAGTACGAGCTCGTCGAGAAGACGGTGCCGGGGGTCAAGCTCCTCACGGGCGATCTCACCGACTTCTCCAGCCTCATCCGCGCGCTCGACATCTCGCAGCCCGACGAGGTGTACAACCTCGGAGCGATCTCGTTCGTCGCGTACTCCTGGGAGAATGCCCAGCTCACCTCCGACGTCACGGGCAAGGGTGTGCTCAACATCCTCGAGGCCACCCGCCTCTGGGCGGGCGACGACCTCGGCAAGGTGCGGTTCTACCAGGCCTCGAGCTCCGAGATGTTCGGAAAGGTGCAGGAGGTGCCGCAGCGCGAGTCGACGCTTCTGTGGCCCCGTTCGCCCTACGGGGTCGCGAAGGTCTTCGGCCACTACATGACCATCAACTACCGCGAGTCGTACGGGATGCATGCCTCCAGCGGCATCCTCTTCAATCACGAGTCGCCCCGGCGCGGGCCCGAGTTCGTGACCCGCAAGGTGTCGCAGGCGGTCGCCCGCATCTCACTGGGCCTGCAGGACGACATCACGATGGGCAACCTCGACGCGAAGCGCGACTGGGGTTTCGCCGGCGACTACGTCGAGGCGATGTGGCGCATGCTGCAGCAGGACGAGGCCGACGACTACGTGGTCGCGACCGGCGAGACGCACTCGATCCGCGAACTGCTCGAGATCGCGTTCGACGAGGTCGGTGTGACCGAATGGGAGCACCTCGTCAAGCAGGACCCCCGATTCATGCGCCCCGCCGAGGTCGACCTCCTCATCGGCGACCCGGCGAAGGCGCGGGAGACGCTCGGCTGGACCCCGACGGTCGGTTTCGAAGAACTCGTGCGCATGATGGTGCGCAACGACCTCGTCGAGCAGAAGCAGCTCGCGGGGCGCTGATCGACGCCGAAGCGATGACGCGTGCACTGATCACCGGGGTCAGCGGCCAGGACGGCAGCTACCTCGCCGACCGGCTCGTGGCCGAGGGCGTCGAAGTGCACGGTCTCGTCCGCGCCATGGACGAGGATGCCCGCACACTGCAGGCGCGACGGCCCGAGGTGGTGCTGCACGAGGGCGACCTCGGAGACCCGGACGGGCTCGCCCGGCTCGTGCACGAAGTGGCTCCTGCGGAGATCTACAACCTGGCGGGAATCAGCTCCGTCGCCCAGTCGTGGCGCGACCCGGTGCTCACGGGGCAGGTGACCGGGATCGCCGTCGTCGCCCTCCTCGAAGCCGCGGCCGCGCTTCCCGACGAGGTGCGCTTCTTCCAGGCGTCGAGCGCGGAGATCTTCGGCAACCCCACGAGGAGCCCGCAAGACGAGTCGACGCCACTCGACCCCAACTCGCCGTACGGCGCAGCCAAGGCCTACGCGCACCGGATGGCCCAGCTCTCTCGCGCGCGCGGTCGCTTCGTGACGACGGGGATCCTGTACAACCACGAGTCGCCGCGGCGCCCGGAGACCTTCGTCACGCGCAAGATCACAGCCGGGGCGGCGCGGATCGCCCGCGGGCTGCAGGACGTGCTCGAGCTCGGCGATCTCACGGTCGAACGCGATTGGGGATGGGCACCGGACTTCGTGGATGCGATGATCCGCGCCGTGCGCCACGACGAACCGGCCGACTACGTGGTCGCGACCGGCGAGAGCCACACCGTCGCCGACTTCGCCCGCGCGGCCTTCGCGGCGGCCGGCATCGACGACTGGCGCTCGCGGGTGCGCATCAACCCGGAGTTCATCCGGCCCACGGAGATCTCCCGGATGCGCGGGGACGCCGGCCGCGCACGCGAGGTGCTCGGGTGGCGCCCGACCGTCGGGTTCGACGAGCTCGTCGCACGGATGGTCGAGCACGATCTCGAGTTGCTCGCCCGCGACGCGGGACCGCGCGGGTGACACGTCCGCGGGTGCTCGTCGATGCGACGGCGATCCCCGCTGATCGCGGGGGCGTCGGCCGCTACCTCGACGGCCTGCTGGCCGCGTTCGCGGCCGACGAGCCGCCCACCGTCGTCGCGCGTGCTGCGGATGCCGAGCGATTCCGCGATATGGGGCTGCCCGTCATCGTCGCGCCGCGCCGGGTGGACAGAGCCGCTCCCCGCATCCTCTGGGAGCAGGTGGGGTTGCCGCGCATCATGCGGCGCGGCGGCTTCGATGTGCTGCACTCGCCGCACTACACGTACCCCGTGCTCGGCCGCTTCGCCCGCGTCGTCACGATCCACGACCTGACCTTCTTCACCCTGCCCGAGGCGCACTCCCGCGTGAAGCGGACGTTCTTCCGCTTCTGGCTGCGCCGGCTGGCGCGGGGGCGCGCTGTCGTGGTGGCGGTGAGCGAGGCGACAGCGCGGGAGTTCGTGCGGCTGCTCGGCGCCGACCCCGCGCGCCTCGTCGTCGCCCCGCACGGCTACGATCCGGAGATCTTCCGCCCTCCGACGGCGGATGCGGTCGCGGCTTTCGCGGCGAGCCTGCAGCCGCCGGTTTCCCGCTGGATCGCCTTCCTCGGCACGATCGAACCACGCAAGAACGTGCCCGCCCTCGTGGCCGCGCACACCGCGCTGGGGCCGGACGCCCCCGCGCTGCTGTTGGCCGGCGGCGCCGGCTGGGACCCCGAGGCGCCCGCGGCGATCGCGAGGGCGCAGAACCTCGGCCGCGATGTGCGGGCCCTCGGCTACCTCCCGTTGCCCGAGCTGTCCGCCTTCCTGGGAGGTGCCGAGGTCGTCGCCTATCCGAGTCTCGGCGAGGGCTTCGGACTCCCGGTGCTGGAGGCGATGGCGACGGGCGCGGCGGTGCTCACGACCCCGCACCTCGCGCTCCCCGAGGTCGGAGGCGACGCGGTCGCGTACGCCGAGGTGGACGCCGATTCCCTCACGGCCGCGCTGCGACGCCTCCTGGACGACCCCGAGCTGAGGGCTCGCCTGCGCCGTGCCGCACGCGAGCGTGCCGAGCTCTTCACGTGGGAGTCGTCCGCCGCACTCCACCTCCGCGCGTATGAGGAGGCCCGGTGACCGACACGATCGGCGTCGTCATCGTCGCCTACCGGTCCGCTCCCGTGATCGGCGCCTTGCTCGAGTCGCTGGCGGCATCCACCGATCGTCCCTTGCGGATCGTGGTGGTCGACAACTCGCCCGAAGACGATGGGCTCGCAGCGATCGTGGCGGCGACGCCCGGGGCCGAGGTGCTGCCCGCACGCGACAATCCGGGCTACGGGGGCGCCGTGAACCGCGGGGTCGAAGCGCTCGGTCCGACCCGCTGGGTGGTCGTCTCCAACCCCGACATCGTCGTGATGCCCGGCGCGATCGACGCGCTCCTGGCCGCGGCGGAGCGGCATCCGGATGCGGGCACCCTCGGCCCCCTCATCCGCGACGCCGACGGCACGGTCTACCCATCCGCGCGCAACCAGCCGTCCCTGCGCACGGGCATCGGGCACGCCGCCTTCGTGCGGGTCTGGCCCGGCAACCCCTGGACGCGCCGCTACCGCAACGACCGGGAGGTCAGCGAGCGTGCGGCGGGATGGCTCTCGGGCGCCTTCCTGCTCGTGGACCGCGAGGCGTTCGACCTGATCGCGGGATTCGACGCGGACTACTTCATGTACTTCGAGGACGTCGACCTCGGTCGGCGCATGAGCCAGAGCGGGCGCCGGAACTACTACGTGCCGCAGGCGACGGTCACGCACGCCGGTGCCGAATCGACCAAGCACGTGCAGCGCGCGATGATCATCGCGCACCATCGCTCGGCGTATCGGTTCCTCGCCTCGAAGTACAGCGCGTGGTACCTGTGGCCCCTGCGCCTGGCGCTGCGGGTGGGCCTGGCGATCCGTTCTCGGTTCGCGCGCGGATGAGGTCCGTTAGGGTGGCACCGTGAACCCCGAGCCTTCCGCGAAGGCCGGGTCGGACCCGCAGCCACATGACCGCCTGCCCGAGGGCGTGCTCCCCGAGGCCTCACGTGAGGCGCCCGCCGGCATGTCTGGTCCGCCCGGACCGCTTCTGCGACTGATCCGCGATCAGCGGGTGGCGTTCCTCATCGTCGGCGGCGTCAACACGCTCGTCGGCTTCGGCTGGTTCGTGCTGTTCGAGCTCACCGTGGGGCGGCTTCTCGGCGGCTTCGGCTACCTCGCCACCCTCGCATGCGCTCACGTCGCCAGCGTGCTCTGTGCGTTCGTGCTCTACCGCCGCTTCGTCTTCCGCGTCCGCGGTCACGTCTTGCGCGACCTGCTGCGATTCGAGATGGTCTATCTCGTCTCGCTCGGGATCAACTTCGTCGCCCTCCCCCTGCTGGTGGAGCTCGCGCACCTCGCCCCCATCGTCGCCCAGGCGCTCATCGTGGTCATCACGACGCTCGTGAGCTGGTTCGGGCATCGCGGATTCAGCTTCCGCCGCTCCGCGGAGGAGAAGAAGGAGCAGCCCTCGTGACCGCTCGCGTCTCGATCGTGGTGCCTGCGTACAACAACGCCGCCTACATCGCGCGCACGATGGACTCGATCCTCGCGCAGACCTACACCGACCTCGAGATCATCGTCGCCGACCATGCCTCGACCGACGGCACGGCCGAGATCCTCCAGCACTACACGCGCGACCCTCGCGTGACGCTGCTCACGACCGAGGCGGGCGGCGGCGCGCAGCGCAACTGGAATCGCGTGAGCCAGGCCGCGCGCGGCGAGCTCATCAAGCTCGTCTGCGGCGACGACCTGATCCACCCCGAGCTCGTCGAGGCGCAGGTCGCAGCGATGGATGCGAGCCCGACCGCCGTGCTCGCCGCCTCACGCCGCGACATCGTCGACGCGCAGGATCGACCGGTCGTCTCGGGGCGGGGCCTGGCCGGCCTCTCGGGACTCGTCGGCGGACGTAGCGCGATCCGTCGCACCGTGCGCCAGGGCACCAACATCTTCGGGGAGCCCGGCTGCGTGCTCATGCGACGCGACGTGCTCGAGCGCGTCGGATGGTGGGACGACCGCTTCCCCTACCTCATCGACCAGACCACCTACACCCGCGTGCTGCTCGAGGGGGACCTCGTCGCGATCGACCGCTCGCTCGCGGGCTTCCGCGTGAGCGACACGCAATGGAGCGTACGCCTCGCGCGCTCGCAGGCGGCACAGGCGATCGGCTACCACCACTGGCTGCGCGACGAGCATCCGGATGTGGTCTCCCCCTCCGACGTGCGACGCGGAGATCTCGCGGCCCGTGCGATGGCCGCCGCCCGACGCGCGGCCTATCTCGTCATGGCACGGCGGATGAAGGCGGGCGCATGAGAGTCGTCTCATGGGTGCGTCTCGAGTGGGCTCGCAGCGATCGCGGTCTCTACCTCGCCGTGGCCCTCATCAGCTCGGTGCTGGCCGTCCTCGCCCTCGAGCTGTGGCGTGCGGACCTGACCGTCCCACTTGTCTACTGGGGCGACGCCCTCGCCGTCGGGTCGCACTTCAAGACCGTGATCGAGACCGGATGGTACGAGTCGAACGCGATGCTCGGCGCACCGGTCGGCCAGGTCTACCACGACTTCCCCACGGCCGATAACCTCAACTTCCTCGCCGCGAAGATCCTCGGATGGTTTATGACCGACTGGGCTCTCGCGATGAACCTCTACTTCGTGATCGGCTTCCCGCTGGCCGCGCTGTCGATGACCTACCTGCTGCGCGTCTGCGGCGTGTCGAAGGCGATGACGCTCGCGCTCGCCCCCCTCTTCGCGATCGCGCCGTACCACTTCATGCGCGGCATCGGCCATCTCTTCCTCGCGTCCTACTTCATCGTGCCGCTGTCTCTCGCGCTCGTGGTCCGCGTGCTGCGGGGGCGCCGTATCTGGGGGTGGCGGCGGACGACGACGAATTGGGCTCGCCCGTTCGGACGCGGAGCGGGCACGCTCGCGATCGTCGCCCTGACGGCGACCGCCCAGAGCTACTACGCCGTGTTCTTCCTCGTCCTGCTCGGCTTCGCGGGCGTGTTCGCCGTGCTCGCTCGGCGCCGCTGGCGACGCTTCCTGGGAGCGGCGCTCGCGGGCGTGCTCACCGTCGTGGGGATGTTGCTCAACATGCTCCCCGACTTCCTCTACGGCTGGATTCACGGACCCAATCCCACGGGGCTCGAGCGTGGCCATGCGGAGGCCGAGATCTACGCGCTCAAACTCGCCCAGCTGCTGCTGCCGGCGCCGGGCCACCGCATCGGCGCTCTCAGCAGCATCCGTACGCAATACGACAGCAGCTATCCTCTGCCGTCCGAGATGCCCGCCCTCGGCGCCATCGCGGCGGCAGGGCTCGTGATCTTGTTCCTCGTGCTCGCCTACGCCGCCACGCGTTTCGGGGCGGGGCGCATCGCGGATCGTCACATGCGCGGGCGCGCCGGGCTGCTCGGAGGCCTCGCCGCGCTGACCTTCGTAGCGTTCATCTTCTCCACCGTGGGCGGCCTCTCGACGATCATCTCGTTCGTGACGACGAGCCTGCGCGGATGGAATCGCATGTCGATCTACATCGGCGCCCTGTGCCTCGTGGCCGTCGGCATCGTGCTCGACCTCGCCATCCGTGCGATCGTGCGGCGCGGCGGGCTGCGGGGCCGTGGCCGGGCGGTCATCGCGGGAGCCGTGACGGCGACGCTGCTCGTCGTCGGATTCGTGGATCAGACCCCGGCTGACGCGGGTCGCGACTACGGCCCGATCGCCGAGCGGTTCCGGGCAGACCAGACCTGGTTCCAGCGCGTGGAGGCGGCCGCAGGCGAGGGCGCCGCGATCATGCAGCTGCCCTACCAGTCCTTCCCCGAGGACACCGGCCCCACGGGCGTGCTCGGTTCCGAGGTGCTCATCCCGTACCTGCACACGCGCGATATCGCGTGGACGGGAGGCGGTATCAAGGGAAGGCCGTCCGCGGAGTGGACGCGGGAGGTGGCGGCCCAGTACGACCCCGCACAGATCGCCGCCCTCGCCGTCGTCGCGGGGATGAGCGGCATCCACCTGGATCGAGCATCCATGTACCCGGAGCCGCGCGCCGCGCTCGAGCGCGGACTCGGCGCCGTGCTGGGTCCGCCCCTGGAGAGCGCGGACGGGCGCTATGCGTACTACGACCTCGCGCCCCTCGCCGATTCCGTGGCGACGGTCTCGGCCGCCGACCGCGACGCCGTCGCCCGCCGGGTGCTGAACCCGGTGACGATCGACGATCGGGCCGACTTCTCACGCGGGTTCGACGCAGACGGCTCTCTCGAATCCACGCAGCGAGCCCACCGCACCACGGTCACGCTCATCAACGACTCCGAAACGGCTGTGCGCGGAACCCTCGAGCTCGAGCTGAGCTTCGAGTCCGAGGGAAGTGCACCGGATCTCGTGACCGTGCAGCTGCCGGACGGCAGCACTCACGACATCCCCCTCGAGCACGGGGCCGCGCATGTCGAGCTCCCGCTCACGGTGCAGCCGGGCTCGAGCACGGTCGCCATCCTGCGCAGCGATGCGGACGACCCGGCCAGGGCACCCCTGATCATCGGTGCGCGTGGGTTCCGCGACCTGACCGTCGCGAGCTTCGCGGCGAAGTTCGGATGACGGCCGCATGCTAGGGTCAGGTGCCGTGCCGGACGCCGTGGAACCCTGGGAGGTGCCACATCTCGTCTCGGTCGTCATCCCCGTCTACGGGGGTGAGCACACTCTCGCAGGGGTCGTCGACGAGGTGCTCGCACTCGCGTCCGAGCAGCGCACTCCCGCGGGGTACCCGTTCCGCGTGACGGAGGTCGTGCTCGTCTACGACAACGGGCGCGACGACTCGGCACGCATCATCCGCGAGCTCACCCGTCGGCACGAGTCCGTGCGCGCCGTGTGGCTCAGCCGCAACTACGGCCAGCACGCGGCCACGCTCGCCGGGATGGCGTCGAGCGGGGGCGAATGGATCGTGACGCTCGACGAGGACGGTCAGCACGACCCCGCCGAGATCGGCACGCTGCTCGATGTGGCGATGAGCGAGCAGTCTCCCGTCGTCTACGCCAAGCCCGTCAACAAGCCCTCGCACGGCTTCCTGCGCAATTCGGCATCCCGCGGCGCCAAGTGGGTGCTCACCAAGTTCTTCGCGGGATCCAACGCACAGGACTACCAGAGCTACCGTCTCGTGCTCGGCAGTCTCGGTCGCGGGGTCGCGGCCTATGCCGGATCAGGGGTCTATCTCGACGTCGCTCTGGGATGGGTCGCCCCGCCTGCCGCGACGGCGCCCGTGACCCTTCGCGACGAAGGCGAACGCCGCTCGGGCTACTCCACGCGCCGCCTCTTCTCGCATTTCTGGCGGATGGTCATCACGAGCGGCACGCGTGGTCTGCGCTTCGTGTCCGCCCTCGGCGCGGGTTTCGCCGTCGTCGGCGTGCTGGTCTCGATCTACCTCCTCATCTCGCGCCTGACGAACGTGGATGTGCCAGAAGGCTGGGCGTCGACGATCGTCGTCGTGCTGCTCTCGGCGGGCGCGATCCTGGTGGCGATCGGCATCGTCGCGGAGTACATCGGCGTCAGCGTCAACATGTCGCTCGGAAAACCGCCCTACCTCGTCACGAGCGATCCGGCCGCAGGCCCGCTCGGCAGACGTCGCCCCACGCCGTGACCGCCGCCTGGGTCGTCGGCCGCGGCGGGCTGCTCGGCTCCGCTCTCGCCCGTCGGGTGCAGGCGCGAACCGGCTGGCGGCTGATGGACTCGGCCTCCCTCCCCTGGCATGGCTCGCCCTCTGAGATCGCCGACGCCGCGAATCGCGCCGCGATGCACCTGCGCGAGGAGGCGGGCCCGGACCCGTGGGCCGTGATCTGGGCGGCAGGCGCCGCGGTGACCTCGAGCAGCCAGGAGGCCGCCGACGCCGAGTACGACCGCTTCACGGCGGCCCTCACGGGCATCGGAACCGCGCTCGCGGATGTCGCCGGCCACGGCATGTACTTCCTCGCCTCCTCGGCGGGCGGCGTGTACGCGGGGAGCACGGGGGCCCCCTTCACCGAACACTCCGAACCGAGGCCGCTCGCGGCCTACGGCCGCCTCAAACTGCGGATGGAGGACGCGCTTCGCGTGCACGCCGAGCGATCGGGGGCCGCCGCCCTCATCGGGCGGATCGCGAACCTCTACGGACCCGGCCAGCGGCTCGACAAGATGCAGGGGATCGTCTCGCACCTGGCCCGGGCGCGGCTGACCCCTGCACCTGTCTCGGTTTTCGTGCCGCTGGACACCCTGCGCGATTATCTCTACGTCGACGACGCCGCAGACCTCGTGTTCGACGCCCTCGATCGCCTGCAGCGCGAGCGCGGTGTCGTGACGAAGATCCTCGCCTCGGGCGAGGCGACGTCGATCGCCGCGCTCCTGGGGCACCTGCGCGCACTCTCGAAAGCCCGCCCCCGTGTCGTGCTGGGCAGTTCGCCGGCGGCGCAGCATCAAGCCCTCGACCTGCGACTGAAGTCCGTCGTATGGCCGGAGCTCGACGTCGTCCGCGCGACGCCCCTCCCGGTCGGGATCGACCGCACCATCCACGACATCGAGCAGCGGCTGCTCGCGGGACGTCAGTCCGCGTCGATGAGATCGAGCAGGTAGCGGCCGTAACCGCTCTTGACGAGAGGCTCGGCGAGCTCGCGCAATCGCGCCTCATCGATCCAGCCGTTGCGCCAGACGACCTCCTCGATGCACCCGATCTTCTGCCCCTGGCGTGCCTCGATGACGCGCACGTACTCCGACGCCTGCATCATCGACTCGAAGGTGCCCGTGTCGAGCCACGCGGTGCCACGGTCGAGGACCTGCACCCGCAGGCGGCCCTCGCGGAGGTAGTGATCGTTGACGGCCGTGATCTCGAGCTCGCCGCGAGCGCTGGGCGTGATCCCGTGGGCGACGCGCACGACCTCGTTGTCATAGAAGTACAGTCCGGGCACCGCGAAGTTGCTCTTGGGGTGCTCTGGCTTCTCCTCGATCGAGATCGCGCGGTTCTCGGCGTCGAACTCCACCACCCCGTAGGCGCGAGGATTCGCGACCTGGTAGGCGAAGATCAGCGACCCGTCGAGTCGCGTGTTGCCCGTGAGCGCGGTGCCGAGGTTCGCGCCGTGGAAGATGTTGTCGCCGAGGACGAGCGCGACGCTCTCCTCGCCGATGAACTCCTCCCCGATGATGAACGCCTGCGCCAGGCCGTCCGGGGAGGGCTGCACCGCATAGCTCAGCTCGATGCCGAGCGCGGACCCGTCACCGAGCAGGCGCTGGAACTGAGGCTGGTCCTCCGGCGTGGAGATCACGAGGATCTCGCGGATGCCCGCCAACAACAGGGTCGAGAGCGGGTAGTAGATCATCGGCTTGTCGTAGATGGGCATCAACTGCTTCGAGATGCCCTTCGTGATCGGGTAGAGGCGGGTGCCGGAGCCTCCCGCGAGCACGATTCCGCGCATCAGGCACCTCGCAAGGCGTCGGTGAACGCACGGCATTCGGCGTAGTCCGGCAAGTGGCCCGCCGCCCGGGCTTCCGCGAGGCTCGGAGCTGCGGCGTCCCGCGGGGAGACGATGAGCTCGTCCGCTGCGAAGGGCAGCTCGAGGCCGAGCTCGGGGTCGAGCGGATCGATCGTGAGCTCGCGTTCGGGGGTGTAGACCGTCGAGGTGAGGTAGCTCGCGGTCGAGCCGTCGGCAAGCGACACGAGGGCGTGCCCCAGCCCCTCCGCGAGGTAGACCGCACGACGGTCCACATCGTCGATGAGCACGCGATCCCACGCGCCGAAGGTCGGAGATCCGATGCGGAGGTCGATGACGTAGTCGTAGAACGCGCCGACGACCGCGTGGACGAACTTCGCCTGCCCGGGCGGCACGAGGGCGTAATGCACACCGCGCAGCACCCCGCGCGCCGAGACGGAGATGTTGCCCTGTCTCACATCGAGACGGTGCCCGACCGCGTCCTGGAGCGCCTCGAAGCGGTAGAACTCGAGAAAGGAGCCGCGGGCGTCCGCGTGAATCACGGGAGTGAATTCGAACGCGTCCGGAATCGTCAACTCTCGGGCTCGCACCCGGGAAGTCTAGCAACCGCCTGGGGAGCCCCCCACCCGGGCTCGATAGGATCTCCCGAGCATCCTGCAGATCGGAGCACTCCCCCACATGCGCATCCTCGTCACCGGCGGAGCCGGTTTCATCGGCTCGAACTTCGTGCATCACCTCGTCGAACGCACCGATCACACCGTCACGGTGCTCGACAAGCTCAGCTACGCCGGCAACCTCGAGTCCCTCGCCGGCCTGCCCGACGACCGCGTCGCATTCATCAAGGGCGACATCCTCGACGCGAGCCTCGTCGACGAGCTGTTCGCGCGCCACGACGCCGTCGTGCACTACGCGGCCGAGAGCCACAACGACAACTCGCTGAACGATCCGCGGCCGTTCGTCGACACCAACATCGTCGGCACCTTCACGCTGCTCGAGGCGGCCAGGCGGCATGGCATCCGCTTCCACCACATCTCGACCGACGAGGTCTACGGCGATCTCGAACTCGACGACCCGGAACGCTTCACCGAGACCACGCCGTACAACCCCTCGAGCCCGTACTCGTCGACGAAGGCGGGCAGCGACCTGCTCGTGCGGGCGTGGGTTCGCTCGTTCGACGTGCAGGCCACGATCTCGAACTGCTCCAACAACTACGGGCCCTACCAGCACGTCGAGAAGTTCATCCCGAGGCAGATCACGAACGTGCTGCGCGGTGAACGCCCCAAGCTCTACGGCACGGGAGAGAACGTCCGTGACTGGATCCACGCCGATGACCATTCGTCGGCGGTGCTCACGATCCTCGAGAAGGGCCGCATCGGCGAGACCTACCTCATCGGAGCCGACGGAGAGAAGAACAACAAGGAGGTCGTCGAGCTCATCCTGACCGAGCTCGGTCGACCGGCCGACGCCTACGATCTCGTGACCGATCGGCCCGGGCACGACCTGCGTTACGCGATCGATTCCACGAAGCTGCGCACCGAGCTCGGCTGGGCGCCGAGCTTCGCCGACTTCGCCACCGGCCTCGCCGCGACGATCGCGTGGTACCGCGATCATGAGAGCTGGTGGGCACCGCAGAAGGAGGCCACCGAGGCGAAGTACCGGGCGTCCGGACAGGCATGACCCGCTACCTCGTCGCCGGCGCCCGCGGGATGCTCGGGCACGACCTGCAGCACGTGCTCGCGGGTCGCGAGGTGCGGGCACTGGGTCGCGCCGAGCTCGACATCACCGACCCCACGTCGGTCGCGAGCGCGGTGCACGACGTCGACGTCGTGATCAACGCCGCCGCGTACACCGCGGTCGACGATGCCGAAAGCCATGAAGACGAGGCGTTCGCCATCAACGCGACGGGCGCGGAGCTGCTCGCTGCGGCCGCAGCGGATGCGGGCGCGCGATTCGTGCAGATCTCCACGGACTACGTGTTCCGGGGCGACGCCACCGCCCCCTATCCGGAGGACGCCCCGCTCGATCCGCTGGGGGCGTATGGACGCACGAAGGCCGCCGGCGAGCGACTCGTGCGCGAGGCGCATCCGGGCGCCCACATCGTGCGCACGGCCTGGCTGTACGGCGAGCACGGCGCGAGCTTTCCGCGCACGATGCTGCGGCTGGCCGCCGAACGCGACACCGTGTCGGTCGTGACCGACCAGCTCGGGCAGCCGACATGGACGCGCGACCTCGCCTCCGCGGTGCTCGCGCTGCTCGACGCCGACGCGCCGGCAGGGATCTACCACGGCACCAACTCCGGTCAGGCGAGCTGGTTCGAGCTCGCCCGAGCGACCTTCGCCCTCGCCGGTCTCGACCCCGAGCGGGTCCGGCCGACCGACAGCGCCTCCTTCGCGCGCGCGGCGCCCCGGCCGGCGTTCTCGGTACTCGGGCACGACGCCTGGGACCGCGCCGGGCTCGCCGAGCCGCGGGACTGGCGCGACGCCCTCGCCGACGCCTTGCCGGGGTTGCAGCGATGAGCGAATTGCGCATCGTACTGGAGCAGCTCGTCGCGCCCGTGCCCGGCGGCATCGGCCGATACGCCGAGGAGCTCACCCGCGAGCTGATCGCAACGGCTCCCGCAGGCAGCTCGGTCGTGGGATTCGTGCCAGCTTCACCACCCGACCGGTACGACGACCTCGAACGACGCCTGCCGGGCCTCGCACGACTCGACAAGTCGGTTTTCGACCGCCGCACGCTCGCCGAGCTGTGGCGCCGCGGGGTCGTGGGCTCCGACGCACGCGGCATGGTCCATGCCATGAGCCTCATGGCGCCGATGTCGCGCCACGATCGCCTCGTCCAGCCCGGCCGCCAGCTCGTCGTCACCATCCATGACGCGATCCCCTGGACCCACCCCGAGACACTCACGCGCCGGGGCGCCGTGTGGCACCGCGCGATGGGCGCGCGCGCCGAGCGATTCGCCGACGCGATCGTCGTGCCCACCCACGCCGTCGCAGCCGAACTCGGCCAGCATCTCGCACTCGGGGAACGCATCCGGGTGATCGGGGGCGCCGTCGGCTCCTCGCTGCGGTTGCCTCCCGACGCCGCCGAACGTGCCGATTCGCTGAAGCTCCCGCGCCGCTTCGTGCTGAGCGTCGGAACCCTCGAACCCCGCAAGGGCATCCTCCCCCTCATCCGGGCGATGGCGGACCTGCCGCGTGAGGTGCACCTCGTGATCGTGGGACCCGCCGGGTGGGGGGAGCTGAGTGTCGAGGACGCCGCCGCAGCCGCGGGAGTCGCCGAGCGGGTGCACGCGGCCGGACGACTGTCCGACGCCGACCTCGCGGTCGCGCTCGCCGCCGCCGAGGTCGTGGCGGTGCCGAGCCTGACCGAGGGCTTCGGGCTGCCGATCCTGGAGGCGTTCGCGTTCGAGACGCCCGTGGTCCACTCGGATGCGCCCGCGCTCGTCGAGGTCGCCGGGGGCGCCGGTGTGGTCGTTCCGCTCGCCGACGCGGACGGTTATCCTCAGCGGCTCACCGAGGCGCTGCGCACCGTGCTCGAGGACTCCGCACTCGCACGACGCCTGGGTACCCTCGGCCGCGATCGTGCGCGCGCCTTCAGCTGGCGGGACTCAGCCGAGAAGGTGTGGCAACTGCACGCCGACCTGTGAGCTCAGCGCCGACGCAGCCCGCCGAGGGCACGCAGCGGAGCCGTGACCTTCCAGCTCGTACTGGACCGCAACTCGGCCACCTCACGCTCGAGGGCGTCCACGCGGCTCAGCTGGGCGCGGATCACGAAGTCCTCGGTCACCCGAGACCCCTCGTGAGAGTAGAAGGCGCGCACCTCGTCCTCGTGGGCCGACGCGTAGTCGAGGAAGGACAGCACCCCCTCGGCCACCTCGTCGCCCACGGCGAGCACTCCCAACCCGTGACCGTGGTGAAAGCGGAACGACGGCCAGCGTCCGGCGATCTCGTCCCAGAACCGATGGACGCCGAAGCCCTCGCGGAACTCGTAGCAGTCGTGGAAGAGCACGACGCCGCGTTCCGACATCATCGGGAGATAGGTCTCGAAGTCCTCCTTCACATCCTCGTAGCCGTGGCGGCCGTCGATGTGGAGCAGGTCGATCGCAGTGTCGGCGAAACGCGCCGCGGAATCGCTGAAATACCCGCGCACCAGCTCGACGCGGTCCGCGTGATGACCCTCGGCGATCGCGCGCACCGACCCGTAGACCGCCTCGTCGTAGAAGCCGGCGTGGTCGTCGCCCTCCCAGCTGTCGAGGGCGAACATCCGTGTGTCGAGGCCAAGGCGATCAGCGAACTCGGCGAACGCGAAGAGCGAGAAGCCGCGGTGCGTGCCGAGCTCGACGAGGGTGCGGGGGCGTTGCGTCTCCAGGATCCATGCGGCGAACGGCGCGTGCTCGAACCACGCCGATTCGATCAGCCGACTCGGCCGCCAGCACGACGCCGCTGAGGCGTAGGGCGAGGGGAGGCCAGTCGACGATGAGATGGTCACCTCGACAGCCTACGGTGCAGGAGAGGCGCTCACGGGCGCGAGGAGCTGGTCGATCGCGGCGTGGATCGCGTCATAGTCCGGTGCCGCCGGATCGACCTCGGGCGGCGTCAGATCGTAGGACGTCACGGGCTGGGTCTTTGACTTGCTCGCCAGCTGCACGAAGTACGACAGCATCTGCTTGGGGATGTCGGTTCGCACCACCTGCTTGCCCGCTGCCGCGATGTCGATGAAGCGCGTGAGCACCGTCGCGGGGGTGAACTGCTCCAACATCGCCTGCTGCACCTGGCGCTGATGCTGCATCCGCTCGTAGTCGGTCGTGCCGTAGCGGGTGCGGGCGTAGTTCAGCGCGGTGGCGCCGTCCATGTGCTGGTCGCCGGCCTCGAAGTAGCCGGCAGGGGGGATCGAGTTGCCGTCAGCGTCTTCGTTCGACCCCCACGGCACCCGATCCTCGAGGGTGATGTCGATACCGCCCATAGCGTCGATGAGATCCGCGAAGCCCTGCATGTCGATGAGCACGTAGTACGGGATCGTGATGCCGAGCACGCCCTCGGCGGCGTCGCGCATCGCCTCGATACCGGGGGCGGAGTTGTTCTTCTCCGCATCGGGATACAGGTACGCCCAGTCGAGCTCGCCGTAGGTGTACAGGTAGTCGATGAGGCACTTGCTGCCGCAGTCGTAGCCGTTCGGCAGCACCTCGTACAGCGGCGAGCCCTCGACGAACGGCACCTGCTCGAGGTTGCGCGGGATGCCGATGAGGGTCACCTGGCCGGTCTCGGCGTCGACGCTCGCCACCGAGATGCTGTCGGGCCGCATCCCCTGCCGGTCCGGGCCCGCGTCACCGCCCAGGAGCAGGATGTTGTAGCGACCGTCGATGGGCGGCTGCGACGGCCCCTCCGCGAAGACGGTGTCGAGCAGGTCGATGCCGGCCCCCGCCGAGACGGCCCCGTACGCGGCGGTGCCCGACACGGCCGCGAGCGCCACGACCGAGAGGCCTGCCACGAACGCCCGGGCGGAGGCCGCCACGCGCACGAGCCGCACGAGCCGCAGGGTGTCGAGCGTGAGCACGATCCACAACGCGGCATAGAACACGAGCACGACGACCGCGCCGCCCAGCACCCAGGTGTTGGTGGCGATGTCGAGCAGCACACCGCGCGCGAAGACGGCGAGGGCGATGCCGACGACCACGAACGCCCAGAGCAGCAGGGTTGCACCCAGTCCGAAGCGTCCGAGCCTGCGGTTGCCGGCGAGCACCTGAGCTGCACCGGGCACGAGCAGGTTGAGGCCCACGAGCCACCATGCCCGCTTGGTCATGAAGGCGGTGTCGGAGCGATCGGGGTCGCGCAGCACGCTCGTCATGGTCAGAGCGTCGCGTGCAGCGCCGCGTTCTTCTCGGCCACGAGAGCCTCGAGGCTCGCCGCGTAGTCCGCAAGACGCGCCGTCAGTTCCGGGTCGCCGGATGCCAGGATGCGCGCCGCGAGCAGCCCCGCGTTGCGCGCGCCGCCGATCGACACGGTGGCCACCGGGATGCCGGCAGGCATCTGCACGATCGACAGCAGCGAGTCGAGCCCATCGAGCTTGGCGAGCGGGACGGGCACCCCGATCACCGGCAGCGTCGTGACGGAGGCGAGCATGCCCGGCAGGTGCGCGGCTCCTCCGGCTCCGGCGATGATGACGCGCAGTCCGCGCGCGGCCGCCTCGGAGCCGTAGCTCAGCATCTTGCGCGGCGTGCGATGCGCCGACACGACCTCGACCTCGTGCGGGATG
>JBQCHI010000012.1:0-17161 GCA_051954835.1 Protaetiibacter sp. | reverse complement strand
GACCACCACTCGCGTCGTGGCCTCCTGCTGCTCGTGGGCCAGCGTCGCCGGCTGCTCGGCTACCTCCAGGATGTCGACATCGAGCGCTACCGCTCGCTGATCGAGCGTCTGGGGCTGCGCCGCTAGGTTCCGACCCGGCGCTGCGTCGATCGACAACGCGAACTTCTTCTTCGAAGGCCGTCACCGCAAGGTGGCGGCCTTCGTCGTTCCCCAGCGCGCCGGCGACCGCTATGGTGCCTTCAACCCGGAGCCGCAAGGGGACCACCATGACTCAGCCCACCCGTCGCGAGCGATTGAGCTACCGATTCGATACTTGGATGTCGAAGGGCACGATTGCGCTCATCGGCCTTCTTGCCGCGGTGTCTTTCGCATTCGTTGCCGTCGTCGCCCTGGTCGTGTGGGCGCTTCCACTGCACCCGAAGGACGAACCCGAGGGCGATTTCTTCGACATCTTCTGGGGCAACCTCATGCGCACTCTCGACCCAGGCACGATGGGTGCCGACGAGGGGTGGGGCTTCCGGATTGCCATGCTCGTCGTCACCCTCGGTGGACTGGTGATCGTCGCAAGCCTCATCGGGATCGTCTCGGGCGGCTTCGATGCGAAGATCGCCGAACTGAGAAAGGGCCGGTCGCGCGTCATCGAGCGTGACCACACCCTCATCCTCGGTTGGAATGACAAGGTCTTCACGATCGTGCGGGAGTTGACGATCGCGAATGCGTCGCGAGGTCGCAGCGCGATCGTGATCTTGGCCGACCGCGACAAGGTGGAGATGGAGGATGCGCTCCGCAGCGTCGTCGAGGCGCGAGGCTCGACGACGGTGATCTGTCGCACTGGCGATCCTGTGCGATCCGCCGATCTTGCCCTGGGAAGTCCGGACGAGGCGCGGAGCGTCATCCTGCTCGCGCCTGACGACAACGATGACCCCGATGCGGTGGTGATCAAGACCGCGCTCGCTGTCGCGCAGCGAACCAGTCGGGCAGGGCGCGGAGGGCACCTCGTCGCAGAACTGCGCGAGTCCTCCAATCTGGAGGCAGCCCGACTCGTGGGCGGTGAGGACGTGCAGTGGGTGCTTGCTGATGAACTCATCGGCCGCATCACTGTGCAGACCTGTCGGGGCTCGGGTCTGTCCGTCGTGTATTCGGAGTTGCTCGACTTCTCCGGTGACGAGATCTACTTCGCCCAAGTTCCTGAGCTCTCCGGCGCCAGCTACGCCGAGGCGCAGCTGGCCTTCGAGGACTCGATGGTCATCGGCCTGGCCTCGGAAGGTGAGACGTGGCTCAACCCGGCGCCGTCGACGATCGTCGAGCCCAGCCACTCACTCATCATGATCGCGGAGGACGACTCTTCGATACGCCTGGGCGCGGCACCCCCTCCCGATCTCGGCGCGATCCGTCCCGCGGACCCCGTTGCGCCACGGCCGGAGCGCACGATCATCCTCGGGTACAACGGGCGCCTGTCAACGCTCGTGAGGGAACTCGACGCGTTCGCCGTCCCCGGCTCGACCGCGTTGGTCGTCGCAGATATGGATGCGCCCGAGCTTCCCGAAGTCGACAACCTCGACCTGCATTTCGAGCGGGCTCAGGTCACGAGCCGACGAACGCTCGACACGGTTGGAGTGGCGGACGCCGACCACGTGATCGTGCTGGCCGACGACCGCCTATCGGTGCAGCAGGCGGATGCGCGGACGCTCATCACGCTGTTGCACCTGCGCGAGATCGGCGAGCGCACGGACACGCGATTGAACATCGTGAGCGAGATGCTCGACGACCACAACAGAGAGCTTGCCGAGGTCACGCGCACGGATGACTTCATCGTCTCCGGTCGGCTCGTCGCGCTCATGCTCGCCCAGTTGAGCGAGAACAGCCGACTTGTCGGAGTGTTCGAGGAGCTGTTCACGGCCGCCGGAAGTGAGCTCCGGGTCCGGCCCGCTGCCGACTATGTGGCGGATGAGGTGGCCGTCACCTTCTCGACCGTCGTCGCTGCGGCGCAACGGCGAGGGGAGACGGCCGTCGGCTACCGCGTCGGGCGCCGTGCCGGCGGCACGGAACCGGCTTCCTCGATCGTCATCAATCCTCATAAGTCCTCCCGGCGCCAGTTCGCGCCTGATGACGGGGTCATCGTGCTTGCACGGCCCTGACGCATCGAACACGCGTGCGCACCCGTCGCGCGGGGCACCCTTCTTGGGGGATGGTTGCGTTCCCATTCCGCGCGCACACTCATCACATGGACGAGTGTCGGCATGGTCTGATCGCGGCGGTGTGCGCCGTGTGCTGCCGCGCCGCCGTGCAGGTCGAGTTCGCGGTCGAGGCATCGCCACAGGTCTCTCCGCCCCGTCCCGAACTCGCCGTCGCGGGCGGAGCGGTTCCCCGCTAATCTCGCCCGCATGAGCGCGGGCGCGTCGCAGGGCATGGTTCGTGCGGCCGCGTTCGCGCGGGGCCGCATCGACCGCGTACGGCTGGACCGCGTGCCCGTCGCGGTGCGCCCGTGGATCGCGTGCTGCTGGCTGCTGACGACCGCGATCGCGGTGGTGCTGCTCGTGCCCGGCCTCGCCGACGAGGTCGCGGTGGACCCCGATGGCGCGGCGCGCATCCTGGATCGCTTCCTCGCTCCCGCCTGGCTGCGAGCGCTGCTGCTGGTCGGGGCCGGCATGTTCGCCGCCTCGAGCGTCGTGCTCGCGCTGCTGCGCGAGGCGGCCGGCACCGACGACGCCTCGCGCGCGCGACGCGAGATCTCGCTCGCGGTGTCGGCCTTCCCCGCTCTCGCGCTCACCGCCGATCGCGTCGCGGTGGCAGCCGTGCTCGCGGGTCTCGCATTCGCGGCCCTCGAGCTCGTGGCGCATCTGGGGCGCCGCTCGCGGCGGCGGGCGGCCGTGAGTGGTGCTGTCGCCTTCGCCGGCTGGCTCGTCATGGCCGCCACCCAGTTCGTGGATGCCGGCTACGCCTGGTCGTGGGCGGTGCTCTTCGGTCTGTCGGCCGCGTTCGCCGCCTTCGGCAGCTACTACGGCATCCAGCGCGCTGCCGAGTCGCGCACGACGGCGGTCTCGTTCCTCTTCGACGCGCGGATGCCACGGTTCGCGGTCGTGCTCGTCGTGCTGCTGGTGGTCGCCATCGTCGTCGCACGCCTCACCGTGCTCCGAGAGCTCTTCGCCGAACCCGACCCGACGCTCTGGAGCCCGTTCGCGAAGGAGTCGCCGCTCTCCTGGCTGCACGCGGCGATCGTGGCGGGGCTCATCGCCGCGGTCGCGGCGCACTCGAGCCGGCACCCGCTGCGACGCTTCGGGGAGCGCCGTATCGCGGCCGGACTCGCGGCGGTCGGCAACGCCGAGCTCGTCATCGGCTCCGCAGTCATCGTCGGCGTCTTCCTGGTGGCGGTGGTCGCCGGAACGGCATCCTTCCCGCTCGCCTGGATCGGTGCGGTGCCCGCGATCAAGGTGGCGGGAGTGCTCGCCCTCGCCCTCGTGGCACTGCATCCAGGGTTCCACGGAACGTCCGCGCGCGTGCTGGCCGCCATCACCGCCGTCTACCTGCTCCCGGCGACAGCGCAGGGCGCGCTTCTCTCGGCAGGAATCGAGCTCCCGCCGGGAATCGCCGGGTTCCCGGCGACCCCGGTGCAGATCATGCTGCTGCTCGTCGCCTACGCCGCGGCTCTCTCCCTCGCGGTCTTCGTCCGCCCGTCGCTTGCGGGCGCCGCGCTCATCCTGCGCCTCGCCGTCGTTCCCCTCATCGCGGTGCACGCGGGATGGCTGCTTCCTGTCGCGTGGTCGGGAGTGGGCAGGTGGTTGCTCGTGCTCGGCATCCTCGCAGCCCTGCTGCTCTTCTTGCCACGCCCGGATGCCGACCCCGCCCGTCGCGGCATCGGCCTACTGACCGCCTCGGCTGCCCAGCTGCTCGCGATCACGCTGACCGCGATCGCGATCCCGAGCCTCTACGACGACGGCCAGTTCGTCGTGCTCGGTTTGCTCTGGCTGTCGGTGACGGTCGTCATCTCGCTCGTCGTGCAGACTCGGGGCGGTGACGAGGCCTCGCCTGCGGCGGGATAGCATCCCGTCATGGGATTGTTCCGACGCCGGGGAGTCGACACGAGCCTGCCGCGTGAGGATCGCGGTTTCGGCAGCTTCGACGACTACGTGTACAACCTCGCGCCGCGCAACAAGCGCGTGACCATCGTGCTCGCCAACTCCGCCCCTTACCAGGACGAACTCCGCGAGATCGCCGAGTCAGGAGAGACGCAGATCGAGACGGCGATCTCGCCGCGCACCCTTCAGGCGGAGGGTCAGGATGCCCCGATCGAGGTGCGGCTGTTCACCGGTCGCCGGGTGAGCGGCCCTGTCGGCATGGTGCCTCGGGGGCTCGAGTCGGTGATCGACGAGAACCTGCGTCGCCTCGACGACAAGGGGGTGAAGCCGCGCATCCCCGCTCGCGTGGAGCACAAGCGCGAGGGCTACCGCGTCGTGCTGCTCATGGGTGCGCTGAAGTAGCGAGCTGCTCAGCCGGCCGGAGTGTCGAGTTCCGACTCGGCGGCCGCGATCTGTGCGCGCACCTCGTCCATGTCGAGGGCACGGATCTGGCTGATGAGGTCTTCGAGCACGTGGCCAGGCAGCGCGCCCGCCTGCGAGAAGACGCCGATGCCGTCGCGGAATGCCATGAGTGTCGGGATCGAACGGATGTTGAGGGCACCGGAGAGCTCCTGCTCGGCATCCGTATCCACCTTCGCGAAGGTGATGTCGGGGTGCTTCTCGCTGGACGCCTCGAAGACGGGTCCGAAGGCCTGGCACGGGCCGCACCACGCCGCCCAGAAGTCGACGAGCACGATGCCGCCTTCCAAGACGGTGTTCTCGAAGGTGGTGCGGGTGAGTTCGACGGTCGCCATGCATCCAGGCTAGGGGAGTGGGTGGAGCCTCGCTGGCCGCCGGGAATACTCTCGGCATCCCTCGGGTTTCATCCGTTATCAATGCAAACGCATGGAAATACAGAAGTGGACGGAACCCCATGAGCCAGATGCAGTTCGGCATCTTCAGCGTGAGCGACATCACGCGTGATCCCACGACGGGCGAGACGCCGAGCGAGGCCCAGCGCATCCGCGACATCGTCACGATCGCCACGCACGCGGAGGAGGTGGGTCTGGATGTGTTCGCCATCGGTGAGCACCACAACCCGCCGTTCTTCTCGAGCTCGCCCACCACGACGCTCGCCTACATCGGCGCGCAGACCACGAACCTCATCCTGTCGACCGCGACGACCCTCATCACGACCAACGATCCGGTGAAGATCGCCGAGGACTACGCGATGCTGCAGCACCTCACGGGCGGCCGCGTGGACCTCGTCATGGGACGCGGCAACACGGGCCCCGTCTACCCGTGGTTCGGCCAGGACATCCGCCAGGGGCTGCCGCTCGCGATCGAGAACTACGCCCTCCTGCGCGAGCTGTGGGAGAAGGACGTCGTGGACTGGGAGGGCAAGTTCCGCAGCCCGCTGCAGGGCTTCACCTCCACGCCGCGCCCGCTCGACGGCGTGGCGCCGTTCGTGTGGCACGGGTCGATCCGCACGCCCGAGATCGCCGAGCAGGCCGCGTTCTACGGCGACGGCTTCTTCGCCAACAACATCTTCTGGCCGAAGGAGCACTACCAGCGCCTCATCACCCTCTACCGGCAGCGCTTCGCCCACTACGGACACGGCACTCCCGAGCAGGCGATCGTGGGCCTGGGCGGGCAGGCGTTCATCGCGAAGAACTCGCAGGATGCCGTCACCGCGTTCCGTCCGTACTTCGACAATGCGCCCGTGTACGGCCACGGCCCCTCGCTCGAGGAGTTCCAGGAGCTCACGCCGCTGACCGTCGGCTCGCCCCAGCAGGTGATCGACCGCTACGCGGCCATGCGCGAGCACTACGGCGACTACCAGCGCCAGCTGTTCCTCATGGACCACGCGGGGCTTCCGCTGAAGACGGTGCTCGAGCAGCTCGACCTGCTGGGCTCGGAGGTCGTGCCGGTGCTGCGCAAGGAGCTCGCCGAAAACCGCCCGGCCGAGGTGCCGGATGCGCCCACCCACGCCGCGCGCGTCGCCGCGGTCTACGGCGACGGTCCGAGCCGCCAGGCTCGGCCCACCTCAGCCGGCGGCAACAACCTGACCGTCGGCGGCCCGTACCAGGACACGCCGACGAGCGCCGCCGCCACAGGCCCGCGTGGCTCGGCCTTCGGCGTCGCCGCGACCCGGAAGGAGGCCGTGCGATGACCCGCCGGATCGCCGTCGTGAGCGCGGGGCTGTCGAACCCGTCGTCGACCCGCATGCTCGCCGACCGCCTGTCGTCGGCGACCGTTGCCCAGTTGCGCGAGCACGGCATCGATGCGACCGTCGATGTCATCGAGCTGCGCGACCTCGCGCACGACATCACCAACAACCTGCTGGCCGGCTTCGCGCCGCCCGCGCTCGAGGACGCCATCAATCGGCTGGTGTCGGCCGACGGTCTCATCGCCGTCACGCCGATCTTCTCGACGAGCTACTCGGGCCTGTTCAAGTCGTTCATCGACGTGATCGACCCCGACGCGCTCGCCGGCATGCCGGTGCTGATCGGCGCCAACGCGGGGACGGCGCGACACTCGCTCGCGATCGACTACGCCATCCGTCCCCTGTTCGCCTACCTGCACGCCGAGCCCGTGCCGACCGGCGTCTTCGCGGCCTCGAGCGACTGGGGCGCCCAGGCCGACGACGTCAAGCCGCTCGGAGCGCGCGTCGAGCGCGGCGCGCGCGAGCTCGCCGAGTCGATCGCGCGCCGGGAGCCGCGGGCGATCGTCGACCCGTTCGACCCGGATGCGTTCCTCGGCGAGGGACGCTCCTTCGGTCACCTGCTGGGCGGTCTGGCCGGCGAGTAGCCGAGCTCCCGCGAGCCCCGCTCAGCTCGGCTTGGGGTGATCGGAGGTGCGCGGCTGCCGCAGCGAGCCGCTGCCCACGAGCGAATCGGCCGCCTGCACGAGCGCGAGGTGGGAGAGCGCCTGCGGCGTGTTGCCGACGTGCCGGCGCTCATCGACGTCGTACTCCTCCGAGAGCATGCCGACGTCGTTCGCGAGCCCGCACACGCGGTCCATGAGCTCGACCGCGTCGTCACGTCGCCCGCTCGCCGCGTACTGCTCGACGAGCCAGAACGAGCAGGCGAGGAAGGGATGCTCGTCGCCCGGCAGCCCGTCGACTCCCGAACTCGTGCGGTAGCGGTGCACGAGCCCGTCGCGCACCAGGGTGCGCTCGATCTGCTCGACGGTGGCCAGCATCCGAGGGTCCTCGGCGTCGCAGAAGCCCACCATCGGCAGAACGAGCAGAGAGGCATCGACCTCGTCGGAGCCATAGCTCTGCGTGAAGTAGCCGTCGGCCGAGACGCCGTTCGCATCGATCTCGGCCCGCAGCCGATCGCGTGTCTTCTCCCAGAGTTCGACATCCCCGTCGAGGCCGTGTCGGCGCACCGCACGCACGCCGCGGTCGAAGGCGGCCCACATCATCGCGCGCGAGTGGGTGAACATGCGGGGCTCGCCGCGGATCTCCCAGATGCCGTTGTCGGGTTCCTCGATGCGGTCGAGCGCTTTCTGCAGCAGGGCGCGCTGGAGCGGCCAGGAGAACTCCGTCTCCTCGAGCCCCGCCTCGCGCGCCACATCGAGCGCCACGAGCACCTCGCCGATCACGTCGGCTTGGTACTGGCGAGCCGCGTCGTTCCCGATCCGCACGGGCGAGGCGCCCTGATACCCGGGCAGCGAGTCCAGCTCGCGCTCCCAGAGGTCGCGCTCGCCCGCCACGCCGTAGACGATCTGCAGCTGACCGGGGTCGCCCGCCACCGCCCGCAGCAACCACATCCGCCAGTGCTCGGCGATGCCGAGGAAGCCGTGGGCGAGGAAGGCCTCGAGCGTGAGAGCCGCATCCCGAAGCCACACGAAGCGGTAGTCCCAGTTGCGCACGCCGCCGAACTGCTCGGGCAGCGAGGTGGTCGCCGCAGCGACGATGCCACCCGTGTCACGGTGGGTGAGGGCGCGCAGGATGAGCAGCGAGCGCACGACCTCGTCGCGGTATTCGGCGGGTGCATCGATGCGGTCGGCCCAGCTCTGCCACCAGACCCGGGTCTTCTCGATCGCCTCATCGACGTCGAGCGGGGGAGGCGGGGGCTCGGCGGAGGGATGCCAGCTCAGCACGAGGTCGAGCGTGTCGCCCGCGCTGACACTGCAGGTGCCGGTGTGCACGTGATCGTCGGCTCGGAGCGGCGTGCCGCGCACCGATACCGCGTCGGGACCGGCGATCGCCAGGATCTCGGGCTCGGTGGCGCCCTTGCGTTGCCGAACCCACGGCACCGAGCGTGCGTAGGCGAAGCGGAAGCGGATGCTGTGGCTGAACTCCACGGTTCCGGAGACGCCCACGATGCGCCGCACGAGATCGGTGGTGCGCGATCCGCCTCGGCGCTCGTCCGCGACGGTGAGCAGCTCGTGCACCTCCGCCACGCCGTCGGCGCACTCCCAGCGGGTCACGAGCGTGAAGGTGCCGTCATGGTAGGCGCGCGTGACGCGCGCGTCCGGGTCGCTGGGGCGCAGCTTCCAGCATCCGTGCTCTTCCTCACCCAGCAGCGCGCCGAAGATCGACGGTGAGTCGAATCGCGGAAGACAGAGCCAGTCGATGGAGCCGTCGCGCGAGACGAGAGCGGCCGTGCGGGAGTCGCTGAGAAGTGCGTAGTCCTCGATCGGGGAAGCCATTCGACCCATTCTCACAGTGGCGGCTGAAAACCGGGAGAGTAGCGTCGCCGACATGACAGCGGAGACGACACTGGCCATTCTCGGCGCCTCGGGCGATCTCGCAGGGCGGCTGCTGCTGCCCGCGCTCGGCGAGCTGCTCGAGGAGGAACCAGAACGCACCGTGCACCTCATCGGCGCCGGGAGCTCAGCGATGGAGGAGGGGGCCTGGCACGACCGCGTCGCCGAGACCTTCCGCTCGGTCGGTGCTGAGAAGGCGCTCGATCGCGTGGAACTCGGGCCCTTCCTGGTGATCGACGCGTCGACGGCGGATGGCATCCGCACGATCGTGGACGCGGCGTCCGACGGTCCCCTTGTGCTCTACTTCGCGCTGCCCCCGGCGGTGACCGCCTCGGCATGCGCCGCGCTGGAGCCGTCGGACCTGCCCGAGGGCACCATGCTCGCCCTCGAGAAGCCGTTCGGCACCGACGAGGCGAGTGCCCGTGAGCTCAACGAGACCCTGCAGAAGCTCGTTCCCGAGAACCGGATCTTCCGGGTCGACCACTTCCTCGGTCGCTCGACGGTGCTCAACGTGATCGGATCGCGCACCGCGAACCGCATCTTCGAGCCCGTGTGGTCGCAGCGCGACATCGAGTCGATCAGCATCCGCTACGACGAGTCGCTCGGGCTCGAGGGGCGCGCGGGCTACTACGACGGAGCAGGCGCTCTCGTCGACATGATCCAGAGCCACCTGCTGCAGGTGCTCGCGATCGTCGCGATGGAGCCGCCCGCCACGCTCGGCGAGGTCGACCTGCGGGATGCCACCGCGGCTGTGCTGCGTGCGACCCGGGTCTGGGACGACGACCCCGTCGCGTCCTCGCGACGAGCGCGCTACACGGCGGGCGAGGTGGGCGACCGCCGGATGCCGTCCTACGTCGACGAGCCCGGCGTCGATCCCGCGAACCAGACCGAGACGCTCGCCGAGATCACCTGCGAGGTGCGAACGGCGAGATGGGCGGGGGTGCCGATCACGCTGCGCTCGGGAAAGGCGCTCGGCCACCCCGCGCGCGAGATCGTCGTGCAGCTCAAGCCCGTGCGCCACCTGCCGACCGGTCTCACGGGAGCTGCGCCGGGAACCGTGCTGCGCTTCTCGCTCGGCCCCGACCGGCTCGCGGTCGAGCTCAACGTCAACGGGGGAGAGGACCCTTTCGCACTCCATCGCGCCGTGATCGAGGCAGATCTCGGCCTCGGTGCACAACGGGCCTATGCCGAGGTGCTCGCCGGCATCCTCGACACGGACGCGACGCTCGCGGTACGCGGCGACGCGGCCGAGGAATGCTGGCGCATCATCGCCCCCGTGCAGGAGGCGTGGAAGCGCGGCGACGTGCCGCTCGAGGAGTACCCGGCGGGATCGACCGGTCCCGCCGGCTGGCCCGCCTAGCCCGACTTGCGGCGGAACTCGCGCTTCTTCTCGGCGCGTCCGTGCGCCTCGTGCACCGAGCTCTCCCCGTCGAGGTGCGCGGGGCGGTCGTGCGACTGCTGCTTCTTGCGCTCGAGAGCCTCACGGAACTTGCGCTTGGTCTCTTCGGAGGCGGCACCCGGCTTGTCGTCGGAACTCATGCCGTCAGCATAGGCGGGTCTTCCGAGGAACGGGCTGCAGCATCCGCCCGATACGCGGGAGAATGGCGGCATGCGACGGCGCGAGCGAGTGGTCGCGGTGCTCGGAGCGGTGCTCGTCACCGCGGCCGCGGTCGGGGTGACGGCCGCGCTCGCCGCGCACGGTGGTCGCTTCGTGCCGGTGCCGCCGCATCCGCAGGTCGTGCCCGCCGACCTCACCATGAACGCGTTCGGCGCCTGCATGCCTCCGTGGCGGGGGGATGGCGGGTTCGCGATCAGCATGGACGAGTCGGGGCACGTGGAGTTCTCGCAGCTCGGCGGCGGCGCCGATCCCGCGGCGGCGCAGGCCTACACCGACGAGATCAACGCCTGCATGTCGAAGTTCACCTTCGAGACCTCCCCGTTCGCGTACCGCGACGTCGTCTCATCCGCGGTCGATCGGGTCGTCGCCTACGACTACGCCTGGCGCTGGATGCTGCCCTGCCTCGCCGGTCACGACATGCTGCCGTCGCACGTGCCCAGCTTCAGCGACTTCGCGAAACCCGTCGGCGCTCCCTGGAGCAGCTACTACGAGGCGAGTCCGCGCGATGACTTCGACAAGCTGCTCGAGGTGCGCTACGCGTGCGGCCCCGGAACCGGGCCTCTTCAGCCTCATGGCGAGTTCTCGACAAGATAGGGGGATGCGGCGCAGCGAGCGGATCACCAGGGTGCTCGGACTCGTGCTGGTCGTCTCGGCCGTCGTGGCGATCACCACCGTTCTCGTCACGCACGCACCCCACGGCACGGCGCCGGCTCACGCAGACGACCGCGTTCCGGAAGACCTCTTCTGGCCCTGGGTTGCCTCGTGCGGCGCCGGCATCCGCACGCCCATCGTCAGCTTCGGCTCCGATGCGGACGGATTCGTCGAGGTCGAGGTAGGGACGCTCGATCCGGATGCGCCGTACGGAACTCCGCTCATGGACGAGGCCGGGCGCCTGGTCGTCGACGAGGCCGCCTCGCAGCGGGTCGAGGAGTGCCTGAGCGCTCATCGGGTCGCCGAGAGCCCGCGGGACTATCGCCGGGCGACCGCGGGGGAGCGTCTGCTCCTCTACGACTGGACGGCGAGGTGGCAGGCTCCGTGCCTGCGCGGGCATGGCTACGTTTTCGACATCCCGGATGTCGCGCACTTCCAGAATCCGCACGAGGTGTGGTGGTTCCTGCTCTCGACCCAGGACTGGGCCGACGCCGACGAGCTCGACTTCGAGAGTCTGCTCGACGCGCGACTCGCCTGCCAACCCGTTCCGCCATTCCTCGCTGCTGCGGGGGTTTACTGGTAACATGAACCCCGGCCGTCGTCCGACGGCTGTCCCGAGGCGAAGCGCCGCGGGACTGATCCGGAGCAGGCCGGCACGAAGCTGGTCACCGGTGGTGGTTCTCCGAACACCGTGATTCACGGGGTCGCGTCGGAGCCCTTCTACTGTTGACCAGATCCAGACGGTCGGTGCGCAACACTGTGCGCGCCCAGGTCCTTCCTGCCCGCTCCTGCTCCGATGCATCCGCCGCGCGTATCGCGGCAGCAAGGAGAGAGACCTCGTGGAAGGTCCCGAAATCAAGTTCGCCGAAGCCGTTCTCGACAACGGTAAGTTCGGCACCCGCACCGTCCGGTTCGAGACCGGGCGGCTGGCACAGCAGGCGCAGGGCGCGGTCGCCGCGTACCTCGACGAAGACACCATGATCCTGAGCGCGACGAGCGCTGGGAAGCACCCCCGCGACGGCTTCGACTTCTTCCCGCTCACGGTGGATGTCGAGGAGCGTTCCTACGCTGCAGGCAAGATCCCCGGATCGTTCTTCCGCCGTGAGGGCCGCCCCTCGACCGAGGCGATCCTCGTCTGCCGTCTCATCGACCGCCCGCTGCGCCCGACCTTCGTCGAGGGTCTGCGCAACGAGGTGCAGATCGTCATCACCGTTCTGAGCATCGCCCCCGGCGAGTTCTACGACGCGCTCGCGATCAACGCCGCATCGGCGTCGACGCAGATCTCCGGCCTGCCGTTCTACGGGCCGGTCGGCGGCATCCGACTCGCCCTCATCGGTGACCAGTGGGTGGCGTTCCCCACCTTCGAGCAGCTCTCGGAGGCCGTGTTCGACCTCACCGTCGCCGGCCGCCTCGTCACCGACAAGGACGGCAACGAGGACGTCGCGATCATGATGGTCGAGGCCGAGGCCACCGAGGTGAGCTGGGAGCTCATTCGCGCCGGTGCCACCAAGCCCGACGAGGCCGTCGTCGCCCAGGGCCTCGAGGCGTCGAAGCCGTTCCTCACGCAGCTCATCAAGGCCCAGCAGTCGCTCGCGGCGCAGTCGGCCAAGGAGATCCAGGAGTTCCCGCTCTTCCCGCCCTACAGCGACGAGGCCTACAACGCCGTCGCCGAGCTCGCCTACGACGAGCTCAAGGGCGTGTACCAGATCGCCGACAAGCTCGAGCGTCAGAACGCCGACGACGCGCTCAAGGAGCGCGTCAAGCTCGCGATCAACGCGAAGGTGGAGGCCGGCGAGCTCAGCGGCGAGGTGCCCCCGATGGTGTCCGCCGCCTACAAGTCGGTCTCGAAGAAGGTCATGCGCACCCGCGTGCTGACCGAGGGCATCCGCATCGACGGCCGCGGCCTGTCCGACATCCGGGCGCTCGACGCCGAGGTGCAGGTCATCCCGCGCGTGCACGGCTCGGCGATCTTCCAGCGCGGCGAGACCCAGATCCTGGGTGTCACGACGCTCAACATGCTCAAGATGGAGCAGCAGATCGACTCGCTGAACCCCGTCACCAAGAAGCGCTACCTGCACCACTACAACTTCCCGCCCTACTCGACCGGTGAGACCGGCCGCGTGGGCTCGCCGAAGCGTCGCGAGATCGGGCACGGCTTCCTCGCCGAGCGCGCCCTCGTGCCGGTGCTGCCGCCGCGTGAGGAGTTCCCCTACGCGATCCGTCAGGTGTCGGAGGCCCTCGGGTCCAACGGCTCCACCTCGATGGGCTCGGTCTGCGCGTCGACCCTGTCGCTGCTGAACGCCGGTGTGCCGCTTCGCGCACCTGTCGCCGGCATCGCGATGGGCCTCATCTCCGACGAGGTCGACGGTGAGACGCGCTACGCCGCGTTGACCGACATCCTGGGAGCCGAGGACGCCCTCGGCGACATGGACTTCAAGGTCGCGGGAACCGCGGACTTCGTCACGGCGATCCAGCTCGACACCAAGCTGGCGGGCCTCCCGTCCTCGGTGCTCGACGGCGCGCTCAAGCAGGCCAAGGAGGCCCGCACGGCGATCCTCGCGGTCATCAACCAGGCGATCGACGGCCCCGACGAGATGGCTCCGACGGCTCCGCGCGTGATCTCGGTGAACATCCCGGTCGACAAGATCGGCGAGCTCATCGGCCCCAAGGGCAAGACGATCAACGCGATCCAGGACGAGACCGGCGCCGACATCTCGATCGAGGAGGACGGCACGGTCTACATCGGCGCGGTCGACGGTCCCTCGGCCGAGGCTGCGCGTGCCCAGGTGCTCGCGATCGGCAACCCGATCAACCCCGAGGTCGGCGAGCGCTTCCTCGGCACGGTCGTGAAGATCGCGACCTTCGGCGCCTTCGTCTCGCTCATGCCCGGCAAGGACGGTCTGCTGCACATCAGCGAGGTGCGCAAGCTCGCCGGTGGCAAGCGCGTCGAGAACGTCGAAGACGTGCTCTCGGTCGGCCAGAAGATCCAGGTCGAGATCACCAAGATGGACGACCGCGGCAAGCTGTCGCTCGCCCCGGTGGTCGAGGACGAGACCGAGGCTGCCGACACCGACAGCTCCGCTGCCACGGCCGAGAACCCCGAGGCTCCCGCCGAGGGCTGATCCGCCACGCACCACCGGATGCCCGTCCCGCTACACGCGGGGCGGGCATCCGTATCTTCTACGGCGTGATGCTCGTGCCCATCGTCATGCCGCGGGCGATCTCGTGGGTACGCAAGGTGAAGCCGAGCACGGCGGGCGTGATGCCGCCCGGCAGCTCGAGGTGTGCGACGTCGAGTGCGCTCACGACGAAGAAGTAGCGGTGTTCGCCGTGCCCCGAAGGCGGTGCGGCGCCGGTGTACTCCTCGCCGCGCGCCTCGTTGGCCACCGTCACAGCCCCGGCGGGGAGAAGACCCGCCGCCGGTGTGCCGGCGCCCCGGGGCAGGTGGTCGGTCGTCGCCGGCAGGTCGTAGACGGCCCAGTGCCAGAAGCCGCTCATCGTCGGGGCATCGGGATCGAACACCCGCACGACGAAGCTACGGGTGGCATCCGGCGCCCCGAGCCACCGCAATTCGGGGGAGAGGTTCTCGCCGCCGGCGCCGCGCGCGCGAGCCCACTCGGGCAGGGGTGCCCCGTCGTCGAAGTCCGGGCTGCGCACCTCGAGCGGCGCGACATCGGCGAGCCGCCACATCGGATCGTTGGTCATGATCGTCCTCCTGAGTCGCTGCGACCCACGTTGCCACGCGGGGCCGTCCGCGTCGAGGGTCACAAATCGGTGACGATCCATAACGATCCGGCTCCGCTGCCCATGTGCGACACGCGGCGGGGCTAACCTCGCTGAAACCCGAGGAGGTGGGGCATGGAGACCCGGACGACGCAGCCCAGCGCGTCAGCCGTGCCCACCACGCTCGAGACCGCGGCGATCGTCGGCAGGTCGACACCGGAACGCCGCCCGATCGGCGGCACGGAGCTTCGCGTCTTCCCCCTCGCGATGAGCGGCAAGCGTTTCGGTGCGGGCACCTCCGACACGGGCGTCTCCGAAGTCCTCGACGCGTACACCGCCCTGGGCGGCAACTTCATCGACACCGCCGACTCCTACGGCGAGGGCCGCAGCGAGCGGCTCGTGGGGGAGTGGATGCGTCGTCGCGGCAACCGCGACCGGATGGTGGTCTCGACCAAGGTGGGCAAGTCGCTCGCGCATCCGGGGCTCTCCGCATCCGCGATCTCCGGCGCGGTCGACGCCTCGCTCCGGCGTCTCGACACCGACCGGATCGACCTCCTCTACCTGCATGTCGACGACACCGATGTGGCGTTCGAGGAAACGCTGCTCGCAGTCGACGAGCTCATCCGCCGAGGCAAGGTGCGCGCCTTCGGGCTCTCGGATCACACGGGCACTCGTCTGCTCGCGGCGCGTGTCGCGTGCGCCTTGCTCGGCGTCGCACCCATGGCGGCGTTGCAGAACGAGTACAGCCTCGTGCACCGCAGCGGATACGAGGGCGACCTCGCGCGCGTCGTCGAACAGCAGGGTCTCGCCGTCATGGCGCGATTCCCGCTCGCGGGAGGGTTCCTCTCGGGGCGCTACCGCGCCCGAGGCGATCTCGCTGCGACTCCTGCCGCCGCCTACATCGCCCCGCACCTCAGCCGGCGCGGGCGCCGTGTACTCGCAGCAGTGCAGCGGGTCGCGGCCGAGCAGGAGACCTCGATGGCGACGGTCGCGCTCGCGTGGCTGTTGACGCGGCAGGGTGTCGTCGCGCCGGTCGTCTCGGTGCGCACCGCCGACCAGCTGTTCGACGTGATGGCGGCCCCCGACCTCCGGCTCACCCGGCACCAGCTCGCGGAGCTGGATCGCGCGAGCGCCTGAACCGTCTGCCGGTGTCAGTTGATGCCGGGGATGTGCACCCAGCCGAGGGCGAGCACGAGCCAGATCGCGGTGGCGATGAGGGCGACGATCGTGAGCGAGGTGCCCCCGCGACGTCGCACCGAGCCCCGCAGCACGAGCTGGAGCACGAGCACGACGAGCAGCGCGACGCCGAGCGCGATGGACCCGAAGGGGATCGCCACGAAGAGCGCGAGGATCATGAGTGCGGCGATGACGATCTCGATGATCGCGAGCACCGAGCTGCCGCGCCCCCGCGCGCGCATGATGCCGTCGATGAGCGCGACGACGGTGGCGATGAGATAGATGAGCGTGAGGACGGTGATGGCGGGCAGGACGATCAAGGTCGGACTCCTTCGCAGCTCGCACGCCCCGGGCGGGGCGTGCTGCGGCTCGACGGCCGCACGGCGATCACCTTAGCGACAGGCGGAGAGATCCGTCGTCGACGGGCCGCATCCCTGGCGCGGCCTCGGGCGATGCGCTAAATTACGCGGCCGCGCGCTGCGCTGCGCGGTCGATGACGATGTCGTAGATGCGCGTCATGGAGGCGGCGGCGGCGATGCTGTCCCCCGCATAGCCGCCTGCCATGGCGCCGTCGCGCGCGAGCACGAGGTCGTCGGCGGCGTCACCCGGCAGGGGATGTCCCATCGAGCGCAGGAGCGTCTCGAGGATGTCGTGGAACCACTCGCGATGCTGCTCCACGGCGCGCCGCACGGGGTGGGCGGGGTCGGTGAACTCGATGGAGGCGTTGAGGAACGGGCAGCCGCGGAAGTCGGATCGGGCGATGAAGCGCGCCTGGATACGGGCGATCTCACGTACGAGCTCTTCGGGATCGTCGGTGGCCTGCGCGGCCGCGTCGATCACCTCGGCGACCTGCAGGTGTCGGAAGGCGATGTATTCGAGGATGAGGCGATCCTTCGAGCCGTAGTGCTTGTAGAAGGTCGCCTTGGTCACCGACGAGGTGGAGATGAGGCGGTCGATGCCGACGGCCCGGATGCCTTCGTCGTAGAAGAGCTTGTCGGCCGTGTCGAGGATCCGCTGCTTGGCGGGGGCGAGGGTGTGGCGTTTCGGCGGCTTCGCGATGTCGATCGGCAACCCGGGCTCCTTCGTGTCGGGGTGAGGGCGCGGACCCGGGCCGGGGGCCCCCCCGCGGGGGGGGGGGGGGCGGGGGGGGGGGGGGGGGTTTAAAAAGAGCCGCCGGGGGGGCCCGCGGGCGGGGTTGCGGGGGGGGGGGGGGCCAGCG
>JBQCHI010000011.1:0-48837 GCA_051954835.1 Protaetiibacter sp. | reverse complement strand
CCCCCTACCACCCCGCCCCCCGCACCCCAACCCGGCCCGCGGGTCCCCAACCCCGTTCCCCCCCCCCTTTTCGGGACCCCCTCGCGGAGGGGGGCCACGGCCTAGGGTGGAGGCGTGAGCGACCCCTCGACGGGCACCGAGCGCGCCGGCCTGGAGATCTTCGACGCGCAGGCGGAGCTCGGCGACGCCCCGGCGCCGGAGGGTTCCGAGACCTCCCTGCGGCGTCCCCGCTGGCCCGGTGCGCTCGCGGGGGCGCTCGCGATCCTCATGGTCATCACCTGGGCGGTCGCCCTCGCGTGCTCCCTCGCGGGGCTGCTCGAACTCGGCGTCGGGCTGTCATACTCGGCGATCGGGCTGAGCGTGCTGGCCGTGCTCGCCGGGATCGTCGCCGTCGTCGCGGGCTGGGGACGCGGATGGGGCGTCGCGGCGATCGCGGTCGGCGTGCTGCTGAACCCCGTCGTTCTGTTGAACGTCCTCACCTGGATCGGAGCGCTGTGACCGTCTCGGAGCTGTTCGATGCCGAGGTCTGGCGCCAGGTGCCGGGCTTCGAGGGCCTGGGCGACGTCACGTACCACCTCGACGTCACCGGCCGTGTCGCCCGGGTGGCCTTCAACCGGCCCGAGGTGCGCAACGCCTTCCGCCCGCAGACGGTCGACGAGCTGGCGCGCGCGCTCGACGACGCGCGTCAGAACCCGCGCGTCGGGGTCGTGCTGCTCACCGGCAACGGCCCGAGCCCGAAAGACGGCGGCTGGGCGTTCAGCTCGGGGGGCGACCAGCGCATCCGGGGCAAAGCCGGATACGAGTACCGCGAGGGCGAGCCGGGCGGGGCCGGGCGCCTGCACATCCTCGAGGTGCAGCGCCTCATCCGCTTCATGCCGAAGGTCGTGATCGCGCTGGTGCCCGGCTGGGCGGCGGGCGGCGGCCACTCGCTGCACGTCGTGTGCGACCTCACGATCGCGAGCCGCGAGCACGCGCGTTTCAAGCAGACGGATGCGGATGTCGGCTCGTTCGACGCGGGCTACGGCAGCGCCTACTTCGCCCGGCAGGTGGGGCAGAAGTTCGCACGCGAGGTGTTCTTCCGAGCCCACGAATACGACGCTCAGCGCGCCTACGAGATGGGCGCCGTCAACGCAGTCGTGCCGCACGCCGAGCTCGAGCGCACGGGCCTCGAGTGGGCCGAGACGATCCTCGGCAAGAGTCCCACGGCGATCCGCATGCTCAAGTTCGCCATGAACGCGGTCGACGACGGGATGGTCGGGCAGCAGGTGTTCGCAGGGGAAGCCACCCGGCTCGCCTACGGCACCGACGAGGCGGCCGAGGGCCGCGACGCGTTCCTCGAGAAGCGCGACCCCGACTGGGGCCCCTACCCCTGGCACTTCTGACATGAGGCCGCTCGTCACCGTCGCCGCCGCCGAGGGGCACATCGCGGTGCTCGAGGCGCTGCGGTCGGCGCTCGCGGGCGGTCCCGCCGTCTTCGTCGCGTCGGGCGCGCCCGGAGCGGATGCCGCACCGCTGCCCGCCCGGGTGGCCCAGCACGTGGGGCTCGTCGTGGAGACGAGCGGCACGACGGGGCATCCGAAGCGCGTCGTGCTGCCCGCGGATGCCGTGCTGGCATGCGCGGCCGCGAGCGAGTCGGCGCTCGGTGGCCCCGCCCAGTGGGTGCTCGCGCTGCCCGTGCACTACATCGCGGGGCTCAACGTGCTCGCGCGCTCGCTGTGCGCCGAGACGACGCCGGTGGCGGTGGAGGATGGCCATTTCACGGCGTCGGCTTTCGTGGCGGCGGCCCGGCGCCTCTCCGACGACACCGCCCATGCGACCGCCATCGTGCCGGCACAGCTCGCCACCCTGCTCGACGATGCGGACGCCCGTGCCGTGCTGCGGCGCTTCCAAGCGGTGCTCGTCGGGGGTCAGGCGACACCGGCGCCACTGCTCGAGCGCGCGCGGGAGGGCGGCATCCGGGTCGTACGCAGCTACGGGTCGAGCGAGACGAGCGGCGGCTGCGTCTACGACGGGCATCCGCTGAGCGGCGCGCACGTGCGGATCGTCGACGGCGAGGTGCAGCTCGGCGGCGCGATGGTGGCCGACGGCTACCTCGACGACCCGCAGCTCACCGAGCAGCGCTTCACGAGCGAGCACGGCATCCGCTGGTTCCGCACCGCCGACGCGGGTGAGTTCGACGGCGAGACGCTGCGCGTGCTCGGTCGCCGCGACGACGTCATCATCTCGGGGGGCGTGAAGGTCTCGCTCGCGCGCATCGAGGAGCTCGTGCGGGCGCAGCCGGGGTGCGCGGATGCCGTGGTCGTCGCCGTCCCCGACGTCCGGTGGGGCGAACGGCCCGTCGTGGTCGCCGCGGGAGCACCCGTCGACGACCCGGCCGTGCTCGCCGCCGTGGACGCGGCGCTCGGCCCCGCCGGGCGTCCCGACCGCATCGTGCGCATCGCCTCCCTGCCTCTGCTGCCGAGCGGCAAGCCGGACCGTCGGGCGACCGCCGCCGAGGTGGTGCGCCGAACTCAGTAGGCTTCCCTCGTGGCGAAGCAGCAGCGGTTCGATCCCCAGGCCCTCGAGCGTGCCCGTGGCAACGCTCCGTCGAAGAAGGCGGCCGCGAAGGGCAAGCCGAGCGGCAAGAAGACGACGCGCGGACGCAGCGGCCGACCCGGTGGTCGCCCGCCCGCCGAGGCGAGCCCCGCGACGCTCGGCACCTGGATCGGCGCCGCGCGACCGCTGACGCTCGCGCTCGCGATCGCGCCCGTCGCCCTCGGAACGGGCGCGGCATCCCTCGTGATGCAGTCCTGGCACGAGCACTGGGTGCGCGCGCTGCTGTGCCTTGCGGTCGCAGCGCTGCTGCAGATCGGCGTCAACTACGCCAACGACTACTCCGACGGCATCCGCGGCACCGACGCCCACCGGGTCGGTCCGTCCCGGCTCGTGGGGTCCGGGCGGGCGAAGCCCCGGCACGTGCTCATCGCCGCTCTCGTGTTCTTCGGGCTGGCCGCCGCCGCCGGCCTCGTGCTCGTGATCGTGACGCAGCAGTGGTGGCTGCTCGCCGTCGGCGCCGTGGCGATCGTCGCCGGCTGGTTCTACACGGGTGGGCGGCGACCCTACGGCTACGCGGGGCTCGGGGAGCTCGTCGTGTTCGTGTTCTTCGGCATCGTCGCCGTCGCGGGCACGATGTTCGTGCAGGCCGGCACGGTGAACATCGAGGCGTGGCTGGGCGGTGCCGCCCTCGGGTTCCTCGCGATGGCGGTGCTGCACGTCAACAACCTGCGCGACCGGGAGCAGGATGCCGCGGCCGGCAAGCGCACGCTCGCGGTGCGGATCGGTCAGCTGCCTTCGCGCATCGTGTACGTGGTGTTCATGCTCGTGCCGTTCGGCATCCTGGTGTTCTTCGCGCTGTTCCACGACCTCGCGCCGTACGTGTTCTTCGCGCTCTTCGCGGCGGTGCCGGCGATCCTCATCGTCACGACGGCGCGCACGGCGCGGGAGTACGTGACGGCGCTCAAGCTGACGCTGCTGACGGCCTTCGCCTACGGTGTCGGCCTCGGCGCCGCACTCGCCTTCTCGATCACGGTCGGCGTCCCGGCATTCGTCTGACCGGGCGCGGCTCAGTCGAGGTCTTCGGCGCGCTCGTCGGGGCCGCGTTCGTCGGCTGATGGCGCACCGGCCTTCTGACGGCTGCGCTCGCGGCTCGCGGCGAACTCGGTGGCCACCCGATTCCGCAGCGTCGGGAAGAAGATGTACGAGACCGTGAGGCTCACGATCACGGCAGCCACGCCCGCGATGAGCGCCACCATCATCGTCGGCAGCGCGAAGCGGCCGAGCAGCGCGAACACGAGTGCGAACGTGCCCCCGAAGAGAGCGAGACGCAGCAAGGTGTAGGGGATCCAGGCGGGCACCCGCCCATACTAGGTCGCTCGACCGAGGGTGGGCCCCAGGCCATCCCCGGCCCGAGCGCCTAGAATCGAGGCATGGCCGCCCTGCTGCGCTACCTCCCGATCATCATCGCGCTGGTGCTTCTCGTCGCGGCCGTCGTCGACATCGTGCGCATCGACCCGTCGCGCGTGCGGGCTCTGCCGAAGGGCCTCTGGGTGGTCATCGCGATCGCGATCGTGGTCATCGGGCCGATCCTCTGGTTCGCCCTCGGTCGTGAACCGCTCGAGTCCCGCAATCACGGGCGCTACCGTTCGGCACCGTCGGCGCCGGATGACGATCCCGAGTTCCTGCGTCGCCTCGCGCGCGAGAAGGAGCAGGAGCAGCGCATCCGCGACCTCGAGAAGCGCCTGTCGGAGCTCGGCGACGACGACGCTCCGAAGAGTCCTCCGCAGTGACACCGGGCCCGCTGAGCCGCGGCTCCGCCGCGCCCGCGAGCGTCTACGCGACAGCTCTGCTCGCCGGTCTCGTGCGCCGCGGGGTGACGGATGTCGTGGTCTGTCCCGGATCCCGCTCGCAGGCGCTCGCCCTCGCGGCGGCCCGCTTCGAGCAGGCGGGCCTGCTGACCCTGCACGTGCGCATCGACGAGCGCTCCGCTGGTTTCCTGGCGCTCGGGCTCGCCGTCGAGTCGGGTGTGCCCGCCGTCGTCGTCACGACCTCGGGCACCGCCGTCGGCAATCTGCACCCTGCCGTGCTCGAGGCCGCGCACTCCGGGGTGCCGCTGCTCGTCGTGAGCGCCGACCGTCCCGAGGAGTTGCGGGGCGTGGGCGCCAACCAGACCACGCGGCAGGCGGGCATCTTCGGCGATGTGGCGCCGCATTCCTGGGACATCCCCGCTCCCGTGGGCGACGCGCGCGAGGAGGAGGCGGCCGACGCGCTCGCCGCCGAGGTGCTCGCCGGCATCCGGGGGCCGCGGCACGTGAATCTCGCCTTCCGCGAACCGCTGTCGTCGGCTGTGCGCCTGCCCGACGTCGAGCCGGGGGAGTGGGCCCCCTCCGCCGATGCCGCAGGGGAGACCGTCGAGTTGACCCCGGCACCCGGCACGATCGTCGTCGCCGGCTCCGGCGCGGGCGAGGATGCCGAACGCGTCGCGCGCGAGCTGGGTGCGCCGCTGCTCGCCGAGGTCGCCAGCGGGGCGCGTTTCGGCCCCAACCTGGTGGCCGCCTATCGGGAGCTGCTGGGGGCAGCGGGTTTCGGCGACCGTGTCGAGCGCGTGATCGTGTTCGGGCATCCGACGCTCAGCCGTGAGGTGCCCGCGATCATCGAGCGGCGCGGGGTCGAGACGATCGTCGTGCGCAGCCCGGGCCTCGACGACTACAACCCGGGTCATCGTGTCGCCCGCTTCGTCGATCGTGTCGTCGTCGACACGGCGCGCGAGCCCGACCCCTCGTGGGCCCGCCGCTGGGCGCACGCCTCACGGTCGCTCCTCGAGACCGAGGATGAGGGCTCGGTCGCCTCGCTCGGCCTCGACTACACCGAGCGCGCGAGATTCGCACGCGAGCAGTTGCAGCGGATGCGCGCCCCCGTGACGCGCCGTGAGCTGGCCGAGGCGGTGTGGGCGGCGAGCTGGCCGCACGACCGCCTCGTGCTGGGCGCCTCGCGGCTCATCCGCGAACTCGACCGGGTGGCTCCCGGCAAGCGCATCCCGGTGCACGCCAACCGGGGCCTCGCGGGGATCGACGGCACGATCGCCACAGCGACCGGCATCGCCCTCGCCGCCCAGCG
The DNA here is from genome assembly GCA_051954835.1 of Protaetiibacter sp. Taxonomy (GTDB): domain Bacteria; phylum Actinomycetota; class Actinomycetes; order Actinomycetales; family Microbacteriaceae; genus Homoserinibacter. The sequence goes on along the minus strand of JBQCHI010000011.1, from coordinate 43,185 downwards.
CGACGCGTCGCGGCCCGGAGTCACGCGCGTGCTGCTCGGCGACCTCGCGCTGCTGCACGACGTGGGATCGCTGCTCGGCGGCGACGGCGAGACCTGGCCGCGTCTGCAGCTCATCGTCGGCAACGACCACGGCGGCACGATCTTCGACGGGCTCGAGGTGGCGCGCTCGGCCGATCCCGCGCTCGCCGACCGCGTGCTGCTGACGCCGCAGCATGTCGACATCGCTGCCCTCGCATCCGCTTATGGCTGGGCGCATCTCCTCGTCACCGAGCGCGGTCAGCTCGACGGCGCCCTCACGCCCACCGCGACCCGCAGCATCGTCGAGGTCGCGCTCGCCCGCTGAGCCGCCCGCGGCGCTAGCGTGGCCGCATGAGTTTCGCCGAACTGCTGCGCGCGGGGCCCGGCTTCCGTCTCGCCGACGTGGATCCGGATGCAACCCCCGGCTTCGCGGGTGACAAGAAGGCCGGCCAGAAGGCGCTCGCGCGTGGGGTGCCCGCCCTCACCGAACTGCAGGAGCTGCTGTTCGCCAACACCGGGAACGACCCGCGCAGCGTGCTGCTCGTGCTGCAGGCGATGGACACGGCGGGCAAGGGCGGCATCCTGCGGCATGTCGTCGGCGCGGTCGATCCGCAGGGCGTGCACATCCACTCGTTCAAGGCGCCGACGCCCGAGGAGCTCGCGCACGACTTCCTCTGGCGCATCGAGCGCGAGCTGCCGGAGCCCGGGCGCATCGGCGTCTTCGATCGCTCGCACTACGAGGACGTGCTCATCGGGCGCGTGCGACGGCTCGCCGACGAGACGGAGATCGAGCGGCGCTACGGGGCGATCGTCGACTTCGAACAGCGGGTCGCCGCATCCGGGACCGTCATCGTCAAGTGCATGCTGCACATCTCCGCCGACGAACAGCGCGACCGGCTCGCGGAGCGGCTCGAGCGCCCCGACAAGTACTGGAAGTTCAACCCCGGCGACATCGCCGAGCGGGAGCTGTGGTCCGACTACCAGCGGGCGTACGACATCGCGATCACGCGCACCGCGACGGCGGCCGCTCCCTGGTACGTGATCCCGGCGAACCACAAGTGGTACGCGCGACTGGCCGTCGCCGAACTGCTCACCGACGCCTTGCGCTCCCTCGGGCAGAACTGGCCGCCTCCCGACTTCGATGTGGTCGAGCAACGGCGGCTGCTGTTCTCCGAGGGATGACGTGACGGATGCCGCGGCCGTCGGGGTCCGCGGCATCCGCCGGATGGTGGTCAGCGGCGCGTGAGCAGCCGCACGCCCGCGACGACGAAGGGTGCGAAGCAGAGCGCGATGAGCACCGGTGCGAGCGGCCCGCCGACGAGCATCGGCACGAACCAGGCGAGTCCGCCGAGCGGCGCGATCCACCACGGAACGACGCCCGCGCGCGCGAGGCCCAGGGCGTAGGCCATGAGGCCGCCGAGGCCGCCGATCATGCCGGAGAGCTGCCAGACGGCGATCGTCCAGTCGGCCTTGGCCGCTTCGTTCATCGCGAGCGCCTGGTCCATCGGCAGGGTCGTGCCGGCTCCGATGAGGAACCAGTCCGAGAGCAGCAGGCCCGACATCTGGATCGCCCCGAGCAGGAGCACGACGGCCGCGACCGGCAGCCAGATGGTGCCGCGCCGGCCGCGCAGCAGGCCGCGGCCCGCGATCGCGGCGATCGCGAACGCGATCCAGCCGTAGTGCAGCAGGTTCGCCGAGAGGATGCTGAGCGCCGGGTCGGCGGCGAGTGAGGCGATGTAGCCGGCTTCGCCGGGCTCGGTCTGGGTGGGGGAGGTGGCCATGCCCGCGACATGCAGCACGGGCGCCGCGATGAACGCGAGCCCGCCGATGCGCTCGAGCAGGTGCGGGTGGAACGGGCCGAGGCCGGCCGGGGCGCGGCGGGCGCCGACGGCTTCGAGGCTAGCGACGTCGGCGACGGTCACATCGCCGGCGGGGGATGAGATGGACATGAGGTGCCTTCCGGGAGTGCGGGTGGTTGTGGATCCACCCTCTCCAGGCGCCGTCCCGGGCCGCGAGGGAGCGGGGTCCCGTCGTGGTCCCGTCTCGTCACGGGATGCGGGTCAGCCCCGCCCGAGGCCGGCGTCGCGTGCGCGCACGATCGCCTCCGAGCGGTCGGCGACCTGCAGCTTCGCGAAGATGTTCGACACGTTGTTGCGCACCGTCTTCGGCGAGAGGAAGAGCGCCTGGGCGATCTGCGGGTTCGATCGTCCGGCGGCGAGCAGATCGAGCACCTCCCGCTCCCGCTCGGTGAGCTGCGGGAACGCGGGCGCGTCGGGGGTGGGGGTGCGACCCGCGAAGTAGGCGGCGACCCGCTGCGCGACCGCCGCGCCGAACACGAGCTCGCCCGTGTCGACCGATCGGATGGCGCGCACGATCTCGTGCTGGCTCGACCCTTTCACGAGGTAGCCACGGGCACCCGCACGCATCGCGGAGAACACCGTCTCGTCGTCCTCCGACATCGTCAGCACGACGACCGCGAGGTGCGGATGCCGCGCGGTGAGCTCGCGCGTCGCGGCGATGCCGTCGAGGCCGGGCATCTGCACGTCCATCACGACGACATCCGGGTCGGCCTGCTCGACGACGGTGAGGGCGGTCTGGCCGTCCTCGGCGACGGCGACGACGTCGACCTCGTCGATCGATTCGAGCAGCATGCGCAGCCCATCGCGGTACACGGGGTGGTCGTCGACGAGCACGACGCGGGTGGGTTCCTCGGTCATACGAGCTGCTCCTGGGGTTCGGGTTCGGATTCGGGTTCGGGTTCGGGTCCGGGAGATGCGGATGCGGTGCCCGCCGCCGCGGACGCCTCCGGCGCCGCGCCCACGATCGGCAGCGCGGCCACGACGTGTGTTCCGGCTGGAGAGCTCGTGATCGCGAACGAGCCGCCGAGTTCCTCGGCCCGTTCGCGCATCGAGCGCAGCCCGAGGCCGGGAGCGGCCGCCGCATCGATCCCGCTGCCGTCGTCGGCCACCTCGACCACGAGGCGATCCGGGGCCGAGTGCAGTCGCACGACGACCTCCTGTGCTCCCGCGTGGCGTCGCGCGTTGGCCAGCCCCTCGGAGGCGATCCGGAAGGCGGCCACCTCGACCGCGGCGGGAAGCGCGTGGGCGACGTGCGCGTCGACGCGCACCGCGCATCCGCCTCCGTCGACCCGCCCCGCGAGCTGTTCGACCGCGCGGGCGAGCCCCAGGTCGTCGAGGGCGGGCGGGCGCAGCTCGTGCACGATCCGGCGGATCGCGACGATCACCTCGCTCTGCTCGTCGATCGCCTCCTCGAGCACGGCACCCGCGCGCTCGGGCGAGGCCGCGAGCAGGTTGCGGGCCGTCTCGAGTCGCAGCTTGATCCCGGCGAGCAGCGGGCCGAGCTCGTCGTGCAGGTCGCGTCGCAGCCGCGAGCGGCTCTCTTCGCGGGCGAGCACGAGCGATTCGCGGATGCCCTGCAGCTCGCGCCCGAGCTCCGCGTTCCGCAGCGCCGCCGCGGCGAGGCGCACGAGATCCTCGAGCAGCCGCTGGTCGCGATGCGACACGACGGGACGTCGCCCCGGCTGCATCTCGATGCGCCCGATCTGAACGCCGTCGTACTCGATCGGCACGCGGGTGATCTCGCGCCCGCGTATGCCGACCTCGGCACAGATCGGATCGGCGTCGTGCCGGTCGATCACGACCCGCACGTACGGGGAGGCGAAGGCCTCGGCTATCGTGCGCGCGAGGTCGTCGACGCGGCCGGCCGTGTCGGCGGAGCGGGCGAGCCGGTCGCCGAGCGCCGAGACGAGTCCGTACGGGTCGGCGCGCTTGCCCGACACGGCGCGGGTCGCGAGGGCGAACAGCTTGTCGCGCAACGGCGCGTAGGCGATCGTCACCGCGATGAGCGCCACGAGCATCGTCACCCGATCGTCGAGAGCCCCGCCGATCACGAGCACGAGCACGACGTCGACCGTGATCGCCGCCGCGATGAGCACGCCGTAGACGAGCGTCCAGGACAGCAGCCGATCGATGTCGTAGAGCCGGTAGCGCGTGACGGCGACGAGCACGGATGCGGCGACGAGGCCGATCGTGAGGCCCAGCAGCACATCGACGGCGGCCTGCGGCAGATACGGGTAGAGGAAGGTGACGCCGATGAACACCGCGCCGGACCAGACGAGCCACCGCAGTTGCGCGCGCAGCTCGGCATCCGCACCGAAGCGACGGCTGACGGACACCACAAGGGCGAGCAGCAGCCCGACGAGCATGAAGTTCGCCGCGTTCGGCAGGATGAACGCCCAGAGCTCGGCCGGCAGCTGCAGCTCGAGGATGCCGGGATCGAACGCCTCGAGCTCCGGGATGCGACCGGGCTCGTCGGCGGCGAGCACGGCGGCGGGAGCGAGGATGAACGAGAACGGCAGGACGAGGCCGAATGCGATCGAGACGACGGTCACGACACGCCGCCAGCCGCGCGGGAAGCGGCCGTCCGGGAACAGGATGAGCAGCAGCTGCACGGGCATCATGAGCACGGCGCCCAGCCGCGAGTAATACCAGAACGCGGCCGGGGCCCAGGGGGCTTCGCGGTCGAAGTACCAGGCGTAGTTCACGGCGGCGCTCGCGGGCGCATCCACGACCCAGAGCGCGCCGAACGCGATCAGCACGAGGGCGACGGGGTGCCACGGCAGGCGCCACATGAGCAGCGCGCCCGGGATGACCATGGCGAGGCCCGGTACGACGCTCGACCATCCGGGGGTCTCGATCGGATCCGGATGCGCAGGAAGCACGAGCGAGTCGAGCCAGAGCGCGAGCACGCTCGCGACGACCGAGATCACCAGGAGCGCCACGACGGCGATCCGGCTCGATGTGCGTCGCATGCGCTCATCGTTGCAGGAGCGTGTCCCGTCTGTCACGGGACGCGGGTCCCGTGCTCAGCCGAAGGCCTCCACGATGGGCCGGAACTTGAGCTTGGTCTCCGCGAGCTCGACATCCGGATCCGACGCCGCGAGGATGCCGCCCCCGGCATATGCCCGGATGCCGCCCCCGGCCGAGACCTCGGCGGAACGCAGCGAGACGGCCCACTTGCCATCGCCCGCGGCGTCCACCCAGCCGACGGGCCCGCCGTAGCGCCCGCGGTCGAGGGGCTCGAGCTCGCGGATGACCTCGAGCGCCTTCGCGGTGGGCGTGCCCGCGACCGCGGCCGTCGGGTGCAGGGCTGCCGCGAGGTCGAGGGCCGAGGAGACGTCGGAGAGGACGCCCTCGATGTTGGTGGCGAGATGCCACAGGTTCGGCAGCTTGAGCGCGAAGGGGATCTCGCTCGCCAAGATGCCCGCACGGGCATGCGGGGCGAGCGCATCGAGCACGCTCTGCACCGCGTAGCGGTGTTCGTCGAGGTCCTTCGTCGAGGTGGCCAGCCGCAGGGCGGCCGTGTGATCCGCCTCGGCGTCGGCGCCGCGGGCGATCGAGCCGGCCAGCACGCGGGCCGTGACCTTGCCGCGACTGACCCGCACGAGCGTCTCGGGGCTCGACCCGATGTGGCCGTCGATCGCGAAGGTCCAGGTGTCGGGGTAGCCGAGGGCGAGGTCCGCGAGCACGCGACGCAGGTCGCCGCCCTCGGGGAGGTGGCCCACGAGGTCGCGGGCGAGCACCACCTTGCGCAGCTCCCCCGAGCGGATGCGACCCACGGCATCCGCCACGAGCTCGCGGAAGCGCTCGGGCCCGACCGTGCCGGGGAGCAGGCTCAGCCGGAACTCGGCACCCAGTTCGGTCGGCACGACCCGGCGCGGCGGGGTGTCGTCGCCGGCGACCGTCACCTCGGTGACCCAGCTGATGCCGTCGCGCCGGCCGACGATCGTGCGCGGCACGATGAGCACGCTCTCGAAGGCGGAGTCGGGTGAGAAGGTGAACGCGCCGAAGGCCAGCAGACCGCTGCCCGACTTGCGCACCGGGTCGTCGATCGTCGCGGACGCCGTGATGCGCCGCCAGGTCTCCGCCGCCTGCGCGATGCGGTCGGGGCCGCGGAAGCTCAGCCGCACCGCCTCGCCGAGTCCGGCGATCCCCTCACCTCGCCGCATGAACAGCAGCGGGGAACGGGCATCCAGGATCGGGAGCAGCGAGCCGAGCGGATCCACGACCCGGGTGCGGGCGGCGAGCACGGGCACCTCGCCTCGGGCAACGGTCACCCGTCCAGCCTAGGCTCATCACCTGCACGCGGGAGGGTCGAAGGCCCCGGGCGCGCAGCATGTGGGCTGGATAGGATGGCGCGTGGTGAACAGGGCGGACATGGAGAAGCGGCCGGACGAGGTGTCCGGCATGTTCGACGACGTCGCGCGCGGCTACGACCGCACCAACGACCTGCTCTCGCTCGGCAACGCGCCCCTGTGGCGCATCGCCACCGTTCGCGCGATCGACCCGCAACCGGGCGAGCGCATCCTCGACATCGCAGCGGGCACGGGCACCTCCTCCGCCGTCATCGCGAAGTCGGGGGCCGCGGTCGTGGCTGTCGACTTCTCGCCCGGCATGATCGCCGAGGGCAAGCGCCGGCACCCGCGCCTCGAGTTCGTCGAGGCGGATGCCGAGCACCTGCCGTTCGGCGACGACGAGTTCGACGCCGTCACGATCAGCTTCGGGCTGCGCAACATCGCCGATCCGATCGTCGCGCTCGGCGAGATGTACCGCGTGCTGAAGCCCGGCGGACGGGTCGTGATCTGCGAGTTCTCGCATCCGAGCAACCCCCTCATGCGCCTCGGCTACGACGGCTGGATGAAGCTCGGCATGCCGTTCGTGACCAAGCTCGCGAGCTCGAATCCCGACGCCTACCGTTACCTGCTCGAGTCGATCGAGCAGTGGCCCGACCAGCAGACGCTCGCGCAGTGGATCCGCGGTGCCGGCTTCGCGCGCGTGGCCTACCGCAACCTCACCGGTGGCGTCGTGGCGCTGCACCGCGGACGCAAGCCCGTCGACCCCGCGGTGCGCGCATCCGCCGCTCGCCGCCGGGGCGGCGGCACGCGGCCCGCCACGCCGCGCCCCTCGACCCCGCGCCCGACCAGCTGACTCCCAGAACGGCCACCACGTGACCCCGACCCCCTCGATCGCCCGGCGCCGCACGCTCGGCGCGTCGCTCGGTCTCGGCGACGCACTCTTCGCCTCGAGCGAGGAGCGCCACTTCGCCCGTGCCATCGAGCAGGGGCTCGACAGGGTCGAGGCCGGGCTCGCCGATCAGCTCACCTTCGCCGACGACATCGCGGATGCCGCGGGCCGCTACCTCTTCGACGCCGGCGGCAAGCGCGTGCGACCGGTGCTCGCCCTGCTGACCGCGCAGCTGGGCGACGGCGTCAACGACGACGTCATCGTCGCCGCGCAGGCCGTCGAGATCACGCATGTGGCCTCGCTGTACCACGACGACGTCATGGACGACGCGCAGATGCGCCGGGGGGTGCCGAGCGCGCAGACGGTATGGGGCAACTCGGTCGCGATCCTCACGGGGGATCTGCTGTTCGCGCGCGCCTCCAAGCTCATCGCGGGCCTCGGCGAACGCGCCCTCACGATCCAGGCGGATGTGTTCGAGCGGCTGTGCCTCGGCCAGCTGCACGAGACGATCGGGCCGCGCCCCGCCGACGATCCCATCGAGCACTACCTGCAGGTGCTCGCCGATAAGACCGGCTCGCTCATCGCGTGCGCCGCCGTCATCGGCGTGATCTTCTCCAACGCCCCCGACGACTACCGTGAGCCCGTCGAGCTGTTCGGCGAGCGGGTGGGCGTCGCATTCCAGCTCGTCGACGACGTCATCGACCTCTCGGGCGCGATCGAGCACACCGGCAAGGAGGCGGGCACCGACCTGCGCGCGGGCGTGCCCACCCTGCCCCTGCTCTACCTGCGCCGCGACGCCGAGACGGATGCCGCATCCGCCGCGCTCCTGGCCCGCCTCGAGCAGGGTCTCGCCGCCGATGCCGACCCCGCCGATTTCGCGGCGGCCGTGGCCCAGCTGCACGCGCATCCGGTGACCGCGGCGACCCTCGCCGAGGCGCGTCGCTGGGCCGACGACGCCGTCGCGGCCCTCGGGCCGCTGCCCGAGGGGCCCGTCAAGAAGTCGCTCACGCGCTTCGCCCAGGCGATCGTCGAGCGCTCCGGCTGAGCGCGCAGGTGCGCCGCTGCCGGCGCCGCGCGAACGCCCGCCCCCGCCCCGCGCATCACGCGCATAGGAAGGAAACCCCCGCATGAAGCTCCGCCTCGCGATCGTGGGCGCCGGTCCCGCCGGCATCTACGCCGCCGACATCCTGCTGAAGTACGAGCGCAGCTTCGACGTGTCGATCGATCTGTTCGAGCAGCTTCCCGCGCCCTACGGTCTCGTGCGCTATGGCGTCGCGCCCGACCACCCGCGCATCAAGGGCGTCATCGGGGCGCTGCGCGACATCGTCGACCGCGGCGACATCCGCATCTTCGGCAACGTGCTCTACGGGCGCGACATCACCCTCGACGATCTCAAGAAGCACTACCACGCGGTGATCTTCTCCACGGGCGCGGTGCGGGATGCCGGGCTCGACATCCCGGGCGTCGAGCTGCCCGGCAGCTTCGGCGCCGCCGACTTCGTGAGCTGGTACGACGGGCACCCCGATGTGCCGCGCACCTGGCCGCTCACGGCGCAATCGGTGGCGGTGCTCGGCAACGGCAACGTGGCGCTCGACGTGGCACGCATCCTCGCGAAGCACCCCGAGGACCTGCTGCCCACCGACATCCCCGACAACGTGTACCAGGCGCTCGCGACCTCGCCCGTCACCGACGTGCACGTCTTCGGGCGGCGCGGGCCGATGCAGGTGAAGTTCACGCCGCTCGAGCTGCGCGAGCTCGGCGAGCTGCGCGACGTCGACATGATCCTCGCCGAGGAGGACTTCCACTACGACGAGGCCTCGCGCCGGGCGATCGAATCGAACAAGCAGGTGTTCGTGATCGACAAGGTGCTCACCCAGTGGCGCCAGCGCGAAGTCGGTCAGGCGTCACGCCGGCTGCACCTGCACTTCTACGCGAAGCCCGTCGAGATCGTCGGCGACGAGAACGGCATCACCGCCTACCGCTACGAGCGCACCGAACCGGATGGCTCGGGCGGCGTGCGCGGCACCGGTGAGATCCGGGAGGTGCCGGTGCAGGCCGTGTACCGGGCCATCGGCTACTTCGGCTCGCCACTGGATGGCATCCCCTTCGACGAGGAGCGCGGCGTCATCCCGAACCACGAGGGTCAGGTGCTCGACCATCACAACGAGGTCGTGCCCGGGGTCTACGCCACCGGCTGGATCAAGCGCGGCCCGGTCGGCCTCATCGGGCACACCAAGTCGGATGCGATGGAGACCATCTCGCACCTCGTGACCGATCAGGCCAACTGGTGGGACCCGGCCGACCCCGCCGAGGCGTCCGTCGTGGCCCTGCTCGAGGAGCGGGGCATCGAGTACACCGACCTCGAGGGCTGGCACCGCCTCGACGAGCACGAGATCGCACTCGGCGAGCCGCACGGGCGCGCGCGCATCAAGGTCGTGCCGCGCGAGGAGATGATCCAGATCTCGCGCGGGGAGTCCGCCGACTGACGAGGCGATTGAGGAGCGCCGCCGCAGGCGACGCGTCTCGAAATCGCCGACCTTACTGCAGCCCGGCGGTCAGGCGCATGAGGTTGTCGACGGTCTGCAGGCGGAACGGGCGCTCACGCCACTCCTCGAGGGTGAGCTCACGGCTCACCGCCCGGTAGGCGTCCTCCACCTCGCGCAGCTGCGAGAGGAACGGCTCGCCGTGGATCATCACCGAGATCTCGAGGTCGAGGGTGAATGAGCGCATGTCCATGTTGCTCGAGCCGATGATGGCGACCTCGTCGTCGAAGGTCATGTGCTTGGCGTGCAGGATGGTCGGCGCGGGGTAGAGGTAGATCTTCACGCCGGCCTTCAGCAGCGCCTCGTAGTAGCTGCGCTGGGCGTGGTACACCATGAACTGGTCGCCGATCTCCGAGACGAAGAGCTCGACGTGCAGCCCCGACTGCGCGGCGGTGGTGACCGCGTAGAGCATGGAGTCATCCGGCACGAAGTACGGGCTCACGAGCACGATGCGACGCTGGGCGTTGTAGACGAGCGAGTTGAACAGCCGCAGGTTGTTCTCGCCCGAGAAGCCGGGGCCGCTCGGCACGACCTGGCAGTCGAGATGCCCGTCTCCCGAGAGGCGCACGGGCGCGGCCTCGCGCACGAGCAGCTCATCCGTCTCGGAGTACCAGTCGGTCACGAAGATCGCGTCGATGCCGGCGACCACGGGGCCCTCGAAACGCACCCAGTAGTCCTTCCAATGCAGGCCCCGCTTGTGGTTCTTCTTCTTCTGGTATGGCGTCTCGATCACGTTGAGCGACCCGGTGAAGGCGACCTCGCCGTCGATCACGAGCAGCTTGCGGTGGTTGCGCAGGTCGGGGCGCTGGAAGCGACCCTTGAGCGGCTGCAGCGGCAGCATGAGATGCCACTCGATGTCGGCACGCGTGAGGAACTTCTTCGTGCGCCGGAACCCGGGGTACTGCAGGTTGCCCAGGTGATCCAGCAGCACCCGCACCTTCACACCGCGGGCACGCGCATCCGCGAGGGCCTGGAAGAACGGGCGCGTGGTGTCGTCCAGCGACAGGATGTAGAACTCGACGTGCACGACGCGCTTGGCGGTCCGCACGGCGTCGGTCATCGCGTCGAAGGCCTCCTGGTTGTCGGCCCACATCCGCGCGCTGTTCCCGCCGACGAGGGGCATCGCGCCGAGCGTGCGGTTGAGTTCGACGAGCGGTTCGAGCCAGAGCGGCCAGGCCGGGTCCTTCTGCACGAGGTCGATGCCCTCGGTCGTCTCGAGGATGTACTCGTTGATCTCACGCTGCTTGCGTCGGCGGTTCCGCGGCAGCCGTGCGCTGCCGAACAGCAGGAAGAACAGGATGCCGAAGTACGGGATGAAGAAGATCGCGAGCAGCCACGCCATCGCGGTCTGCGGGCGGCGATTGCGCGGCACGACGATGAGGGCTGCGATGCGCACCGCGAGGTCGATGACGATGAGCGCGACGACGGTCGCGAGCGACAGCCATCCCGCGAGTCCACCATCCACGTGCTCAGTCTGTCAGTCGGTGGGCACCCGCGGGTGGTGCGCTGTCGCGGCCGGTCAGGGCGTCAGCGCATGTTCACGAACTGCAGCGCCACATCCAGGTCCTTGCCCTTCAGCAGCGCGATCACGGCCTGCAGATCGTCGCGGCTCTTCGACTGCACCCGCAGCTCGTCGCCCTGGATCTGCGACTTGACCGACTTGGGCCCCTCGTCGCGGATGATCTTGGAGATCTTCTTGGCATCCTCGCTCGAGATGCCCTCCTTCATGCGGGCCTCGATGCGGTACTCCTTGCCGGATGCGAACGGCTCGCCGGCGTCGAGTGAGCGCAACGAGATGCCGCGCTTGATGAGCTTCTGCTCGAACACGTCGAGCACAGCCTTCGCACGCTCCTCCGCGTTCGCCTTGATGAGGATCTTCTCGCCTGAGAACTCGATCGACGCGCCCACGTTCTTGAAGTCGTAGCGCTGCGCGATCTCCTTCTGGGCCTGGCTGAGGGCGTTCTGGGTCTCCATCGTGTCGACCTTGCTGACGATGTCGAAAGAGGAATCTGCCATGCAGCCATGCTAGGACTTGGGCGTGCGCCCCGCCCTGAAGACCCTGGTTCCGGTGGTCGCGGTGGTCGTGGCGCTCGCCCTGCTGGCGGTCGCCGTCGTGCTGTTCCTCGCGCCCCGGGGTCGGGATGCCGCGCCCGGTGCCGCGCGCACCCCGCTTCCCAGCTGGGCGCCGCCGGCATCCGTGCCTCTCGCCGCTGCGGTCCCGACAGGCCCCGGCATCGCCGGGCTCCCCGACCCCGACTGGTTGGACGGCACCGCCGCCGCGACCGGCATCCCGCGCCGAGCGCTCGCGGCCTACGCGGGCGCCGCGCTTCTCAAGGCCGAGACGATGCCCGAGTGCGGCGTGAACTGGGCCACGCTCGCCGGGATCGGCGCGACCGAGTCCGACCACGCGCGCCACGGCGGCTCGCATCTCGACGAGGGCGGCACGGCGGTGCCGGGCATCTTCGGGGTGGCACTCGACGGCGAGGGCGTGGCGCTCGTGCCCGACAGCGACGCCGGCGAGATCGACGGCGACACCGAGGCGGATCGCGCGGTGGGCCCCATGCAGCTGATCCCCCAGGCCTGGCGCAACTGGCATGTCGATGGTGGGGGAGACGGGGTAGAGGACCCGCAGAACATCGACGACGCGGTGCTCGCGGCCGCGAACTACCTGTGCCGGGCGAGCACCGCGTTCGACACGGAGGACGGATGGCGTGCCGGCATCCGCTCCTACAACAGCCCCGAGGTCTACCTCGGCACGGTCGCGCAGTTCGCGATCGACTACGCCGAGGCCGCGACGGCGATCTCCTCGGCACGCTGAGCGACCCGATCGCCCACGTTACGGACCCATCCGCCCAAGTCAAGGAGCCGAACTCCCAAGTCAAGGGGCCGACTGTCCAAGTCACGGAGTTCCTGAGGAAGAAGTCGACCAGAGGGACGGATGTGGCCCCACCTCCGGCTCCCCTCCTTGATGTGGGCAGTCGGGTCCTTGATCTGGGAGGAGGAGCCGGGGTGCGAGGGGGCGGCGAAGGCGGAGTCAGCGGCGCGCGGTGGAGGAGCGCACGACGAGCTCGTAGGGCAGGTCGATGTTGAGGGTCTCATCGCTGCGCTCGCCCGGGTGCAGCTCGTCCATGAGCACCTCGACCGCCATGCGCCCCTGCATGTCGGGGAACTGCGCGATCGTCGTGAGCCCGAAGAACTCGGCGAGATGGTGATCGTCGATGCCGATGATCGACACATCGCCCGGCACGTGCATCCCGAGGTCCTTCGCGGCGAGGATCGCGCCGATCGCCATCTCGTCGGAGGCGGCGAAGATCGCGCTCGGGCGCCCCATCGGGTTGCCGAGCAGCTGCTTCGCGGCGCGGTATCCGCCCTCCATCGTGAAGTCGGCCGCGTGGAAGTGCCGGTCGAGCGTCTCGAGCCCGGCTGCGCGCATGGCCTCCTCGTAACCGTGACGGCGGTTGGTGGGCAGGTGGAAGTCCATCTCGAGCGCCTCGCCGCCGATGTGGGCGATGTCGGTGTGCCCGAGCGCGAGCAGGTGCTCGGTGGCGAGGCGCCCGAGCTCGGTGTCGTCGAGGCTCAGGGTGCGCACGCCGGGCAGCGGGCCGCCCACGCCCACGATGGGCTTGTCGAGGTCGATGAGGCGCTGCACCTCGTCGGCCGTGAGCTCGAGCGAGACGGCGATCACGGCATCCACGCGCTTGCGCAGCAGGAAGTGCTCGAACACGAGCCGGCGCTCCTCGTCACTGCCGCCGAGGTTGTAGAGCGTCAGGTCGTAGCCCTGCTCGAGCAGTGCCGATTCCGCGCCCTCGACGACGGCCCCGAAGAACCACCGGTTGAGGAACGGGATGACGACCCCGACGTTGCGAGTGCGCCCCGTGGCCAGGCCCGACGCACTTGACGACACGACGTAGCCGAGTTCGGTGGCGGCGGCGACGACCCGCTCGCGGGTGCTCGGCGACACGGATCCACGGCCGGAGAGCGCACGCGAGACGGTCGCGGCGGAGACACCCGCGAGCCGGGCGACCTCATGGATGCCGGGCACGCGTCCTCCTGAGCTGGGTGGTGACTGCTGGCATCCTATCGGCGGCTTCCCCGGTGGTCTCGGGAGCCGCTGCGACCTTGTATCCTTGATGGGCGCGAGCGGTTGGTGATTACACGGGCCGTGAGCGCACTTGGCGAGTTACCCAAGCGGCCAAAGGGATCTGACTGTAAATCAGCCGGCGTAGCCTTCGGGGGTTCGAATCCCTCACTCGCCACGACAGAAACCCCCGGAATCTCACCGATTTCCGGGGGTTTCGTCGTCTGTCAGGCCCTCTTCCCCCACGAATCCCCCACAGTTGCTCGAGCGCGGGCCTCTTCGAGGCGGTCGGAGACGGCGTCGAGGTCGTCTTCGAACAGGTCGGCGTAGACGTCGAGCGTCATGGCTGCGGAGGCGTGGCCGAGCATGCGCTGCACGGCCTTGGGGGTGGCGCCGGCGCTGATCGCGAGGCTCGCGGCTGTGTGGCGGAGGTCGTGGATGCTGATGGCCGGGAAGTCCGGGTCGGCGGCCGTGGCTGCAGCGAGTGCCCTGCGGAGCCACCCGCTCTGTGTCTGCGGCTTGGGCAGGTGGGAAAGGCCGCTGCCGAACAGGAGCTGGTCGCGGCTCTTGCCCTCGCATTCGCGGGCGAGGAGCTCGGCGAGGAACTTCGGGTAGGGGACGGAGCGGCGTGCGTGCGTCTTCGGGGTGCCGACGTGGATGGTGCTGCCGACGCTGACGGCGTTCTCTTCGACGAGCAGCCGCCGCCGGAGCGCGTCGACGGAGCTGATGCGGAGCGCGATCGCTTCGCCCCACCTGAGGCCGGTGTAGGCGAGGGTGAGCACGAGGGTGCTGTTGTCGCCGCTGTGCGCCGCGAGGAGGTCGACCTGCGCTGCGGTGAGGTAGGCGCGGCGCTTGGGCACCTTGCGGGGGAGCTTCACGCCTCGAGCGGGGTTGACGTTGATGCGGCGATCCTTCACGGCGACGTCGAGGATGGCGGCGAGCACCCCGAACGCGCGGATCACGACGGATGCGGAGCTCGGCTTGTCGCCGAGGGAGAACGACGCGATCCAGGCGGCGACCTCGCTGTGCCGGATCTCGCCGACGCGGCGGTGACCCCACTTGGGCAGCACGTGCACGCGCCAGGAGGACTCTTGGCCGCGCCAGGTGGAGGGCTTGAGGTGCTGCTGCTGCGCGAGCCACGCGGCGCCGAGGTCGGCGACGAGGGCTCGGGAGTCTGCCGGGTCGACGTAGTCGCCCTTGGCCTTTGAAACGGTCACCTTGGCCTCGTAGAGCTCGGCGTCGCGCTTGCGCTCGAAGCCGCCCTTCTCTTTCGACTTGTGGTTCTCGTCGCGCCACCGGACCCGGTAGCGGGTGCCGGCGCTGGTCTCATATCGTTCGATGCTGCCCATGGTGATCTCCTAGCTGGCCGCGGTCACGACCTCACCCGCACTAGATGCGGCGAACACGCTATGCGCGGATCCGCCGCATCTGTGACGGGCATGACCCCGAAGTACTTGAGTCCTGACGATGTGGTGGCGATGCTGCCGGGCATCTCTCGCGCGCAGCTCGCGCAGCTGCGCTACCGGGGTGACGGGCCCCCGTTCCGGAAGCCGACTGAGCGGACGGTGCTGTACGAGCGTGACGAGGTGATCGCGTGGGTCGAGAGCACTACCCGCGCGGCTACTCATCGATGAGCCCCGCATCTTTCGCTTTCCGGACGAGCCTTGTGGCTGTGCTCTGGCTGATGCCGAAGGCGCTCGCCACAGCCTCGAGGGGCGGGCGATCCTGGGCGCGTGCGATTACGTAGATTCGCGCGGCCCATAGCTGCTTCAGTTCCTCGTCGTCTTCGGTGATACGTGTGAGGGTGGCGAGGGGTGGGATGGAGATGGCCTCGGAGTCGTCGGCGCTGCGCACCATGATGGCGGCTGCGGAGCGGAAGAGCTCTTGAACCGCAATAGTGCGGAGCCCCGCGGAGGTGATTGGCTGTAGCCGTTTGTCGATGCGCAGCGACGTCACTTCGTACTTGCTCGCGCTGGGTTCCCAGACGGCTGTGAGCCAAAGCGAGTAAGGGTCGTCGTCTCTGCCGGTCGTCGTCGCGTCGACCTTGACCGGGAACCGGAGGTCGGGCCGCACGGCGACGTACTCGACATCGGCAATGAACATGCGGCCGCCCGAGACGACTTCCGTGCGCCGATCCATGCGTCTCCTTCGCTTACCGTGAGCCAGTGTTGACAATACAGGGTCACAGCGTTACATTTCCGATTACGGGCCAGTGATGACACCACTAGCTCATGCAGAGGAGGTAGGGATGGGCGAGAAGCTCACGATCGAGCAGGTGTGTGAAAAGTTGCACATCAGCCGCAACCACTGGAACCAGATGGTCTATCGAGGGGATGCGCCGCCTCGGATCATGGTCAGCCCGCGTCGGCCTCTGGTAGACGAAGACGACCTCGAGAAGTGGTTGGAGTCGCGCCGAGAGAAGACGGCGTGATGGCGCACAAGCTCGTCACGTTTGAGCGCAACGGCGGCTACGCGGCGCGCTGCGAGGAGCCGGGATGTGACGCGATTACCTTCGGGGGGTTCGCGTCGCGTACGGCAGCACGTGAGGCCCTACGGGCCCACGAGAAGACGTCCGGGGCGACCGTCTCGGCACAAGAAAAGGCCCCCGCCGAGTTGCAGCTCGCGGAGGCCGATCAAACCCCTGAGAAAGGAAATCTGATGAACACCACCATCGTACAGCCCACGTTCAAGGAGCGCCGCGATGCCGCGTTCGCGCCCATCGTCTCCGAGGACGACCCGCGATATGCGGAACTCGAGAAGCACATCGCCGAGGAGGGTCTCGGAGTCGATCTCGCTCTCGTGGACCCGACCTGGCGAGGTGCCTACTACGGCGATGTGATCTTCGGCACGACCGTGCCTTCGTTCGATGGACCCGCGCCGGCATGGGCGGACGAGTCGACGAAGCTCGACCCGCAGCTCGAAGCGGGGACTCTCAACCCGGCCGGGATCTGGTCGAGGACGCTTGTCTCGGGTCTGCGGTTCCAGGCGGATCTGTCGCGGTTCGAGCGTCAGGATCCCGAAACGCGTGAGGTGGAGCTGATCGAGGAGGTGCTGTGCGTGTCGATCCTCAACGCGTCGATCGACATCACGCGGCCGGAGTTCGCGCGCGAGTACGGGAACTACCTCATCGCGGCGGCGGATGCGTGGGAGCGGATCATCGGCGAGGCGGGCGCCTGATGCCTACCTACGCGAACCTCACCGGCAAGAACACGAGGCCGAACGTGCTGGTGCGCGAGTTCAGGGGCAGCGTCGAGTTCCAGGCGTTGATGGGCGACTTTCGCCGGCACTTGCGAGCCCGCGGCCTCGCTGACGGCACGGTCGTGCAGCGGCTGATTCACATGGAGTTCCTGCACTCGAACTTCACCGACGTGCTGGCGGTGACGACGGAGCAACTGGAGTCGCTGCTATCGCGGCGCCGCTACACGCATAGCGCGGAGTCGCGGCGGTCCATGAGGAGCTCTTGGCAGAGGTTCTATGCCTGGGCGTATACGTCGGGTCGGATCGACTACGACCCTGCCGCCCACCTGTTGCCGATTCGTCTGCCGCGCCAGGTGGCGCGTCTGGCACCTGATGACGCTGTTCTGCACGGTCTCAACGGTGCGTCCGCGTCCGAGCGCGCGATGGTGCTTCTGGGGCGTCTCGCGGGGCTGCGTCTCACCGAGATCACGACCTTGCACATGAAGCACCGAGAAGGTGCTTCATTGCGCATCACCGGAAAGGGGGGTCATACGCGGATCGTGCCGATTGGCCGGGAGCTCGTCGAGGCACTGGAGCATCTTGAGCGCATGCAGGAGCCGGGGTTCTACTTCCCGGGCAGAGATGACCCGTCAACGCACATGCACGCGCAGTCGGTCGGCAAGACCATCAAACGCGTCACCGGGTGCAACCCGCATTCGCTGCGGCACGCGGCCGCCACAACGGCGTACGAGCGGACGAAGGATCTTCGGGGCGTTCAGGCGTTCCTGGGTCACACGACGCTCGTCGCGACCGAGCGGTATGTGCACGTGCGAGCGGAGCAGATCCGAGTCGTGGCGGAGGCAACCTCGCTCGAGGGGGTGAGCCATGGATGATCTGGATCACGGCGCCCGCTGCGCAGCTCACGTGGGCGAGGTGTTCCCCCCGCGTTGCTCGGATTGCGATGCGGCCGCGGTGGAGGCAGCTGCTGAGACTGCGCGGCAGATGACCGTGTCGCGGCCGGCGCCAATCTGGCCTGAGCCACTACCCGAAGATGACGGGGAGGGGTGAGCCGTGTGGCACGCGTCTCATCCCGTTGGTTGCTGCGTGGCGGCATCGACAGGCTGGGACTGACGCAGAGCGAGGCGCTGGTACTTCTCGCGCTCCTCGATCATGCCGAGGGCGGGGTCGCTTGGTGCCCGCAGACGCATCTCGCGAGAGATCTCGCTCTTGCTCGGTCGACGGTGCAGCTGTCGTTGGCGCGGCTGGTGGAGCTCGGCGTGATCGAAGAGTATGAGCCTGGTCGGCAGGGTCGTGCTACGCGGTATCGGTTCGGTGAGGTCGCGCTCAACATGCCCGATAGTCGGGCAGGTTGATGGGTGGAAACATGCCCGATTCACGGGGCAACTTTCTCGCCCTCAACCTGCCCGATGGTCGGACAGGAGGGAAGTACTACTCACGGGAGGTGCTCTACCGTGGCGTGCGCGCCCTCCCGGGCGCTCGCCGCTCGCTTCGCTCGCTGATAGCGATGAGGCATGGATTCTGATTCTTCTCGGCAAGGTCGGGCCGCTTGCGGCACGACGGGCCCCCTGAGGGGGCGGTGGGGGGACTTCGGCAGACTGCTCACGCGAGGTGGAGATTCCGCAAGGTGACCCCAGTACGCGCGCGAGGGGCCTCGCGCGGCCCCCGAATGTGGCGTCGTCGTGAGCACGTCCTAGCGCTACCGTCACTGCATGGACAATGAAGTCATCCGCTTCCTCAACAACCTCCCCGATGCAGGCGAAGCGACCAGGGTCTCGACGTATACGGTCTACATCGGATCGACGGAAGTGCTCATTGACGTGCACGACCGCGGACCTGGCACAGGGGGGCTGAGGTACTACGTCGACGCCTATCTCGCCGAGCTCAAGTCCACTCCTGTGTATGAACGCGGCAACGGACACAGCACCGGCAACCCCGCCGCTGACCTCGACACGGCGCTCCACAACGTCCACTGGGACGCGATCCGCGCCGAGACCAACGCCTGACGCGTGAACTCGACCACGGCGGCGACGCTAGCGACGATCTTCCCGGTCATCATCCTCGCCCTGGTGCTCGAGCGTGAGCGGGTCGCACTGAAGTTGCGCCGCAGGAAGTGGTTCCGAGACGTGGGCGGCTACACGATCGGAACTGCCCTCCTCGGCACCCTGATCGCGCTCGTATGGACGGCGGCCGAGCCGGACCCCGCACATTCGTGGGGGTTAGGGTTCGCGATCGCTCTGTGGGCGCTGGCGGCGATTTCCCTGGCTGGATTCGCTCTGACACTCATCGCGATTGTCGCGACATCCGAGCTGCGCGAGGACGAGGATCTCGACTAGCGACACACCGCACCAGGGCGATGCAGCGTTCCGCGGACGCACGTAGAATGTAGCTACGGCAGTCGCCGGGTTGTACGAGGGTCAAGCGGACCGATCACCTCACGGTCACGGGTTTCACGGAAGCTACCTTGACCACGTCGACCGTCAACCATCTAAAAGCGCGCGTTGCAGCGCTCTCGCGCTCCCGAGCGTCGACTGACCCGGACCTTCTCGGAGCACGCCAAGAGCTCGCCGCGCTGCGGTTGGAGCAGCACGTGGCGCACGTCGTGGCATCCGCTCCCCCCTTCTCTCGTGAGCAGCGCGCGCGCATAGTCGCTGCTCTCTCAAACTCCTCGGTCGGGGCTTCATCCTTTCGACCGGCCGGGGCTCTCTCACCAGAAACCGTGGAGGTACGGGCATGACGATCGAGACAGGCAAGCATCTATACGCAACGCTGCATCCGACGCGCGAGCAGCGTAAGGAGCAGCAGGAGCGGCAGCAGGATGAGCGACCGCGGGGGTCGCTCGAGGCCGGCCGCGAACTGTTCGAGCGTGGCGGGCGCGGGGGCGACCGGTGAGCGTGGGCGTGCGCGAGCGGGTCTACGCCGCGATCCCCGGCTGGGGTGTTGAGACGGGCCGCCACCTTCGGGCTGAGGCCTCGCGGATCCGGAACGCACCGCGGATGGTGGAGGCGGACGTGCGCGCTGAGATCGCTGAGCGTGCCGAGAAGGGCGAGTCCATTCCCATCGAGCTGGGGTTCGCGCTGGTTGAGGTGTACCGCACCGGGCAGGCGCACATTCACCTGGCCGACATGCTCGATTCGCTGTCGTCGGACTACGGGACCGATCGCGACGACCTTGTGCGGGCGCATGAGGCCGCCGCGGTTGCAGCGATGCGGAGTGAGCTCGAGCGAATCGTCGAGGAGACGCGGAAGCTGGCGCCCGATCTGAAGGGCATCCGATCCGCCGATGATGTGGTCGGTGAGCCGAAGGTGGTGCAAGACGCGTGGCTCCGCCTCGGCGCGCTGGCTGGGGAGTACAGCGAGCTGCGGGCGACGCAGCTCGCGATCCTCCGTGTCGTGGTTGAGGCCGACGCTGCAGGGGCCCTCTGGCGCAACGTGGGACAGTTCGCCGACTTCCTCGACGTGGCGCCTGTCTGGCGACAGCGGCGCGTCGCCGCGGCGAGGTACAGCAAAGACAGCCGTTCAGGGCTTCAGGGCTTGATGGAGTGGTTCGACGCGCCGCGCACGGACGGCGGATGGAGCGAAGCGCAGGAGGCGCAGATGCGCACCGGCATCTGGCCTGATGAGGATCACCGTCGGCATCTTCTGTGGGTCGCGAAGCGTGGCACTGCCTGGGTTCCGAACGGGAAGCTCGTGGTTGCACTCAACGTACTGGCCCAGTCCGCGACGAGCCCCGTCGGGATGACCCCGAACGAACCGACACGCCAGCTGCAGGCCCTCGCTCAGGTGTGCGAGCTCACCGGCCAGCCATACCCGAAGGGTGTCCCGGATCCGGATGCGTTCGTCACGATGCGGCGGGGCAGCTTCGAACCGTTCGATGCGAAGGGTGCGGCTGCCCGCACTCTCGAGACGACCTACATCTAAGGGGACAGCGACATGGCAACACCCACCGAACATGGAGCCGCGGCCGAGGCGTTCTTCACACGCCTCACAGCACCCGGATTGATTCCGGCCGGCGACGCCGAACACGAGATCGCGATAGCGCACGCCACTCTCGCCGGCAAGGCAGGCACTGGGAGCCACTACACGGCCGCCGATGCACTGCTCTCGAGCATCGAGGACCGTTGGGGCTGGAAGACGAAGCAGCACACTGCGCAGCAGGCGACGATCCACGCTCTCCTCGCGGACTAGCCACACGGAGATGGGAAGGGCAGCAGCGTGACGCTACTTATGGACGTCGACCTCGACATGGGTCTGCCCCGGCTGGGGTCCGCCAGTGACGTGGCGGAACGCTGCGGCGAGGTCGCGCAACGCCGTCGCCTTCACTCGGTAGTTGCTGCCCTTCTCAACTTCTTTCACCGTGTTCGTGATCGCGGTGTAGAGGGCTTCTTCGGTCTCTTGATAGGACACGTATCTTTCCTTTCGGGTCGGGTGTCTCGAAGCTACTCACCCGCACCGACACTGCAGCTCGGGCGCTGGCCCTCACCGTGTGTTGCAGAGAGGCACGCAGTACGCGCACCCGTTGGCCGGGCTGTAGCCGCGGCTGTTCGCTTCACGCACCGCGCTCGAGCACTCAGCGTGCCAGCCGAGCGAGACCTGGTTGATGGACAACGGCATGAAGCTGCACGGGTTGTCCCGGTTATGGACCTCGTGGTCACCGTTGGATTGGGCGTTGCTGTTCACGATGTAGTTCGGCATCCGGTCCTCCTTGACGTCAGCCGATTGATGCCGCCGACGCTAGACCCGCACGCGAGCCGCAGCACATCCCCCGTTAAGGGCACCCTCGCAACCGAGGGGGCCCCTGAGGGGTGGCGGGAAAGGCCTCCCCGCACCCCCTTCAGCAGGACCGCCGGACAGGTGCGTCGGGATTCAAGCGGATTCAAAGCTTTTTGGGGGGTGGGCTGATGCCGCGTGGGGGTGTGCGTACGGGGCCGCCGCGGGTGGCGCGTTGTGGTCATGAGGTGCCGTTCCATCCGGGGCCGCGCAGGCAGCTGTGCGCGGCGTGTGCGACGCCGGCACCGCGAAGTTGCGGTAGGTGCGGTGTTGATATTTCGGCTCGGCGGGGGAACGCGAAGTTCTGCAGCGTCGAGTGCTTGCAGATCGCGCACGGGCTGCGTCGTGAGGTGCGCTTGTCACCGCGGGTGTGCGCTCTGCCGGAGTGCAGGGTGCAGTTCACGCCGCGGCGCGAGGGTGAGCGGTGCTGCTCCGAGCGACATGGGAAGACGCTCTACAACAGGGAGGCGCGAACAGGTGCACGAGGCAAGTGATGACCGAATCGGCTGGGATCCGCGGGAGGCGTTCGTGACATGGGCGCCGGATGATGCGCAACGTCAGGTCAGTGCGGCGGTGAGGGCCTTCACGGACGCGGAGTTCTTCGAGGATCTGAACTCGAACGTGGTCGCGGTGGTGCTGGACGTGCTCGGGTTGGTGGGCGATCGGACGGCACCGATGGCTGAGGTGGAACGGGTGGCGCGTATGCCGCGCGATCGGGCCCGGCTGGTGTTCGAGCAGGCCGGCAACATGATGATCCGATGGTTGCTCGACGACGTTCCTGCGGCAGAGGTCGCCGGAGTCGCAGAGTCACTTGCCTGGATGGCCCTACTCGCGCGAGGAGAGGAGGTGCCTCGTGCCTGAGCGAGTGACCCGAGTCGTACTGCGTACGGTCACGGCTGAGTACATCGAGGGCATGCGTCGTGCTGCCGACGAGACGATGCGTACCGGTTCGGCGGCAGAGAAGCTCGCGCAGCAGCGTCAGGCGATGGAGACCCTCGGGCGGACAGCGCTCGGGCTGGGTACTGCGATCGGTGTCGGCGTCGGAGTGGCTGTGGCGCGGGCTGCCGAGTTTGAGCGGGCGATGTCGCAGGTGAACGCGGTCACGCAGGAGTCTGCCGAGAATCAGGCGAAGCTGCGGGAGGCAGCGCTCGAGCTCGGTGGGGCGACGATCTACACGGCGCGCGAGGCTGCGAACGCTGAGGAGGAGCTCGCGAAGGCGGGCCTGGCGACGTCGCAGATCCTCGGCGGGGCGTTGGCGGGGTCGCTGGATCTGGCGGCGTCGGGTCAGCTTGAGGTTGCTCGGGCGGCTGAGATCACCGGCATCACGTTGAAGCAGTTCGGGCTGGATGGTGCGCAGGCGTCCCGGGTGGCGGATGTGCTGTCCGCTGGGGCGAACAAGGCCGTCGGTTCGGTTGAGGATCTCGCGAACGGTCTCAAGTTTGTGGGCCCGGTTGCGGCGTCGATGAACGTGTCGCTGGAGGACACGGTCGCGACTCTCACCCTGTTCGCTGACCGGGGCATCATCGGCGAGCAGGCGGGTACGTCGCTGCGCGGCATGCTGTCGTCGCTCACGTCGCCGTCGAAGGCTGCGCAGAAGCAGCTCGAGGCGCTCGGTGTGACCTTGTACGACGGCAAGGGTCAGTTCCTCGGTATGGAGAACACCGCGGGGCAGCTGCAGAAGGCTCTCGCGGGACTGTCGGACTCTGAGCGGGATCTCGCTCTGGGTGTCATCTTCGGCAACCAGCAGGTGACGGCCGCGCGCGTGCTCGTTGACGCGGGTGCGGCGTCGTGGCGCGACTACCGCAACGCGGTGGACGACACGGGCATCGCTGCGCGGATCGCGCAGGACCGGATGGACAACCTGGCTGGCGATGTCGAGAAGCTGGGTGGCGCGTTCGACACGGTGCTGATCAAGGGCGGCACCGGTGTGAACGATGTGCTGCGCGACATTGTGCAGGGTGCGACGCAGGTCGTGGACCGGCTGGGGGCCATGCCGGAGCCGATCCTGGGTGTCGTGACCGGCATCGGGGCTCTCACAGCGGGGACTCTCGTACTTGGTGGGACGATACTCCTCACGGTCCCGAAGGTGTACGAGTTCAAGCTGGCGATGGATCGACTGAACCTGACAGCTGGATCGCTCGCGCTCAAGTTCAGCAAGGGGTCGTTGCTGGTGCTCGGGCTCACAGCTGCTGCAGCAGCGCTCACGAATATCGGGGATCAGGCGGAGCTGACGGAGAAGGACCTCGCGAAGCTCAACTCGGGGTTCCGTCAGGGCGGCGACGACCTGAACAAGCTGTTCGAGGGCATGCAGGGTACTTCTCTGGCGACGAACGGCGTTTCGGAGGCGCTCGCGAAGCTCCGTGGCGGCGGGATCAACCAGTGGTGGAACGAGCTGAACTCGACCATCTGGGACGGTGTGAACGGGGTGCTCGGCTGGATTCCGGCGGTGAATGATCTGCACAACGGGATCAAGAAGAACGAGGCGCAGTTCACGGCTCTCGGTAAGTCGCTTGGTCAGCTCGCGCACGAGGATCTGGGTGCGGCGGCGGAGGGGTTCAAGCGTCTGGTGGCGGAGACGGACGGCTCGGATGAGTCGATCCGGATGCTGCTGGATGTGATGCCGGATTATGAGGCGGCGCTGGTCGATATCGCCGCCCAGTCGGGGGTGACTCTCGAGGGTCAGGCGTTGCTGAACGCCGCGGTTGGCGAGGGCTGGTGGGCTACGAAGCTGGCGTCACAGGCGTCTCGGCAGAACGCGGCCGAGTTGCAGGTCATGGGCAGCACCGCTGAGGACGTGTCGGAGCAGGTTGACGACCTGTCGGACAAGATCCGCAACTTCGGCTCCCTGACGCTCGACGCGCGTTCCGCGCAGCGGGAGTTTGAGGCGGCGCTGGACGACTTGACGGCTTCCGTGAAGGAGAACGGCACCACTCTCGACATCTCGACCGACAAGGGACGCGCCAACCAGGCCGCTCTGGATGCGATCGCGAAGTCGACGCTTGAGCTCGCGGCCGCGAAGTACGACCAGACCCACTCCGAGCAGGAGGCGGCGGCGGCGATCCAGCAGGGCCGCGATGCGCTGATCGCGCAGCTGGCGCAGTTCGGCATCGTGGGCGACGAAGCGGCCGCGTATGCGGACAGTCTCGGGTTGATCCCGTCGAACATCGACACGATCGTCGCGGTGAGCACCGACGGCGCTCAGAAGACGATCGACAGCTTCATCCGCACGAACGACGGACGGGTGATCTCGTTCGGTGGCCGGATCGTGATGCCTGACGGGTCGCGCATCAACCCGGGGATGTTCGCTGACGGTGGCATGGTGAATCACCGTGTGATCGCGAACGCGGGCGGTGCGATTCGGGAGGGCATGTACTCGGGCGGTCCGCCTCTGTACAAGTTCGCGGAGCCTGAGACGGGCTGGGAGACGTTCATCTCGGGTCGGCCGGGTCGTGAGCGGGAGAACTTCGGGTACGCGCTCGAGTCGATGATGCGGCTGTCGCAGCAGATGGGGTACTCGTTGGGCATGAGTGGGGGAGGTTCGCAGGTGGATCAGTCGGTCACGGCCAACTTCAAGGTGGATGCGGCGGACCCGGTGGTTGCGGCTGAGTTCATTGGACAGCGGATCAGTGGATACATGGCGGTGCGGCTATGAGCGGCAGCTATCGGCCTTCGCCTGAGGATCCGTACGAGCGCCTGGTGATGGAACTCGACAAGATCAAGTGGGACATCCGCCAGTTGCAGATGCCGAATGGCACGCAAAAGGTGCGCGCGATGGACAACATTCTCGCCATGCAGAATGCGTTCGAGAGCGAGTTCACGTTCGGCATCACCGGCTTCGTGGGCTGGTATCCGACCTCGCCAGCTTCCGTGATCGTGGACTCGATCACCCCGCGTATCGAGATTGGGTTCGGTGGAGCGCTGAACGGTGGAGATGGGTACTTCTGCTACAGCATCGCCAATGCGCAGACGGGTGCCGTGGTCGTCAGCCGCGCGTCAGTCTTGGCGAGCCCCGCAGAGCGGGTCGCGGTGTCTGGCGGGGCTTCGTTCGCGCCGTCAGGCTGGAAGACGACCGTGGTGAACGTGCCGTCAGGAGTCCCCTTGACGGTGTCGCTCGAGCTGAACGCGAACTCGACGGCCACTTACTTCTTCGGCGGTTCGATCCTCGTGCGGAGACTACCGGGCGCGATCGAGCTCCCCACGGTCTAGTGGGGAGCGCCCGGTGGGGCAGCGGATGGCACCGCGCCTCGCCCGGCGGTGTACCTCTACTCGCGCGACCCCCGAAGCGTAGTCGTCGCGGCGACTCGCGTTGGCCTACGTTCCTGTTGGCTTGGCTAGCGTGCCAGCATTGGCGAGTGCTGTTCGCGTACGTCGACGAATCCGGTAACACGGGAGAGGTCAGTAAGAAGGGTTCTACCCCGTTCTACGCCCTCGGCTGCGTCCTCTTGGATGCAGATCAATGGCCCGACGCCTTCGAGAAGATGATCGAGTTTCGTCGATCGATCAAGTCCAGCTTCGGGGTGCCCGTCCGTGCCGAGCTCAAGGCCAACTACCTGATCCGTAACAGTGGATCCTTGGCAGGATCACCGCTCGCACCTGCGCAGCGCGGCCTCATCTACCGATACCACCTACATACGATTGCGGCGATCCGAGCCCGTGCCTTCGGGATCGTCATCGACAAACGCCCCAGTGACCTCAGCGGCCAAGCGGTGCTCGAGCTGGCGTGGTCGACCCTTCTTCAGCGGCTCGAGCGAACCACCCACTATGACCAGCAGCGCCTGATGCTGATCCATGACGAGGGGGAGAACGACGCAGTCCGGAAGCAATATCGGAAGGCCCGCCGCTACCTCACCGCGGGAAGTGCGTTCAGCGGAGGATCTATTCGCCTTGCGGCCCCGGACTTCGTCGAGGATCCGGTCCCTCGATCGTCGGCGAGCTCGTACTTCATCCAACTCGCCGACCTGGTGGCATACGCCTCCTGGCGCAGCGTGGTCCCCCCGAGCTCGAGTGTCGCTCGTGTGGTGCCGCAGCACATGTGGATGCAGCTCGGGAGCGCGATTCACCGGCCAGTGAACTCACTTGCCGGCGGTGGCGTCCCGGGCGTTGTGGTGCGGCATAGGTAAGCCCCCCGACCGAGGCCGGGGGGCGGCAAGCGCCTACCCCCGGCTTAGGCCGGGATCAGCACTTGCAGGCAGCATAGCGCGGTGCCGGCGCTGGGAACGGGATTGGAGGCATCTTCTCCTCGGCCCCACAGATCCCCCACAACTGTGCGGAACCATCGTCACCTCTACGTGACCATAGCCGGCCCTAGATCCCTGTAAATCCGGGGGTCTTGCAGGACCGACCCGCGCTCGCAGGGGTGCGCGCCGGGTTCGAATCCCTCACTCGCCACGGACGTGAAAGGCCCCGCGTCGGCGGGGCCGTTCGTATGTCCGCGGTCCGGCGCGGCACGTCTCGCGGCGACCGGTAGCGACTCGGCGGATGATGCCGATCAGACCGGTGGCGACGAAGAGCACGATGCCGATGATCGCGAGCCACATGAGGCCCTCGATGGCGAATCCCAGCACGGCGAGGATCAACCAGAGCGCAAGAAGCACGATGATGAGGATCAGCATGGGGTCAAACTACGCCCCCGCTGCCCCCAGGGGCGAGGGGCTTGACAGTCGCGCACGACGCGGGTGCCCCTAACGGTGGTCCTGAACGTACGAGTCGAGCGGCGGCCCGGGCCGTAGCACCCCGGTCACGATCGCGCGGATCGCGAACTCCGTCGCCGCGCCCAGCTCGAGCGCGCTCGGCTCGAGCAGCCACTGCAGTTGCAGGCCGTCCATGACGGCGAGGATCGACGCGGATGCCATGTCGATCGTCTCGCGGTCGGTGACCCCCTCCTGCGCGCACAGCTGCTCGAAGGCGTCGCGGATCTCGCCGCGCAGCACGCGGTAGCGCTCCTCGAAGTAGTGCCGGCCGGGATGGTCATCGGTGACCGATTCGGAGGACAGCACCGTGTAGACCTGCACGATGCCCGGGCGCAGGGCGTTGGAGTAGGCGGTGCGCACGAGGTGCAGGAAGAGCTCGGGACCGCCCGGGATGTGCTGGTCGACGAGGCCGGGGTCGCTGCGGTCGCGGTAGTCGAGCACCTCGAGCAGCAGCTTCTGTTTGGAGCCGAAATGGTGCAACACGCCCGCGTGCGTCATGCCCACCTGTTCGGCGATGTCGGCGAGCGTGCCGTTGGTCGATCCCTTGGCGCCGAAGGTCTCGATGGCCGCCTTGAGGATCTCCGTGCGCTTGTGGGCTGTCGCGGGGCGACTGCGTGTGCTGCCGCTTCCCGCCTCCGCCACCGTCTTCGCCACGTCGCCCCTCGATTCGCCCGGTCTTGTCAATTCGCTGCCGCGTCGGTAGCCTAAGCCCACCCAGCTTACTGCCCGGTAAGTAAGTGAACCCCATCGGGCTTCGGCTGGGTAAAACAATCACAGTTCCGGGAGCGCTCCCGGAATCCGGCATCCCGCCACTAGGAGAAGCAATGAAGCTCAGGAAGTCCGTGATCGCCGTCGGTGCGATCGTCGCTCTCAGCACCATGGTGCTTGCCGGGTGCTCGCCGAGCACCGACAGCGGCACGACGTCGGGGGCCGCCCTGACGATCGCCAAGCCCGATGGGGCCATCACCACCGAATCCCACAACCCGTTCCTCGGAGACTCCTCGGCCTCGAAGTACGGCTACGCCAAGGTCATCTTCGAGCCGCTCGCCCTCGTCAACCCGACGGGCGACCTCGGCACCACGCCGTGGCTCGCCGAATCGGTCGAGTGGAACGACGACTACACCCAGCTCACCGTGGTGCCGCGCAGCGGCGTGAAGTGGAGCGATGGAACCGACTTCACCGGTGACGACATCGTCTTCACCTTCGACATGTACCTGAACGGCACGCTCAGCGACACCTCGGGCCTCAAGTACGAGGGTGCGACCGTCGACGGCGACGCGATCACGCTCAGCTTCGCCGACTCGAAGTACACCGCGCAGGCGCGCGTGCTGCACACGCCGATCGTCCCGAAGCACATCTGGGAGAACATCGCCGACCCGAACACCGACCCGCTGACCGACGAGGGTCTCGCGGTCGGCACCGGCCCGTACGTGCTCGACAACTGGTCGACCGAGTCGGTCACGCTCACGGCCAACAAGGACTACTGGGGCGGCGAGCTCGCCGTGCCCGAGCTGCACTACGTGTCGTACGGCGACAACGCCGCCCTCACCACGGCGCTCGTCTCCGGCGACGCCGACTGGGCGCAGGCCTTCATCCCGCAGATCGAGAACAGCTACCTCGCGGCCGACGAGAACAACCACTTCCTCGTCTCGCCCACGGCGGGCGCAGGCACCCTGTTCATGAACCTGCAGACCAAGCCGTTCAACAACCCCGCGCTGCGCGAGGCGCTCGCGTGGACGATCGACCGTGAGGCGTACGTCGACATCGCGCGTGAGGGCGCGAGCGAGGCCGTCTGGAACGTCACGGGCCTCGGCGCGCTGCTCGAGGGCGAGATCCTGCCCGAGTACAAGAACGAGAACTACTCGGTCGATGTCGACAAGGCCAAGCAGATCCTCACCGATGCCGGTTACACCTGGAAGGACGACAAGCTCATCGATCCCGATGGCGAGGCCGTCACCTTCTCCATCTCGGTTCCGGCCGGCTGGAGCGACTGGAACACCGAGCAGGCGCTCATCGCGGAGGAGCTGAACGAGGCCCTCGGCATCGAGGTCAAGGTCGACCAGCCCGACTGGGGCGGCTGGGACGCCGCCCGCCAGGAGGGCACCTTCCAGGCGATCATCCACTGGCTCGAGGACACCGGCAACGCCTACGGCCTCTACACCTCCACGATGGACCCCAAGTGGATCGTCGACGACAAGGCGCAGTTCAACTTCGGTCGCTTCAACGATCCCGCGGTGACGGCTGCCCTGAACACCTACGCGAACGCATCCTCGGATGACGAGCGTCAGGCTGCGAGTGCCGTCTTGCAGAAGGCCTTCGCCGAGAACGTGCCGGCGATCCCGCTCGGGGCGCACCCGCTGCTCGGCGAGTACAACACCCGCAACTACGTCGGGTTCCCGACCGAGAGCGACCAGTACGCCTCGGCCGACCCGACGCAGCCCGGGATCGTGCAGATCCTCGCGAAGCTGAAGCCCGCCAAGTAGGTCAGTGCGGAAACGGGGGTGGGTGCGCCACGCGCATCCACCCCCTCCGTCGGACAGGAAAGCGAGCAGCAGGCGATGAATGAACCGCTTCTCTCGGTGCGCGACTTCTCGGTCGTATACGACGTCGATCCGCCCGTCGAGGCGGTGAGCCACGTCACCTTGGAACTGCAGCGCGGCGAGGTGCTCGGCCTCGCGGGCGAGAGCGGATGCGGCAAGACGACCCTCGCGTACGGCGTGCAGCGGCTGCTCAAGGCGCCCGCCGTCATCACGAGCGGGTCGGTGGTGTTCCACGACGCATCCGGGGATGACATCGACCTGGGCGCCCTGGATGCGGAGCAGATGCGCCGCTTCCGCTGGGACAAGGTGTCGATGGTCTTCCAGGGGGCGATGAACGCCCTCAACCCGGTCGCCCCGATCGGGTCGCAGCTCGAGGACGTCTTCGAGGTGCATCGGCCGCGGATGTCGGCGCGGCAGCGTCGCGCCGAGGTGGCCGAGCTGCTCGAGATCGTCAAGGTCGGCGCCCAGCGCGCCCGCTCCTTCCCGCACGAGCTCTCGGGCGGCATGCGGCAGCGGGTCATGA
The DNA here is from genome assembly GCA_051954835.1 of Protaetiibacter sp. Classification (GTDB taxonomy): domain Bacteria; phylum Actinomycetota; class Actinomycetes; order Actinomycetales; family Microbacteriaceae; genus Homoserinibacter. Next base: position 12,786 of record JBQCHI010000011.1, on the reverse strand, counting down.
TCGCGATGGCCCTCGCGCTGCGCCCGCAGCTCATGGTCATGGACGAGCCGACGACCGCGCTCGACGTTCTCGTGCAGCGCGAGATCCTCGGGCAGATCTCGCAACTGCGTCACGAGTTCGGCTTCTCGGTGATCTTCATCACCCACGACCTGCCGCTGCTGCTCGAGATCAGCGACCGCATCGCGATCATGCGCGACGGCGAGATCGTCGAGCTCGACACTGCGGAGCGCATCTGGACGCAGCCGCAGAACGACTACACGAAGACGCTGCTCGCGTCGTTCCCGCGACTCACGGGCGAGAGGGGCGTGGTGGCACGATGACCGTGCTCGAGTTCGACCACATCACCAAGATCTACAACGTGCGCGGCGCCGGGCAGATCCGGGCGCTCGACGACGTGAGCTTCACGCTCCGCTCGGGGCAGACGATCGGGCTCGTCGGGCAGTCCGGCAGCGGCAAGTCGACGATCGCGAAAATCCTCACCCAACTCGAGACGCCCTCTGCCGGCGAGGTGCGACTCGACGGCGCGCCGATCCCGCGTCACGGCAAGGCGCTCAGGCGCTACCGGCAGCAGCTGCGGATGGTGTTCCAGGACCCGTTCGCCTCCCTCAACCCGTACCACTCCATCCGGTACCACATCGAGCGCCCGCTGCGACTCGACGACGTCGTACCGAAGGCGCAGACCGAGGCGGAGGTGCGGCGCCTGCTCGAACGCGTGCACCTCGACCCGGATGCCGTGATCGAACGCCGCCCGCACGAGCTGTCGGGCGGTCAGCGGCAGCGCGTGGCGATCGCGCGTGCGCTGGCTTCGCGTCCCGAGATCCTCGTGGCCGACGAGCCCGTCTCGATGCTCGACGTCTCGATCCGGCTCGGCGTGCTGAACCTCCTCGCGGAGCTCCAGCGCGATGAGGGGCTCGGCGTGCTCTACATCACGCACGACCTCGCGACCGCGCGGCACTTCAGCGACGAGATCATGGTGCTCAATCAGGGCCGCGTCGTGGAGCACGGTGCCGCGGATGCGGTGATCCTCGACCCGCAGGACCCGTACACGCGCGAGCTGCGCGCGGCATCCCCCGACCCCGAGTCGCACTTCGCCTCGGCCACCCGACACCTCGGAGGTGCACGATGAGCGCCGCCCAGCCCCAACTCGACGCGATCGACGTCGGCACGACCCCGACGCGCGTCGTCGCGAGCCGTTCCCGCATCCCGTGGCGGTTCCTCGGCAGTCGCGCCGCGTTCTACCTCTTCACCCTGTGGGCCGCCATCACGATCAACTTCTTCCTGCCGCGCATGATGAAGGGCGACGCGGTCAGCCAGTACCTCGCGCGCAATCGCAACGTCTCGCCCGAGGCGGCCGACGCCCTGCGTGCGCTGCTCGGCCTCGACACCGACAAGTCGCTGCTGGAGCAGTACGTCGACTACTGGGCTCATCTGCTGCGTGGCGACCTCGGCGTCTCGCTGCTGCACGGCCTGCGTCCGGTGTCGGAGGTCATCAGCCAGGCGCTGCCGTGGACGGTCGGCCTCGTGGGCTTCGCCACGATCGTGTCGTTCCTGATCGGCACGATCGGCGGTGCGGTCATCGGATGGCGGCGGGGCAGCAGGCTCGACGTGTTCGTTCCGATCACGACCTTCCTCGGTACCATCCCCTACTTCTGGCTCGGCCTGCTCGCGATCGCCGCGTTCTCGGTGAACCTGCGATGGTTCCCGATCGGGAAGGCCTACGGAGTCGGGATGCGGCCGGAGTGGACCTTCGAGTTCATCGGCCAGGTCATCCACCACGGCACGCTGCCGGCGCTGACGATCGTGATCGCGTCGCTCGGCGGATGGATGCTCGGCATGCGCAACATGATGCTCACGGTGCTCGACGAGGACTACATCACGGTCGCCCAGGCGAAGGGTCTGCCGAATCGGCGGGTGCTGTGGGGCTACGCCGCCCGCAACGCCGTGCTGCCGCAGATCCAGAGCTTCGCCCTCTCGATCGGCTTCATCGTGGGCGGCACGATCGTCATGGAGATGGTGTTCAGCTATCCCGGCATCGGCAAGCTCCTGCTGGATGCCACCAACGCCAAGGACTACGCGCTCATGCAGGGCGTGTTCCTGGTGATCACGATCTCGGTGCTCGTGGCCAACGTGCTCGCCGACATCGCGTACGCCTTCCTCGATCCGCGCACCCGACAGACGGAGGTCTGACCGATGGCCACGACCAACGACACCCGTACCCGCCCGGCACGCGCCGGCGCGCCCGAGACGATGACCATCCGCACGGCGATGCTCGCCGACGGGTCGGCGCGCGGCACGAGCTTCTGGGCGCGCCTCGGCTCGGCGTTCGCGATGTTCCGCAACGGCAAGTCGATCACCGGGCTCGCGATCCTGGGGTTCTTCGTGCTCGTGGCGATCTTCGCCGACGTGCTCGCGCCGTACTCGCCGACGAAGGTCGACAACACCTCGCGCTTCCAGCCGCCGTCGGCCGAGCACTGGCTCGGCACGACGCACATCGGCGAGGACGTGCTGAGCCAGGTGATCCACGGCACCCGCGGAGTGATCGTCGTCGGCTTCCTCGCCGCGATCATCGCGACCTTCATCGCGATCACGATCGGCGTGATCGCGGGCTACCTCTCGGGCTGGAAGAGCGAGGGCCTGTCGGCGCTCACCAACGTGTTCCTGGTGATCCCGGGGCTGCCGCTCATCATCATCGTCGCGTCGATCTTCGAAGACCCGCCGCTGTGGGTGATCGCCGCCGTGCTCGGACTCATCGGATGGGCGTGGGGCGCGCGTGTGCTGCGCGCCCAGACGATGTCGTTGCGCAACCGCGACTTCATCCAGGCGGCGCGCGCCAACGGCGAGCCGTTGCGTCGCATCATCGCCGTGGAGATGCTGCCGAACCTCATGGCGCTCATCGCGGCGAGCTTCGTGGGCACCGTCACGGCGGCGATCCTCAGCCTCACCACCCTGTCGTACATCGGCGTCATCCCGGTGACGACCTACAACTGGGGCACGATCCTCAACTGGGCCTCCGCACAGGGTGCCTTCCAGCAGAACCAGTGGTGGTGGTACCTGCCTCCCGGGCTCTGCATCGCGATCATCGGCGTCGCGCTCTCGCTCATCAACTTCGGCATCGACGAGTACGTGAACCCCCGGTTGCGCTCGGCGGGCGAGCGGGCGCGGGCCATGAAGAAGAAGGGCCTCGACGTGAACGACGCCGTGACCGCCGTGCGCGCCGCCACCCCGACCATCGCATCCGACGCATCCGACGCATCGAACAAGAAAGCTCCAGCATGACCGAACCATTCCGCGATCCGACCCTCTCGACCTCGGAGCGAGTGGCCGACCTGCTCGCACGGATGACGCTCGAGGAGAAGATCGGGCAGATGCTGCAGCTCGACGCGCGCGAGGATCTCGTCGACGCCGTGCAGCATCGTCACGCGGGGTCGATCCTGCACACCTCGCCCGAGCGGATCCTCGAGGCGAACCGCCTCACGGCGGCCACGCGCCTGCGGATCCCGCTGCTCGTCGCGGAGGACTGCATCCACGGGCACTCGTTCTGGCCGGGGGCGACGATCTTCCCCACCCAGCTCGGCATGGCCGCATCCTGGGATCCCGAGCTGCTCGAACGCGTCGCCCGCGCGACCGCGATCGAGGTCGCGGCGACGGGCATCCACTGGACCTTCTCGCCCGTGCTCTGCATCGCGCGCGAGCTGCGCTGGGGGCGCGTGAACGAGACGTTCGGCGAGGATCCGTTCCTCATCGGCGAGTACGCATCCGCCATGGTGCGCGGGTACCAGGGTGAAGGACTGCACGACCGCACGGCCATCCTCGCCACGGCAAAGCACTTCGCCGGCTACAGCGAGACCCAGGGCGGCCGCGACGCCTCCGAGGCCGACATCTCACGCCGCAAGCTGCGCTCGTGGTTCCTGCCGCCCTTCGAGCGGGTCGCGCGCGAGGGGTGCCGCGTGTTCATGCTCGGCTACCAGACCACCGACGGCGTGCCGATCACGCTCAACGAGTGGCTGCTGACCGACGTGCTCAAGGGCGAGTGGGGCTATCAGGGCGCCCTCGTCACCGACTGGGACAACGTCGGCCGCATGGTCTGGGAGCAGCGCGTGCAGCCCGACTACGCGCACGCCGCGGCGGCGGCTACACGCGCAGGCAACGACATGATCATGACGACGCCGCGGTTCTTCGAGGGTGCCCTCGAGGCCGTGGAGCGCGGGATGCTGCCCGCGGACGCCTTCGACGACGCGGTCGCGCGCATCCTCGCGATCAAGTTCGACCTGGGGCTCTTCGAAGACCCGCGGCTGCCGGTGGCCGGTCACGAGAGCATCGTGGGGCAGCCCGCGCACACCGAGCTCAACCTCGAGACGGCTCGTCGGTCGATCGTGCTGCTCGAGAACGACGGCACCCTCCCCCTCGGGGTGACCCAGGGTTCGCCAGGGGCCGCATCACGGTCACTCAAGCTCGCCGTGGTCGGCCCGCTCGCCGACGACGCGCAGTACCAGCTCGGCGACTGGGCCGGCGGCTCGGGCCAGGCCGGATGGATCGACGGGCAACCGCGCGAGCTCATCACGACGGTGCTCGACGGCCTGCGCGAACTCGCGCCGGCGGGGTCGGAGGTGAGCTACGCGCGCGGGGCCGACATCCTCACGCTCGAACCGCATCCGCTGGGGGCCACCCACCCGGACGGGCAGCCGCGGCCCCCGGTCGTGCGGCCGTGCCCGCCGGATGACGCGCTCATCGCGCAGGCGGTGGCCGACGCCGAGGGTGCGGATGCCGTGGTCGCGGTGGTCGGCGACGCGATCGAGCTCGTGGGGGAGGGGCGCTCCACCGCGACGCTCGAGCTGATCGGCGGCCAGATCGCGCTGCTGGACGCCGTGATCGCGACCGGTACGCCCGTGATCGTGGTGTTGCTGGCGTCGAAGCCGCTCGTGCTGCCCGCGTCGGTGGAGAAGGCGGCGGCTGTGATCTGGGTCGCGAACCCCGGCATGCAGGGCGGGCGGGCGCTCGCCGAGATCGTGCTGGGTCACACCGAGCCCTCGGGTCGTCTGCCGATCTCGTTCGCGCGCCACGTGGGCCAGCAGCCGACGTACTACAACCAGATCCGCGGCCAGCACGGGGATCGCTACGCCGACCTCACGCAATCGCCCGCGTGGGCGTTCGGTGAGGGTTTGAGCTACTCGCGGGTCGAGTACTCGAAGCTGAGACTCGCCGACACCTCGCTCGGCCTGGGCGACACGATCGTGGCCGAGGTGACGGTCGCGAACACCGGCTCCCGACCCGTGCGCGAGACGGTGCAGCTGTACGTGCGCGACGACGTCACGAGCGCGAGCTGGGCCGATCGCGAGCTCAAGGCCTACCGCCAGGTGCTGCTCGAACCGGGGGAGTCGCAGCGCGTGCGCATCGAACTGCCCGTCGCGGCCTGCACGATCGTCGATGCCGCGGGAGGCCGGGTCGTCGAGGCCGGCGACTTCGATGTGCTCGTCGGGCCGTCGTCGCGCGAGGAGGTGCTGCTCGCCGCCCGCTTCACGGTTCGCTGACGTCTCGGTGCGGCGCCCGGGCGCTCACGCGCATGACAGGCTGGAGGCATGAGCACCGAACTTCTCGACCTTGCCCGCGCGATCGCCCTCGAAGCCGGGCATCTCGCCGCGCAGCGGCGGCGTGAGGGCGTGGAGGTCGCCGCCACCAAGTCGAGCATCGTCGACGTGGTCACTGCGGCCGATCGCGAGGTCGAGGAGTTCATCCGCGCGCGGATCGAGTCGGCGCGCCCGCAGGATGCCATCCTCGGCGAGGAGGGCGGCGCCACGGGCGGTTCGAGCGGCATCACCTGGGTCGTCGACCCGATCGACGGCACCGTCAACTACCTCTACGGCATCCCGCACTACGCCGTCAGCATCGCGGTCGTGGAGGGGGAGCCCGATCCGGCCGACTGGACGCCGCTCGCGGGCGCCGTCTACAACCCCGCGATCGACGAGCTCGTGACCGCCTCGCGCGGCGGCGGCGCGTACCTCGGCGAGCAGCCCATCCGGGTCGCGGATGCCGTGCCGCTCGAGCAGGCGCTCGTAGCCACGGGCTTCGCGTACGACGCCGCGATGCGCGGCGAGCAGGGCGCGGTCGTCGCACGCCTGCTGCCGCACGTGCGCGACATCCGCCGCCAGGGCACCGCCTCGCTCGACCTCACCGGGGTCGCGGCGGGGCGCCTCAACGCCTTCTACGAGCGCACCCTCAACCCGTGGGATCACGGTGCGGGCGAGCTCATCGCCCGCGAAGCGGGCGCGGTCGTGAAGGGTCTCGGCGCTGACCGGCCGAGCCGCGCCTTCCTCATCGCGGGACACGCGGATGTCGTGGGGCCGCTCGAGGCTCTGCTCGTCGAACTCGGTGTGTAGTTCCGCGCACTGGCCGCTCGCAGACCCGTCGGTTACCATCGAAGGGTTTCCCGAAACCCGATCGTGACCCGGAGGAGAGCGTGATGTGCACGACTGCGCGCGCCGCCGGCGACCGGAATCCGAGCTCGTGACGGTCGACGAGCATCCGCTCCCTGCAGCGACGTCCCGCCGCGAGCTCCGCGAACGCGAGCTCCGCGAACGCGAGCGCGCGGAGGCCGCTGCGGCATCCGCGTCGCCGGTGACGGCGCCGCCCGCCCTCGCGCCCTCCCTCGCGCCACAGCCGAGCCCGCAGCTGCGACCGCACGACGCCACGCCCATGGCTCGTCCGCCCCGAACGCGCACGGCGCGCCCGCGGCTCGGATCGCAGCTGCTCTCGTTCGGTGCGCTCGTGGCCGCCGGCGCCCTCGTCGTCGGCATGTCGCTGCCGGTCAACGTGCTCGGCGGTTACGACCTGGCTGCGGCCGACGTGGCCGAGCTCGCCCCCGGGATCCCGGTCGTCGGCCAAGAGGTCGACATCGCGGGAACGGATGCCTCGGCACTCGGCACCGAACGGGACGGGTTCGAGATCAAGTCGTGGGCACAGGTGCTGCGCGACAAGTACTCACGCGGCAACTTCGCCTATTCGGTGTACTGGACCGGCCCGGTGCGCTGGCCCTTCCCCTATGAGGTGCCCATCACCGATGGCTACGGGCCGCGACCGGCACCCTGCGGGGGCTGCTCGACGTTCCACTATGCGATCGACCTCGTGCCGGGAGCGGGCACGCCGATCTACGCGATCGCCGACGGCGTCGTCATCGACCACGTCGACGGGTTCGGCAGCTGGGGCAACTACGTGCGCATCCAGCATTCGATCGGCGGTCGCACGGTCATCACCAGCTACGCCCACATGCAGACCGGCTCCTCGCCGCTCGCGATCGGCGACCGCATCGCCGTGGGGGACTTCGTGGGACTCGTCGGAGCGACCGGTCAGGTGACCGCGCCCCACCTGCACCTCGAGATCGAAGACGACGGGGTGCGGGTCGACCCGTTCATCTGGTTGACGCAGAACACCTCGCGCTGATTTCGAGACGCGCCTGCGGCGCTCCTCAATCAGCGAGGTGCCCCGGGGGCCTACTCGGCCGCGAGCCAGACCGTGGTGTCGCCCGGCAGGCGTCCCTCGGCCACCGGCCCGCTCGAGGCGAGCACCCGGCCTTCGGGCAGCGTCGCCTGGCCGGCGCCCGTGTTGGCGACCACGACGACCGAGCCGTTGCGGAAGCTCAGCACGTCGGCCTCGTCGCTCGGCAGCCAGGTGAGCTCCCCCGCTCCGAGTCGGTGCTCGCGACGCAGCGCGAGCAGGGAGCGGTACAGCTCGAGCGTCGACCCCGGGATGCCCGCCTGCGCGTCGCGGGCGTACTCGCGCCAGGTGTCGGGCTGGGGCAGCCAGCTCGCCTCCGTCGGGCCGAAGCCGGTGCCGGGGGCGTTCGCCTCCCACGGGATCGGCACACGGCAGCCGTCGCGACCGTAGGTCTCGCCTCCCGTGCGGAAGAAGCTCGGGTCCTGTCGCGCGGTGTCGGGCAGGTCGATGACCTCGGGCAGTCCGAGCTCCTCGCCCTGGTACAGGTAGGAGGAGCCGGGCAGCGCGAGCATGAACGCGGTCGCGGCGCGGGCACGGCGCAGGCCGACCACCTCATCCGGGTGCGACTCCGACTTGGGGCCGAGGCCCTGACCCTGCGGCGGGGGAGGGGTGAGCCCGAGGCGCGTCGCGTGACGGATGACGTCGTGGTTCGAGAGCACCCAGGTGCTCGGCGCGCCCACGGAGCCGAACGCGGCGAGCGAGTCGTCGACGACGCGGCGCAGCGGCTCGGCCTTCCACGGGGTCTCGAGGTAGCTGAAGTTGAAGGTCTGGTGCATCTCGTCGGCTCGCACCCAGTTGGCGAGCTTCGCGAGCGGCTCGACCCATGCCTCGCCGGCGAGGATGCGGTCGGGGCCGTACTCGGCGAGCACCTCGTGCCATTCGCGGTAGATCTCGTGCACGCCGTCCTGCGCCCAGTAGGGCACGTCGGCCTCGTCGCCGCCCATGCTGCCGGAGTCCTTGGGCGGGGTGTAGTCGGGGAGCCCTGCGGCCTTGGCGAGGCCGTGGGCCACGTCGACGCGGAAGCCGTCGACTCCGCGGTCGAGCCAGAATCGCAGCACGCCGTGGAAGTACTCGCGCACCTCGCGGTTCGACCAGTCGAAGTCGGGCTGCGAGGTGTCGAAGAGGTGCAGGTACCACTGGCCGGGAGTGCCGTCCGGCTCGGTCACGCGGGTCCAGGCGATGCCGCCGAACACCGATTCCCAGTTGTTCGGGGGAAGCTCGCCGCGCTCGCCCCGGCCGTCGCGGAAGATGTAGCGGGCTCGCTCCCGCGAACCGGGGGCCGCGGCGAGCGCGGCCTGGAACCATTCGTGGGCGCTCGATGAGTGGTTGGGGACGAGGTCGATGATCACCTTGAGACCCAGCTCATGGGCACGGCCGAGCATCGCGTCGAAGTCGTCGAGGGTGCCGAAGAGCGGATCGACGTCGCAGTAGTCGGCGACGTCGTAGCCGGCGTCGGCCTGAGGTGAGGTGAAGAACGGCGAGAGCCAGACGGCGTCGACACCGAGCTCGGCGAGCGCAGGCAGGCGGTGGGTGATGCCCGGGAGGTCCCCGACGCCGTCGCCGTCGGCATCCGCGAACGAGCGCGGGTACACCTGGTAGATGACGGCGGTGCGCCACCAGTCGTCGCGCTGCGATGCGCGGTCGATCGTCGTGTTCACGCTGCTTCCTTCGGTGGGGGGATCCGGGGGGCTCTTTCGATGCTAACGATCCTCAGTCGTGCGGATGCGTCGGTCGCGTCGCCCCGAGATGACGTGACCACATGTAAACGTTTCCATTTGAGGATGTCAATTCTGGCGCGGCCGTTACCGGGCCGTGACCGAACCGACTTGACAGGGGAGCTCCCCATGGGTTGTCATGTCTGCAAACGCTTGCACCGAGCGTTCCGGAGAACGGCCTCCCTCGCGCGGCCGGGATCCGCCCACAGGGAAAGGACCACACCAATGAAGGTGACCAAGAAGGGCGCGCTCTCACTCGGCGCGATCGCCGTCGCCTCCGCGTTCGTGCTGAGCGGCTGCCAGGCCTCCGGCGATGACGGCGGCGACAAGCAGACCGGCGGCAGCCTTACCGTCTGGGTCGACGCGGAGCGCGTGGACGCGCTGCAGGGCGCGGCCGACGCCTACACCGAGCAGACCGGCGTGAAGGTCGACCTCGTGTCGAAGGACAACGCCACCATCAAGGATGACTTCATCCAGCAGGTGCCCACCGGCGAAGGCCCCGACATCGTCATGGGCGCCCACGACTGGCTCGGCGAGCTGACCACCAACGGTGTGGTCGCCCCCCTCGAGCTCGGCGACTCCGCCGGCGACTACCTCGACGTCGCGATCCAGGCTGCGACCTACGACGGCACCGTCTACATGCTTCCCTACGCGGTCGAGAACATCGCCGTGCTGCGCAACGCCGACCTCGTCACCTCGGCGGCCACGAGCTTCGACGACATGATCGCCAAGGGCCAGGCCGCCGGCCTCAGCCAGCCGTTCGTCGTCGAGCAGGGCGCCGAGGGCAACCCGTACCACCTCTACCCGTTCCAGACCGCGTTCGGCGCGCCCGTCTTCGGCACCGACGCCTCGGGCAGCTACGACCCCGCCGACCTTCAGCTCGGCAGCGAGGGCGGCTACGAGTTCGCCAACTGGCTCGCGAGCCAGGGCAAGAACGGCTCGGGCGTCTTCAACACCGACATCGACGGTGCGATCGCCAAGCAGTCCTTCCTCGACGGCACGGCCGCGTTCTGGCTGACCGGCCCGTGGAACGTGGGCGCCGCGGTCGACGCGGGCATCAATGTCGCGATCGACCCGATCCCGAGCCCGACCGCGGAGGCGGCCCAGCCGTTCGCGGGCGTCAAGGGCTTCTTCCTCTCGGCCGAGTCGAAGAACAAGGTCGCGGCGACCGACTTCCTCGTCAACTACCTCGGTTCCGAGGATGTGCAGCTCGAGCTGTTCAAGGCGGGCAACATCCTTCCCGCCCTGAGCGCCGCCGCCGACACCGCCGCGAGCGACCCGATCATCGCCGGCTTCCAGGCGGTGGGCGGCGACGCCGTGCCGATGCCCGCGATTCCCGCGATGGGCTCGGTGTGGCAGTACTGGGGCGTCTCCGAGGCGGCCATCATCAACGGCGAGGACCCGAAGGCGACGTGGGACAAGCTCGTCGCCGACGTGACCGCCGCGATCGGCTGATCTCGTCGAACGGCTGAGGATGCGGGGCGTGCCGCCGCAGGGGTGGACGCGCCCCGCATCCTCTCCACCCATCCACCCCTGCGCATAGAGATGTGAACCCGATGGCTCAGTCACCCCGTAGCCTGCGCCGCGACGCGCCGCGCTCGCTGGCCCTGCCCGCCACCCCGGTGCGGGCGCTGCTGCTCAAGATCGTGCTGCTCGCGATCATCGACGCGGTCTCGATCTTCGCCGCGTTCATGCTCGTGCTCCAGGACAACTGGGTCGTCGCGGTCGTCGTGGTCGCGGTCACCGCCCTCGTCAACTGGGTCTACCTGTCGCGGCGCTTCCTGCCCGCGAAGTACCTCACGCCGGGCCTCATCTTCCTCGCCGTCTTCCAGGTGTTCGTGCTGCTCTACACCTGCTACGTCGGCTTCACCAACTACGGCACGGGCCACAACGGCACCAAGGAGCAGGCCGTGTCGTCGCTGCTCGCCTCCTCCCTGCAGCGCGTCGAGGACTCGCCCACCTACCCCGTGACGGTGGTCGGCCGCCTCGGCGAGCTCGGCCTCCTCGTGACCGACCCCGAGACCGGGCACGCCTTCGTCGGCACGAACGACGAGCCGCTCAGTCGCATCTCGGACGCGACCCTCGACGGTGGCAAGGCCGTCGCCGCGCCCGGATGGACGAGCCTCAGCTTCCAGGACGTCATCGCCCGCACCGACGAGATCACCGCCCTCGCGGTGCCCTACTCCGCCGACCCCAACGACGGTGCGCTCCGCACGCCCGACGGCTCGAACGCCTACCGCTACCTCTCGACGCTCGAGTACGACGCGCAGGCCGGCACCATGACGAACACCCAGACCGGCGCCGTCTACACCGACCGCGGAACGGGAGCCTTCGTCGCCGAGGACGGCGCCGAGCTCCGCCCCGGCTGGCAGATCACCGTCGGCTTCGACAACTTCGTGCGCGCGTTCACGGAGGAATCCATCCGCGGGCCGCTCATCTACGTGACGATCTGGACGTTCGTCTTCGCCATCGGATCCGTCGCCCTCTGCTTCGCGCTCGGCCTGCTGCTCGCGATCACCTTCCAGAACGCGCGGATGCGAGGGGTCAAGTACTACCGTCTGCTGCTGATCCTGCCGTACGCCTTCCCGGCCTTCCTCTCGATCCTCGTGTGGAAGGGCATGATGAACGAGAGCTTCGGGTTCCTCAATCAGGTGATCTTCGGCGGCGCCGCGATCCCGTGGCTCGCCGACCCGACCCTCGCCAAGGTGAGCGCGCTGCTCGTGAATGTGTGGCTCGGGTTCCCGTACATGTTCCTCATCTGCACGGGTGCGCTGCAGGCGATCCCCGACGAGCTCACCGAGGCGGCGACGATGGATGGCGCCAAGGGGTGGCAGGTGTTCCGTCAGATCAAGCTGCCGCTGCTGCTGTCGACGACCGCGCCCGTGCTGATCGCATCCTTCGCGTTCAACTTCAACAACTTCAACCTCGTCTATCTGCTGGGCAACGGCGGTCCACGAGATACCACGACGAGCTTGCCGGTGGGCCATACCGACCTGCTCATCTCGATGGTCTACAAGGTGGCCTTCACCGGCCAGAACCGTGACTACGGCCTGGCATCCGCGTTCTCGATCATCATCTTCCTCATCGTGGCGATCATCGCGGTGGTCAGCTTCTCGAGGACCAAGGCTCTCGAGGAGATCCAGCGATGACCACGACGGCACCCCTCACCCGGCCCCGCGGCGCGGTGCCGCGCACGCGCGGCTTCGGCCGCTGGTTCGCCGACACCGGATGGCGTCACCTCGTCGCGGTCCTCGTCGCGGTGTTCGCGGTGTTCCCGTTGCTGTTCGTGCTCTCGAGCGCGCTCAACCCGAACGGAACGCTCACCGGATCGAATGCGCTGTTCTCGAAGATCGGCGTCGACAGCTTCTGGCGCATCCTGACGGACGACAAGAGCCCCTACCTGCTGTGGTTCTGGAACACCATCAAGGTCGCATCCGTGACGGCCGTCGCCTCGACCCTCATGGGGGCGCTCGCCGCCTACGCCTTCTCGCGGATGCGGTTCACGGGCCGCCGCTTCGGCCTCATCACGATCGTCGTGATCCAGATGTTCCCGCAGCTGCTCGGCGCGGTCGCCATCTTCCTC
>JBQCHI010000010.1:0-162958 GCA_051954835.1 Protaetiibacter sp. | reverse complement strand
CCCGTCGGGTTCGCGGAGACGAACTCGAGGTTGATGCGCACCCCCTCGTAGAGGGAGCCTCTGCCGTAGTCCTCGGCCTCGCTGAGGATCCGCGCGGCGAGCGCGCCCGCGGCGGCGGCGTCGAGGCGGAGGTTGAGGAAGCCGGGGCCGGCCACCTCGGCGCCCGCGATGCCGTCGACCTCGGTGAGCGAGACGGCGATGGCGTCGGCGAGCTCGCGCGACGGAACCCCGAGGCGCTTGCCGAGCTTGAGGGCGGCGTTCGAGGCCCAGTCGCCGTGGTCGCGGTTGCGCGGCCGCTCGAGCGTGACGTCTTCGGGCGCGATGGTGTCGGGATCGGCGCCGCGCTCGGCGGCCGCCCGGCGCACATGGTCGAGCAGGACGGCGGCGAGTTCGGCGGGATTCACGAGGTTCGATCCTAGCCGTCCCGCCCGTCGCGCCGGCTCGGAGCGGATGGCGGGTGAGAATGGAGCATGCTCCGCCGCACCGCCGCCCTTGTGACGACCGCATCCGCAGTGCTCGCCGTATCCGTGCTGCTGACGTCGTGCGCGACTCCCGCGCCGCAGCCGACCCCGAGCACGACACCGTCGGCGAGTTCGTCGCCGACGCCGAGCGCCGAACCGTCCGAGCCCGCGAAGACGCCCACGTCGACGCCGGTCGACGTGCCGTGCACCTCGCTCGTGTCGCTGCAGACGATGTACGACGTCAATCCCAACTTCAGCCTGCTCGACTCGTTCTCGCCGGATGCCGGCACCCCCGCCGCGGAGGCCGCTGCGGCCGACGGCACCGTCTGCCGGTGGAAGAACGACACGAGCGGCGACACGATCGACATCTCGGTCGCCTCCTTCGACACCGCCACGCTCGAGGCGAAGGCGAACGCGACGAACTCGGTGAGCACGATGGTGCCCACCTACGGCTCCGACGAGGCGTACTTCGCGGTGACGGATGGTGTGGGCGAGGCGGTCGTGTTCCACGGCTCGTACTGGGTCGTCGTGCGATCGGTCGTGTTCTGGGAGCCGGGCGACGCGGAGCCGATCGTCTCGTCGGTGCTCGCGGCGCTGTAGCGGGTCGTGCGCGCGTGAACTGATAACCTGAGTGCCTCGCCCTCGTAGCTCAGTGGATAGAGCGCTTCCCTCCGGAGGAAGAAGTCGCACGTTCGAATCGTGTCGAGGGCACGACATGCGAGAACCCCGCCTTGCGCGGGGCTTTCGCATGTCTAGACCCCTCTACACCGGGGTCCCCGCCGCCGGTTCCGGCGCGCGGCAACGCCGCGTGACGGCCGTGCCGGTGGGGCGCGAGGGCACCACACGGCACACTGGGCTCATGCGCGTCGTCGTCGCCCCGGACTCGTTCACCGGGTCGAGCACGGCCGCGGACGCCGCATCCGCGATCGCGGCGGGCTGGCGCGACGTGCGCCCAGGCGACGAGGTGATCGAGCTGCCGCAGGCCGACGGCGGGGTCGGCACGCTCGAGGTGGTGGCCCGCTCGGTACCGGATGCCGTGCTGCGCACCGCAGGTTCGGTCACCGGCGCGGATGGCCGCCCGGCGCGCGCCCGCTGGCTGACCCTGCCCGATGGACGCGCGCTCGTCGAGCTCGCCGACTGCGTGGGACTCGTGCGCATGGCCGCACCGGACCCATTGGGGGCCTCGACGCGCGGGCTCGGCGAGCTGCTCGGTCGCGTGCTCGACACCGGCGCCGACCGTATCGTCATCGGCCTCGGCGGCTCGGGCTCCACCGACGGCGGCGTGGGCGCTCTTGCGGCGCTCGGCGCCCGCTTCCTCGACACGGATGGCCGGGCCCTCCCCGACGGCGGCGCGGCCCTCACCCGGCTCGCACGCGTCGACCTCGCCGGCCTGCGCACGCCCCCGACCGAGCTCACGCTGTGGTGCGATGTCGATGCGCCCTTAACCGGACCGCGCGGGGCGGCATCCGTGTTCGGGCCGCAGAAGGGGGCGACGCCCGACGACGTGCAGACCCTCGACGCCGCCCTCGCGCACCTCGCGCACGTGCTCGGCGGCGACGCCGACGCGCCCGGGGCGGGGGCTGCGGGCGGAACCGCGTACGGGCTGCGCACGGTGTGGGGTGCGCGGCTCGCATCCGGGTCCGATGCGATCACGCGCCTCACCGGTCTCGACGCGGAAATCGCCTCCGCCGACCTCGTCGTCACCGGTGAGGGCCGCGTCGATGCGAGTTCCGCGGGCGGCAAGGTCGTGAGCGCCGTGCTGCAGCGGGCCGATGCCGCGGGCACCCGTGCGACGATCGTCGCCGGATCGTTCGCCGAGGGGGCGGCTGAGGGTCGCGCCGACGTGTCGCTGACCCGGCTCGCCGGCTCGCCCTCGACCGCGATGTCCGACCCCGGCCGCTGGCTCACCGAGGCAGGGCGCGCGCTCGCCCGCACGGCCGCCGCTGCTCCTCCACCGGCACCGAAGCCGTGATATATCGTGCGAGTCGATCGCATCGGCACGCGTGGGTAGACCATCGCGCACGATCCTCGGAGGGATGGCCCAACGATTCGCGTGAACTCGTCGTCTGAAGAGGTAGGAGGGAGGACGCCGTGGCCGAGGCCTCATGGGAGCACATCGTGACCGAGCTGGTCGCCGAGCGCGGCGACGCCCTGCTGCGCTATGCGACGCTGCTCACGGGAAGCGCCGACGATGCGGCCGACCTCGTGCAGGACGCCCTCGTGCGCACCTTCGGGCGGCTGCGCAACGGCTTCACGGTCGCGAGTGCCGAGTCGTACGTGCGGCGCGCGATCCTCAACGCATCCCTCGATCGCGGACGTCGCGTGAGCCGCTGGCGCAAGGTCGCCCCGAGCCAGTACGAGCCCGACGAGCTGCCGCCCTCCGACGACGCGACGGGCCTGCGTCTCGACCTGCACGAGGAGCTGCGCAAGCTCACTCCACGCGAACGCGCGTGCCTCGTGCTGCGCTACTACGACGACCTCAAGGTCGACGACATCGCGGCGACGCTCGGCATCAGCTCCGGTGCGGTCAAGCGCTACCTGAGCGACGGCCTCGCCAAGATGGCGATCGCCCTCGCCGACGACGGCACGGCAGCCGACCGGCTGGGCCCGAGCGGGGCGCGTCCGGGCACCGGCACGACCCCGCTGCGGCGGCCCTCGCTTCCCCGCTCGAGATCCGAGGCCCGATCGGGGCCCGACGCGAAGGAGGGCGACCGTGCCCACCGAGTCTGAACTGCGCGACCTCCTGCAGGGCGGGCGCGGCGACGAGCCCCGCCTCGATGCCGATCGCATCATCCGACGTGCACGCGCCCGGAGGCGTCCGAAGCGGATGGCGGTGGGCGCGCTCGGCGGACTGGCCGCGTTCGCCGTCATCGTGCCCGTGGCCCTGAGCCTCGGGTCGACGGGCCCCGGCACGATGAGCGCGAGCGACGAGGCGGGGTCTCTGGCCGCGAGCCCGGAGGACGCCCAACAGGACAGCCGCCTGCTCGAGCAGGATGTTCCGGCGAGCTGCCAGCCGTCGTTGTGGGAGGGCGAACCCGCACCCGCGGGCCTCTCGGTGCGGTTCGTGCAAGAGGTGGCGGGCGGCGAACTCACCCTCACCGTGGTCAACGGGAGCGCCGACGCGGTGACCGGAACCCTGCCGAGCGCCCCCGCCCTGCTGCTCGCGCGCGACGGCGTCATCATCGGCGACTCGACTCCGGCTCTGTCCCTGCCTGCGATCGACCTCGCTCCCGGTGAGCAGCTGTCGCTCACCGTGCCCCTCGAGGCGGTCGACTGCACGGGCGCTCCCCTGGAATCCGGGTCGTACGAGGGCGACGTGGTGCTCGCGATCCGCGACGACGTCGGCAGACACGTCATCCTCGAGTCCGGCTTCGGCCCGGTGACGGTCGCCCCCGCGCAATAGGATCCGTACGGGCGTGTGACGCGCCCGACGCATCCGGGAGGCGCGCCATGACGTTCGTCGTCGTTCCGCAGTGGCAGGGCTCGCCCTCGAGTCGCGCCATGCGGCTCGCAGAGGGCGCCGAGGCGATCCGCGGCGATCTCCCGGCGTCCGTGACCGAGCTCGTCGAAGTGCCGCTCGAGGCCGGTGATGCCCAGGGCACCCGGATCGCGCGGTTCAGCTCGGTGCGGGCCGTCCGCGAGCGGATGACGCACGCGCTCGCCGCCGCGGAGGCACCCGCGATCGTCATCGGCGGCGACTGCGCCGTCTCGGCCGCCGCGATCGCCCATGTCGCAGGCGAGGACCTCGCGGTCGTGTGGTTCGACGCGCATCCGGACCTCAACACCCCGAGCACCTCCCCCTCCGGCGCGTTCGCGGGGATGGTGCTCGCCTCGCTCATCGAGGAGGGCACCGTCGATCCGACGCGTGTGGTGGTCGCGGGAGCGCGGGAGTGGGATGCGCCGGAGCAGGATTTCGCCGCCGAGAAGGGCGTGACCTCGGCGACGGTCGACCAGCTCGCGGATGCCGCGGCGTTCGCCGACGCCGTCGCGGCCACCGGTGCGGGCCGCGTCTACGTGCACATCGACCTCGACGTGCTCG
Organism: Protaetiibacter sp.; assembly: GCA_051954835.1. GTDB lineage: Bacteria > Actinomycetota > Actinomycetes > Actinomycetales > Microbacteriaceae > Homoserinibacter. The sequence goes on along the minus strand of JBQCHI010000010.1, from coordinate 158,458 downwards.
ATCCTGCGGACTTCCTGGGCCTGCTCGAACCGATCCCGTTCGGCGTGGGCACGGGTGAACTCGTCGCGGCGATCCGGGCGCTCGTCACACGGCTGCCGCTCGCCGGCGCGACGATCGCCTCGTTCGCTCCCGAGTCGGCCGCGGCGGCGGTCGACGACGCTCCGACGATCCTCCGGCTCATCGCGGCGCTGCGCGCCTGACCTCGCATCCGCCATGCCGGCGGGGACGGCTCGGGCCTACGCTCGATCCATGAACACGCGCGAAGTCGACGTCGTGGTGATCGGTGCGGGTGCGGTGGGCGAGAACGTCGCCGACCGCACCGTGCAGGGCGGGCTCGAGACGGTCATCGTGGAGGAGGAGCTCGTCGGGGGCGAGTGCTCGTATTGGGCGTGCATGCCCTCGAAGGCCCTGCTGCGCCCCGGCGCAGCTGTCCGTGCTGCGCGGGCGGTCGCCGGCGCGGCCGAGGCCGTCACGGGCGAGATCGATGCGGCGGCCGTCTTCCGCCGACGCGACCGCATCACCCACGACCGCTCGGACGACTCGCAGGTCGACTGGCTCGACGGGGCCGGGATCGCGCTGCTGCGCGGCCACGCGCGGTTCACCGGCCCGAAACGCGTGTCGGTGACGGCATCCGATGGCAGGGTGACCGAGCTCGTCGCCCGCCACGCGGCGGCCGTGTGCACCGGCTCGGTTCCGGTGCTGCCCGACGTTCCGGGTCTCGCCGAGCTCGACGCGTGGAGCTCGCGGGATGCCACGAGCAGCTCCGAGGTACCCGCGACCCTCGCGGTGCTCGGCGGCGGGGTCGTCGGCTGTGAGCTCGCGACCGCCTACGCGAGCCTCGGCAGCCGGGTGACTCTCATCGCGCGCCGCGGACTGCTGGGCGGTATGGAGCCGTTCGCCGCCGAACTCGTGCAGGCCTCCCTCGAGAGCGCAGGGGTGCGGGTGCTCACCGACACGGATGTCGTGCGGGCCCATCAGGCGGAGCAGAACGCCGTGCTCACCCTCGGAGACGGCTCGCGCGTGCTCGCGGAACGCGTGCTCGTCGCGACGGGACGCGTGGGTCGCACCCATGACCTCGGCTTGGACGTGCTCGGCATCGCGGCCCGGACGCGCATCGAGGTCGACGACACGATGCGCGCGCCCGGCAGCGACTGGCTCTACGCCGTGGGCGACGTCAACGGCCGAGCGAAGCTGACCCACCAGGGCAAGTACCAGGCGCGCGCGGCGGGCGATGCGATCGTCGCGCGCGCGGCCGGTACGCGCGTGGACGACGCCCCCTGGGGCGCGCACGTCGCCACGGCCGACCACCGGGCCGTGCCCCAGGTGACCTTCACCGACCCGGAGGTCGCGTCCGTGGGCGTGACCGCTGCGGCCGCGGAGGAGGCGGGGCTGCGCATCCGCGTGCTCGACTACGACCTCTCGTGGGTCGCTGGGGCGACCGTGTACGCCGACGACTACCGCGGGCAGGCGCGGGCCGTCGTCGACCTCGACCGGGGCGTGCTCGTCGGCGCGACCTTCGTCGGCCCGGACGTCGGCGAGATGCTGCAGGCCGCGACGATCGCGATCGTGGGCGAGGTGCCGATCGACCGGTTGTGGCACGCCGTGCCTGCCTACCCGACCCTCAACGAGGTGTGGCTGCGCTGGCTCGAGGAGTTCGGCCGCCCGAGCCCGGCCGAACCCGCGACGTGACGGTTCCGGCGCGCCCCGAGCATCCGAATCGGGCCGAGCGGGCGGCCGTAGGGCTCGTACGCGGTGTGACGGCCGTGCCGGGGGTCCGTCGCATGCTGCTGTGGCCCGCGATCGCCCGACCCGGCTACTGGTTCGCGACCGCCTGCGGCTTCATCTGGGGGTCCCTGCTGCTCGGACGTCACCGCCGGAGCCACGGCCTGCACATCATCCATCGGCTCCCCCGCTGGGCGTTCGGGCGCGGTGGCACGACGATCGGTGCGGTGTACCTCACCCGGGATGCGGCATCCGATCGCGTGCTCGAGCATGAGGCCGTGCACCGCGAGCAGTGGCGCCGCTACGGGCTCGCCATGCCGATCCTGTATCTCGCTGCCGGCTCGGTCGCGCGCACGAACCGTTTCGAGGTGGAAGCGGGGCTCGAGAAGGGCGGCTACGTCCGCTGAGCGCCGCCTCAGTCGGAGGTGAGCGCGTGGGCGGCGCGATCGCCCGAGGTCCACGCGTACACCTGGTGCTCACGTTCGGCCTCGACGGGCAGCATCTCGGCGAGCCAGGCGTCGGCCGCCGCGCGCATGCTCTGACCGAGGTCACGCCGCAGCCAGGTGACGCACACCCGGCCAGGGGCGACGATGTCGCGGATGCCGGATGCGTCGGCCACCTCGAGGAAGATCCGCCCGCGGGCCTTGGCGGGCAGCGTGGCGGCGATCGTCTCGACGATCGCGATGTCGTCGTCGACAGCGCCGAGCAGCACCGAGTCGCCCTCGCCGGGGTGCCAGGCGATGGAGGCGGAGAGGACGTCGGAGAGCAGCATCGGGTTCAGTATAGGTCAGGCTTACCTAACACGGCTGGTCGCCCTACCAGCTCGGCGGGTGCCGTCGCTGCCACTGCAGGCGTCGCTCGAGCTGCGCGCCGAGTGCGAGCAGTGCGCGCTCGCCGCCCGGTCTGCCGATGAGCTGCACGCCCATGGGCAACCCGGCATCCGTCTCAGCGACAGGCAGCGTGATCGCGGGCAGCCCGGCGACGTTGACGAAACTCGTGAACGGCGTGTATCTCACCTGCTGTTCGAAGTTGCGCTCGCCGTCCTCCGCGTCGTACCAGCCGACGGGCCGCGGGGTGAGCGCGAGGGCGGGAGTGAGCACGGCGTCGTAAGGGGCGAAGAGAGCGATCGTGCGTCGCTCGTACTCGGCCAGCCAGGCGAGTGCGTCCCCGAGCTCTCGGGCGCCGAGGGCGCGACCGCGCTCGACGAGCCAGCGCGTGAGCGGCTCGACGAGGGCGAGCTGCATGTCGTCGAGCGGCAGGGTCGCCGCGCCGCCCTGCCACACCGCGCGGAAGGCGCGAGCGTAGCCGGGCTCCTCAGGCATCCGCAGCTCTTCCACGCCGTGGCCGAGGGCCGTGAACTCCGCGAGCGCGCGGTCGACCGCGTCGCGCGCCGAGGGGTCGAGCTCGAGCTCGTAGGCGGATGCCCACGGCGAGTCGACGGTGACCGCGAGCTGGAAGCGCCCCTCGCCGCGCGTCGCAGCCGAGAGGAATGGTGCATCCCCGCCCTCATCGGGAGCCGTGGTCGCCCACGTGGCACGCGCGCCCGGGGGCGCCGCGAGCGCGTCGAGCAGGAGGCCGGCGTCCGCGACCGTGCGGGCGAGCGGCCCGGCCGTCACGAGGCCGGCCAGGCTCCCGAATCCCGAACCAGCCGGAACGCGCCCGCGGGATGGCTTGAGCCCGACGAGTCCGGTGGCGGCGGCAGGGATGCGGATCGATCCGCCGCCGTCGGAGCCGGGCGCCACCGGCAGCAGGCCCGCGGCGACCGCGACCGCCGCTCCCCCGCTGGAACCTCCGGCGCCGAGCGAGAGATCGTAGGGGTTGCGTGCGGGGCGCCCCGCGAGCGGTTCGGTGTAGCTCGGGAATCCGAACTCGGGCGCGGCCGTGGCGCCCAGGCTCACCGCCCCCGCGTCGTCGAGTACCGTCGCCAGCTCGTCGCTGCTCTCCGGAATGAAGCCGGTGAAGGCGCGCGATCCGTATGCGGTCTCGCGCCCGGCCCGCGCGACGAGGGCCTTGTCGGCGAGCGGAAGCCCCCAGAGCGCCAGGGCGCGTGACAGGGCGTCGATCTCGCCTGCACGCTGCAGGGCCGCATCCGTATCCACCACCGCGAAGGCACCGAGCTCGGGGTCGAGCCGATCGATGCGGGCGAGATAGTGCTCGGCGAGCTCGCGCGGGGTCACCTCGCCTCGGCGCAGCCAATCGAGCTGCTCGAGGGCGGTCAGGTGGTGCAGCTCGAACATGTCTCGAGCGTACGGGCTTGACATTGGGGGGCAGCCCTGGTTGGTTAGTTACTCAAGTAATCAACCCATCCACCCGGGAGCCCACGTGGACGACAGTCGCCCGATCTTCCACCAGATCGCGGAACAGCTCGAGGACGACATCGTCGAGGGCCGGCTTCCGGAAGAGACCCAGGTTCCCTCCACCAACGAGCTCGCCGCCTTCCTGCGCATCAACCCCGCGACAGCGGGCAAGGGCGTGGGGCTGCTCGTGGATCAGGGGATCCTCTACAAGAAGAGAGGCATCGGCATGTTCGTCGCCGACGGTGCGCGTGCGCGCCTCATGGCCCAGCGCCGCAACCGATTCCGGGAGCAGTTCGTCGCTCCCCTCATCGCCGAGGCACACAAGCTCGGCATCTCCCCCGCGCAACTCGCGGGCATGATCGAGGAGGACGCCCGATGAGCGTCGTCGCGCGCGTCGAGGGCCTCAGCAAGAGCTACGGTCACGGCACGAACACCGTGCACGCCGTCGCCGACGCGAGCTTCGCACTCGAGGCGAACCGCATCCACGGCCTGCTCGGACGCAACGGCGCCGGCAAGACGACGCTCATGCAGCTGCTCACCGGTCAGGAGTTCGCCACCCGCGGCACGATCGAGGTCTTCGGCGAGTCACCCGTCGAGAACGCGCACGTGCTCGACAGCGTGTGCTTCATCAAGGAGAGCCAGCGCTATCCCGACGACTTCCGTGTGAAGCACGTGCTGCGTAGCGCCCCATGGTTCTTCCCCGAGTGGGACGAGGACTTCGCTGCCGACCTCGTGGCGCGCTTCCGCCTGCCGGAGAACCGGCGCGTCAAGAAGCTCTCGCGTGGCCAGCTCTCAGCGGTCGGGGTGATCGTCGGCCTCGCGAGCCGGGCGCCGCTCACCTTCTTCGACGAGCCCTACCTCGGTCTCGACGCCGTCGCGCGCCAGCTGTTCTACGACGTGCTGCTCGCCGACTTCGCCGAGCACCCGCGCACCGTGGTGCTCTCCACCCACCTGATCGACGAGGTCTCGAACCTGCTCGAGCACGTCGTCGTCATCGACGACGGGCGCATCATCATCGACGCGGATGCCGACGAGTTGCGCGGTTCGGCCGTCGACGTCGTCGGCGCCCGCTCCGCCGTCGAGGCCTTCACCTCGAGCCGCGAGGTGCTGCACCGCACCGCGCTCGGCGGGCTCGCCACCGCGACCGTCGCGGGGCTCGACGACGCCGGGCGGGCCGCGGCACGCGAGGCCGGCCTCGAACTGGCACCCGTCTCACTGCAGCAGCTCGTCATCCGCACCACCACCGGCGAGAACGCCGACCGCACGAACGGAGAGAACGCATGACCGCCGTCGAGACCCTCCCGCGCACCCCGGCGCGGCCCGCGGTGCGCGCGTGGCGCATCGTGCGGCTCCTCACCGCGAACCCGTGGACGACGATCGGGATGCCGCTCATCATCCTCGGGATCATCTTCGCGACCACCTGGACCATCTGGTGGCTCATCATGAGCTCGGTCTCGGGTAGCGATGCGACGGATGCGGCCGACGGCATCCGCTACAACGGCGCCGCCGCGTGGATCTTCGTCTACATGCTCGTCGTCGCCGTTCAGGCGGTGAACCTCGCCTTCCCCCTCGCCCTCGGCTACGGATCGACCCGCCGCGCGTTCACGGCAGGTGCCGCACTCACCTTCCTGCTGCTGTCGGCCGGGTACGCGCTCATCCTGACGATCGCAGCCTGGATCGAGGATCTCACCGGGGGCTGGGGTCTCAACGGCGCGTTCTTCCGCACCTTCTACCTCGCCAGCGATGACGGCTGGGCCGCCCAATGGTGGATCTACTTCTGCTGGTTCGTCTTCTTCTTCTTCACCGGCATGATCTTCGCGGCGGTCTTCGTGCGCTGGAAGGCGTTCGGCCTGACGACCTCGCTCATCCTGCTGGGGCTGATCGTGCTCGCCGCCGTCGCGATCATCACCCTCACCGGGAACTGGCCCACCTTCTGGGAAGGTGTCATGACCCTCGGCACCCTCGGTATCGCGAGCGTCCTGCTCGTGCCCGCGCTTCTCGCGGCGGGTATCGGCCACCTCCTGCTGCGGAGGGCCACCCCCCGCAACTGAGCCGACGCGTCAGCCCTCGCCCCGCTCCAGTTCCTGGAACAGGGTGAGGGCGACGCCGTCTGGCCCCTCGAGCCGGGCGTTGAGCGAGCGCCACGGGGTCTCGGTGGGCCGGGCGACGAGCTCCGCGCCGGCCGCGACCGCGGCATCCGTCGCCTCGCGCACATCGGCGACCTCGAGCGCGACGCGCATCGTGAGCGGGTAGCTGTGCGCGGCGGGATGCCCCACCTCGACCTGGTCGATGAAGTCGATCTGGGCCCGGTTGGCGAGCTCGAGGGTCGCGGTGGGGATGCCGAGGATCACGACGCGCGCATCGCCGTCTGCCTCGTAGGACTCCAGCACGGGCAAGCCGAGACCGTCGCGGTAGAAGGCGAGTGCCGCCTCGAGGTCATCGGTCTCGAGCACGAGACGCAGCTGCAGCCCGCTCACTTGAGGCTCTTCTGCATGAGCACCGTGCCGAGCCAGCGCTCGAACTTGAAGCCGACCTTTCCCATGCGCCCCACCTCCGTGAATCCGAACCTCTCGTGCATCGCGATCGACGACTCGGCGCCCCGGTCGGCGATCACGGCGATCACCTCTTTGACACCCGCAGCCTTCGCGCGGGCGAGCAGCTCCGCCATGAGCGCGGTGCCGAGGCCCTTGCCCGTGGATGCGGCCCGCAGGTAGATCGAGTTCTCGACGGTGTAGCGGTAGGCGGCCTTCTGCTTCCAGGGCGCGACCGTCGCATAGCCGAGGATCTCGCCGCTCGGCGACACCGCGACGAGGAAGGGATACCCGAGCTTCTTCGTGTGCCGGAACTTGGCGCGCAGATCCGACAGCGTCTGCGGTTCCTCGTCGAAGGTCACCGTGGAGTTGGCGATGTAGTGGTTGTAGATCTCGCGCACGTCGGGAAGGTCGCGTTCCGTCGCATCCCGGATGCTGAAGGCGAACTCCTGCTCGGCGGCGGGCTTCGCGCGCAGGTGGGGCGGCAGCTTGCGGCGCGGGTTGTATTCCTCTTCCAGCATCCGCCCCTCCCGAGCCTCAGGTCACATCACGTCGCCATGTGGTCAGCGCGCCGATTCCGATGAAGACGACAGCGTAACCGCCGAGCACCAATCCACCCTGCCACCATTCCAGCATCGTGCCCGCCCCGCCGGTATCGACGGCCACGAGCGAGTAGATGCTCGAGCCGACGAGAGCGTCGGTGGCAGCTCCCGGCAGGAAACGGCCGATCGCCGACGTCCACTCCCAGAACGACGCCGCCATGCGCAGCAGCGGTTCGAGGAACTGGGTGAAGGCGAGCACCGTGACGATCACGGCCACCTGATTGGGCAGGAGCACTCCGAGCCCCACCCCGATGACCGACCACAGGGCCATCGCGAGCAGTGCCCGCGCGATGAGCGCCCACGTCTCGGCGGAGCCGAGGCCCACATCTACCCCCAGGAGCCCGAGCACGAGCCCGCCGATTCCCACCGAGGCGAGCAGGCCGACGACGCCGAAGATCGCACCCCAGAGAAGGGCCGCCCCCACCTTGCCCACGAGCACCGTGCCTCGACGCGGCGTGGCGAGGAAGGTGGGTGTGAGTGTCTGATGGCGGAACTCGGTGGTCGCGGCGAGCGCGCCGAAGAGCAACGGGAAGACGTAGCCGACCGCGGTGACCGAGCTGTAGACGAGCGATGGGATGGCGTCCTCGCCGATCAGTCCCTGCGACTCGTCGACGAGCACGCGGCCGAAGGCTGCGATGCCCGCCGCGGTGAACCCGACCCAGACGAACAGGATCAGCGCGAGCAACCACCAGGCGCGCGTAGTGGAGATCTTGAGGAGCTCGGAACGCAGTGAACGCAGCATCAGCGGATCCCTCCCTCGCCGACGATCTCGAGGAAGACGTTCTCGAGTCCCTCCCTCTCGGGGATGAGCAATCGCAACGGCACGCCGGCGGCGAGCGCCTGAACGCCCACGGCATCCGCGTCGAGCCCCGTGACGTGCAGACCGTCGCCCGTGATCTCGACCTGCGCGCCGCCCGCGGTGAGGGCGAGGGCGAGCGCATCCCGGTCGGCAGCGTCCACGTGCACGCGCGCCATGGCGGGAGCGCTCGACTCGAGCCCCTCGAGGGTGCCCTCGTAGGCCAGGCGCCCCTTCGAGATGATGACGACGCGGTCGACGGTCTGCTGCACCTCGCTCAGGAGGTGGGAGGAGACGAGCACGGTGCGGCCCTCTTCCGCCAGGCTGCGCAGGAACCCGCGGATCCACCGGATGCCCTCGGGATCGAGTCCGTTGATGGGCTCGTCGAGCACGAGCACGCCGGGATCGCCGAGCAGAGCGAAGGCCAGGCCGAGGCGCTGACGCATGCCGAGCGAGTACCCGCCCACGCGACGCCCTGCGGCATCCGCGAGGCCGACCCAGGCGAGCACCTCGTCGACGCGGGCGGTGGGGATGCCGGCGGCGGCTCCGACCACCCGCAGGTGGTCACGACCGGTGCGGCCGGGGTGGAAGCTCGCGGCCTCGAGCGCCGTGCCGACGGTGTGCAGCGGCTTCTCGAGTTCGACGTACCGCTTGCCGTCGAAGGTCGCGCTGCCCGAGGTGGGCTGCACGAGGCCGACGAGGGTGCGCAGCGTGGTGGTCTTGCCCGCCCCGTTGGGCCCGAGGAAGCCCGTCACGACGCCGGGTTCGACACGGAAGCTCAGGTCGTCGACGGCGGTCGTGCCGCCGAAGCGCTTGGTGAGGGATTGGATCTCGATGACGGCTCCGGTCATGCTCCCACGCTAGCGAGAGGCCCGGGCGGCGTCCTCCCCCGTCCGACGGAGCCGCACGTCCCAGTCGATGGGCGCGGCGCCCATCTGCTCGAGCAGGGCGTTGGTGCGGCTGAACGGCTTCGATCCGAAGAACCCGTTGTGCGCCGAGAGGGGGCTCGGATGCGCCGATGCCACGATCGGCGTCGAGCCGAGCAGTGGCCGCAGGGTTCCGGCATCCCGCCCCCACAGGATCGCGACGAGCGGAGCATCCCTCTCCACGAGGGCGCGAATGGCGTGCTCGGTCACGGCCTCCCACCCCATTCCGCGATGCGAGCCCGCGCTCCCTGCGCGCACGGTGAGCACACGGTTGAGCAGCATGACGCCCTGTCGCGACCAGGCCGAGAGGTCGCCGTGCTCGGCCGGCGGGATGCCGAGGTCGTCGTGCAGCTCGCGGTAGATGTTCTGCAGGCTCCGTGGCAGCGGCCGCACATGCCGCTCGACCGCGAACGACAATCCGATCGGGTGGCCCGGGGTCGGATACGGGTCCTGACCGACGATGAGCACCCGCACCTCGTCGAAGGGCTGGGCGAAGGCGCGCAGCACCTTGTCCCCTGCGGGAAGGTAGGGGCGCCCCGCCGCGACCTCGGCACGCAACAGCTCCCCCATCCGCGCCACCTGCGGTGCAACGGGTTCGAGCGCCGCGGCCCAGCCGGGGTCGACGAGCTCGGCGAGGGGGCGCGGCCCCGCGGCGCGCGCATGCTCGGCCGCGTCCGTCACGCGCCCAGCGTTCCCACGATGACGCCCGCGGGCGCATCGAGCACCTGCCAGACGCTGCCCGAGCCGGCCACCGCGAAGCCCGAGTCGCCGACGACGAGAGCGGTCTGCTCGTCGATCGCGACGCCGCCGTCGACGAGGCCGGCCTCGGTCGCCGCGACGAGCCGGCTGAGCACGCCCCACTGCGCCGCGTGAACGTCGACAGCGAGGTCGACGAGCCCGAGACCCTCGGCGATCGTGACCTCGTCGAGCCCCTGAGAGGTCGCTTCGGGGCACACGGGGATGCCGTTGATGCGCCATCCGCCGACGACTGCCCGGTCGGCCGCGATCATCGCCCCCGCCGAGAAGCCCAGATACGGCAGGCCGTCGGCGACCAACAGCCGGATCTCCTCCACGAGCGGATCGATCGCCGCGAGATAGGCGGGCGTCACCCCGCCGCCCACGACGAGCGCGTCGATGTCGGTGAGCACCCGGGCCGCGAAGGTCTCGCCGTCCTCGACGATCGAGACCACGGGCTCGCACGCCGAGACAGCGCTCAGCGAGGCCGGGTACCCCTCGCGGAACCCACGCGACGGCGCGTCGTCCACGACGGCCACGAGCACCCCGACGCGAGGCACCATCCGCCCGCTGCCGGCCGCGCGCGCGGCCGCCTCCGCGAGGAACGTCGAGGTGAGCTCCGGGTCGCCGCTCGGCGTCCAGCCGCCTCCCACGAGATGCACGCTCATACCTCAACGCTAGCGAGTCGCGCGCGAGCGTGAGAGGGGGGATCGACGTGCCCTAGCATCCGTCTATGACCCGAACCCGCAATGGCGCGGCGATCACCTTCTCGCTCGTCGGCTTCCTCTTCCTCGTCGAGCTGACGAGCGGCATCCTGCAGGGCTTCTACGTGCCCCTCATCCCCGAGCTCGTCGCGCACCTGCAGATCACCGACGGCGACTTCAACTGGTTCGAGGCGAGCGCCCTGCTGCTCTCGGCGATCATCGTCCCGGTCTTCTCCAAGCTCGGCGACATGTACGGCCATAAGCGGATGCTGCTGATCTCGACCGCGCTCACCGCAGCCGCGACGTGGTGGCTCGCGTTCACCGGCGACTTCTGGAGCTTCCTCGCGGCGTGGTCGCTGCAGTCGTTCTACGTCGTGTGGCTTCCTCTCGAGGTGGCGCTCATCTTCGACCGCGGGCGCCGCACCGACACGGCGGCGTCGCAGACCCGGCGCTCGGCCGGCTTCCTCGTCGTCGCGCTCGAGGCGGGTGCCATCGTCGGCGCGCTCGGCGCGAGCCGCGTGTTCCGCGCCGTCGACGGCGACGTCATGCTGACCCTCTTCGTGCCGGCGGTGGCCGTGACGCTCGTGTTCTTCGCCATCCTGTTCGGCGTTCCCGAATCGGAGCCGCAGGGCCGCAGGCAGCTCGACGGCGTCGGATTCGCGCTGCTCTCGCTCGGCCTGCTGCTCATCACCGCTGGGCTCGTTTTCCTTCGGCTCGCGCGCGTCGGCGACATCGAGGTGCCGATGGGTGTGCGGGCGGCGGTGCTCGTCGCAGCGGTGCTCGCGGGGGGCGCCGTACTCGTGTGGTTCGCGCGCTGGGAACTGCGGCATCCCGATCCCGCGATCGACCTGCGGGTCATGCGGCAGCCGAGCATGTGGCCCGTGCTCGCGACGGCGGCGCTCTTCGGCATCAGCGTGCTCGGGGCACAGGCGCCACTGCTCACCTACGCGGCAACCGACCCGGGCGAGCACGGCTACGGTCTGGGCCTCGCCGACGACGCGCGCTCCTACGTCGTGGGCGCCTACCTCGTCTCGATGATCGTCGGCGCGCTGCTGTTCGCCGCGGCGTCGAAGCGGATGTCACCCCGCCTCGCCCTGATCGTCGCCACGGCCTTCGTCGCCGTCGGTTACCTGCTGTTCCTGCCCTTCCACCTCGAGACGTGGCAGGTCGTGACCAACATGGTGATCGCCGGCCTCGGCTCGGGTGCGCTCGTGGCGGCGCTGCCCGCGGCGGCCGCAGCGGCGGCACCTCGCGGTCAGACCGGCATCGCCTCGGGCATGACCAACACGACCAAGACCATCGGCGGGGCCTTCGCCTCGGCCGTGTTCGGGGTGGTGCTCGTGACGGCGGCCTCGGAGGTGGCCCACACGACGGTCGCGCCGCTCGCGGGCTATCTGACCGTGTGGGCGATCTGCGGCGGAGGCGCGCTTGTCGCGATGGTGCTGCTGTTCTTCGTGCCGAGACTCGCGTTCGCCGATGTGGAGGCGGACCTGCTGCCGGACACCGAGGCGGTCACCGCCTCGGAGTGAGCGGCCCGTGGTGGATCGTGCGCACCGCCGACTGCGCGACGGGCTTCACGACGACGAGATCGAGATCGACATGCGACGGCAGCTCGACCGCGTGCACGATCGCCTCGGCGATGTCGCCGGCCACGAGCGGGTTCTCGACACCCGCGTACACGGCGTCCGCCGCGGCCTGATCGCCGCGATAGCGCACGAGTGAGAAGTCGGTCTTGACCATGCCCGGGGCGATCTCGATGACCCGCAGCGGCTCGCCGCCGAGCTCGCGGCGCAGCACGCCGAGCAGCGCATGCTGGGCGTGCTTGGCGGCGTTGTAGCCCCCGCCGCCCGGGTAGACCGTGTGCCCCGCGATCGAGGTGACCGCGACGATGTCGCCCGAGCCGCGCTCGAGGGAGCCCGCGCGCAGCGCCGGCAGCAGCGCCGCGATCATGCGCTGGGTGCCGAGCACGTTCGTCTCGAACATCGCGCGCCAATCGTCGAGGATCGCCTCCTCGACGCTCTCCGTGCCGAACGCCCCGCCCGCGTTGTTGACGAGCGCGTGCAGCGGGCCGCCCGCCTCGACCGCGGAACGGACGCGCGCGACGTCGGCGTCATCCGTGACATCCGCGACGAGCGGTGTCAGCACTCCCTCCGCCGCGAGCGCCTCGAGTCGATCAGCACGCCGAGCGACGCCGATCACCTGCCATCCGTGCGCGGCGAACAGGCGGGCCGTCGCCTCGCCGATCCCCGAGTTCGCACCCGTCACCACCACGCGATACGTCATGACCCCACGCTAGGGCCTGCGCCTACGCTGGAGGGATGAGCGTCACCGCGTCCCTGCCGACGAAGCCGCGCGAACGCATCCCGTTCTTCGACAACGCGCGCTTCGCCTGCATCGTGCTCGTCGTCATGGGGCATGCGATCCAGCGGCAGATCGGCGACTCCGACAACGCGCTCACGCTCTACCTGTTCATCTACGCCTTCCACATGCCGGCGTTCGCGATCGTGTCGGGCTACTTCTCCAAGGCGACGCCTCCCGGCATCCGGCAGATGCGCCGGATCGTGACCGACATCGTGCTGCCCTACGTCATCATGCAGACGATCTGGTCGCTCGTGCAGTGGCTCGTCGAGGGTGTCGAAGCCTTCAACCCCACCGAACCCCACTGGACGCTCTGGTTCCTGCTCGCGCTCGCGATCTTCCGGATGGTGCTGCCGTACCTCGCGCTGCTGCGCTGGCCGCTGCTGTGGGCCGTCGTCGCCTCGGTCACGGTGGGCTACTTCTCGAACGTCGACTCGACGTTCTCGCTCTCGCGGGCGATCGGCATCCTTCCGTTCTTCGTGCTCGGCTGGAAGCTGCGGGCGTGGGGCGTCGTCGACCGCTGGCGCGACGTCTCCCCGGCCGGAGTGATCGGCGTGCGCTTCCTCGGCGCCGGCGTGCTCGGTCTGTGGCTTGCCGTCGTGCTGCTGAACATCCAGCAGTTCCGCGCCTTCGACCTGCGGTTCTGGTTCTTCTACGACGCCTCGTACCAGACGCTCGGCGAGCCGGTGTGGTGGGCCGGCCTCCTCAGGCTCGGGCTCATCGTGCTCGCCGCGCTGCTGAGCGCCGCGTTCTTCTCCCTCATCCCCCGTCGCCAGACGTTCTTCACGGCCTTCGGGCAGGCGACCATGTACGTCTACCTGCTGCACTCCTTCGTGCTCTACCCCATCCGCGAGTCCGGGGTGCTGAAAGACGATCACGCCTCTGCGGTCTGGCTGCTCACCATGGTGTTCGCCTCGCTCGCGATCTCGATCCTCCTGTCGAGCCCCTGGGTGCGCAGGATCTTCCGTCCCGTGATCGAGCCGAAGCCGCGCTGGCTCTTCGCCGTCGCCGACGACCGCCCGCCTGCCCCCTCACGCACCGACCCGACGGGCGCGCGCCGCCCCCGCTGAGCGAGCGGCGGCTACTCGGCCCGGACCGCGGGCTCGTACCCGCGCGAGGCGCGCTTGGGCAGCACGAAGACGAGGGCGAATGCCGCCACCGCGAAGATCGCCGAGACGAGCATCGCGTGCGCAGCCGATTCGGCGAACGCCGGGGCGACATCCTGAGGGCCTGAGATCTCGAGCGTTCCGAACAGCACCGAGCCGATCACGGCGATACCGATCGCCGAGCCGATGCGCTGCATCGTGCCGATGACACCGGATGCCGCACCCGCCTCCGTGCGATCGACGGTCGCGACGATGAACTGCGCGTTCGGCGCGATGAAGAGCCCGGAGCCGATGCCCGCGACCGCGAGGGGGGCGAGCAGCTCCCAGTTGCTCAGCTCGGCGGCCGGCACGAGCAGCAGCACGAGCCAGACGGCGGTGAGCCCGGCGGCGACGAGCGCCGTGCCGATCACGAGGGCGGTGCGCCCGAGCCGGTGAGCCACCCGGTCGCTCAGCGCAGCGCCGACGATCGACCCGAGGGCGAACGGGATCGACACGATCCCCGACTCGAGTGCTGAGAAGCCCAGGCCCGCCTGCCACAGGATGGAGATCGTGAAGAAGATGCTCGTGAACGCCGCGAAGTAGACGAGCGCGAGGATCACTCCGCCCGTGAACGCGGGATGCGCGAAGAGGTGCGGCGGCACAAGCGGTGTCGCGCGGCCACGGCGGGTGAGCACGACCTCCCACCAGGCGAAGAGCACGATGAGCGCGACGCCTCCCGCCAGCGAGAGCCAGGTCCACAGGGGCCAGCCCTGGTCCTGTCCCTCGATGAGCGGCACCAGAAGCGCCACGAGCGCCCCCGCGAGCAGCAGGAAGCCGAGCGCGTCGGCGCCGCGGGCATCACCGCCTTCCGCGCCGCCCGGCAGGATGAGCAGGGCCGCGACGATGGCGACCGCACCGAAGGGCAGGTTGACGAAGAAGATCGAGCGCCAGCCGTCTGCATCCCCGAGCCACTCGATGAGCAGGCCGCCGATGATCGGGCCGAGGGCCGTCGAGACGCCGATCGCGGCACCCATGATCGCGAACGCCTTGCCCCGATCGCGGCCCGTGAACATGAGCTGGATGAGGGCGGTGACCGCGGGGAAGAACAGGCCGCCGAAGAGCCCCTGCGCCACGCGTGCCACGACGAGTGCGGTGCCATCGTCGGCGAGGCCGCACGCAAGGCTCGCGAGGGTGAAGCCCGTGAGCCCCACCGCGAACACCCACTTGTGGCCGATCCGATCGCCGAGGCGGCCCGCCGGGATCAGCACGAGCCCGTACGCGAGCGCGTATCCCGAGATGATCCACGACAGGGTGGCCTCGGAGGCGTCGATGCTCGTGCGGATCGTCGGCAGCGCGACGTTGACGACCGTGGTGTCGAGCATGCCCATGACGACACCGAGGATGAGCACGGAGAGCGCGAGCCAGCGACGGCGGGACGACTGCAGGGCACTGGGAGAGGCGGGGGTCACTCGGGACAGCGTACGGGCAGGCCCCGGCCATGGCAGGCCGGATGTGACGCGGCATTTCGGGAAGGATTTGGCGGCGGGCCGAGGCGCACATAGCGTTGCCCGTCAAGCGCGCGAAACGCGGCGCGAACATCGAACAAGGAGAACCATGTCGGACTGGAAGTTCGAGACCCTGCAGATCCACGCGGGCGCCGCCCCCGACCCGGTGACCAACGCCCGCGCGACGCCGATCTACAAGACCACGTCGTACGTCTTCAACAACGCCGACCACGCGAAGAACCTGTTCGCGCTCGCGGAGTTCGGCAACATCTACACCCGCATCCAGAACCCCACGCAGGCCGTCGCCGAGGAGCGCATCGCCGCGCTCGAGGGCGGCACCGCGGCGCTCGCCACCGCGTCGGGCATGAGTGCGATCACCTACGCGGTGCTCAACATCGCCAACGCCGGCGACCACATCGTCTCGTCGAGCTCGATCTACGGCGGCACCTACAACCTCTTCAAGTACACGCTCGCCAAGCTCGGCATCGAGGTGACGTTCGTCGAGAACCAGGACGACCCCGAGGAGTGGCGGGCCGCGGTGCGCCCCAACACCAAGGCGTTCTTCGCCGAGACGATCGGCAACCCGCGCATCAACGTGCTCGACATCGCCGCGGTCGCCGAGATCGCGCACGAGGCCGAGGTGCCCTTCATCGTCGACAACACCATCGCGACGCCGTACCTCATCCGTCCCTTCGAGCACGGGGCCGACATCGTCGTGCACTCGGCCACGAAGTTCCTCGGCGGCCACGGCACGGTCATCGCGGGACTCATCGTCGACGGCGGACGCTTCCCGTGGTCGCAGCACGTGGACAAGTTCCCCGGTCTCACCGAGCCGGACCCCTCGTACCACGGTGCGAGCTACACCGGCGTGCTCGGCGACGGCATCGCCTACGTCATCAAGGCGCGCGTACAGCTGCTGCGCGACACGGGTGCCGCCCTCTCCCCCGACAGCGCGTTCAGCCTCATCCAGGGCATCGAGACGCTCTCGCTGCGCATCGAACGCCACGTGCAGAACACCCAGGACATCGCGGAGTGGCTCGAGAGCCACCCGGATGTCGCCTCGGTCAACTACGCGGGCCTCCCGTCGAGCCCCTGGCACGCCGCGGCCGCCCGCTACGCCCCGCTGGGTGTCGGCGCCGTGCTGTCGTTCGAGCTCAAGGGCGGCGTGGATGCGGGACGCGCGCTCGTCGAGAACGTGACGCTGTTCAGCCACCTCGCCAACATCGGCGACGTGCGCAGCCTCATCATCCACCCGGCGTCGACGACCCACTCGCAGCTCACCCCCGAGCAGCAGCTCACGGCCGGCGTCACGCCGGGACTCGTGCGGCTCTCGGTCGGGCTCGAGCACATCGACGATCTCAAGGCCGACCTGCAGACGGGCTTCGACGCCGCTCGACGTCTTTCTTCGGCGTCGCGGTAATCCGCGACGCTGCGCCGAGGGGCCGGCCGCGCGCGAGCGCCCGGCCCCTCGAGTGCGCACACGGCAGACCGACTTCGTCAGGAGGTTGAGGAGCGCCGCACGCAGTGCGACGCGTCTCGAAACCGCCGTCCAGCGGCATGACGCGCGTAACACTCGCCGCAACCGGGGAGAATGGCGGGGATGGACTGGCAGACACCCGAAGACGCGGTGCCGTCCGCGTTCGTCACCGAGTCCAACCGTCGTGCCATCTCGGCCAAGCCGCCGGCATCCGGCGCCTGGCGCATCGGGGATGACCCGGGCGACCGTCTCTTCCAACAGCTCGGACCCATGGAGTTCGAGCGCGGCGGCAGCCTGCCCGCGGTGACGCTCGCCTACGAGACGTGGGGCGAGCTCAACGCGGCGGGCGACAACGCCGTGCTCGTGCTGCACGCGCTCACGGGCGACAGCCACCTCACGGGGCCCGCCGGTCCCGGGCACGCGACCGCCGGATGGTGGTCGGGCCTCGTCGGCCCCGGGAAGGTGCTCGACCCCGCGCGCTGGTTCATCGTCGCACCCAACATGCTCGGTGGTTGCCAGGGGTCCACCGGCCCCGCCTCCGTCGCGCCCGACGGGGTCGAGTGGGGGGCGCGGTTCCCGTACATCACCATCCGCGATCAGGTGGAGGCGCAGCGCGCGCTGAGCGACGCCCTCGGCATCCGCCGCTGGGCGGCGGTCATCGGCGGCTCGATGGGGGCGATGCAGTCGCTCGAGTGGGCCGTGAGCCACCCCGACCGCGTCGAGAGGTTCGCGGTGCTCGCGGGACCCCCGATCTCCTCCGCCGATCAGATCGCTCTGAACTCGGTGCAGATCGAGGCGATCCGCATGGATCCGGGCTTCGCCGGAGGCGACTACTACGGCGCCGACGACGGCGAGGGCCCGCACCGCGGCCTGGCTCTCGCCCGGCGCATGGCACTTCTCAACTACCGCTCCCCCACCGAGCTCGACGACCGCTTCGCGCGCAGCTGGCAGAGCGGACTCAACCCGATGGGCGGCGGCGGGCGCTTCGCTGTCGAGAGCTACCTCGACTTCCACGGCAACAAGTTCACCAGGCGTTTCGACGCCAACAGCTACCTCGTGCTCGTGGAGGCGATGAACTCGCATGACATCGGGCGCGACCGCGACGGCGTCGCCGCCGCCCTCGCGCGCGCGACCGGGCTCGGACTCGTGCTCGGAATCGACAGCGACAGGCTCTTCCCGGTGCCGGGCCAGCGGATCATCGCGCACCACCTGCCGAACAGCATGAGCGGTTCGGATCCGATCGTGATCTCCTCCCCCTTCGGCCACGACGCATTCCTCATCGAGGATTCCCTCGTCGCGCCCGAGCTCGCGCGCCTGCTCGACGCCTGAACCGCGGGGCGGCCCAGCCGACACACCGACGCCCCGCCTCCCCCCATTCGGGTGCCCCCTTCTGCCACGATGGGGGCGAGGAGCCCCGCGCGGAGCGGGGGCGCACGACGACATGGATCTGCTCGCGAAAGAACGCGACCGCGTGCTGCAGCGTGCCGCGCGCGCGTACGGTCTGGGGTTCACTCTCGCCTCCGCGCTCTGCTACGTGCTGCCCGGAGCCGTCGACGGTCCCGTCGCGCTCGGCGTCGGCAGCGCCCTCTACCTCCTGCTCGCGGGCGCCCAGTTCATGCTCGGCGTGAGCCGGAACCCCGTCTGGGTGCTCCTCACCCTGCTCGCGGGGCTCGGCATCCTCTCGCTCGCCACCGGCTTCGGCGAGGCGAGCCTCGGGCTCGGCGGGATGACGGCCATCCAGCTGCTCATCTCCGGTTCGCTGGCCTCGGTGGCGATCGTGCTCACGGGCAGCGCGTGGCGCATCGTCGGGCTCGGCGCCGCGTTCGTGACGCTGACCGCCCTCGCCCTGCTGTTCACCGCCGGATCCCAGGCCTCGCTGCGCACGGGGGGCCTGCTGCTGCTCGGCTGGCTGCTCGCCGGCGGCATCGGCGTATGGGTGACGGCCGGGATGCCGCAGGTCGCCAAGCGCATCGCGAGCATCGGTCGCGCGCACCGCGCCGAACGGCAGGCGAGCGAACTCGAGGCGCAGCGCCGCCAGTCCGCCCGGCTGTTGCACGACACCGTGCTGGCCACCCTCACGCTGCTGGCGCATTCCGGCGTCGGAGTCACCCCGGACGCCCTGCGCGAGCAGGCGGCGGAGGACGCTCGGCTGCTGCGGCAGCTGCGGCTCGGATCGACCCCCACCCCGCAGTCGTCAGGCAGCTACCAGCTGGGCACGGGCGGCAACTCGGAGCCGGTGCTCGGCCGCACCCTCGAATCTGTCAAGCAGCGCTTCGGCCGGATGGGGCTCACGGTGAGCTGGCACGGCACGGGTCAGGTGCTCCTTCCGAGCGAGGTGCTCGACGCGTTCCTGCTCGCCCTCGCCGAATGCCTCGAGAACGTGCGGCGGCACTCCGGCGTCACCGAGGCGCACGTCACCATCACGGATGACGAGACCACGGTGCGCGCGATGGTCACGGATGCGGGCGTCGGCTTCGAGCTCTCCGACATCGACGAGGCACGGCTCGGGTTCGCCGAATCGGTCGTTGCCCGACTGCGTGAGGTCGGCGGCAACGCACGCCTGTTCTCGGCGCCGGGCGCGGGCACGACGGTCGTGCTGGAGGTACCGCGATGACGACGGGGATCCCCGAGGAGAACACGCTCGGCGTCGTGGTGGCGGGAGCCGCCCGCGCCGTCTCGAAGACCGCACGACGCCTCGGGCGCGCCGGAGCCCGACCCACGCTCGGCGCGTCGTTCCTCGCGCTCGGTGCCGACATCTTCGTCGCCCTGCGGGCGGTCTACGGCTTCAGCTGGTTCGTCGTGCTGTGGGATCGCTACCCCGCGCCGGGCGCCGCAGCCACGGCGTGGGGCGTGCTGTTCGTCGTGATCGCCGGGTGCGTCATCGCGTCCCGCGCCGCCGGCGACCGGATGCCGCACTGGGTGTTCGCCCTCGTCCTCGCGGGCATCGCGGCGACCGTTGCGCTCGACCTCATCGCCGTGTGGGAGCTCCACGACCTCGGCCGCACCCTCACGGCGGCCACCGCCGCGGGGGCGGCCCTCCTGCTGGTCGTGACCCAACGCGGGGCCGCGGAGCTGCTCATCGCGGCAGGAGTGCTCGGCCTCGTGCTCGCGGCGGCGATGTTCGCGAACATGCCGCCTGGCACCCCGCTCGACGCCGACCACCTGGCACCGCAGCTCGCCGCGATCGCGTTCGCCGTGCTGCCCGCGGTGATCGGGGTTCTCGTCGTGCAGGGCTACCGCCGCATGGTGCAGCTCGAGCTCGACCGGGTGCTCGTGCAGAGCAACGTGTCGGCCCCGCGCTACGCGGTGGGGATGCTGGCATCCGAGGAGCTCGCACGCCTCGACCTCGCCGCCGAGCGGCTGCTCGACTCGATCGCGACCAAGAAGACCGCCCTGCCGCTCACACCCAAGACGGCATCGACCGCGGCATCCCTCGCCACCGAGCTGCGGCTGCACCTCATCGAGGGCCGCCGCGAGACCTGGCTGTACCACGCGGTCAGCGAGTCCGAGATGCTCGGCCGCTCGGTGACCCTCATCGACAAGTCGGCCCTCGCGGGCCTGCTGGACGCCGCGCAGCGCGACGGCCTGCTCGCCGCCGCCTGGATGCTCGTGAGCGACACCCGCAAGAAGGCCGCGCCGCACCGCAGCATCACGCTGCAGCTCGGCCCGCTCGCCCCGGTGGACGTGCCGCGAGACGACCACAAGATCGTGGTGCCCATCGTGATCACGAGCACCGGCATCCGGCGCAATCGTGTCGATCCCTCGATCTGGGCGGCACTCGGACGGGTCGGGCGTTACTCTGACACCACCGAGGATGGCAGCCTCCGCGTCGACATCGAGGCGGCGGTCGACAACCCCGCCGAAGTCTGAACCCACCACGCGTTCCGAAGGAGCATCACATGGCCGGCCCGATTCGACTCGCGGTGGTCGACGACCACCGCATGATCCTCAGCGGGCTCGCCAACTGGATTCGCAACGCCACCGATGAGATCGACGTCGTCGCGGAGCTCACCACCTGGCCCGAGCTGCTGACGCACCCCTCGTTCCCCGTCGACGTCGTGCTGCTCGACCTCGATCTGAAAGACAACATCCCCGTCGCGGTGAAGATCTCGGCCCTCAAGTCGACCGGCACCCGCGTCGTGCTCATGAGCACCTATTCCGAGCCCAACGTGGTGCGCGAGGCTCTCGCAGCCGGTGCGCTCGGCTACCTCGTCAAGAGCGAGGACGCCACGATGATCGTCGAGGCGATCCGCGCGGCCGCGCAGGGCGAGAGCTTCATCTCGGCCGAGCTCGACCTCGCCATCAACGCCTCCGACATCGGCGGCGCGCCGAAGCTGTCGGCGCAGGAGCGTCGCGTGATGGCGCTCTACGGCGGCGGCGAGCCGGTGAAGTCGGTCGCCTACCAGCTGGGCATCTCCGAGGAGACGGCGAAGAGCTACCTCAAGCGCATCCGCGAGAAGTACCGGGTGGCGGGCATCGACGTGGGTACCAAGGTCGCGCTGCGACGTCGCGCGATCCAGGACGGCATCCTCATCCAGGACTCCGCGACCGGCATCTTCTAGCCGGTCACTCGGCCCGCTCGGCCGGGTCGGTCCGCACAGCCGTCACGAGCGCCGCGATGGCCCACGCGAAGAGCATGAGATAGAGGGCATTGCGCGTCGTGAGCGCGACGAGCACGAGGGTGTCCAGCCCGAGCAAGCGGCCGTACCAATACGGATATACCGCCTGCGTGAAGGCACCGATCATGAGCGCGAGCACCGCGGGCACGCGGAACGACGCGCCGCCCTCCCGGCTCGCCGCCACCAGGCCGAACAGCACGGGCACCGCCAGCCAGCCGGCGAACTGCGGCGACCCGACCTTGTTGAACAGCATCAGCGCGGTCGTGAGGGCGAGCAGCAGGGGTGGCAGCGTCCGCACGGCGCTCACGCCGCGCCGGGCCCCGATGATCCCGAGTACCGCGACCGCGGCGACCGCGAGCGCGAGCAGCGGGGTCGAGAGCGAGGCCGCGAGCTCCGTACCGGGGCCCCGCAGCTGGTAGGTGAGGATGCCCTGGTCGTAGTAGATCGACGGCCCCGCATGTGCCCATGCGGCCCACATCGCAGGCGTCGCGAGCGGCGATTCGATCTGCAGCCCGCGACCTGTCTGCTGGGTGATGAAGCTCAGCAGGCTCGTGCCGCCGCCGAGCAGAAGACCGACCACGAGCACGACGGCCGTCGTCGCGACCGCCGCGGCCAGCACGGTGAGGCGATGGCGCAGCGCGATGACCGCACCCGCGACGAGCGCCGCGGGCCAGACCTTGATCCACGCGCCGACCGTGAGCAGCACCGCCCCCAGTGCGGGTCGCGCGACGATCACGAGCACTCCCATGATGGCGATGGCGGTCGCGAAGGTGTCGATGCGCCCGAGTGCCACCGGTCCGACAGCCACGAGGAAGGCGATCCACCACCAGGCAGCGCCCGCGGTCGCGCGATGCGGACGACCGCGATGCAGCAGCATCGCGAACGCGGCCGCGTCGATCGCCATCGCGAGAGTCAGCCAGGTGCTCGCGTAGAACGTCCAGCCGAACATCGTCGAGAGCAGCATCGGCACGAGCGCGAGCAGCGGGTACACCCAGGCGGTGCCGATGCCCACCCAGATGCCGGCGTCGAGTCCACGTTGCGCCCAGAACGCATACACGAGCGTCACATCGCCCATCGGAAGGCTCGGATGCGTGAGGCAGATGAGCCCGAGCACGAGGTGCACGAGCACGAATGCGCCCCAGAGCGTCGCCGGATGCGTCAGCACGGCCCGCGTCCGGGTGCGGACGCCGGAGCCCAGCGCCGCATCCGTCATGGACTTCAGCGTAATCGGGCGACGTGACGCGAGGTGACGCCGCATCCGGCGGCGAGCATGCGGTCGGGGGAAGATGGGAGGGTTCCCTCTCCACACCACAGCACCTGGAGGTTCCGTGTCCCGCACCCGCGCCCTGGCGGCCGTCGCATCCGCCGCCGCCCTCGCCCTGAGCCTCGCCGCGTGCGCGAGCTCGCCCGGAGCTTCGCCGTCCGGCGAGGCGGACGAGGGCTACGTCACCCCCGGCAAGCTCACGATCGCGACCGGAGACACCGCGTACTTCCCGTACGTGATCGATGACACCCCCGAGTCGGGCGAGGGCTTCGAGGCCGCCGTCGCCTACGCCGTGGCGGATGAGCTCGGCTTCGCGAAGGACGACGTCGTGTGGGTGCGCACGAGCTTCGAGGCCGCGATCGCACCGGGTCCCAAGGGTTTCGACTTCAACATCCAGCAGTACACGATCACCGACGAGCGCAAGCAGGCCGTCGACTTCTCCTCCCCCTACTACCAGGCCAGCCAGGCGGTCGTGGCCATCAAGGGCGGCAAGGCGGAGGGCGTCGACACGCTCGCGGGCCTCAAGGACCTGCTGCTCGGCGCCATGTCGGGCTCGACGAGCGCGACGACCATCGATGAGGCCGTCAAGCCGAATGTGGCCGCGCAGCTCTACAACTCCAACGAGGATGCCGTCGCCGCGCTCAAGGCGAACCAGATCGACGCGATCGTGCTCGACCTGCCGACCGCGTACTACGCGACGGGCGAGTACATCCCGGGCTCCTTCATCGTCGGGGAGCTGCCCGCCGCGGGCGTACCCGACGAATGGGGCCTGCTGCTGTCGAAGAACTCCCCCCTCACCGCGAAGGTCACCGCGGCTGTGGATGCGTTGCGCGAGAGCGGCAAGCTCGCCGAGATCACCGATGAATGGCTGGGTTCCGGCCAGGGCGTGACACTGCTCAAGTGACCCGCCCTGCAGGGGTCACGGCATCGACTAGCGTCGAGCCGTGACCCACCAGCCGAGCGAGCTCGAGCTCGAGCGACGCGAGTTCCGGCGCCGCCGCGAGAACACCTCGGTGCTCGTGGCGATCGCGTCGACGATCGCCTTCGCCATCATCGTCTGGGCGACGCTCGTGAACACGCCCGGTTGGGCGGTCGTGCAGCAGGCGTTCTTCGACCCCGCGGTGGCGCTGCGCTCCCTCCCGCGCGTGTGGGACGGCTTCCTGCTCAATCTGCAGGTACTCGGGCTGTCGGTCGTCACCGTCGGGGCGTGCGCGTTGTTCCTCGCGACGCTGCGCACCCTGCCCGGGGCGGTGTTCTTCCCGCTGCGCGTGCTCGCGGCCGCCTACACCGACATCTTCCGCGGGCTCCCCTTCATCATCGTGCTCTATCTGTTCGGGTTCGGCATCCCGACCCTCACCGGTGAGCGGGTGCACCCGATCGTGCTCGGCACGCTGTGCATCACCCTCACCTACTCGGCCTACGTCGCCGAGGTCATCCGGGCGGGCATCGAGGCGGTGCACCCCTCGCAGCGCCTCGCGGCCCGCGCGCTCGGGCTCAGCTACGCGCAGACGATGCGGCGCGTCGTGCTGCCGCAGGCGTTCCGCAAGATCACCCCACCTCTCATGAACGACTTCGTCGCCATGCAGAAGGACGTGGGGCTGATCTCGATCCTCGGGGCGGTCGACGCGGTGCGCGCAGCCCAGATCATGAACGCGCAGACCTACAACTTCACGCCCTACGTCGTGGCGGGCATCCTGTTCATCCTGCTCGCCATCCCCTCGGTGCGCATCACCGACTGGTACACGGCTCGCTTGCGCAGGCGCGAGCAGATGGGGTCGATCGTATGAGTGCCGTGCTCAGCGCGACGGGCATCTGGAAGACGTTCAGCGACAAGGAGGTGCTGCGCGGCATCTCGCTCGAGCTCGCCGCGAACGAGGTGGTCGCGCTCATCGGGCCGAGCGGCTCGGGCAAGTCGACACTGCTGCGCTGCCTCAACCTGCTCGAGCCGATCGACGACGGCCAGATCATGCTCGCCGGCGGCGACATCTCCGACCCGCGGGTGGATGCCGACCGCGTGCGCTCACGGTTCGGTGTCGTCTTCCAGCACTACAACCTCTTCCCGCACCTGTCCGTGCTCGACAATGTGACGCTCGCGGCGCGACGCGTGCACCGGGTCCCGCGCGCAGAGGCCGAGGATCGGGCGATGCGCTGGCTGGAGCGGATCGGGCTCGCCGACAAGGCGCGCGAGCATCCGGATCGCCTGTCGGGCGGACAGCAGCAGCGCGCCGCGATCGTGCGCGCGATCATGACCGATCCCGAGGTGCTGCTGCTCGACGAGATCACCTCGGCCCTCGACCCGGAGCTCGTGGGCGAGGTGCTCGACCTCGTGCGCGAGCTCGCGTCCGACGGGGCGACGATCCTCATGGCGACCCACGAGATGGCGTTCGCGCGGGATGTCGCCCACCGGGTGCTGTTCCTCGACGGTGGTGTCGTGGTCGAGCAGGGACCTGCGCGCGAGCTCTTCGCGTCGCCCCGCGAGCCGCGCACGCGCGAGTTCCTTGCGCGACTGAGCCCGTAGCCCTGAGACGCTACAGCGTCTGACCGGCGAGCAGCTGCCGGATCACGGCGGGCAGTTCGGCGCACAGGTCGAGAACCGTGAACGGCCCGCCTCGGCTCGCCCGCTCGGCCGCCAGGCCGTGCAGCACGGCCGCGGTTGCGGCGAGGGGCGCCGCGGCGCCCGGATCGGCGTCGAGTTCGAGCGCGTGCGTCGCGAGCAGCGCACCCAGCACGCCCGCGAGTGCATCTCCGGTGCCTGCGGTGGCCGTCCACGCCGGAGCGCACGCGACCTCGAGCAGGCCGCCGTCGGCATCCGCCACATAGCTCGTGTGACCCTTCAGCAGCACGACCGCGGAGTACCGGGACGCAGCCTCGAGGGCGGATGCCGCCGGGTCGGCGAGCACCTCCTCGCGTTCACACTGGAGCAGGCGGGCGAGCTCGCCCGCATGCGGTACGAGCACCCGGGTGCCGGTCGCCCGGTCGACGAGCCCCAGCGCACCCGCGTCGATGACGACGGGAACCGGGTCGGCAAGCGCACGATCGCGGAAGGCGGCGGTCAGCTCGTCGAGCGCCTCGGGGTCCTGCCCCGACCCCACGACCCACGCCTGCACGCGCCCCTCCGCGGTGACGACCTCGGGCCGGCGCTGCAGCACGAGACGACCGGGACGCCCCGCACCCAGGTAGCGCACCATGCCGACGCCCGCATGCAGGGCGGCCTCGACGCCGAGCACCGCCGCCCCGGGGTAGCGCGCCGATCCCGTCGCGAAGCCGACGACACCGCGCGAGTACTTGTCGTCGTCCGGCCCGGGAACGGCGATCCATCCGGTCGCGTCGAGGGGGCCGAAGCTACGGCCCGAGCGTGCATCCATGCCGCCACGATAGTTTGGGGCGGTGGCCATCAGCATCCCGGATCGCGTCGTCGTCTTCGACTACGGGGAGGTGATCTCGAGGTCGCAGAGCGAGGAGGACAAGCTCGCGCTCGTGACCACGGCGGGCTACCCGGCTGAGGAGTTCTGGCCCGTCTACTGGCGCCACCGCGACCTGCTCGACCACGGGCGGCTGTCGATCGTCGAGTACTGGCGGCAGGTCGCCGCCGACCTCGGCGCCGGCTGGGATCTCACGACGATCCAGCAGCTCTGGGTGCTCGACTTCCGCGGGTGGATCAGCGTCGAGCCCGAGACGGTGCGCATCCTCGAGGAACTGCATGCCGGCGGCACGCGCATCGCACTGCTGTCGAACGCGGGCTTCGACTTCGGCGATCCGTTCCGTTTCGCACCGTTCGGCACCCTCTTCGAGCGCGTCTTCGTGAGCGCCGAGCTCGGCCTGCTGAAGCCCGATCCGGAGGTCTACCGGCACATCGCGCGCGAACTGGAGATCGAGCTCGAGCGCATGGTGTTCATCGACAACAAGGCCGCCAACGTCGACGGCGCGACCGCTCTCGGAGTCACCGGGCACGTCTTCACCGATGCGCCGCGGCTGCGTGACTTCCTCGTCTCGCTCACCGCGGAATCCTGATGCCGGGCCTCTTCGACCCGATCACGCTGCGTTCCACGAACGTGCGCAACCGGGTGTGGGTCTCCCCCATGTGCCAGTACTCGTGCCTCGAGCGAGACGGCATCCCGAACGAATGGCACCTCGTGCACCTGGGCTCGCTCGCCCGGGGCGGAGCCGGCATCGTGATGACCGAGGCCACCGCCGTGGTGCCGGAGGGCCGGATCTCGCCGCGCGACACGGGCATCTGGTCGGATGCGCAGGAGGCCGCCTGGGCGCCGATCGCGGCATTCGTGCGCAGCCAGGGGGCGCTGGCCGGGATGCAGCTCGCCCACGCGGGGCGCAAGGCGTCGAGCTACGCGCCATGGGGCCAGGAGCGCAGCGGTTCCGTGCCGGTCGACGAAGGCGGGTGGCAGACGGTCGCACCCTCGGCAGTCGCCTTCGACGGCTATGCCGCGCCCCGCGAGCTGGCTGCGGATGAGCTTCCCGCCCTCGTGCGCGCCTTCGCGGATGCTGCCGCCCGCGCCGTGCGGGCCGGCTTCGGGCTCGTCGAGATCCACGCCGCACACGGCTACCTGCTGCACCAGTTCCTGTCTCCGCTGTCGAATCGTCGCGACGACGCCTATGGGGGCTCGCTCGAGAACCGCGCGCGGTTGCTGCTCGAGGTCGTGCGCGCGGTGCGTGCAGCGGTCGGCGAGGCGCTGCCCGTGCTCGTACGCTTCTCGGCCACCGACTGGGCCGACGAGGGCTGGGACCCCGCGCAGACCGCGACGGTCGCGGCGTGGGCCGAGGAGGCCGGGGCAGACTTCTTCGACATCTCCAGCGGCGGACTGGTCGGCGGCGTGCGCATCCCAACCGGTCCGGGTTATCAGGTGCCGTTCGCCGAGCAGGTCGGCGACGACTCCGACGTCCCGGTCTCCGCCGTCGGGCTCATCACGACCCCGCAGCAGGCCGACGCCATCGTCCGCGAGGGGCGGGCGGATGCCGTGATGCTCGGTCGCGAACTGCTGCGCGACCCGCACTTCCCGTTGCGCGCCGCATCCGAGCTCGGCGTCGACCTCGACTACTGGCCGCCGCAGTACCTGCGCGCGAAGCCCCGCTGAGCTCGCGGCGTTCGCAACTCAGGAGAACCCGGCGAGACGCGGAGGAACCGATGCGCATCCGCGACATCCTCCTGAGTTGTGCGGTTCGAGGCGGCGACCGATGTCGTGAGCCACGCTCGTCCGCGGCAGAAGCAGCGCCGCCGATCACCGCGACGCCCGACGAACGCGGAGCCGCGGGCGACCACGCTCGTCCGCGGCGGGAGCTGCGCCGCGGATTACCGCGACGCCCGACGAACGCGGAGCCGCGGGCGACCACGCTCGTCCGCGGCGGGAGCAGCGCCGCGGATCACCGCGGCGCAGAACGACGCGTCGCGTCCTGCACCTCGCCGACGAGCTCTTCGATGATGTCCTCAAGGAACAGCACCCCCCGCGTCGCGCCGCTCTCGTCGAACACGCGGGCGACGTGGCTGCCGGCCCGACGCAGCATCGCGAGCGCGTCCTCGAGCTCCATGCCGCGGTAGAGCGAGATGAGCTGGCGGATGCGCTTGGGCGGCACCGGATCGTCGAACTCGTCGTCGCGCAGATCGATGACGTCCTTCAGATGCACGTAGCCGCTCGGCTCGCCCTCGTCGTCGACGAGCACGTAGCGGCTGAATCCGTGCTGCGCCACCGCGCGCTCGACATCCGCGGGAGCCGCATCCTCGGGGAGGGTGACGAGCGCATCCATGCCGAGCGCGACATCCGCGACCTTCTTGGTCGTGAACTCGAACGCGTTGCTCAGCGCGCCGGTCGTGTCGGCGAGCACGCCCTCACGCGTCGAGGTGCGCACGATGAGCTCGACCTCTTCGACGGTGAACGCGCTCGTGGCCTCGTTTTTGGGCTGCACTCGGAACAGCAGGAGCACGCCGTTGGCGGTGGCGTTGAGGGCCCGGATGATGGGGCGGAACACCGTGGCGACCGCGACGAGCGGCGGGGCCAGCAGCAGCACCGAGCGGTCGGGCACCGAGAAGGAGATGTTCTTCGGCACCATCTCGCCGAACACGACGTGCAGGAACGACACGAGCACGAGCGTCACGATGAACGCGACCGTGCCGATGACCTCCTCGGGCCAGCCGGTGAGTCCGAAGGGCACCGCGAGAAGGTGATGGATGGCGGGCTCGGAGACGTTGAGGATGAGCAGGGAGCACACCGTGATGCCCAGCTGACTCGTGGCGAGCATGAGCGTCGCGTGCTCCATCGCCCAGAGCGCGGTCTTCGCAGCGCGCGACCCGGCCTCCGCCTTCGGCTCGATCTGCGAGCGGCGGGCCGAGATCACGGCGAACTCGGCGCCCACGAAGAAGGCGTTGCCGATGAGCAGGATCACGAGCCACGCGATGCCCCACCAGTCGGAGGCGCTCATCGCTCCTCCTCCTGTTCGACGGGACGCGGCGTGAAGCGCACGCGGTCGACGCGACGTCCGTCCATCCGCTCGACGCGGAAGGTGCCGGCATCGATCTCGACGACGTCGCCCACGACGGGGATGCGGCCGAGCTCGCTCATGAGGTATCCCGCGACCGTCTCGTAGGGCCCGTCGTCGGGCACCGTCACGCCGGCGCGTTCGAGCAGTTCGTCGGGCCGCAGCGCGCCGGGGAACGTGAGCCAGCCACGGCTGCGTACGACGTCGGGTCGCGAACGATCGTGTTCGTCGGAGACTTCGCCCACGAGCTCCTCGACGAGGTCCTCGAGCGTCGCGACCCCCGCGGTGCCCCCGTACTCGTCGACGACCACCGCGATCTGGAAGCTCCGTGCCCGCAGCTCGCCCAGCAGCACATCGAGCTTCATCGTCTCGGGCACGCGCAATGCATCGGTCTGCAGCGCAGAGACGGGCACGGAGGCGCGGCGCTCGCGCGGCACCGCGACCGCCTGCTTGATGTGCACGATGCCGACGATGTCATCCGGACCTTCGTCGGTCACCGGGAAGCGCGAGTAGCCCGTGCGACGCGCGAGCTCGATGACGGTCTCGGCGCTGTCACCGCGCTCGACCGCGGCGAGGCGCGGACGCGGCGTCATGACATCCGCTGCCGTGTGCTCGGAGAAGGCGAGCGTGCGCGCGAGCAGGGTGGCCGTGTCGCGGTCGAGCGCCCCCTCGCTGGCGGAGCGGCGCACGAGGCTCTTGAGCTCGTCGGCGGTGCGTGCCGAGCTCAGCTCCTCCTTCGGCTCGATGCCGACCCCGCGCAGCACCGCGTTCGCGGTGCCGTTCAGCAGGGCCACGAATGGGCGGAAGACGGTCGTGAACAGGATCTGGAACGGGATGACGATCTTGGCCGTCTGACGCGGCAACGCGAGGGCGAAGTTCTTCGGCACGAGCTCGCCGATGATCATCGACAGCAGGGTGGCGACTGCGACTGCGACCACCGACGCGACGATGCGCGAGGTTGCCTCGCCGAGGCCCCAAGCGTCGAAGAGGGGTCGCAGCCAGGTGCTGAAGGCCGGTTCGAGCGTGAAACCGGCGAGGAGCGTCGTCAGGGTGATGCCGAGTTGCGCCGCCGAGAGGTGCGTCGAGGTGACCTTGAGCGCGCGGATCGTCGGGCCGAGCATCGTCTCGCCGCGGGATTGGCGCGCCTCGAGATCATGCCGGTCGAGATTGACGAGCGCGAACTCGCTGGCGACGAAGAGCCCGGTGCCGACCGTGAGCAGGAGGCCTGCGAGGAACATCCACCATTCGGCGGTCATCCGATGCCGTTCCGGAACGGGGAGGGCAGGCCGGGGCGAGGGCGTACCGCGTGGGCTGGCTCAGACGTCGGAGACGGAGGCTCGTCCATGATCGGGCCAGCCTACAGGCCGCGAAACGGTGGATGCTGGACGGACGCCGCGGACGTCGCCGCCGCATCCGTGCGGTACCCCGTCGGGGTGAAGCCGAGCACGGCCCGGAAATCGCGACTCAGATGGGACTGATCGGCGTAGCCGTGGCGTGCGGCGACCTCGGCGAGCGGGGTGCCGGGATCGGCGCGCAGCTGCTCCGCCGCCTCCTGGAGGCGTCGGCGACGGATCATCGCCGCAGGGGTCACGCCGACGAAGCGCCGGGCGAGCCGGGTGACGGTGCGCTCGGAGACGTTCAGTCGGGTGGCGATGTCGGCGAGCTGCAGCACCGCCGGATCGCTGTCGATGACCCGGGCGAGCTCGTTGGCGAGCAGAGCTTCGGGCGAGGGATCCCCCACGCGCTCGACGATCCATTCGCCGAGGGCGCGGCAGGCGCGCGCGACACGCTCGCTCGTCTCCGAGCCCATCTGCGTGGACACCGCCGCGACGAGCTCGTGCGCGTCGATGAGCGTTTGCGTGTCGCGGAGCGCGAGCGGATCGCCCGCGATGGCCGGCACCGCTGCCGGGCGCAACAGCGCCCCGACGGCCCATCCCCTGCCTCTCAGATCCCGGTGGGATCGGCGCGTCGTCGGCCCGGACACCATCGCCTCACCATCCGTCACCACGAGATTGAGCGCCGGGTAGCCGATCACGTGCTGCCGCGAGACGCGACCCGGCTCGACGTTCCACTCGGGGATCCAGAAGTGCACGACGAGCGGCGCCTCAGCCGGGCTGGGGGGCATGCGGGTGAAGGTCGGAAGGCGCGCGGGATACAGCACGCCGCGGCTCGGCGGTTGAGTCATGCCCGTCCCTTCCTGTCCGGATTCTTCACGACGGCGCCGACATCGCATCCGTACCGTGGCGCTCATGCAGAACACGACAGGCGTCACGGGCGCCCACACGACCGACGGTATCCCGCATGGCTACACGACCCTCACCCCGTTCATCGCACTCGCGGATGCCCGCGGCGCGATCGAGTTCTATCGCACGGTCTTCGGCGCGCGTCTCGTGAGCTCCACCCAGATGGGCGGCGTCGTCAGCCACGCCGACCTCGACTTCGGCGTCGGACACCTGCAACTCGGCGAGGCATCGCCCGACTACCACCTCGTCACGCCTCCGGCGGGCGACGACGATTGCTATTCGCTCGCGTTCTACTGCGCGGATGCGGATGCCGTGGTCACCGCCGCCGAAGCAGCCGGGGCGATCGTGCGCGAGCCGCTGTCGAACTTCGTCTCGGGCGACCGCTTCGCGAGCATCCGCGACCCCTGGGGCGTGCGGTGGTCGATCATGTCCCGAATCGAGGACCTCTCGCCCGCGGAGAGCGACCGCCGCGTCGAGGAGTGGGCGGCGTCGCTCGGGGGCTGAGGGAAACTCACCACGACACCGGGAGCGCCTTGCCCTCCTCGTAGCCGGCAGCCGACTGGAAGCCGACCACGGCCCGCTCGTGGAAATCGACGAGCGATGCCGCGCCCGCGTAGGTGAACGAGCTGCGCACACCAGAGGTGATCATGTCGAGCAGGTCCTCCACCGAGGGGCGATTCGGATCGAGGTAGATCTTCGAGCTCGAGATGCCCTCCGCGAACAGCTCCTTGCGCGCGAGCTCGTAGGGGTCGAGCCGCCCGAAACGCTCCTGAACGGCCTTCGTCGAGGCCATGCCCCAGCTCTCCTTGTAGAGCCGCCCGGCGTCGTCGGTCTGCAAGACGCCCGGCGCCTCGATGGTGCCCGCGAACCACGAGCCGATCATCACCGCCGAGGCGCCCGCCGCGAGCGCGAGCGCCACGTCGCGCGGATACCGCACGCCGCCGTCCGCCCACACGTGCGCGTCGAGCTCCCGCGCCGCCTCCGCCGTCTCGAGCACCGCCGAGAACTGGGGGCGCCCCACCGCGGTCATCATGCGGGTCGTGCACATCGCGCCGGGGCCCACGCCCACCTTGATGATCGACGCCCCCGCCTCCACGAGGTCGCGAACACCCTCGGCGGTCACGACGTTCCCCGCGACGAGCGGGATGCCCAGCTCCAGACCCGCGACCGCGCGCAGCGCCGCGAGCATCCCCTCTTGGTGCCCGTGCGCGGTGTCGACCACGAGCACGTCGACTCCGGCCTCGGCGAGGGCCCGCGCCTTCGCCGCGACGTCGCCGTTGATCCCCACCGCCGCGGCCACCCGCAGGCGTCCGGATGCGTCGACCGCCGGCGCGTAGATCGTCGAACGCAAGGCGCTGCGTCGCGTCACCGACCCGACGAGCCTGCCGTGGTGCCGCACGAGAGCCACGTCGACGTCGGCGTCGACGAGCAGATCGAATGCGGCGCGCGGACCCTCGAGGTCGTCGGCGTCGAGCGAGGTGACACCGCCGTGCACGAGGTCGCCGAGGCGCGCGTCGGGCAGGGCCGTCGCGAGTCGCGCGGCGGGAACGCAGCCGGCCTCCTCACCGTGCGCATCGCGCAGCACCACGACGTCGGCGGCGATCCCCGGCACCACGCGCAGCGCGTCGGCGACGGTCGCATCCGCCGACAGCTCGAGGGGCGCGTCCCACCGCACGGGCTGCTCCTTCACCCAGCGGATCGCCGCGTCGAGGTCCTGCAGCGGCAGGTCCTGTGGGAGCACTCCGAGACCGCCGCGCCGCGCGAGGGCCGCCGCGAGCCGAGGACCCGTCACCGAGTTCATGTTGGCCGACACGATGGGGAGCGTGGCGCCCGTTCCGTCAGTCGTCGCGAGGTCGACCGAGAGGCGGCTCGCGACCCCCGAACGGCTCGGCACGAGGAAGACGTCCGAATAGGTGAGATCGTGGGCCGGAACCTGTCCCGTGAAGCGCATGAGACCACGGTAGACGCCTCCGCGTGGCCGCGTCGGGATGCGCCGCTCGACCTCCCTGAGAGGTTCCCCGAACAGCTCGCGGATGTCCGCACGGCGCCGCCGGTCACGTTAGGCTTGTCGCGGTGTGACCAGCGGGGATCACCCGGATCCCTGGGCACCGGCGAGTAGTGAGAGTAGGCGGTCGGCTGTGTCCAACCCCGTCACCGGAGTGACGCCTGAAGACAGCGCTTCAGGAGAGTTCGGAGCCAACGAATGGCTCGTCGACGAGATGTACGAGCGATACCTCGTCGATAAGGAATCGGTCGACAAGAGCTGGTGGCCGATCCTCGAGTCGTACCGCCCGGTGGACGACCCCACCCCCACCTCCGTGATCCCCGTGGTGGGCGAGCCGGATGCCGCTCCCGCTCCCGTCGCGGAGACGCCCGCGCCGGCCGAGAGCGTGCCCGCGCCCGCCGAGAGCGCCCCCGCCGACACGGTCGCCCCGAAGTCCCAGGAGGGCGGAGAGGCTCAGATCCCCGAAGCGGTGACCGAGCCGGCGGCCGCCCCCGCAGCGACGGCATCCGCCGCAAGCACCGAGAGCGCGCCGGCCACGACGCCCATCGCGCGCACGACATCCGCACCCGCCAAGCCGCAGCCGATCCCCGCCCAGGCGCCCACCACGGCCTCGATCCCCCTGGTGGCCGAGTCGGAGGCGCAGGAGACCGTGACCGTGCTCAAGGGCATGGCCAAGACGCTCGCCACCAACATGGATCAGAGCACGTCGATGCCGACCGCCACGAGCGTGCGCACGGTGCCGGCGAAGCTCATGATCGACAACCGCATCGTCATCAACAACCACCTGCGTCGCGCACGCGGCGGCAAGGTGTCGTTCACCCACCTCATCGCGTGGGCGATGGTGCAGACGCTCAAGGAGTTCCCGAGCCAGGCGGTCTTCTACCGGGAGACCGAAGACGGCAAGCCGAGCGTCGTGGCTCCCGCCCACATCAACCTCGGCATCGCGATCGACCTGCCCAAGCCCGACGGCACCCGCTCACTGCTCGTGCCGGGCATCAAGCGCGCCGACACGATGAACTTCGCGGAGTTCCTGGCCGCCTACGAAGACGTCGTGGCGCGCGCCCGGGCCAACAAGCTCACCGCGGCCGACTTCCAGGGCGTGACGATCTCGCTCACCAACCCGGGCGGCATCGGAACCGAGCACTCCGTGCCGCGCCTCATGCGGGGGCAGGGCTGCATCATCGGCGCGGGCGCGCTCGAGTACCCGGCGGCCTTCCAGGGCTCGAGCCCCAAGACGCTCGTCGAGATGGGCATCGGCAAGACGATCACTCTCACGAGCACCTACGACCACCGCGTCATCCAGGGCGCCGGCTCTGGCGAGTTCCTCAAGAAGATCCACGAGCTGCTCATCGGCGAGCGCCACTTCTACGAGGACATCTTCGCGGCGCTCCGTATCCCCTACGAGCCCATCCACTGGGCCGAGGACATCAACGTCGACCTCTCGGAGCGCATCTCCAAGACCAGTCGTGTGCAGGAGCTCATCAACTCGTTCCGCGTGCGCGGCCACCTCATGGCCGACATCGACCCGCTCGAGTACCGCCAGCGCTCGCACCCCGACCTCGACATCGCGAGCCACGGCCTGACCTTCTGGGACCTCGACCGCGAGTTCGTGACCGGCGGCTTCGGCGGCAAGCGCACGATGCTGCTGCGCGACATCCTCGGCGTGCTGCGCGACTCCTACTGCCGCACCGTCGGGATCGAGTACATGCACATCCAGGATCCGGCGCAGCGCGCCTGGTTCCAGGAGCGTCTCGAGAAGCCCTACGTGAAGCCCACGCACGACGAGCAGCTGCGCGTGCTCGCGAAGCTCAACGAGGCCGAGGCGTTCGAGACCTTCCTGCAGACCAAGTACGTCGGCCAGAAGCGCTTCAGCCTCGAGGGCGGCGAGTCGACCATCGCCCTGCTCGACGAGATCCTGCAGGGCGCCGCCGAGGCGAGCCTCGACGAGGTCGCCATCGGCATGGCGCACCGCGGCCGCCTCAACGTGCTCACCAACATCGCCGGCAAGACCTACGGACAGGTGTTCCGCGAGTTCGAGGGAACTCAAGACCCGAAGTCCGTGCAGGGCTCGGGCGACGTCAAGTACCACCTCGGCACCGAGGGCACCTTCACCGCGATGAGCGGCAAGGAGGTGCCGGTCTACCTCGCCGCGAACCCCTCGCACCTCGAGGCCGTCAACGGCGTGCTCGAGGGCATCGTGCGCGCGAAGCAGGACCGCAAGGGCGACGGCCAGTACGGCACCCTCCCGATCCTCGTGCACGGCGACGCCTCTATGGCGGGCCAGGGCGTGGTCGTCGAGGCTCTGCAGATGTCGCAGCTTCGCGCCTACAAGACCGGCGGCACCATCCACGTCGTCATCAACAACCAGGTGGGCTTCACCACGACGCCGCAGGATGCGCGCACCTCCGTGTACAACACGGATGTCGCCAAGACCATCCAGGCGCCCGTCTTCCACGTGAACGGTGACGACCCGGAGGCCGTGGTGCGCGTCGCGGAGCACGCCTTCGCCTACCGCCAGCAGTTCAAGCGGGATGTCGTGGTCGACATCGTCTGCTACCGCCGTCGTGGCCACAACGAGGGCGACGACCCGTCGATGACGCAGCCGCTCATGTACAACCTCATCGAGGCCAAGCGCAGCGTGCGCACCCTCTACACCGAGGCGCTCGTCGGCCGCGGCGACATCACCGAGGAGGAGTTCGAGCAGTCACAGCGCGACTTCCAGGAACGACTCGAGCGCGCCTTCGCCGAGACGCACGCGGCGCAGACCGGATCGATCCCCGTCGTCGCGCACGACCAGAAGCCCGTGTCCGATCTCGAGCGGCCCGGTTCGCAGCAGAACGAGGATGCCGCCGCGGGCGAGCCTGCCTCGACCGCGGTCGATCAGGGGGTCGTCGAGCTCATCGGCGACGCCCACAACAACCCGCCCGCCGGGTTCTCGGTGCACCCCAAGCTCCAGCAGCTGCTCAAGAAGCGCTTCGACATGAGTCGCAACGGCTCGGTCGACTGGGGCTTCGGCGAGCTCATCGCCCTCGGCTCCCTGCTGCTCGAGGGCACCCCGGTGCGCCTCGTGGGTCAGGATGCCCGCCGCGGCACGTTCGTCTCCCGTCACGCCGTCTTCCACGACCGCGAGAACGGGCAGGAGTGGCTGCCGCTCGGCAACCTCTCCGACAACCAGGCGCGCCTCGCGATCTACGACTCGCTGCTGTCGGAGTACGCGGCGCTCGCCTTCGAGTACGGCTATTCGGTCGAGCGCCCGGATGCCCTGGTGCTCTGGGAGGCCCAGTTCGGCGACTTCGCCAACGGCGCGCAGACCGTGATCGACGAGTTCATCTCGAGCGCCGAGCAGAAGTGGGGCCAGCGCTCGAGCGTGGTCATGCTGCTCCCCCACGGCTACGAGGGTCAGGGCCCCGACCACTCCTCGGCGCGAATCGAGCGTTACCTGCAGCTCGCCGCGGAGAACAACATGACGATCGCGCGTCCGTCGACCCCCGCGTCGTACTTCCATCTGCTGCGTCGTCAGGCGTACGCGCGTCCGCGTCGTCCGCTCATCGTCTTCACCCCGAAGTCGATGCTGCGTCTGCGTGGGGCGACGAGCGATGTGGCCGACTTCACGCAGGGACGGTTCGAGCCCGTCATCGACGACGCCCGCATCCAGGACCCGTCGACGGTCAAGCGCGTGCTGCTGCACTCGGGCAAGATCCACTACGACCTGCTGAACGAGGTCGAGAAGCGCGCGGATGCGGGAGCTTTCGCGCTCGTGCGGCTCGAGCAGTACTACCCGCTGCCGACCGAGCAGCTGCTGCCCGTGCTGGAGCGCTACCCGGAGGCGGAGGTCATGTGGGTGCAGGAGGAGCCGGAGAACCAGGGAGCCTGGCCGTTCCTCGCCGTCGAACTCGCACCGCAGCTCGGCGACCGGGAGCTTCGCGTCTCGTCGCGCCCCGCATCCGCGTCGCCGGCGACGGGCTCGTCGAAGCGCAGCGCTGCGGAGCAGACGACCCTGATCGCGAACGCGCTGGAGTTGTAGTCGGCTGCGGTTTCGAGACGCGTCGGGCCTTCGGCCCGGCGCTCCTCAACCACCTGAGTTGCGTGGATCGTCGAGCGCAGCACGCGAAAGCGTCGAGGCCTCAGCTGTCGAGAGCGGCCAGGATCTGGGCGCGGAGCTCGTCGGGGGCCTTCTCCTGGCAGGCGCGCTGCACCTTCTGGATGAGCGTCAGCCCGACGAGATGCTCGGTGGAGCAGTCCTCGCAGTTGTCGAGGTGCTCCTGGATGTCCTGCACGTCGGAATCGGAGAGCTCACGATGCAGGAACTCCTCGAGCTCCGCCTTGGCCTTGTCGCAACCGCAATCGGTCATTTCGTGCTCCTGGATGGGGTGTCCGCGACGGTGTACCCACGCTCACGGGCGTATTCGGCGAGCCGCTCGCGCAGCAGGCGGCGTCCGCGGTGGAGTCGGCTCATCACCGTGCCGACGGGGGTCTTCATGATGTCCGCGATCTCCTGGTAGGCGAAGCCTTCGACATCCGCGAGGTACACGGCGAGCCGGAAGTCCTCGGGGATCGACTGCAGTGCCTCTTTGACGTCGCTGTCGGGGAGGTGGTCGATCGCCTCGGCTTCGGCGGATCGGGTCGTGCGTCCCTGGGTGAGAGACTCCGCCGAGCCCAGCTGCCAGTCCTCGAGTTCGTCGAGGGTGCCCTGGTACGGGTTCCGCTGGTTCTTGCGGTAGCTGTTGATGTAGGTGTTGGTGAGGATGCGGTACAGCCACGCCTTGAGGTTGGTGCCCTGCTCGAAGCCGGCGAACGCACCGAACGCCTTCGTGTAGGTCTCCTGCACGAGGTCCCCGGCATCCGCGGGGTTGCGCGTCATGCGCATGGCCGCTGCATACAGCTGGTCCATGTACGGGATCGCCTGTTCGGTGAAGAGCCTCCGCAGCTCGTCGGGGCCGGGCTCGGGGCGCGCGGTGTCAACCATCGGCGACGAGTCTATTCCGAGCGGCAGGGCGCGGCCTGCGAGGGTCGGCATCTCGAGCACGGGCACGCTCGCTCCTCTCGATCCGTTTCGGCACTACCCTGGATAACCGATGGGTGTACTGCGATATTCCAGCGACAACAAGGAGCTCTTCCCGGGTTTTCCGGGCAAGGCCGAAGAGCCGACGACCCTCTACGGGATCGCCGAGGTTCCGGATGCCGCCTCCGGCCCGTGGGAGGCGCCTGTCGCCCAGGCGCCGCTCTCCGCACGCCTGACCCTGCCGGGCTCGAAGAGCCTCACGAATCGGGAACTGGTGCTCGCCGCACTCGCCGACGGCCCGTCGATGATCCACCGACCGTTGCACTCGCGCGACACGACGCTCATGGTCGAAGGCCTGCGCGCCCTGGGAGTGGACATCGAGCAGGTGCCGGGTGACGGGGCGTTCGGTCCCGACCTGCGCGTGACCCCCGGCGAGCTGCTCGGCGGCTCGATCGACGCGGGCCTCGCGGGCACGGTGATGCGCTTCCTGCCCATCGTCGCCGCCCTCGCCCTCGGGCCGACGAGCGTCGACGGCGATCCGTACGCACGCCAACGCCCCATGCGCACGACCATCGACGCCCTGCGCGGGCTCGGCGTCGAGGTGAGCGATGACGGGCGCGGCACGATGCCCTTCACCGTGCACGGCACGGGTGAGGTGCGCGGCGGCGAACTCGCGATCGACGCGTCGGCATCCAGTCAGTTCGTCTCGGGCCTGCTGCTCGCCGCCCCCCGGTTCTCCGAGGGGCTCACGTTGCGCCACACGGGCGAGCGCCTGCCGAGCATGCCCCACATCCGCATGACGATCGCCTGCCTCGAGGCGCGAGGCGTGCGGGTCGATGAGCCGGAGCCGGGCGTGTGGGTGGTCGCGCCGCAGCCGATTCACGCCCAGGATGTGACGATCGAGCCCGATCTCTCCAACGCGGGCCCGTTCCTGGCGGCCGCATTGCTCGCAGGCGGCACGGTCACGATCGAGGGCTGGCCGCGCGAGACGACGCAGGTCGGCGACGAGTTCCTGACCTTGCTTCCACGGCTCGGCGCGACCGTCACCCGCGCGGGCGACAGCGTGACGGTCGACGGCGGCGCGGGGGTGCGCGAGGGTGCGGCCCTGCACGCTGCAGATTTCGACCTGTCGATCGGCGGCGAGCTGGCCCCGACGGTCGCGACGCTACTCGCCTTCGCCGACGGGCCGAGCGCCATCACGGGCATCGGGCACCTGCGAGGGCACGAGACCGACCGCCTCACCGCGCTCGCGACCGAGATCGGCCGCCTCGGCGGCGAGGTGATCGAGCATCCCGAGTCGCTCGAGATCCACCCTCGCCCGCTGCACGGCGGCGCCTGGGAGGCATATGCCGATCATCGGATGGCGACCTCGGGGGCGCTTGCCGGTCTCGTCGTGCCGGGGGTCACCGTCGACGACATCGGCACGACCGCGAAGACGTTGCCCGAGTTCCCCGAGCTGTGGCGCGGGATGCTCGCTCGCGACGCGGCGGGCACGCACTGGGAGTCGCTGCCGCTGTGAGCGCCGGGGCTCCCGCGTGAGCTGGCTCAGCGACGACGACGACGCCGAGGGCTTCGACGCCTGGGACGAGTCGGATGTGCGGGTGCGGCCGAACCCGAAGGGCAACCGGCCGCGCAGCAAGATCCGCCCCACCCACGACGACTCCGTCGTGGCACGCGTGCTCTCGGTCGACCGCGGCCGCTACACGGTGCTCATCGACGCCGACACCCCGGGCGAGCATCCGGCGACGGCGACGCGTGCCCGCGAGCTGCGCGACCAGGCGATCGTCACGGGCGACCGCGTCGACGTCGTGGGCGACGTGTCCGGTGAGGTGGGCACCCTCGCTCGCATCGTGCGCATCCAGCCCCGCACCACCCTGCTGCGACGCAGCGCCGATGACACGGATGCGGTCGAACGCATCATCGTCGCGAACGCCGACCAGCTGCTCATCGTGGTGGCCGCCGCGAACCCGGAGCCACGCCCCCGTCTCGTCGACCGCTACCTCGTGGCGGCGTATGACGCCGGCATCCATCCGATCATGGTGATCACGAAGACCGATCTCGCCGACCCCGAGCCGTTCCTGGCGAACTTCGCCGGGCTCGATGTCCCCGTGATCCGCAGCGCGCAAGACCACTGGCCGGTCGACGAGCTCGCGCCCATGCTCGCGGGCCATACGACGGTCGCGGTCGGCCACTCCGGGGTCGGCAAGTCGACGCTCGTCAACGCTCTCGTGCCCGGCACCGAGCGCGCCACCGGCGTCGTGAATGCGGTGACCGGCCGTGGGCGGCACACCTCATCGTCGACCGTGTCGCTCCGCGTGCCGACGGGCGGGTGGATCGTCGACACGCCCGGCGTGCGCTCCTTCGGGCTGGGGCACGTGGATCCCGACAACATCCTGCGCGGCTTCCCGGATCTGGCTGCGATCGCCGCGGACTGCCCGCGCGGCTGCACCCACCTCGCCGATGCCCCCGATTGCGCGCTCGACGAGGCGATCGAGCGCGGCGAGGTGGATCCTGCGCGCGTGGACTCGCTGCGGCGGCTGCTGTTCGTCTTGGCGCCGCGATAGTCCGCGGCGCGCGGCCGATCGGCCGGCCGTGCGCGAACGCCCGGCCGATCGAGTGCCGACGCCGGTGAGCACGAATAGGCTCGGAGCGTGAGCGACTCCCCCGCCGACCCCACTCTCGCCGACGACCTCGCGGTCGCGCTGACGCTCGCCGCCGAAGCCGACCTCATCGCGATGGACCGCTACCGTTCGCAGGACCTCGGCATCCAGCTGAAGGCCGACAAGTCGATCGTCACGGATGCCGACACACGCGTCGAGCGCATGATCCGTACGCATCTGGAGAAGGCGCGCCCGGATGACGCCGTGCTCGGCGAGGAGTTCGGAAGCGCGGGCGAGTCGCGCCGCCAGTGGATCATCGACCCGATCGACGGCACGAGCAACTTCGCGCGCGGTGTGCCCATCTGGGGTGCGCTCATCGCCTTGACCGTCGATGGGGTGCCGGTGGTCGGCGTGGTGAGCGCGCCCGCGCTTGGGCGACGCTGGTGGGGTGCCGTGGGCCACGGGGCCTGGATGCAGCACGACGGCGGCGAGGCGCGTGCCCTTCGGGTGAGCGGGGTCGCATCGCTCGAAGACGCGACCCTCAGCTACAACAACCTGCAGACCTGGGATCAGTACGGCTACCTCGACCGCCTCGTGGCCCTCTCGCGCGAGGTGGGACGCACCCGGGCCTTCGGCGATCTGTGGTCGTACATGCTGCTCGCCGAGGGTGCGATCGACATCGCCGGCGAGTTCGACGTGAAGCCGTGGGATGTCGCGGCACTCGTGCCGATCATCACCGAGGCGGGTGGCCGGGTCACCACGGCGACCGGGACCGACGGGCTCGACGAGCTGAGCGTGATCGCCACGAACGGATCGCTGCATGACGCCGTGCTCGAGCGGCTGCGGGGCTAAGCCTTCACATCGTGAAGTGAATGCACCCCGAGGACGGCAGCCGCTGTCCCCCGGAATCGCCTTGGTTTCTCGGCCCGTTACCGAATAGTTACCGAAAACGCGCCGCGACGGGTATCTTCAACTCTTGAATGCAGTGCACAATCGCACTGCCACCGTTCACAGCCGAACCGTGGTACTTCGAGGAAGTTCCCCCTCACACCATGAGAAAGGGAGTGACGTGAAGAAGTCATCGCTGATTTCGCTCGCTGCACTCGCCGGCGCCTCCGCGCTGGTTCTTGCCGGATGTTCCACGACCGACAACGGCGGAGGCACGAACACCGGGGGCACCGCCTCCACGCGTGCCTGCGTCATCCTGCCCGACACCGAGTCGTCGGACCGCTGGGAGAACGGCGACCGCCCCGCCCTCGAGAAGGCGTTCAAGGACGCCGGCTTCGAGGCCGACATCCAGAACGCGCAGGGCAGCACCGACAAGATGGCGACCATCGCCGACCAGCAGTTCTCCAAGGGCTGCGGCGTCATGCTCGTCGTCGACTACCAGGGCGCCGGCTCCGCCGTCGTCGACAAGGCCAAGTCGGAGGGCGTGCCCGTCATCGCCTACGACCGTCCGATCTCCGGCGCGGACTACTACGTCTCCTTCGACAACGTGAAGGTCGGCGAGCTCGAGGGCCAGTCGGTCGTCGACGGCCTCAAGGCCGCGGGCAAGGACCCGGCGAGCGCGGTCGTCGTGTACATGGGCGGCGACCCGTCCGACGGCAACGCGAAGATGTTCCACGACGGTGCCGTGTCGGTCATGGAGGCTGCGGGCATCAAGCCGGCCGCCGAGCCCACCGGTGTCTGGGACACCGAGAAGTCGGCCACGAACTTCGAGCAGGCGCTGACCTCGCTCGGTGGCAAGGTCGACGCGGTGTGGTCGGCGAACGACGCCAACGCCGCGGGTGTCATCTCGATCCTCGACAAGAACGGTCTGACCGTTCCCGTCTCGGGTCAGGACGCCTCGGTCGCAGGGCTCCAGAACGTGCTGCTCGGCAAGCAGACCGCGACGGTCTACAAGCCGTTCCAGCTCGAGGCGAAGGCGGCATCCGACCTCGCCATCAAGCTGCTCAACGGTGAGAAGCCCACCGCCGACAAGAAGCTCGACGACGGCACCCCGTACATCGCCGTCACCCCCGTGCTCGTCGGACCGGAAGAGGTTCAGAAGGTCATCGACGACGGCAACGCCAGCGCCTCGGAGCTCTGCACCGGTGACGTCGCCGCCGCGTGCGAGAAGTACGGCGTCAAGTAACACCTGCGAGGAGGGGCCCCGCGCCGGGATCGCATCCACGGCGCGGGGCCCCTTCCCACGACGACCCACTCCGGTGGGAACATGACAGACGGGACGATGTCGTCCCAGAAAGGAGGGGGCCCGATGGATGCGCCCCTCATCGAACTCTCCGGAATCGTGAAGAGCTTCGGCCCCGTCAGCGTGCTGAAAGGCGTCGACCTCAAAGCGTATGCGGGCAAGGTCACCGCGCTCGTCGGCGACAACGGTGCCGGCAAGTCGACCCTCATCAAGGGGCTGGCCGGCGTGCAACCCTACGACGGCGGAGAAGTGCGCTTCGAGGGCGAGGTCGTGCACCTGCACTCGCCCCGCGACTCCTCGCACCTCGGCATCGAGGTCGTGTACCAGGACCTCGCGCTGTGCGACAACCTCGACATCGTGCAGAACATGTTCCTCGGCCGCGAGGAGGTGCGCGGCATCACCTTCGATGAAGGGCAGATGGAGCGCGAGGCGAGCGAGACCCTGCGCTCGCTCTCGGTGCGCACCGTGAAGTCCGTGCGCCAGAAGGTGTCGTCGCTCTCGGGCGGCCAGCGCCAGACCGTCGCGATCGCCCGCTCGGTGCTCAAGAAGGCCAAGCTCGTGGTGCTCGACGAGCCCACCGCGGCGCTCGGCGTCGCCCAGACCGAGCAGGTGCTCAACCTCGTGCGTCGGCTCGCCGATCAGGGCGTCGCCGTCATCATCATCAGCCACAACCTGCAGGACGTCTTCAAGGTGGCGGACTACATCAACGTGCTCTACCTGGGCACGATGGTCGCCTCCATCCCGACGAGCGAGACCACGAGCGACGACGTCGTGGGCTACATCACCGGCAGCAAGACCTACGACGGAGTCAGCGCATGACCAAGACCCCCGCCACCCCCACTCCCCCGCGTACCGACACCACG
Source organism: Protaetiibacter sp. (assembly GCA_051954835.1). GTDB lineage: Bacteria > Actinomycetota > Actinomycetes > Actinomycetales > Microbacteriaceae > Homoserinibacter. The sequence continues at coordinate 114,447 of JBQCHI010000010.1, read as the reverse complement.
AGCCTTCCCGCCGAGGGCGGTTTCATCGGCGCCGGCCAGGAGGGCGGCATCCTCGACCAGGTGCGCGCCTACTTCCAGCGTGTCCGTCACGGCGACATGGGCGCCCTTCCCGCCATCGGCGGCCTCGTGGTGCTCGTGATCCTCTTCACGGTGCTGAGCGAGACGATGCTCGGCCAGCAGTACTTCCTCACCGAGCGCAACTTCGCGAACCTGCTCACCCAGGCAGCGTCGCTCGTGATGCTGGCCATGGCGCTCACGCTCACCATCCTGCTCGGTGAGATCGACCTCTCGGCCGGCGTCACCTCGGGCGTCGCGATGTCGGCGTTCGTGGTGCTGACCAAGCCCGACGGCCTCAACATGAACTGGATCCTGGCGCTCATCATCGCGCTCGGCGTCGGTGTCGTGATCGGCACCTTCATCGGCTTCTTCGTGGCGCGAGTCGGCATCCCGTCGTTCGTCGTCACGCTGGGCCTCTTCATCGGCCTTCAGGGGGTCACGCTCATCTTGCTCGGGGCGGGCGGTGTCTTCCGCATCCAGATCCCCGAGTTCCTCGCGATCCAGAACTCGAACATGCCGATCTGGGCCGGCTGGGTCATGCTCGGCGTGATCCTCCTGGTGTCGTTCGGCACCTCGATGTGGGACCGCTTCCGCCGCACGCGTGCGGGGGTGCCGAATCGCACCATCGCGCTCGTCTGGGCCAAGCTCGCCGTCATCGCCGTGGTCGGTGGCTTCGTCGTCGGCGTGCTGAGCACCAACCGCTCGTCGAGCATCAAGGCCATCGAAGGCGTGCCGATCGTGCTGCCGATCGTGCTGCTCATCCTCTGGATGGGCACGTTCATGCTCGACCGCACGAAGTTCGGGCGCTACATCTACGCGATCGGCGGCAATGCCGAGGCGGCCCGTCGCTCGGGCATCAAGGTGATCTCGATCCGCTGGCTCGCCTTCGTGATCGGTTCCACCCTCGCGGTCGTCGCGGGTGTGTTCAGCGCGAGCAAGGTCGGATCGGTCAACGCCGGTTTCGGCACCGACACCGTGCTGAGCGGTGTGGCCGCCGCCGTCGTCGGCGGCGTGAGCCTCTTCGGCGGTCGCGGGCGCCTCATGCACGCGGCAATCGGCGCGCTCGTCATCGCGGTCATCGCGAACGGACTGGGTCTGCTGAACCTGCCCGCGGGCGTGAACTACATCGTCACGGGCGGTGTGCTCGTGCTCGCCGCCACGGTCGACGCGGTCTCGCGTGTGCGTGCCGGCGGGTCGATCATGCGCACCTAGCGAACAGCTGGCTGCGAAGCGCTGCAGCGCTTGCCACGACGCACCGGGGATCTCCGGCGCGCACGGGCAAGCGCTGCAGCGTTCGTGCGATCAGAGATGGCGCTCGTCGAGGCCCACGTACTCCGAGAGCGGGCGGATGAGCGCGTTGGCCGCCGCCTGCTCCCGGATGTGCGCCGTCCAGCCCGTCACCCGGCTCGCGACGAAGAGCGGGGTGAAGAGCTCGGTGTCGAAGCCGATGAGGTGGTAGGCGGGGCCGGACGGGTAGTCCAGGTTGGGCTTGATGCCCTTGCGCGCGTCCATCGCCGTCTCGAGCGCGGTGTAGAGATCGCCGAGGTCGGGGCGGTCGTACTCCGCGAGAAGCGTGTCGAGCGCGGCCTTCATCGTCGGCACCCGTGAGTCGCCGTTCTTGTAGACCCGATGCCCGAAGCCCATGATCTTGCGCTTCTCGGCGAGCGCCGCATCCAACCAGCCCTCCGCGCGGTCGGCGAAGATGATCTCGTCGAACATGTGCATGACCGCCTCGTTGGCGCCGCCGTGCAGCGGCCCCTTGAGCGCTCCGATCGCGGCCGTGACGGCCGAGTAGAGGTCGGCCATCGTCGAGGTCACGACGCGCGCCGTGAAGGTCGAGGCGTTGAAGGAGTGCTCCGCGTAGAGGATCATCGAGACATCGAACGCCGTGACGACCACGAGATCCGGAACCTCGCCGAAGGTCATGTGCAGGAAGTTCGCCGAATAGCCGAGATCGTCACGAGGCTCCACGACCTCCTCGTCGCGCAGGCGGCGCTGCGTGTACGCGACGATCGCGGGAAGCTGGGCCCAGAGGCGCATGGCCTGGTCGAGCTGCGCCTCGGGGCTCGCGTCGGCGGCCGAGGGATCGGCGGCGCCGTAGGCCGACACCGCGGTGCGCACGACATCCATGGGGTGAGCCTCGAGCGGCAGTAGGTCGATCGCGTCCTTGGCGACACCGGAGAGCGCACGGTGCGCGCGCTCGAAGGCCTGCAGCTCCTCGAGCTGCACCGGCGTCGGCAGCTCTCCGTGCCACAGCAGGTAGGCGACCTCCTCGAAGGTGCAGTTCGCGGAGAGCTCCTGCACGGGGTACCCCCGGTACAGCAGCGAGTTCGTCTCGGGGTTGACCTTCGAGATCGCGGTCACGTCGACGACGACGCCCGCGAGTCCCTTCTTGATGTCGGGTTCGCTCATGTCAGCTCCTGTTGTTGGCGAGGTCGAAGGTGTAGACGCCGGCGTCGAACTCCGAGTACCCCGCGTAGTCGACCAGTTCGTACAGCCTCGCACGCGTCTGCATCTCGGGCACGCGGTTCGTGAGGCTGCCCTCGGCGAGGATCGTGTCGAGGCCGCGCTCCGCGGCCCCCATCGCGAGCCGCAGCAGCGACACCGGGAAGATCACGATGTTGACCCCGACGTCGGCGAGCTGCTGCGTCGTGAACAGCTCGGACTTGCCGAACTCCGTCATGTTGGCCAGGATCGGCACGTCGACGGCGGCACGGATGGCCTCGAACTCGGCGAGGTCGGCCATCGCCTCCGGGAAGATCGCGTCGGCGCCCGCATCGACGAGCTTCTTGGCGCGGTCCTTCGCGGCCTCGAGGCCCTCGACGCCGCGGATGTCGGTGCGCGCCATGATGAGGAAGTCGGGATCGCGGCGCGCCTCGACGGCGGCGCGGATGCGCTTGAGCGCGGTCGCCTCGTCGACGACGGCCTTCCCATCCAGGTGCCCGCAGCGTTTCGGGTTGACCTGGTCCTCGAGGTGCATGCCTGAGATACCCGCGTCCTCGAGCACCTGCACGGTGCGCGCGACGTTCATGGGCTCGCCGAAGCCCGTGTCGGCGTCGATGAGCGTCGGAAGATCGGTCACGCGCGCGATCTGGGCGCCGCGCTGCGACACCTCGGTGAGCGTCGTGAGCCCGATGTCGGGCAGGCCCAGGTCGGCGGCGAGCACCGCACCCGAGATGTAGACGCCGTCGAAGCCCTTGTCCTCGATGAGCCGCGCCGAGAGCGGATTGAAGGCGCCCGGCATCCGCACGAGCTCCCCGGATGCGAGCCGAGCGCGCAGCGCCTGGCGCTTCGCGGATGCGGTGAGTTTCGAGTGCAGCATCAGAACAGTCCTTCCGGTGCGACCGGCAGACCGGCCGCGACGATGTTGAGAGCGGCGACCTCCGCCGGGCTCAGCTCGGGCAGCCGCTCGGCGAGCCCGAGGAACCGCTCGATCTCGGCGTCCGCGAGCACGCCGGCGGCGAGCGTGCGGAACTTGGCGACGTAGTCGGCGCGCACGAACGGCCGCGCTCCCAGCGGGTGCGCGTCGGCGACGGCGATCTCGTCGACGACACGCGAGCCGTCGGCGAGCTCGATCTCGACGCGTCCCCCGAAGGCCTTCTCATCGGGGTCCTCCGAGTGGTAGCGCCGGGTCCACTCCGGGTCTTCGGCGGTCGTGACCTTGCGCCAGAGCGCGACGGTCTCGGGGCGCGCGGCGCGTTCGGGGGCGTAGGAGCCGACGTGATCCCACGCACCGTCCTGCAGTGCGACCGTGAAGATGTACGGGATCGAGTGGTCGAGCGTCTCGCGGCTCGCGGTCGGGTCGTACTTCTGCGGGTCGCCCGAACCCGAGCCGATCACGTAGTGCGTGTGGTGGCTGGTGTGCAGCACGATCGCGCGCACGGCATCCGGGTTCCGCAGCTCGGGGTGCTCGGTGCCGAGCTTGCGGGCGAGGTCGATCCACGCCTGCGCCTGGTACTCGGCCGAGTGCTCCTTGGTGTAGCTGTCGAGGATCGCGCGCTTGGCCTCGCCGGGCTCGGGCAGCGGCACCTCGTAGCGGCCCTCGGGCCCGTCGAGCAGCCAGGCGATGACGCCGTCCTCGCCCTCCCAGATGGGCGCGGGCGAGGTCTGGCCGCGCATCGCGCGGTCGATGGCCTCGACAGCCATCTTGCCGGCGAACGCGGGCGCGTGCGCCTTCCAGGTGGAGATCTGCCCCTTGCGCGACTGGCGGGTCGCGGTCGTGGTGTGCAGGGCCTGGCCGATCGCCTGGTAGATGACCTCGGGGGCGAGGCCGAGCAGCGTGCCGATTCCCGCGGCCGCCGACGGGCCGAGGTGGGCGACGTGGTCGATCTTGTGCTTGTGCAGGCTGATGGCGCGCACGAGATCCATCTGGATCTCGTATCCGGTCGCGATGCCGCGCACGAGGGCGGCCCCGTCGGCGCCGGCGTGCTGGGCGACGGCGAGGATGGGCGGGATGTTGTCGCCCGGATGCGAGTACTCGGCCGCGAGGAAGGTGTCGTGGTAGTCGAGCTCGCGCACGGCCACGCCGTTGGCCCAGGCGGCCCACTCGGGCTGGTACGCCCCGTCGACGCCGAAGACGCGGGATCCCGCGTGGCCGGGACGCGCATCCGCCTGCGGACGGGCGAGCGCCTGGCCACGCGCGGCGACGACGGGACCGCGGGCGAGCGAGGCGGCCGCGACGGCGGCGTTGTCGATCACCCGGTTCACGATCATGTCCGAGACCTCGGGCTCGACGGCGACCGGGTCGGCGGCGACCTGCGCGATCTTCCAGGCGAGCTCGTCCTCGCGCGCGAGGTTCTCCTCGCTGCGGTGGGTGCGGACGGGGTGGAGCTTCACAGGCTCTCCTTCGGTCGGGCCGCATCGAGGTGCGGGGTGGATCGGATGTGGCGCAGACTCGCCCGCAGGTGCACGTAGGTCGCGGTGCGGGCGAGCTCGGACTCGCCGTCGCGGATGGCTTCGGCGATCGTGCGGTGCTCGGATGCCGCTCGCACGAGGCGGGCGGGGTCGTCTTGCGCCAGGCGGCGGATGCGCTGCAGGTGGGTGCGCACGCCTCGCAGCGCTCCCACGAGATACGCGTTGTCGAGGCTCGCGTCGATGGCGTCGTCGAATCGCGCGACGAGCGCGTAGTAGGCGTCGAGATCGCCCTGCTCGACGAGCGCGGCCGCCCCGTCGAACGCGTCGGCCAGTTCGGCGAAACGGGCAGGGTCGCGCCGCTCGGCGGCGAGGGCTGCGGCGGCGGTCTCGAGGGCCTCGCGCAACTCGAACAGGCCGCGCACGGCATCCGGCGACACCGCGGCCACGACGAGCCCGCGACCGGTCTGGGTCTCGACGAGGCCGTCGGCCGCGAGCCGCGACAGCGCCTCACGCAGCGGGGTGCGGGAGATGCCCAGCCGGGCGGCTTGTTCGACCTCGCCCAGCACGGTGCCGGGGGCGAGTCTCCATTGCAGGATCTCGCGCCGCAGGGTGTCGTACGCGCGATCGCTCGCGCGCCCCGTCGGGATGCTCACCCCCTCAATGTATACAATGGTGCGTGGTTACGCTACGAACCAACCCGAAAAGGCCCCACTTGTATACAAGTGGGGCCTTTCGCGTCTCCCTCGGCCGTCGCGCGACCTCATCCCACGTCGAAAATGCAGGAGTCCCTGCGCCGCACCCCCGGCATGCGGGGGCTCAACTCGGCGACACGCCCGGGTACTCCTGCATTTTCGACACGACGCGGGTTACTTGGCGACGGCGAAGCCGGCGTCCCAGCCGATCTTCTCGCCGGCGGCGAGGGTGAGCTGCAGGAAGCCCAGGCCCTCGAGCTCGCGAGCGCGCTTGAGCGAGCCGGCGTCCTCGGCCTGGAGGCCCCCACCGCGCACGAAGCCGATCACGGCGTCCTTCGCGGCCTGGTCGTCGCCCGCCACGAGAACCGTGGTCGTCGCCTCGCCGACCGAACCGGTGGCGAGAGTCGCGGCGAAGTTGGTGTTGAAGGCCTTGACGACACGGGCGCCGGGCACCTTCTCGGCGATCACCGCGGCGGCCGAGGAGTCCGACGGCACGACGAGCGCGTCGAAGGTCGAGAAGTCGACGGGGTTCGTGATGTCGACCACGACCTTCCCGTCGAGCTGGGCGCCGTACGTCTGCACGACGTCGTCGACCGCGGGGAACGGGATCGCGAGCACGACGATGTCGCCCGTGAGCGCGTCGCCGAAGGTCGCTGCGGTGGCGCCGGTGCTGCCGGCGAGCTCCTGAGCCTTGGCCAAGTCGCGGGCGATAACCTGCACCTGCGCGCCGCTCTTCGCGGCGATGCCGGTGATGGCGCTGCCCATGTTGCCGATGCCGATGATGCTGATCGAGGTCATTGCGGGGAATCCTTCCAAAAGGTTGTTGTGTCAACCATAGGCACAACATAGTTGTGCCGGCAACTATTCCCGTAGACTGAACTCCATGACCCGCCTCGTCCCCCGCCTCGACGCCGAGGAATCCGCCGCCTGGCTGTCGCTCGTGACCATGCTCGAGCTGCTGCCGAGCGCCCTCGACTCGCAGCTGCAGCGCGACGCCGACATGACCCACTTCGAGTTCGCCGTGCTGTCGTTCCTGCGCTTCTCGCCCGATCAGACGCGCCGGATGTCGGACCTCGCGGCCGGCACGAACGCCACCCTCCCCCGTCTCTCGCATGTCGTCACGCGTCTCGAGCGCCGCGGCGCCGTCGAGCGCGTGCCCTGTCCGGAGGACCGCCGTGCCACCAACGTGCGCCTCACCGACGTCGGCCGCCGCGAGCTCGTGCGCGCGACCCCCGAGCACATCGCGCTCGTGCGCCGCGTCGTCATCGACTCGCTGAGCCGCGAACAACTGGCCCAGCTCACCGAGATCTCCGATGCCATCACCCACGCCCTCGATCCCGAGGGTCGTTTCTCGGCGCTGCTGGAGCGATAGCAGGCCTCGCGACCGTCGCTAGGCTCGTCGCGTGACCGAGGCAGACGCCCCCGCCCTGCGCCCGCGCCGAGCGCGTCTCGGCCGCCGCGCCCGCATCCTGGTGATCGCGGGCGGTGCCGTCCTGCTCGTGCTCGCGCTCGTGGCGGGGGTACTCGTGGCCGTGAACATCGACGCCCAAGCGGCCGCCGGCGAGCGCCGCGCGGCGGAGCGCGCGGTCGCCGACGCCGAAGACGCGCTCGACACCGCCCTCGAGCGGATCGGCGCCGCGTCGACCGCGCTCGGTGCGTCGATCGATGCGACGGATGAGGGTCTCACCATCACGGGAGCGGGACTCGACGAGGCAGCGCTGCCCGCCCTGCGGGAGGCGCGCGCTGCTGCAGGCGAGGTGCGAGACGCCGACGGCGACCCGGTGGGCTTCTTCGGCGACCGACGTGTCGCCGCGCCCGAGGGTGACGACCGCGCGGCAGCATCCGCGTTGCGACTCCAGGCGAAGCTCTCCTCGGACGACGCGAAGCTCGCGAACGCGCAGGCCGAGCGGCTCGAGCAGGCGGCCGACGAGTTGGCGACCGCGATCGGCGACTACCTGGGGGCGGCTCAGACAGCCGGCACCGCGGTTCTCACAGAGCGCTCCGACGCGGGCGAGGACACCCGGGCGGCCCTGCACCAGCTGCTCGGCGCCCTCCCGACGACCCAGCCGACGGCCTTCGCCGAGACGCTCACCGCCTACCGGGCAGCTGTCGACGCCGTCATCGCCTCCTCGGACGCGGCGCGAACGCCGGCCTCGCCGGGCGGCACCGGCATCCGCGTTCCCGACCCCGCGTCGCTCACGGCCGTCGTCAACAAGCGCCGCGGGCTCGCCGCCGACTACGTGCCGCCGGGCCTCGTGACCCCCTCCGGCATCCCGGGTGCGACGCAGGTGCGCAGCGAGCTCGTCGCGCCGCTCGAGCGGATGCGCGCCGACATGGCCGCCGCAGGCATCACCCTGCGCATGTCGAGCGCGTATCGGAGCTTCGCGCGCCAGCAGACGATCTACAACGGTTTCGTCGCACGTGAAGGCGTCTCGGGCGCCGACACGCATTCCGCGCGCCCCGGCAACTCGGAGCACCAGACGGGACTCGCGGTCGACCTCGACGATGGGGCCGGCTGCAACCTCAGCCGCTGCTTCGCCGATACGGCGGGAGGCCGGTGGCTCGCGGCGAACTCGTGGAAGTACGGCTTCATCCTGCGCTACGGCGACGGCTGGCAGCCGATCGTGGGCTACACCTACGAGCCGTGGCACTTCCGCTATGTGGGGGTCGATGTGGCGACCGACATGCACGATCGCGGCATCCGCACGCTCGAAGAGTACTTCGGGCTGCCGGCCGCACCCGACTACGGGTGACGGCCGGCAGCCCGGTGGTGGTCGAGGACCTTCGGGAGGTGGGTACCCGAGCAGGGCCGGTCCTCGGGCGACCCTGCCCGGGCACCGGTCAGGTGAGCTGGAAGGTGTTGAGCAGCTGCGAGAGCACGGTGTCCTGCTCGTAGTCGGTGATCAGCTGCCCGATCAACACAACCGTGCCGCTGCCGCCGTAGTCCTGCGTGGCGAGGACGAACTCGTAGGTGCCGTCGCAGTCGTACTCGCTGTACACGCCTCGGTAGTAGCCGTCGTCGTAGTTCCCGGATGCGGTGACGACCGAGCACGCGCTGCTGAAGTCGAACTGGGCGAGGGCGGCATCCGGCGAGTAGCTCGGATCGGTTGCGAGCAACTGCATCCCGGCGGTGGCGAACGAGGACTGGAAGCCGTTCAGGTCGGTCGAAGCCGAAACGCTGTACCAGTCGCGTGCGCCGTCGTTGACGCTGCCGCCGCTGACCTGGCTCCACTCGCTCGGAACGCTCACCGAGAGACGCCCACTGTCATCCTCGACTGTCGTGAAGCCGCCCGAGTTCGTGTTGCCGCCGCCGAACACGCCCGTCTGGGTGACCGAGAGCTCCTTGCCGTTGATCTGCCCGGTCAGCAGCGCGTCGGCCGTGGGCCGGTACACGTCCACGTCGATCGTGCCGTCGACGCCCTGGGTGTCGAGCACCTTGCAGTAGTCGGCGAGGGTTCCGTCGGTACCCACGCTCACGCCGCCGAGCTTGTAGATCAGGTCGCCCGGCTCGACGCCTGCGGCATCCGCGGGACCGCCCGCCTCCACCGACTGCACCCAGACGCCGGCGAGCGAGCCGTCATCCGACTGCCAGGCCTTCGCGTTGACGCCGATCGACGCCACGCGCTCCCCCTTGGAGAGCGCCGCGAAGGCCTCCTGCACGACATCGCGGTGGATGGCGTAGTTGTAGTCGAGCGAATCGTTGCCCGCGTAGTTGACACCCACGATCGCACCGTCGGGGTCGATCAGCGGTCCGCCCGAGTTTCCGCCGCGGATGCGCGCGTCGTGCTCGATCACGTGCGCGAGGGAGGCCCATTGCGTGTCGAAGGAGAAGTCGTTCTTCGACACGATGCCGCGTGTGAGGGTGAACTCCTCGGCCGCGCCGAAGGGGTAGCCCGCGGAGTAGACGTCGAGACCGGTCTTGATCTCGCCCTTGTGCCAGCCGAGGAACGGGAACTTCTTGCCCTCGAGCTGCACGACGGCGAGGTCGAGGCACTCGGATGCCCCGAGCACCTTCACCTTCACCTCCTCGTCGGGGTCTCCCCCGAGGTATCCGGAGAGCGTTCCCGCGCCGACGACGACGTGGTTGTTGGTGATGGCGAGGCCCGTAGCGTCGACGATGAAACCCGAGCCCACCCAGCCGTACTCAGACGAGGAGGTGGTGCCCGGTTCGATGAACGTGCCCTGGCCCTTGATGTAGACGGTCGCGGACTGCACGTTGTCGAAGTCGACCGCCTTCTGAGCGGGCGCGCCGGTCGGCAACAGGCTGCAGCCGCTCAGAACGGCGGCGGATGCGGTGAGCAGCGCGACGACGGCTGTGCGTCGCCGAGGTGCGTGGTGGTGGTGCGAGGACATGTGAGGACTCCTTCAGGTGTGAAGCGGCCGGTGTACGGCCGGGGATCAGTGTGGCCCCGCGGAGCGCTGCGGGACCCTGTCGAATCACCCCAGTTCCGAGAACTAGGGGCGCCGGTGCTGCTCAGCGGTGACAGCTCGAGGTGCCGTCGACGACCCGGCAGAAGGTGAGCGTCCACTCGAACGTGAACCGCTGCAGGCTGCCATCCCCGTCGCGGGAGCAGCCGAGCGCACCGGTGATCTCGAACGTGCCGCGCTCGTTGAAGACGGAGTCGGCCGAGGGCACCTCACCCCCTGTCGGCGTCGCGGACGCGCATGCCCCCATGCTGCTGGGAGGCGACAGCGGGTCGGCGAACGGCGTCGCCCATCCGCAGCTCGCCCAGGGCTTCGCGCCCGGTTGGTCGGCGAGCACACGCAGCGTGCCGTCGGCCACGACGAGGGTCGCGATGCCCGCGTAGTCGCGCGGTCCGCAGTCGGGCTGGGGCGGTGCGGAGCCCACCCCGCCGCCGTCAGCGCATCCGCCGACGCCCGGCTCCTCGTAATGCGGGGGCATCGGGTCCTCGCCCGGTGCCGACTCGGACTTGGTCACCGAGTAGTCGACCCCGATATGGGCGAGCTCGGCACCGCTCTCGACGATCGCGATGTCGTCCGGGCTCGACCCCGCGGGGTAGAACACGAGGCCCGAGATCGTCTCGCCGCCGGCCTGCTCCGTGAGGTAGTGCGCCGTGACGCGGGTGGGCTGCTGGGACTCGATCGTGCCGTCGGCCGTCGTCGACATGTGCATCATCCAGGTGCCGCACGGGCTCTCGGATCGCCCGCCGGTGCTGATGCCGGAGTGGGCCCAGAGGGTGCCCGAGAGCACGACGTCGATGTCGGCGACGAGCTTCCAGTCGCGCACCGGGACGTCCCATGTGAACGACACGAGCTTCATGCGCGCGGCGATGTTGGCGAGCATCGAGGGGATGCTCTTGCCGAGCGCCTCCCAGCCCAGCGCCACCAGATCCTTCATCAGGTCGGCGCCCTCGACGTTGGCATCGGCCCGCACCCGAGCCGTCACCTCTTCGGGCTCGGCTCCCGACGGGAGCCGCTCTGCCTGGGGCTTGCCGAGCACCGGGAAGGTCGCGATGCCGTTCTGACCGGTCTGCTGGCGATAACTGCCCGTTCCGCTGCGCTCAGCGCTGTACTGCAGGCGGTCGTTCTTCAGGAACAGGTCGACGTCGACCCCGGAAGCCGCACCCTGCAGGTGATCGGACAGATCGATGCCGAGCGGCGCGAGCAGGGCGGACAGGCACTGGCGTACATCCTCGAGCGTCTCCGGGGCGTAGCTGAGCGCGATGGCGATCTCGCGACGTTCACCGGCTGTGCGGTCCTTGGTGCGCACGAGCGGTGCCCCGCCCATCGAGAAGTTCGACTGCATGGCGGCGAACTTCGCCATCATCGAGGCCACCGCGAGCAGAGCCTGGGCCCCCTGGTAGGCGAGCTTGGCGCCCTCGAACCCCGGGATCCCGTCGACGACCTTGCCGAAGCCCCACCCGAGGGCTTTGCCGGCGTTGCGGCGGCCCTCGACCTCCCAGGGAGCCTCCTCACCCGTGCCGCATGGCCCGTCTGCGGCAGCGCGCAGCCGCCATCCGGCGGCCGTGATCGTCGGCGTCTGCTCGTCGGCCGACGCGGGCACGAGGCCGTTCGCATCGCCGAGGGTGAGCAGGTCGATGGAGAGGCGGCGCAGGATGAGGGCCGCCTGCGCGCCGGTGACGGTCACCTCCTCGAGGGGCACGGTCCGCGGCTTGCCGTGGTGCAGCGTCGTGAAGACGTACGGATCCAGGGCGGCGAAGACGATGCCGAAATCGGTCGGGGCCAGCTGCTGCAGATCGTCGTAGAGGCGCTGCGCGAGATCCGTGTCGTCGACGACACCCGATCCCCCGATGATCTCGGCGACCTGGGTGAGGGGCATCCTCGCGTCCGACGCACCGAGCAGCGCGTGCAATCGCAGCTCCCCATCGCTCATCGGGATGCCGGAACCCTGCATGCCGCTGACCTCGACGACCTCCGCCCCCTGACCGACCGCGATTCCGGCGGCGACGAGCAACGACTGCCAGGCCGCGAGCGAGGCCTCGTCGCTGTTCCGCGTGGCCTCGGCGAGCTCGGACACCTGCATCGCGAACGACATCGCGTCGCCGCTGACGCCCTGGAATGCGTCGAGGTACTCCTGGACGGCGGCCTCGTACGCCTTCCAGGCCTCCTCGTCGGTGAGGTCGGCCGGCGGCACGGGCATCTCCATTTCGCCCATGCTGTTGGCGATGAGCGGCGCGGGCTCGGGGATCGCGCCACGGTAGAGCCGCAACTCTCGCGTCTCGCTGCGCGCGATGTCGCCCCCGGGCACGCACGCGCCGAGCGTCGTCACGGCCAGCACCGCGATCGTGACCATCGCGAGCACGCGCGAACGCGCCGCCGCTCGATTGCCGAGCCGACTCATGGGATCCCCTCGCCGGATGGGTGGTGGTGTCCATCCGCGGAACACCATAATAAATACATCAATTACATACAAGCCGCGCGCCGAGCGAGCCGATCGCACACCGCGACGTAGGCTGAACGGCGTGTCCGGGAGCAACCTCAAGCGCGCCGAGCGCCGCGAGCAGGTGCTGCTCGCGGCCATGCGGGCCTTCGCCCGCACCGGGTACCACGGCACGTCGACGACCGAGATCGCACGCGAGGCGGGCATCTCGCAGGGCTATGTGCTCCACCTGTTCGACACCAAGGAAGAGCTCTTCCTCGCCGCCCTGCGCCGTGCGGGCGATGTGATCCTCGCCCAGATGCGCGGCATCGAGCTGGAGAGCTTCGCCCTCGATCGCTTCACCGAGCGCTACGGCCGCACCGTGCTCGACGAGACGGTCATGCTCGTGCTGCTGCAGGGGTTCACTGCGAGCAGCGTGCCGGCGATCGGCGCCTACGTGCGCTCCCTGCTGGCCGACATGTATCAGACTCTCGTCGAGGAAGCCGGCGCGACGCCCGAAGAGGCGCGTGACTACCTCGCGCGCGGACTGCTGATCAACGCCGTGCTCGCGATGGGATTCCGCGACCACGTGGGCGAGTACCCGTGGATCACGCCCCTCATCGACGCCGTGCTGTCCGATCCGCCGCCGCTGTTCGAGACCGACGCCCTGTCGCGAGATGGATAGACTCCCGACATCGCGATGACGCGATCGGCACGGCGACAGGAGCACAACTGTGATCGAGGTCGCCGCCGACGTCTTCTTCCTGCAGACGGCGAACACCTCGTACTGGTTCGCCCGCACCGAGCACGGCCACCTCGAGCATGTGCACTACGGGCCTCGGCTGACGCCCCAGGATCCGGCGGCGCTGCGGGTGAAGCGCACGATCGAACTCGGCTCGAGCGTCGTCTACGCACCGGGCGACACCGCGTACAGCCTGGATGCGATCCCGCTCGAGTACTCCGGAATCGGGCAGGGTGACTACCGGCTCTCCCCCATCGAGGTGGTCACCGAGTTCGGTACCGATACCGATCTCAGCTATCGCGGGCACCGCATCCTGAGCGGCGCCGTTCCCGCACGCGGTCTGCCTGTCGCCGACGGCGGCACGGCCGTCGAGACGCTCGAGATCACGCTCGCCGACGAGGCCGCCGGGCTCGAGCTCGTGCTGCTGTACACCGTGTTCCCCGAGGTCGACGTGATCACGCGCCGCACGATCCTGCGCAACACCGGCACGGGCACAGCCGAGCTCGTGAAGCTCGCGAGCCTGCAGCTGGATCTGCCCGATCGCGGCTTCACGGTGCGCAGCTTCGACGGAGGTTGGATCCACGAGGCGCACGCACACGATCGCCCGCTCAGCTCGGGTGTCTTCTCGATCGGCAGCACGACCGGCGCCAGCAGCAATCGCCACAATCCCGGCACGCTGCTGCTCGCACAGGGCGCGGATGACGATCACGGCTGGGTCTACGGGTTCAACCTGGTCTACTCCGGCAGCCACAGCACCTCCTTCGAGCGGGATGCGCACGGCTCGGTGCGCGTGCTCTCGGGCATCCAGCCGCAGTCGTTCCGCTGGCTGCTCGCGCCCGGCGAGAGCTTCGAAACCCCGGAGGCCGTGCTCGCCTTCTCGGATCAGGGCCTGAACGGCCTCTCGGATCGCATGCATCGCTTCGTGCGGGCGCACATCGCGCCGCGCGCACATCGCGACGTCGAACGCCCCGTTGTCTACAACTCGTGGGAGGCGGCGTTCTTCGACATCGACGAGAAGCGCCTCCTCGGCCTCGCGAAGCAGGCGGCGAAGCTCGGCGTCGAGCTCTTCGTGATCGATGACGGATGGTTCGCGGGCCGCGGCGACGACACGGCCGCCCTCGGCGACTACGCCGTCGATGCGAAGAAGTTCCCCGCGGGCCTCGCGTCGTTCGTCACGAAGCTCGCGAAGCTCGGCATGCGCTGCGGCATCTGGGTCGAGCCCGAGATGGTGTCGGGGAACAGCGAGCTCTTCCGCGCCCATCCCGAGTGGATGTTGCAGGTGCCCGGCAAGACGCCGCGCGAGGGCCGTCACCAGCAGGTGCTCGACCTCTGCAACCCGGCCGTGCGCGACCACCTCGTCGAGGAGCTGGGTGCGCTCGTCGACCGTAACGGCTTCAGCTACGTCAAGTGGGACATGAACCGGCACATCGCGGCGGCCTACTCCCCGCACGTCGCCCACCCCGGTATGACGGCGCACGCCTACATGCTGGGCCTCTACGACGTGCTCGAGCGCGTCTTCGGCCCCCGGCCCGAGGTGCTGCTGGAGATGTGCTCCTCGGGCGGCAACCGCTTCGACCTCGGCATGCTGCGCTATGCCGCCATGATCTGGACGAGTGACGACACCGACCCGATCGAGCGCCTCAGCATCCAGGGCGGCACCTCGCAGCTCTACCCGCAGAGCGTCATCAGCGCACACGTCTCGGCATCCCCGCATCAGCAGACGCTGCGGGACACGCCGCTCTCGACGCGCTTCAACGTCGCCGCCTTCGGCTGCCTCGGTTACGAGTACGACCTCGACTTCCTCACGGCGGAGGAGAAGCGCGAGATCACCGAGCAGATCGCCTACTACAAGCTGCATCGCCGCACCTTCCAGTTCGGACGATTCCGCCGGCTCCCGAGCGGCAGCGAGAACCGCGTGATCTGGCAGGTCGGGGACGGCGACATCGCGATCGTGGGCAACTTCCAGCGCGGTGTGCGGGCGGCTCCCGAGCGCGACATCCTGCCTGTCGCCGGGCTGCATCCGCAGGCCCTCTACCGGATCGACGCGAAACCCCAGCGCCTCATGCTCGATCGGCTCGGCGCGCTCGTGAACCACGTGAGCCCGGTGAAGCTCGACCCGGGCGGGCTCGTCATGACCGTCGTGAGCAAGCACAAGAGCCTGCCCGACGCCGTCGAGAGCTACCGCGGCACGGGCGCCCTGCTCGCGGTCGGCATCCGGCTCGAGCTGCAGTTCGCCGGCACCGGCCACACCCCCGCCCTGCGCATGCTGGGCGACTTCGGATCCACCCTGTACACCGTCGTACGAGAGGACACCCCGTGAGCGACCCGAGCTCCGCCACCACCCGGACCCCACCCGCGCCGAGCCGGCAGGCCATCCGCAATCGCTACGGATTCGGCCTCGGCACGATCGGCCGGGATGCCGCCTACACGATGATCAGCATGTTCCTGCTGTTCTACCTCAGCGACATCCTCGAGGTCTCGACGCCCGTGTTCGCAGCCATCACGATCGTGCTCGTGGTGGTGCGGGCGATCGACGCGATCGTCGACCCGTTCGTGGGCGTGCTCGTCGACAACACCCGTAGTCGCTTCGGCAAGTTCAAGCCGTGGATCGTGGCGGGCATCCTCGCCTCGTCGTCGCTCATGGTGGTGCTGTTCACGCCGTGGGCCGTCGGGGATGCCGCCTTCATCGCCGTCTTCACCGTCGTCTACATCGCCTGGAGTGCGGCGTTCGCGGCCAACGACATCGGCTACTGGTCGATGCTGCCCGCCCTCACCCAGAACCAGCGCGAACGCGAGAAGATCGGGGCATTCGCCCGCATCTGCGCCTCGATCGGCACCTTCTCGATGGTGGTCGGCATCGTGCCGATCTCGAGCGCCGTGGGCGCGGCGACCGGCGACATCCGCTGGTCGTTCTTCTGGGTCGCGGGCACCATCGCCGTGATCATGGTCGTGCTGCAGCTCGTCATGGTTCTGCTCGTGCGCGAGGACCGCACGATCGTCACCCACAGCCATACCCGGTTCCGCGAACTGCTCTCGGTGATCTTCCGCAACGACCAGCTGCTGACCGTCGCGATCTCGTTCCTGCTCTTCATGACCGCCTTCGGCGTCACGACGGGCCTCGGCATCTACTACTTCGGCTACGTATACGGCGACGAAGACATGTACTCGGTGTTCGCCGCCGTGCTCGGGGTGTCGCAGATCACGGCGCTTGCGCTCTACCCGTTGCTTGCCGCGCGGCTCTCCCGCCGCACGCTCTTCACGATCGCCCTCGCCGTCGTCGTCGCCGGCTACGCGCTCTTCTTCTTCACGCCGCCCGGCGGGCTCGTGATGATCATCATCGCGGGCGTCGGCGTGTTCGCCGCACAGGCGGTGATCCAGATCCAGCTGCTCATGTTCATCGCCGACACCGTCGAGTACGGCGAGCACAAGTTCGGCCGGCGCAACGACTCGGTCACCCTGTCGCTGCAGCCCTTCGTCTACAAGCTCAGCTCAGCGCTCGCGAACGGCGTCATCGGCTGGGTCGTGATCGCCTCGGGGATGAAGGATGCCGCGAGCGCCGCCGAGATGACCGAACCCGGCACGCTCCTCGTGAAAGCCGCCATGTTCGTCGTGCCGGGCGCGCTCATCGCGGTGAGCTACCTCGTCTACCGCCGCTTCTACGTGCTCGACGAGGGTAGATACGCGGGCATCGTCGAGGAGCTGCGCGCACGCAGGGAGGAGCATGCCGGCGCGTGACCTCACCCGCCGCAGCCGCATCCGAGACGTCGCCGCGCATCCGCTCGGCCGCGACGTCATCGAGAGCCTCGCCCTGCAGGTCGGCCGATCGCCGCGGTGGGTGGCCAACCCGCTCGTCGGGGCGGTCCGGCTCGACGCCCTCCCCCGTCTGACGGGCGGCCGCATCGACGACGCGTTCGTGGATGCGCTCGTGGCGCTCATGCGCACGGTTCCGGATGCGCCGACCGACTCCGGGATGCCGCTGCGGGAGGCGTGGTTCAAGGAGGCGGTGGTCTACCAGGTCTACCCGCGCTCGTTCCAGGACTCCGACGGCGACGGCATCGGCGATCTGCGCGGCATCCTGTCGCGACTCGACTATCTGAAGAACCTCGGTGTCGACGCCCTGTGGCTCTCGCCCATCTACGACTCCCCCATGGACGACATGGGCTACGACATCCGCGACTACCGCCGGGTGCTCGCCGAGTTCGGCACTCTCGAGGACTTCGACGCCCTCGTGGAGGGGCTCCACACGCGAGGGATGCGGCTCATCATGGACCTCGTCATCAACCACACCTCCGACGAGCACCCCTGGTTCCAGCAGGCGCTCGACGACCCGGCCTCGCCCTACCGCGACTACTACTTCCTACGGGAGGGGGATCCCGAGACCCCGCCCAACAACTGGCGGTCGTTCTTCTCGGGATCGGCCTGGCGCTGGTTCCCCGAGGCGGGGCTGTGGGGACTGCACCTGTTCTCGTCGAAGCAGATGGATCTCAACTGGGAGAACGCAGGCCTGCGCGCGGAGCTCATGGAGATGGTGCGCTGGTGGCGCGAGCGCGGCGTCGACGGGTTCCGGCTGGATGTCATCAACTACATCTCGAAGACCCCCGGGCTGCCCCCGGGCAATGCGGTGATCGGCGAGCTCATCGGCTTCACCGGCATGGAGCACTACTTCCACGGGCCGCGTCTGCACGAGCACCTGAGGCAGCTGCGCGCCGAGGCGTTCGACGACCCGGACTGCGTCGCCATCGGCGAGACGCCGGGCATCGGGCCGCAGATGGGCAAGCTCATGGTGGGCGACGATCGCGGCGAGCTCGACATGATCTTCAACTTCGAGCACCTCGAGAACCCGGGTCGCACCCGCTTCGACGACTACCGCTACGACCTCGGCTACCTGAGGCGCTACTACACCCGCTGGCAGGCGGAATACGGCGACGGCTACTGGATGAGCCTGTTCTTCGACAACCACGACAATCCGCGCTTCGTCTCCAAGGTCGACCCGCGGCCGGAGCATCGGGTGGCCGTGGCGAAGCTGCTCGCGACGATCCAGTTCACGCTGCGGGGCACCCCGTTCCTGTATCAGGGGCAGGAGGTCGGCATGGCGAACCAGCGCTTCACCGAGCTCTCGCAGTTGCGCGATGTCGAGAGCCACAACCTCGCGGCCGAGCTCACGGCATCCGGTGTCGGTGCGGCTGAGATCCTCGCGCGCGTCATCGCCGGCACCCGGGACCACACCCGCGTACCGATGGCGTGGGATGCCGTGGGCGGCTTCACGACGGGCGAGCCGTGGATCGCGGGCGACGGCAGCCACATGGAGGTGAACGTGGCCGCGCAGGAGGGCGACCCGGACTCGGTGCTCGAGTGGCACCGCGCGCTCATCGCGCTGCGGCGCTCGAGCCGCGCCCTCGTCTACGGCGAGACGATCGTCGAGCGCTCGTCGCGGCGGGTGTGGCGCTACCGGCGGCGCGCGGGTGAGGAGGAGTTCCTGGTGGTGCTCAACCTCTCCGACCGCGTCGCGCGGCTGCGTGCACCGGGGCCCGCGTGGACGCTCGAGCACGCGAGCGGCCCGGGAACCGGACCGCTCGCGCCCTACGAGGCCCGCATCTGGCGCAACTCAGCTGGTTGAGGAGCGCCGGGCCGCGGGCCCGACGCGTCTCGAAACCAGCGCCACCCCTACGCCCGCTCGACGGGGAGCCACAGCTCGCACGTCGCCGTGCTGAAGTCGTCGGCGCGCTCGAGCACCGCGACGATCGACGGACCCGCACGCAGCCGCCACGGATTCGACGGGAACCATTCGGTCGCCGTCGCCGCCCACGCATCCTGCAGCGCGGCCGGATACGGCCCATCGATGCGGAAGACGGCCCAGGTGCCGGCGGGCACCTCGATGACGTCGAGCTCGTCGGGAGCGGCTGCACCGTCGGCGATCGCGACGCCGTGCAGGTAGGTCAGCTCGCTGCCCTCGGTGTAGTCGGCGTCGACGTCGGCGCTCACCTGCAGCAGACCGGCCGGCTCGGTGTCGCCGAGCACCTTGAGGCGCTCGTGCTCGGCCGCGGGCAGCGAGGCGATGAGCTGCTGGATGTGCGGGTTGACCCCGCGATGGATGAGCGGCACGCGTGCGGCGTGGCCCACGAGTCGGAACGCCGGTCGTTCGGCGATACGGGTGTGCATGGAGTCTGTCCCTTCGACGGTCAGGCGGAACCTGAGCTGTGGTTGTGTGCGAAGGGGGCCGCCATCACGCCGCACGTCGGCGGGACGCACGCCGTGCACGGCGCGGAACGCGCGGCCGAACGCCTCGGTCGAGCCGTAGCCGTAGCGCACGGCGATCGTGAGCAGCTCCTCGCCCGCGACGACATCCGCCGCCGCGAGCGTCATGCGCCGCCGTCGGATGTACTCCGACAGCGGCATGCCCGCGAGCGACGAGAACATCCGCCGCAGGTGGTACTCGGTGGTGCCGAGCTCCCGTGCGAGCGCGTCCAGCTCGATCACGTCGCCGAGGCGTGTGTCGACGATGTCGACGAGGCGATTGAGTGCGGTGATCACGGTGGCTCCCTTCAGCTATGAGCCTCGTGCTCACGCACCCGTCGCACCCGACCGTAGCGAACCGATCCGATCGCGGCGCGGCATCCGGGTGAGGAGGGAGTCCGCAGCGCGTGATGACGGCTCGACCGCCGCAGGCGGTGCCTGGGCGGCGCATGGTGGAGATGGGGGGAATTGAACCCCCGTCCATCGCTGTGAGCCTGCGCCTTCTCCGGGCGCAGTTCGTGGAGACGTTCTCCTCGGCTCCGACCTTTGTCACGAACACCTAGGTCGACAAGCCCAGCCCCAGTGAAAGTCCCGCGCGACCCTGGAACTCAGCCGCACAGCAAGCCCTCTAGATGACGCCAGGATCCGGATCGAGGGCGAGTCCGGTCTGACGGACCTATCTACTCCGCTTAGGCAGCGAGAGCGAGGTCGGTGCGCTTAACGTTGGCACCTGTGGTTTGCAGAGAGCGTTAACGAGATAACCCTGCATCCTCGGCCCGCTTCTCGCAGTTTCGCAGGCGATGTCGAAACCGATCATCCCCATGGTCACCTCCGGATCGTCAGGATCCGTGAGAGGTGGGCCGTCATCACGCGCTGTGGAGTTTCCAAATGCGCCGTCTCCGACGCAGCCCTCCATGATAGCCCAGACCGCGGATGCCTGGCAGGATGAGCGGATGCCGACCGTCATCACCGTGCAGGGCAGCTTCACCGCCTGGTATCCTGCCGAGCGCGCGACCGTTCGCGTCACCGTCGCGTTCGACGGCCCCAAGCGCGACGGCGTGCTGAGCGCCGCGACCGGCGCCGTGCAGAACGTCACCGAGTCGATCAGAGCGCTGCACGATCCGGATGCGGGACCGATCACGTGGTTCTCGAGTGATCGCATCCGCGTCTGGGCGCAGCGACCCTGGAATCAGGACGGCAAGCAGCTCGCCCCCGTGCACCACGCGGCGATCAACGTGACGGTGAAGTTCAAGGATTTCGACGCCCTCGCCGACTGGATCGGCCAGGTCGCAGCGATCCCCGGCGTGCAGATCAACGGCGTCGAGTGGGCTCTCACCGAGGCGCGCCGCACCTCGGTGACGACAGAGGTGCGATCGCGAGCCGTCAAGGACGCGGCCGACAAGGCCCGCGTGTTCGCCCAGGCCATCGGGCTCGGCCAGGTGAGCGCGATCGCGATCGCCGACCCCGGCATGCTCGGCGTGCAGGGCAACGGGCCGGCTCCCGCACCCATGATGATGCGCGCTGCTGCGGTGCACGGCGGAGGGGGCGAGGCCTCTCTCGACTTCACGCCCGAGGACATCGAGGTCTCGGCATCCGTCGACGCACGGTTCGAGGCGAACTGACGCGCTCCCGCGCCTACTCCCCCAGGTGGCGCCGGCTCGACATCGCGCGGTCGGCCTCGCGCTTGTCCTGACGCTCCCGCAGCGCCTGGCGCTTGTCGTACTCGCGCTTGCCCTTCGCCACGGCGAGCTCGACCTTCGCCCGACCGTCCTTGAAGTAGATCGACAGCGGCACGAGGGTGTAGCCGCCCTCCTTCGTGCGGTGGCTGATCTTGACGATCTGCTCCTTGTGCATGAGCAGCTTGCGCTTGCGGCGTGTGGCGTGGTTGGTCCACGAGCCGGAGCCCCACTCGGGGATGTGCACGGCATCCAGCCAGATCTCACCGCCGTCGATGAACGCGTAGCCGTCGACGAGCGACGCCTTGCCCTCGCGCAGCGACTTCACCTCGGTGCCCGAGAGCACGATGCCGGCCTCGTAGGTGTCCTCGATCGTGTAGTCGTGGCGCGCCTTCCGGTTGGTCGCGACGACCTTCTCGCCCTTCTCCTTGGGCATGACGCACCTCCCTGCGCTTCGCATCCGACGCCTGCACGTCGCAGGCAGCCGTTCAGTCTATGCGACTCAGGCCTTGAGGTAGCGGCGGATGGCGACGCTCGCCGAGAGGGCGGCCAGCAGCGCGCCCACCCCGATCAGGATCGGCACCACGACGAAGGCCTCACGCAGCCCGATGAAGGTGTAGTCGGTGACACGCTCGGCGAGGTAGCCGTTCACGAAGAAGTGCACGATCGCGACGACGGCGCCGCTTGCGAGCACCGAGCCGATGAGCGAGGCGAGCACGCCCTCGAGGATGAACGGCGTCTCGATGAAGCGGTTGGAGGCGCCCACGAGCCGCATGATCGCGAGCTCTCGCCGACGTGAGAACGCCGACAGCCGGATCGTCGTGGAGATCAGGAGCACCGCCGCCACGAGCATGAGCGACGCGATGCCGACCGCCGTGTAGCTCGCGGCGTTCATGACATCGAAGATCGGCTGCAGCAGTGCACGCTGGTCGCGCACCTCGTCGACGCCCGCCATACCGCTCACGGAGTCGATGATGATGTCGGAGTCGTCGGGGTTCGCGAGTTTGATCTGGAAGTCGGCCGCGATCGAGTCGATCGTCGCGATCTCGACGATCGACGACCCGGCGAACTCCTGCTGGAACCGCGCGAAGGCATCCTCGCGGGTCTCGAAGGTGACCTTGTCGACGAACTGCCCGAGGGTGTCGCCCTCGAGCTGGGCGGCGACCGCGTCGATCTGCTCCTGGGTGGCATCCGCACCGTCGCAGTTCGGGATCGCCTCGATGCACATGTACACCGTCACCTCGGCGCGGTCGTACCAGTAACCCTTCATCTCACCGATCTGCAGCTGCAGCAGGATGGCGCTGCCGAAGAAGGTGAGCGAGATGAACGTGACGAGCACGACGGAGACGACCATCGAGAGGTTGCGGCGGAACCCCTGACCGACCTCCGAGAAGATGAGCCCGAGCCTCATGCCTCACCCCCGGGTTCGACGAGCGGCGGAGGCACAGGGGGCGCGGATGCCGTGCCCGGCGCGGTCGCAGGCGGCTCGGATGCGGGGCGCTGCTTGGGCACGTAGAACGACGCCGTCTGCGGGGCCGCGGGGGCCGCGACGGGAACCGCCGCGGTGAGAGCTGCGGCGGTGACCGGCGGTACGGAGCCGGATGCGGCATCCGGGGTGCCCGCGACGTGCAGCTGCTCGCGCTCGCCGATGCTGAAGTCCTGCACCGGGATCGCCTGCGTCTGGTAGCCGCCCTGCCGTTCGTCGCGCACGACCTGGCCCGAGATGAGCTCGATCACGCGGCGCTTCATGGTGTCGACGATGCCGGAGTCATGGGTGGCCATGAGCACCGTGGTGCCGTTGGCGTTGATCGTGGAGAGCAGCGTCATGATGCCGGCGCTCGTGGCGGGATCGAGGTTGCCCGTGGGCTCGTCGGCGAGCAGGATCGCCGGCTTGTTGACGATGGCGCGCGCGATCGCGACGCGCTGCTGCTCACCGCCCGAGAGCTCGTGCGGGAACCGGCCCGCCTTGCCGGCGAGACCGACCATCTTGAGCACGTCCGGAACCGCCTCCTGGATGAAGCCCTTCGACTTGCCGATCACCTGGAGGGTGAAGGCGACGTTGTCGAAGACGGTCTTCGCGGGCAGCAGCCGGAAGTCCTGGAACACGACGCCGAGGCTGCGGCGGAAGTAGGGCACCTTGCGATTGGCGAGGGTTGTGAGGTCGTGGCCGAGCACGTGGATCTTGCCCTTGGTGGGCCGCTCCTCCTTGAGGATCAGCCGCAGGAAGCTCGACTTGCCGGAGCCCGACGCGCCGACGAGGAAGACGAACTCGCCCTTGAGCACTTCGAGGCTCACGTTGCCGAGGGCGGGACGAGTCGTGCCGGAGTAGGTCTTGGTGACCTGGTCGAATCGGATCATGGCGTCTCGAGCCTAAGCACGCCTCGCGCCGAGCCCGGTTGCGACACTCCCCCCGTTCGGATGCCGCGGATGCCACAGGGGGCGACGGTTTCGTCCGTCGCCCCCTGTGGTGCCGGGGTGGTGCGGGGTCGATTCAGCGGCTGAGCACCCGGCGCAGGGCGAGCAGCCCGAGGCCGCCGCCGAGCACGAGGCTCGCGAGCATCACGCTGCCCGCGAGGTCGGTGCCCGTGCTGGCGAGGCTTCCGGGGCGGCCACCGGCTGCCGGACGCGGCGCGCTCGCGTCGTCTCCCGTGCCGCCACCCGAGCCGCCGCCGACCGGCGCGGCGACGACGCGATAGGCGAAGTCCGCCTCGGTGCGGTGACCCGCGGCATCCACCGCGAAGAGGGTGAGGTGGTGTTCCCCGAGCGCACCCGTCGGCACCTCGCCGCTCGGGGCCTCGACGATGCCGCACGCGACGACACCCGAGGTCGCGTCGGCGCAGGCCGCGCTGATGGTCGCGCGCTCGCCCTGCCGGTAGCTCGGGGTCGCGAGGCTCGCGGGCACGCCGCTGGCGACCACGGTCGGGGCGATCGTGTCGATCCGCACCCGGCGGCTTCCGTCGGCGCGGTTGCCGTAGCTGTCGTACGCCCAGAAGCTCACGTCGGTCACGCCGTCGAAGTCGAGGGTGAACGCGGCGTCGTCCACCTCGCCCGTGACGTCGCCGTTCATCGACACCGCGCCATCCGTCCACCAGTGACGCGAGGCGATGCCCGATGCGTCGCTCGCGACGATGCCGATGCCGAGTGGGGTGGTGTACCAGCCGCTCGCCGGCTCGGGTGCGATGGCGATCGATACGGTGGGGGGCGTCAGGTCGGGCGCGACGAGGTAGCGGAAGGTCGTCATCGTCGTGAGGCCCGCGGCGTCGGTCGCCGTCACGTCGAGGGTGTGCTCGCCGAGCACGTCGGTGGGCAGCGACGACCCGGATGCGAGCGGCGCGTCGCACGACACGACCCCGGAAGCCGCGTCGCGGCAGGTGTAGTCGAACGCGACGGTGCTGCCGCGCTCCACGAGCACGGGCGTGGCGAACTCGATCACCGGAGACGTGCGATCGAGGCGGAACTCGCTCGTGCGCGGCTCCTCGACGTTGCCGGCGGCATCCGTCGCCCACACCGTGAGCTGGGTGACGCCCTCGTCGACGATCACGATGCTCGTGTCGGCGCCGGGCACGACGACGGGCGCCGCGTCGCCGAGCGTGTAGGTGATCGATGCGACGCCCGAGGCGTCGTCGCTCGCGGTGATGCGCGCGGGCACCGACGCCGAGGTGTACCAGCCGCTTGCGGGGGGCGTTCCGCGGTGCACGGTCGAGACGGGTGCCGTCGTGTCGTCGACGGGGTCGGCGGTCGCCGCGAGAGGCGCGAACACGGTGAGGCCGACGAGACCGGATGCGAGAGCGGCGGCGGCGGGGATGCGCCGCGATCCGGTGCGGCGTCGGGAGGCAGAAGTGATCATGAGGCGACGCTACGAACGCGGCACGTCCCGGCGGCAGGGGGCTGAGCCCCGCGCTGGTCCCCGATCAGTCCCGCGGTGCGACCCCGGCATCCGGGACACTCACCGGGACGCCGGCAGGGTCAGTCGTCGTCGTGCGCCGACTTGCGCCAGCGGATGCCGGCCGCGATGAAGCCGTCGAGATCACCATCGAAGACGGTCGCGGGGTTGCCCACCTCGTAGCCGGTGCGCAGATCCTTGACGAGCTGCTGGCCGTAGAGGAAGTACGAGCGCATCTGGTCGCCCCAGCTCGCCGTGATGGTGCCGGCGAGCTCCTTCTTCTTGGCCGCCTCCTTCTCCTTCTGCAGCAGCAGCAGGCGGGTCTGCAGCACCCGCATGGCTGCGGCGCGGTTCTGGATCTGCGACTTCTCGTTCTGCATCGACACCACGATGCCGGTGGGGATGTGCGTGATGCGCACCGCCGAGTCGGTCGTGTTGACGCTCTGACCGCCGGGGCCGGATGAGCGGAAGACGTCGACGCGGATGTCACCCTCGGGGATGTCGACCTCGACGGCCTCCTCCATGACCGGGATCACCTCGACGGCGGCGAAGCTCGTCTGGCGCTTGTCGGCGGAGCCGAAGGGGCTGATGCGCGCGAGCCGATGGGTGCCGGCCTCGATCGAGAGGGTGCCGTAGGCGTAGGGGGCGTCGACCTCGAAGGTCGCCGACTTGATGCCCGCGCCTTCGGCGTAGGAGGTGTCCATCACCTTGACGGGGTAGCCGTGCCGTTCCGCCCAGCGCAGGTACATGCGCATGAGCATCTCGGCGAAATCGGTGGCGTCGTCGCCGCCCGCACCCGATCGGATGGTGACCACCGCCGAGCGGGAGTCGTACTCGCCGTCGAGCAGCGTCTGCACCTCGAGGTCGCCGATCGTCTTCTTGAGCGCCTCGTACTCGGTCTGGGCCTCGTCCGCCGTCTCGGCGTCGTCGGCCTCCCGTGCCATCTCGACGAGCACGTCGAGGTCGTCGAGGCGGCGCTCCACCGCGGTCACGCGCGCGAGCTCCGACTGGCGGTGGCTGAGCGCGCTCGTGACCTTCTGGGCCGCCTCGGGGTCATCCCACAGGTCGGGCGCACCGGCCTTCTCCGAGAGCTCGGCGATCTCCGCCTGCAGCCGCTCCACCCCCACGACGGCGCGGATGTCATCGAAGGTCGTGCGGAGGGCGGCGAGTTGGCCGGGAAGGTCGTCGAGCATGGCGGTACCAGCCTAGAGCGCATCCAGCGGAGTCCACACGCGGGGTAGCGTGGGAATCGACCATGACCGACGCGCCCGCAGACCGCTTCCCGTGGCGGCAGGTCGTCGTCGCGGCCTTCCTGCCGACGATCCTGTTCTCGATCGGCGAGGGCGCCATCATCCCGATCATCCCCGTGGTCGCGCACGGACTCGGTGCCGACATCGCGGGCGCCGCTCTCGTCTCGGCGATGATCGTGGTCGGCGAACTGCTCGGCGACATCCCGGCGGGCGCGCTCGTGGCACGGATCGGCGAGCGCACCGCGATGATCGGCGCGTCGGTGCTGTCGATGCTCGGGGTGCTCGTCTCGGTACTCGCCCCGAACCCCTGGATCCTCGGGCTCGGCATCCTGCTCATCGGCATCGCGACGGCGGTGTTCGCGCTCGCCCGGCACGCCTTCATGACGAGCTTCGTGCCGCCGGTGTACCGTGCGCGGGCCCTCTCGACGCTCGGCGGCACCTTCCGCTTCGGCTACCTCGTGGGGCCGTTCGTGACGGCGGGCGTCATCCAGGTCTCCGGCTCGGCCGCGAACGCCTTCTGGATCCACCTCGCCGCGTGCCTCGCGGCGATCGTCGTGCTCCTTGCGCTGCACGACCCGGCGGATGCCGTCACCACGCGCCCCAGCCCTGCGGCCCGCGAGGCGGAGGCGGTCGAGCGCGGCCTCTTCCGCACGATCGCGGCCAATCGCCGCGTGCTCACGACCCTCGGCACGGGTTCGGCGCTCGTCGCCGCGCTGCGGGCGAGCCGCAACGTGATCCTGCCGCTCTGGGCGGTGTCGATCGGCATCGACGAGGCGACGACGGCGATCATCATCGGTTCGGCCGCTGCTCTCGACTTCGCGCTCTTCTATGCGGGCGGGTGGATCATGGACCGCTTCGGGCGATTGTGGACGGCCGTGCCGTCGATGATCGGCCTCGGCCTCTCCCACCTCGTGCTCGCGTTCACCCACGACGTGCCGGATGCGGCCGTCTGGTTCGCGATCGTCGCGGGCCTGCTCTCGCTCTCCAACGGGATCGGCGCGGGCATCCTCATGACGCTCGGCGCCGACCTCGCCGACCCCGCGCATCCGGCACCCTTCCTAGGCGCCTGGCGGTTCACGAACGACACCGGCGCGGCCGTGGCCCCGCTGCTCATCTGGGGGGTGACCGCGGCGGCCTCACTGCCGGTCGCGGCGGCGGTCATGGGGGTGCTGGGCCTCGCGGGCGCGCTCGAGCTGCGGATCTTCGTGCCGCGCTATGCCGGCCGTCGACGCCCGCGCGAGTGAGCGCCGATGGCCGTCACGCCGCCGGGCCGTTGTCTCCGTGCGTCACGACACCCGGATGCTCGGCGTCGATGAGCTCGGCGTAGGAGGGGTGGCGTTCGAGGAAGGTCAGCACCACCGGGCAGTAGTTGGTGACCGTCCGACCCTGGGCACGCACCTCGTCGAGCACGCGGCGGATGAGCTCCATCGCGATGCCGCGTCCACGGAATTCGGGGAACACCGAGACCGCGAGCAGCACGATCCGATGCTCGCCGATGAGGTTGTAGGTGATGCCGGCCACTTCGCGATCACCCGTCACGGCGAGGTAGATGCCGGCCGTCGTGTCGTCGACGAGCAGGAAGTCGCCGGGTGATGCTGCGCCGGCATCCATCGAGGCCTCGGTGATGACCGATTGCGCGAGCATCTGCGCGTAGTCGGGACGGGGCGGCTGCCGTCGCTGGTGTGCACCCTCACCGCCCTGACGGCCACCGTACGGGCGTCCGTGATCGGCGAACTCATCGCGCGCGAACACGAGCCGCCAGGGCCCCGCACTGAAGTGGGCTCCCGTGCGGAGCACCTCGACATCGTGCGAACCGGCTCCGATGCTGCGCCAGTCGTGCAGGCTCGTCTCGCCCGCGCCGAACATCTGCAGCACGTACTCGTCGGTGGGGTCGTGGGTGACCATCGCGTGCATGGGGGCGGTCGCGGGCAGGTTCAGCTCCGCATCCGACGCCGACCCGATGCGGGTCACCTCGGCCGCGAGCTCGTGCACGTGGCGCTCGTCGTCGCGCACGACGAGCAGCCGCGGGTGCCCGGCACCCCATGCGGCGTGCGTCGTGGTCGGGATGTGGTCGCCCGAGTCGGGGTCGGGATCGACGGCGTGCATCATGACCGTGCTCCTTCCGATTCGGCGCAGGCGAAGCTCGGAGCTGATGCCCATGGTACGCCTCCATCGCACGATCGTGACGTGCTGGCGGGCACCGCTTCCCGCGCGGGGGGTCCGTCCGGAGCAGGGCCAGCGGCACGGGATGACTTACGCTTCCCTCGACGAAGGAGACACCATGACGAGCGGCATGAGCGACACCGGCGAGGTCACCCACACCCCCGGAACCGAGACGGCGCTGCTCGCGGGGGGCTGCTTCTGGGGGCTCGAAGACCTCATCCGCCGCCAGCCCGGCGTGATCGGAACGCGCGTCGGCTACACGGGTGGCACCAACGACCACGCCACCTATCCGAACCACCCGGGGCACGCGGAGGCCGTGGAGATCGTGTTCGATCCCGAGCAGACGAGCTACCGCGACATCCTCGCGTTCTTCTTCCAGGTGCACGACCCGTCGACGCTCAACCGGCAGGGCAACGACCTCGGCACGAGCTACCGCTCGGCGATCTTCCCGCTCACGCCCGAGCAGGAGCGCGTCGCACGCGACACCATCGCCGATGTCGACGCCTCGGGGCTCTGGCCGGGCAAGGCGGTCACGACGATCGAACCTGCCGGCGCCTTCTGGGAGGCCGAGCCGGAGCACCAGGACTACCTCATCCAGAACCCCGGCGGCTACACCTGCCACTTCGTGCGACCGGGATGGGTGCTGCCCGCGCGCGCGGCATCCTGAGCCGCGTCAGCCCGTGGGCCAGCCGGTGACGGCGTCGACCTCGGGCGAGAAGACGCGCAGCTCGGGTGGCATCGGCCAGCCGAGGTCGAAGTTCACCCGCGGTCCGTCGATCGCGCCGAAGTCATCGAGCTTCACCCGGATGCCGTCGGTCGATACCTCCACGATGCGCACCCGAAGCATGCTGCCGTCGGCGCGTTCGAGCAGGTAGGGCTCGGCGAGGTAGCCGATGCCGAGCTCGTCGAGCAGCTCCTCCGCCGCGAGCCAGTCGAGCGCGCCCCCGCGGTCGCGACCGAGCAGATCGACGGGCACGAACGCCTCACCCTCGGGGCGCATCCAGCCGACGCGCTCGCCGTCGGCGCGGCGGTGCTCGATCCAGTCGCGCGTGTTCATGCCTCAACCGTAGGGGCGCGGGAGGCGTGGCGGATGCGTGTGACGCGGCGGCCCGTGCAGGTCGAGCTCAGACGCCTCCTCCGCCACCGCCTCCGCCGCCGCCTCCCGAGGAGCCGCCACCGCCGGATCCGCCGCTCGACGACGATCCCGACGAGGTTCCCCACGAGCTCGAGCTCGACGCGATGCCGGGAACCGCCGCCAGCTGGGTCGTGAACGGCACGATGGCGAAGGAGCCGCCACCGGTCTCCGCCCAACCCGGAGAGGCGTCGCCGTAGTAGCGCGAGAGCTCGGCCTGCCATTCGCGTTCGAGCCCGAACAGTACGGCGTAGGGCAGCAGCCGCTCGTAGACGCGCACGACGTCCGCGGCGCCCTCACCCGAGGAGGCGCGCTCCGCTCCCGAGGCGCTCTGCAGCATCCGCAGCCGGTCCGCCTCGGCGAGGCGGATGTACTCGCGCAGCCCTTGCAGGTGCTCCACGATCTCCGTACCCGCGCGCGTGAGCGGTCGCGGGCTCGTCACGAGCACCGCGCAGCCGATCGCCACCCAGATGAGCACGTTGATGCCGACCGCGAGCGTCACCCCGAGCACATCCTCATCGTCGGAGACGAGCGCGTTCACGACGAGCAGTGCGAAGCCGACGAGCAGTCCGAGCACGACGAGACCGCCGGGCGAGGCCGGCGGCTTGCGACGCAGGCCCGCGCTCAGGGCGAGCGCGTCGGCATGCTTGCGCACGGACGCCGCGATGAGCCCGAGGGTGCGCTCGCGCTTCTCGAACCAGCGGATCTCGAGATCGGGTTTCACCGGCGCGTCGCTCACCTCGCCGCTCGCCCGGCTGCCCGACCAGAAGAGTCGGCTCAGCATGTGGCGTTCGTCAGGCGAGACCCCCGTGCGATCCAGCAGCCGGATACCGTACGCATCGGCCGCAGGATCGTGCAGGAGGCGCAGCTTGCCGCGCACCGCGAGGTCGAGGATCGACGCCGTGAAGGCCCGCTGCGGCACCCGGAGCAGGTTGGCCGCGAGCGGCACCGTTACGTTCTGCGGCGGCTCGTACCAGGCGACGATCGTTCCGCGCCCCTCGGCGGCCCGCAGGCCGAAGATCCGGTACAGCACGGCGCCGACGATCGTGGCGAGGATCACGCCGAGTCCGGCGAGCAGCAAGGGCGGGAAGATCGCGAAGAAGTCGAACGGCGGCGCCACGAAGGTGCCCCCGCGGAAGGCGACCGCGATCGTCATGTTCTGCCGGGGGCCGAGATCCTCGGCCCCCGCGGTGAAGCCGGTGTCGTCGCGGTCGATGCCGCAGCGATCCGTGCTGCTCTCGGAGCCCTGGTAGCACGCGGCGTCGCCGGTCGCGGCGGCGGCGACGGCGGGCGCGAGCTCGAGCCGTGCACTGACCTCGCCGAAGGGCTGCGCCCATCCGGTGCCGTTGACGTCGCGATAGAACTCGTCGACGCCGGTATCGCCGAAGAAGCGCGTGACGTCGCGCTCGCTGTACTCGATCACGTAGTGCTGCTCGCCGTGAACGAACCGCCCCTCGGGCACGGCGATGGTGAGTACGAGGAAGTCGCCGTCGCGCGCGCTCGTGTACGGGCGCGGGGTGCCGTCGGCATCGGTGACCGAGGCGATCTCGAGATGCGTCGAGTGGCCGTCGTAGACGGCCGGGATCGCGCGACGGATGCCCCGGTTCTGATCGATGTCGGGGAACACCGCCACGAGGTGCTCGGTGGTGTGCAAGGTGGAGCGCGACTCGGCATCGCGACCCAGCTCGTAGACGGCGTCGAAGGAGGCGAAGGTGAAGTCGTCGACTCCCGCGCGAACGCCAGGCGCCCCGACGGCGGCGACACTGCTGCTCGCCGGAACCCGACCGGCGTTCGGCAGGAGGGCGACGGCAACCCCGGCTCCGCCGATGGCGAGCGCCCCGAGGGTCAGCAGAGCGGCCAGGCGTCGTCGCGTCACGCCGGGAGCATAGCGGAGATGCCGAGAACGGCTCACCCGAAGACGGATCTCGCGGTGGCGGTCGCCTCGATGCGCAGCCCCTCGGGCACGAAGATCGTGACGACGGGCGGACGCCACACGGAGGCGACGGTGACGGTGGCGCTTCGCCCGTCAGCGGTGAACGCCCGCTCGATGACGAGCCCGTCGAGATCGGGTGCGGGGTTGCCTGCGAGGTAATCAGCGGCAGCGGCAGCGACGTCGTCGCTCTCGAGGATCGGCCGCGGGCCGTCGGGGGTGAAGCTCACGGCGTCGAGCTCGAACGCCTCGGCGCCCACGAGGGCCGCCCCGTCGGCGACGGTGAAGAGCCGCTTCTTCTCGAGGTAGAGCGAGGTCGCCGCGGTCACGATGAGCACGACGGCGAGACCGAGCATGCCGAAGAAGGCGGCAAGCGGCAGCGTGGATCCGTCATCCGCGGCGACGGCCGCCCGCAGGCGTCTCACGAGCCCGCCCGGAACCGCGACACCTGCTCGGTCGCGATCGCGCGCACGGGCACCCCG
The DNA here is from genome assembly GCA_051954835.1 of Protaetiibacter sp. Taxonomy (GTDB): domain Bacteria; phylum Actinomycetota; class Actinomycetes; order Actinomycetales; family Microbacteriaceae; genus Homoserinibacter. The sequence goes on along the minus strand of JBQCHI010000010.1, from coordinate 82,511 downwards.
AGCGGCACGTCGATGCCGAGCGCGGGTGGTGCGAGCGGGAGCGGCACCATGGTTACGATCTCGACGGTCACGAAGCCCCGCCGGGTGAGGCAGTCGACGGGCTCCGGGCGGCAGCTGATCGCGACCTCCGCATCGCCTGCTTCGAGCCCGTAGTCGGCGAGCGTGACGCGGATCGCGCGCTCGGCGGCGGCGCGTGCCTCGCCCTCCGTCTCGGCCTGCACGAACACGCGGCTGGCCTGGCGGGCGGCGCCCTCGACCCCGAGCGACGCGCCCTGCAGCGACGAGACGACGAGCACGAGGTAGACGAGCGGCACGAGCAGGAGCACGCCGACCGTGATGAATTCGATCGACGCCGAACCGTCGTCGGATGCGGCGCCGCGTCGCGCCTCAATCCAGCGTCTCGCGCGCGGCATGGCCCTCCACCTCCAACCCCCGATCGGGGCCGAGGAAGCCTGCCAGCGGGAGGGTGGTGCGCACGGTGACGATGACCGCGGGCACGCCCATCCAGGAGCCCTCCCGCACGCTCACGTCGCGGGCGAAGTCGGGACCGATCGCGGTCGTGATGAGCTCGACGGTGCGGGGTACCGCCTCGGACGGGTCGTTGTCGGCGAGCGAGCCGTAGCGGGCTCCCTCCGCCGCCGCGTCGAGCACGGTGTTGCGCACATGGAGAGCGAGAGCGAGCTGCAGCACGGCGAGCGTCAGGAAGGTGAGCAGCACGCCGACGAGCACGAACTCGACGGGCGCCGATCCGCTGTCGTCGTGAAGCGCCGCACGCACGCGTGCCCGCGCAGACCGCCCCCGCATCCGCACCCTCAGATCCCGGAGACCTTGTCGATCGCGTTCTGGAAGATATCGGTAAGCGCGGGACCGGCGAGCGCCCAGATGAGGATCACCAACGCGGCGGTCATCAGGGTGATCAGCACCCAGCCGGGCACATCGCCACGGTCGTCTGCGAACTTCTCCCACAAGCGTCTGGCGCGCGTCGTCATGCCGCAAGGGTGGCATCGCCTCGCACGGGCCCGCAGAAACTATCCACAGGGGCGAATCTTCGGATTCGCAGGAGGCTTCCGCCCACGCGGGTGGAGAGTGGAGGCATGAGCGAACTTCTCGACGTACGTTCTCTCGATGTGGAATCCCGCGCGGTGGAGACGCAGCGCATCATCCGCACCGGCACCGTCTGGCTCGCCGCCGCGGTGCTCGCCCCCCTGATCGGGCTCGGCCCGCTGGTCGCAAGCGGCTGGCGCCCGTTCGAGCTTCCGCCACCGGCGCAGCTCGCGTTCTGGCTCGGCGCCGTCGCGGCCGCCGTCGGCCTCGCGGGACTGGTCTGGGCCGGCTGTCCCGTGCTGGGGTTCCGTCTTCCGCAGGCCTACAAGCAGAAGGTCGTGAGCATCCGGGTGGGCATCGTGCTCAATGTGAGCGGGATGGCGCTGTGCGGGCTCGCGATCCTGCTCAGCCCCGCATGAGCGCCCCGCATGTGCGGCCGAGCCGTCAGAACCCGAGCTCGAGCACGAGCGTCGCGGGGAAGAGGGCGAACACGATCGTCACGGGCAGGATCAGGAAGACGAGCGGAATGAGCGTCCCCCTGGTTCTGTGTTCTCACTCGCGGGCGACTCTGGGCCGCCGTCAGGGACCGTGCGGGTGATCGCAAGGCCCTCTCCCCCGGCCAGCAGCCGCGGGTCGAGACGCCCCGTGATGGAGAGCGCGACGGGGTATCGGATCTTGCCCTTCTGGCCCCACTCGGTCACCTGCACCTGGATGTCGAGCAGTTCGACCACCCGGCGCTTGGCAGCCAGGGGCATCGAGCCCAGGCGCCCCTGCATCCGCTCTGCGATCTCGGCCAGGTCGGTGAGCGCCCGGGCTCGGGCTCCGCGGTCTGCGGCGAGCGCTGCCATCGCCCCCCGCCGGTCGCGGAGGTCGGACAGCTCCTGCTGCAACTCGTTGAGCAGCGCGAGCTGTGCGGTCGGGTCGTCCTCGAACAGCGCCAGCTTCCGGGCGCGCTCTGTGGCCCGCTCGGTCTTGGCGATCTGCTGGTCAAGTCCTACGATCCGCGCCGAGTCGGCATCCATGTTGTCCGGCTCTCGGTCGAGGCCGAGCCACTCTCGCGCTGCTGCCTGCAGGCGCTCCGGCGTGGACAGCAGCCCGACGACCTCGCCCCATACGACGGCCTCGATCCAGCGGGCGTCGAAGCTCGGGCAGTCACACCGGCTCCCGCCGGTCACCTTGTGCCGTCGTCCGGCGCAGCGATACACCACCCGCCCGGCGGCGGAAAGGGTCACCCCGTTGTAGTGCTGGCCACAGTCGCCGACGATCCGGAGGGTGAGCAGCTGGGTGACCGGGGCGCTCGGTGCCGTCGCCGGGGTGCGACGGGTGAGGGCGCGCTGCATGGCGTCCCATTGCTGCTTCGTCAGGGGCGGGTTGCCCATGTCGAGGCTCGCGGTGGGGCCGTACTTCGGCATGCCGTCCGGGCTCATCCGGGTGTGGTGCGACTTGGGGGCATTGGGCCGCCCGCTTCCCTTGCCCCAGTGGTACAGCCCGTCGTGGAGCGTCGGGTTCATCGCCATGTTGCGGACGGTTGTCCGTTCCCAGCGTTCGCCTTTGCGGGGCCGACGTCCGGTGTCGTTGAGGAATGCCGCCACTTCGCCGGTCGACATGCGGCGCTTGACGAGGCAGTGCCAGACGGTCTCGATGATCTCCCGCTCGCGCTCGTCAGGAACCGGATGGGGAGGGATTGGGGACTTCGCCTTACCTTCGAGCCGCCACCCGTATGAGGGTTTGCCGCCGGGCCAACGGCCCATGCTGGCGGCCGCGCGCTGGCCGTGGGAGGTGCGCTGCACGATGGTGTCGCGCTCGAACTCCGCGAACCCGGCGAGCATGGTCCGCATGGCCTTGCCTGCCGGGGTGGAGAGGTCGATCTGTTCCTTGACCACGACGAGCATGGCTCCGAGTTCGGAGAGCCGGTCGGTCTCGCGGATGGCGTCTGCGGCCTTGCGGGCGAAGCGGTCGAGCTTGGCCACGACGACGGCTTGCACCCTCCCGGCCTGCACGTCAGCGAGCATCCGCTTCCATTCGGGCCGGTCGGAGTCAGTGCCGGAGCGGCCTTCGTCGGCGTACTCTTCTGCGAACTCCCACCCGTCCTTGAGGTCGATGGCGGCGCGGCAGAGACGACGCTGGTCGTCCAGCGAGGTGTTGTCGATCTGATCCGCGGTGGAGACGCGGACATAAATCGCGGCGCGAACTTTCATTCGGCCACCACCACGGGCTGGGCGGACTTCTTCGCGAGGACGCGGGTGAGCTTCGCGCGGAGAGGCTCGGTGGGCACCGCGCGGAGGGCGGCGCGCTTATCCAGCGTGCCTTCGCGGACGGCGCGCGCCAACTGCGAGACGTGGCGGGCGTCGTGTCCGGGGCGGTAACTGCGGGGTGCGTTCTCGCCACACCCGCAGAGGCAGGTGCCAGGGGTCGAGTTCTTGGCCATGGTGATCTCCTTGTGTTCGATTAATCGAGCATTTCTCGGTATTGCTTGCAGAACAATTCCAGCACGTCGGTCAGGCGTCTCATAAGGCGTGCTTGCAGCCCGGACGTGTCGCGGTGGTTCTGGCCGGTCGAGGTACTTGATGGGCGTGGCGTGGGGGCCGTATCCGACACCGGCCCACACTCCCCCGTGCTCGTGTTCCTGCTCGACGTAGCGGGAGCAGGCGAGGAAGGCTGCGCAGTCGAGGCAGCGCCATGCGGCGCGGGCGCGTTCGATGGGGTCGTCGGATGTCCATCCACCGTCCTCTTGCACGCAGGGGACGGGCCTCCCGGCGGCGAGTTGGTCGGCGATGGCGTCGTGCAGTTCGGCGAGCGCTTCACCGCGGGCGGGCCAGTAGGCGGGTCCGGATGCCCCGTCGCGCTGCAACACCGATGGGGAATGCACGTCCCTGTCGCCAGACTGCATGTCGGTTCCTTTTGTGAGGCGGGAGGGGCGACTGATTGCGCCGCCCCTCCCAATGGGTCAGTCGTCCGGTTCGGACAACAGCCGATACGCCGTGGCACGCATGCGAAGGAGCTCGTCGGTGTCGTCGGTGCCGAGCACTTCCCGGTTGAGGAAGCGCTTCAAGGGGCCGAACTGCTCAAGTTCGGTGGTGTCCTCGGCCCCGATCTTGTCGAGCACCGCTTCGAGCGCCAGGTAGACGGTCGCGAGGGCATCTCGCTGCTTCCGCTTCGGCTGACGCCCCGAGAGGTGGTCGGTGACTCGGAGTGCGTCACGGAGCAGCGGCACGGTCTGCTGGTCGAACCGCTGGACTGAGGCGCGGCGCGCATCGAGCAAGCCATCGTCGAAGAAGGTGCTTCGAGGCGCGGTCGCGACGAGGGCCTGGATTTCGTCATCGTGCAGGTCGTCAAGTGTCATGGTTGATCTCCTTCCGGTTGGGGCTACTTGCATCCGCGGGCTCAGCGCCCGAGGTCTTGAGAGTCGGCGGCGAACTACGGCACACCGAAGTGCGGCCAACCCACAGTCCGGAGCAGGCGCTGGAGCGCGTGCTGCTGTGCGAGCCGATAGACCGCCAGCTCGAAGCGATCCATCACGCCAACGCCTTTGCCTCAGCGACAAACCTCGTGGGCGGGAGGTGGGCAACTCGCTGCACCTGCTCCTCGAACCCGAGCCGGTCGGCGACGATCCGCGCCGCCTCGTTGGCTCGCTCCTGGCAAGGTTCATCGCGGAGTTTCGCGAGCGCCTGGTCGAGCTGCGCCCGGGTCTCCCGCCTGCGAACCACGACCCGGGCAGCGAACTCCCGGCGAGCGCGGGGGTAGTTCAACAGCTGGAGTAGAGCCGTCATCATTGCTTCGTTCCTTTCCTGGTTTCGGCCTCCAGTGCGCGGCGCGCACGGAAGTAGTGGGGCTTGCACAGCGAACGCGCGAACGCGGATCGGTCGCAGGCCGAGACGATGCAGCGATTGCCGCCGGGGATCGCGGGCCACGACTCGATCTCCTCCCGATGGGCCTCGACCCATCTGCCGATGCCAGTCATCGCCGCCCCTCCTCACGCGCGCGAAGGGAGAACGTTCGCCGGGTGCGCTGTTCGGTCTGCCGGATGGGGCGGCGTCCGTGTCGGGCAATGGCGCCCCGTCGTGCGCCGTTATTGGTGTCGCGCGCAGGGGGGTAGTAGATAACACCAACAACACCAATAAGGGGGCGGGGAATTGGTGTTATTGGCGTCATTTGCGCCCCCACGCGAGACACCAACAGCTGTGCTGTCGTCGTCATCAGAAGTCCTCCCTCGTGAGGCCATCCATGGGCTGGAGGGTGGGCGGACGGCGGTACAGGCCCTTCACGTCCTTGGAGAGGTCGCCGCGCTTGACGGCGCGACGGAGCTTGGCGGAGAGGTTCTCGCGGGCCTTCTTCTCCTCAGGCTCACGGCTGTTCGCGTCGACTCCGGCCTCTTCGCAGATGTCGACCCATCTCGCGCCGTTCGGCTGAGCGATGATCCACGCGATTATCTCGGCGGTGTCCGAGTCGACCTTGTGGCGCGCGTCGCCGCGGGTCTGCTCCTCGTTGAGGATGTCGTCGACGCTCTTGGCGGACTCGCCGACGTAAGTCGCGAGGGAGACCCGCGAGGGCCGCAACTCACCCTTGGAGTTTCGCCCGGTCACCTCCACGCTGGTGACCTCGAACATCATCGAGCGCCCCGCAGGGCCATAGTTCGACTTGTCGAGTGTCAGCACGCGATAGCCCGACTCCTTGTCCTTGGCCATGACGAGAAGTGACCGGAGGGCGTCGCGCCAGACGTGCGAGCCGGAAACCTTCTCCCCTGCCGCTCCTGTGCCCTTCTTGAAGTGCATTACGAGCACTACGGCGATATTGAGTTCCCGCGCGAGTCCGGCCAGGGGGTCGAGCGCTGCGCGGACGTCCCGCTGGTGGTTCGGGTCGCCGGACACGAACGAGAGGATCGGGTCGAGGATCAGCACTCGGGATCCGGTTGCGATGAGCTGCTCGCGGATTCGCGGCAGGTCCTCCTCAAGATTCAGGATCGCGTTGACCTCGACCCCCGAATCCAGGCGCCGTGTCGCTTGCACCACGAACACCCGATGCAGGTCGGCGCCCGCGACGGCGAGACGCGGCGCGAGCTGCCGAGCGGTATCGTCCTCACCCGCGACCATGACCACCGAGGTGGGCTCTCCCGACAGCTCGCCGGGAAGCTCGCCCCGAGTCCACTTCGCCACAAGGTTGGCGACCAGCGACGACTTGCCGATGCCTGCCCATCCGGCCACGCCGGTGAGGGTGCCGAGCGGAATCGTCTCGTCCCAGGCCCACTCGGTGATGAGGAACTCGACCCCGGCGAGGCTCACAAGCTTGAGATCGCGATCCGGCTCGGGTTCCGCCTTCCGCGCGGTCCTCTGCTTCGGCGACGCCTTACCGCGAAGCTCCAGAGGGGTCTTTACGGTCTTGCCCTGGGCGGTGGTCTCCGACCTGGCACGGGCGATCTTCTCCCGCACGGCGTCGTTGGTGAAGCCGTCATCGGTCGGCATGTACTCGAGGAGCAGCCGCTCGACATCCGCCCAGGACAACCGCGCCCAATCGGAATTGGCGAACTCCGAGAGCCGCCGGGCGACCTCCCAGAGGGTGGCGTCCCACGGCTCCCCGCGGTAGTCCGCCAGGTTCTCCGTGGCCCCCTCCCGCATCGCGACGAGGCGCGCGAGTTCCTCCGTCACCGCTCGGGACTCGTAGTCGCATGAGCCTTCCCAGGCAGGCGCACCTGGCGATGTTGCGCGGGGGACGGCGGTTCCCCGTTTGGCTGCTCGCGCCTTCGGCGCGGTGATGCGAGCCACGATGGCGGCGCCGGACTTGTCGGCGGCGAGTTGGTCGCGACTCAGCACGGGGACACCTCCCATCGGTAGGAGGCGATCTCACCCGTAGCCTTGGACACCTTCACCGTCGGCGCGAGGAACACTAAGCCGCGCCCCTCGCCGCCCGGCGCACCCGCCTGAATATCGATCCCCTCGTGATGCTTGGTTTTCACGCCGAGGGAGGCGATGAAGTCGTGGGTGCCGCCGGAGGGAGTGGCCGCAGTGGCGTAAACCTTGGGGTAGATGCCCTCGGCCTTCCATCGTTCGGCGGTCTTGTCGCCGCCGTTGCGGGGGTCGATGTCGAGCACGTCGAGTCCTTGCCCCATGACGGCGCAGAGAGCGAGGCCGGGCTTCCAGCGGTCGACCACCCCGAGATCCGGCGTGGACTTCTGCCAGCGGGCGGGGAGCCAGTAGCCGCAGTGGTTCGCGCCGCCGAGCGGATCCCATTGGCCGTCGTCACCGAGCGCGGGTTTGGCGAGGAACAGCGGGACGCCGAGGCCGACGAGGAAGCGGGCGATGCTGAGCGCCTGGGCGGTCTCGTCGATGGGTTGGCCCAGCTGCTCCGGAGTGAGTCGCGGTGTCATGCAGCTGCCACCCCCTCGTCGGAGTGGTCGCCGATCAACAACAGAATGAGCTCGTTGAACTCGTCGTCGGGCAGAGGTGAGGGCGTGAAGTCAGCAGTGACACGCTGAACGCCGGGGAGAGACAGAGCCACGATGGGCCTTTCGCGGAAAGCGCCCTGCTACCGCGCCAACTGACGCTTCGCTGTCCCGACTGCGGTGCGGGCTTTCCGTCGCCCTCACCCGCGCTTGGGGGATCGGGACTCTGTTCGTTGATTCGTTTCCTGGTGCTAGGCACCGTCTCTGCCCACTAGTAAAGCCAGCGCGTAATTTCTGGCGCAAGATCTCGGGGGCTGGGAGTCTGCCCTGTGACTCCGAGTCAAGGCCGGCGGCTGACCCTGGATACGGGTCGACCCCCTCGCTCTACTCCAACGAAGGGGCCGATGAGTTCCCGCGAAAGAACCACCACCAGGGGAACACGCGAGTTGCCGCGAGCGGAACCCCCGTCATACCTCCGCGAGCGATTGGGACTTCAAGTGCTCCGCGAGAGCGGCCATGTCGGGGTAAATGTACGACCGTCGGTACCCGAACCGCGATTCGAGATACTCCCGAATCTCAGCCTTCTTGTCCGCCGCAATCTTGAAACTGAACGTCGGAGCGAAGTTGCGCGAGTTGTACTGCGGCTTCCGTCTGGGGCTGTGCATCTTGAGGTAGATCGAAGAAGCTGCCAACAAGTCCGCCCGCCGCCAGTAAATATTGTGCTCAATCGTGAAGTAGGAAGCCGTCTTCATTGAGGTAATCGGTACTCCGTCAAGCACGAACGCGGCGTTCTGTGCCGAGATCCGCGGGTCGTACGCCGGAGGAACCCACAAGCGGCGGCGAGCACCGGTTCCCCAATCCCACTGCTGCCGTTTCGCCGGGGTATCGAGAAGATGCCAGAACGGATCGCGACCTGCTCCGACCGCGTCAAGGTGAATTGACGAGTCACCTGCTGGAGGCTTGCCCTCCTTCTCGACTGGACGAGTGGCAATCGCGAATAGACGCGCGTCGTGATCGTTGTCGTCGTCGTTAGCTTCAACCGCGAACCAGGCGGCGACGTACGGGTTGAGCGTCACATCGATGAGTCTCGTTGGGCCGCCCGCGTGCTGGATGCGGGCGAAAGTTTCCAAGGCGGACATGTTGTCGAAGCGCCAGTCGTCACGAGCGGTTCGGAGGATCTCGCGCTCCGCTGCCACCATTTGGTTCTCATCCGGGTATCTCTGTTCTCGCTTCGGCTTCTTCTCCGGAGGAACGACCTTGTTCACTCGCATGAGCTGCCGGTAGAGGTGACTGTGCAGCCCCCAACTCGCACGGCGTACGCCCCTCCAAACAAGCGGGAGGCTAGGAGTCTTGCCGATCAGTTTCGTGATCTCGTTGTGCAGGTCGTCGAACGAGTTGATCTCGATCTCGCTCGGCCCGAAGTAGCTTTCGGGCCCCTCCATCTGAGGCGAGTACGCGCTCTTAGGTGGATCTGGCTTTGCATAATCGGTGGCTCGCGACAGAGTGGGCCAGTTGGCGCTGTATTTGGCAAGCCCGGCGATAACAGAGTTGATGCCTGCCAACGAGTCCATCACCGGCATCGCGGCCTGAACCGCGGACACCGCCTGGGTGATGTGGTCCAGGTTCTTGGGCACAAGACCGTCGATGGTTCTACCAATTGACGCGAATAACTCCGCGTTCTTCGTGATCGCGTCGAAGGCCGAGGTATCGAACGTGGGAAAGATCGCTGGATTGATCTGGCCAGACAGATAGGTGCTCGCGAAAGAACCGCGCCCAGGCCCACTGGCGGCGTCGCCCGGCTCCTCCGGCTCTTCATCGCCCCCAGGGATCTCGACCACATCGTCTGGCATGGCGACAGTCTGTCGGGCTTCCGGTGGGAGCGCTCGTCCCCCATTCGTGTTGCGGCCAAGACCTATGCCACCATCCGCGGGCGGGTTGTCCCGGCGGCAAGGCCTGTGCTCCCCTGGCGGGAGCCATTGAAGCCTCCGGCTCGCTTGGTTGCTTGCACACTCGGCCCCCGTTCTCCTTTGCGGGGGTCGAGCTGTATTTAGTGCGGCCCGTAGCCCCAACCGATAGTCAGCGTTCCCTCACGGATCTCGTACTCGAGGATGTCGGGGCGAATCCTCAGCTCCGCCGTATGAATGCGACCACTCTTGGGCCATTCGCCAGGCTTCCGAACCCAGGCAATCAGGAGCGTGTCACCTGGTACGAGATCGTCGATATAGGTCTCCTCACCGCGCCTGAGGTTGATTCGTCTGCCACTAGGGTCGGATGAGATTCGGCGCCAGGCCATGTCCTCCGCCACTACCGCGGCTTCCAGACCATAAATAGTGCCTCGCCGCTCGTTTCGGAGACGCCATGTGTTTGCGGCCCCTCGCCGGAGCGTGAGGGGCACCTTGGTCGCCTCTCGTCGGCGTGCGACCGCACGGACACCACCAGTAATGCCCAATGTGACGAGCGCAGTAGCCGCACTCGTTATGACGGTTGGGACGAATCCTGCCCACGGGTCTGACATGCGGTCAGGCTAGCGTTCGGCACGGTCAGAGCTTGCGGAGAAGTTCCCCGAGGTCAAGGTCGAATGCCTGAGCGATCCGGAACCACGATTCCAACCGCCCGTGCGTCGTGCCAGTCTCCATCGCGATCAACGTACGGCGGCTCACGCCGGACCGCTCCGCGAGCTCGTCATATGTCCAGTCGCGGGCCGCGCGGTGCCTGCCAAGTTCGACCCGGAGCGCCTCGAAGTTGGGCTCGCGGACGGGGTAGGGCACTCAGACAGGTAAGCGTCGGCGTGGTCTCCGAGTCAGTGTCGAAACCTTCACTATCGTGCAGATATCTTCACCGAGACGGAGGCACTGCATGGAGGCGTTCGAGCAGTTCGTCGCGCTCGCCATGGAGACCGAGGGGCTCGTCGTCTCCGGCGCGTTGAAGTTCCCCGTCCGGCGGCAGACCCGCAAGGCGGGGTACGCCGAGTTCCAGACCCACGGCTTCGAGGTTGACCTCGTGGGGGCGAACCACGAACGACTCGTGCTGGCGACGGCGAAGTCATTCTTCGGCTCCCGCGGGGTCGTGGCCGAGCACGTGTCCGGCGATTCCCCCACCCACTCCAGTTGGTACGCCCTGCTCAACAATCTCGACGTGCGAGAGGCGGTCGTGGCGGGTGCCGCAGAGCGTTTCGGCTACGACCTTTCGCAGGTGGAGTTGCGGCTTTACGTCGGAAAGTTCGCAGGGGGTGGCCACGAAGGGCGCATTCGTGAGTGGTGCGCGAGTCAGCAGGTGGGCGCAGGCCCGATCCGGGTCGTCGGATCGCACGAGGTGGTCTCGGTCGTCCGCGAGGTGGCGAGCAGCAAGACCTATCGTGACCACCCGGTGCTAGCCACCTTGAAGGTGCTTGAGGCCACCGGGTCACTCGCCTGAACACAGCCGGGGAATCGGCGTTCGCACAACAAGCCCTCGACGTCCTCACGCCGATATCCTCTCGACATGCCGAGCTTCGCCGAGCGAATGGGTCACCGAGAGATCCGGTCCCTTGTCCAGTCAGACAATCTCGACCGGGAGACGCGAGTCGCGCTCTGGAACGCGATCAACATCACGCGAGAGATCCTGGCGAAGGCGACCAACCAATACAGCGACAGTGAATCTCAGATTCTGAAAGCTGTATGGATGCGGGCGTGGAGCCGACCCGGAGACGAGCAGCCTTCTACGACTGTTGTTTGGCGAGGAATCAAGGAAGACATCCTCGATGGCTCCTGGGTCGACGCGCTCAACACGATCGAGTACCTGATCAAGTTCGTGAAGCGTTATGAGGACGACGAGACCGAGGGCCTCGCGAAAGCTGTTACCTCGGCCCTGAACGACCGCTTCGAGGAGTACCTGGTCGGGTATCGCTTCATTAACGGCGAAATCACCCCGGTCGATTCGAGCGCCGAAGCCGAGGCAGTTTCGGAGGCCATTGAGGACACCGCGGGGGTCGCGGGTGCGCGACACCACTTGGAACGCGCCGTGGAGTTGCTCGCTGACCGCACCACTCCCGACTATCCGAACTCGATCAAGGAGTCGATTTCCGCGGTCGAAGCCGTCTGCAGGGCCATCACTGGCAAGGACACGCTTGGCGATGCGCTGAAGCAGCTGGAGTCGTCAGGCGTCACAATCCATAAGGCGTTGCGTACTGCATGGTCGGCCATGTATGGGTACACGTCCGATGCAGACGGTATCCGTCACGGGAGCATCGACGCTCCCGATGCTGACCAGGCCCTCGCTAAATACGTGCTTGTGACCTGCTCAGCGTTCGTGTCATACCTGACCGAGGCAGGGCGGAAGGCTGGTCTCCTGAGCTAGTTACGGCCACGTTCCGTAAGAACGCATTCGACGAGTCCCGCTTAGCTTTGCCCACATCGAGTCAGTAGCAGCCCTCGCGCGTTTGTCGGTTGTTTCATTCTGTGTGACCCAGCGACGGTGGACGTTGGCCACAATGTCAGCAGCTTGGAGTCCGCGCGCGTAGTGCGAGGGCATGAAGTAGATGTTGTCGACAACTCGTTCAAGCTTGCTGTGCCTGAAGCCCGGAGTTCCTTCTCGCCGGTACCGCGCTATCAAGTCGCGATGCTCAGCGGGCTTCGACATCTCATCCACGACAACCATGAATAAGCCGTGTGCTCGAAGTTGGAAGTTGCAGTACTCAAGGACGTGCTGAATTAGGACGCGTCTTGGTCCCCAAACCTCGGGGTACCCCTTCGCTCTCTGCTTAGGCACATTAAGCCCGCGAGTCGCAAACTCCACCTCGTCGATCGCGCAGAGCGCATCAAGAACTTCATGAATGATCTCGATCGCAGCGTCAACCCCTGGCAGGTTTTCCCATCCCTCGGTTCGGCTAATCATCGCGGTCGTGTGCAGCTCGGCATTCGGGTTCGTGCCCCACTTGGCCGCTGCGTCAGCGACGATTCGATCAAGTGCACGGTTCAGGAGTGGGATCGCGGCCTCAGTGCAGAGCACTGCTGCCATGCTCATATAGACGCGCTCATCCTCCGCCGACTCGTCAAGGTAGGCAACCCACACGAAGGCAGTATGTCCGCGCGCCGCCTTGTTTGCAGCTTCGCACGTCAATTCTCATTACAAGACTGACTAGCTGACCTTCACGAGCCCGCATTCCGAACACTCCCAGTGCCGTTCCCCGAGCAACATCGGCACTAGGCAGCGGGGGCAGTTCGGCGCGCCCAGGTCGGTCAGCTCGTGATCGTCCTCCATGCCGGGAGGCTACTCCGCGGCCCTCCCGTGACACGAGACCGCGGACGGCCCCGAGGCGCGGGAGCCTCTCTTGTGGTCACGGAGACCCCACGACGTATCGAGGAGAGGTATGCGGAGCTCAGCCCCGGCGACGGCGACGCCTCGTCGCGGGCAGCAGCAGCCCGAGAAGGATCAAGCCGCCAATCGCGAGCCACGGCCAAGGATTCATCTGAAACGCCTTCACGTAGGTGTCGACAGCAGCGCCGATCCCCTGCCAGATGATGCTCCACCAATCGATATCCATGGCCGAACGATAAAGACAACCTCAGACATGGCTGAGGGCCGGAGCATCCCGCCCCGGCCCTCTCGCACGACCTCCCGGTCGCCCTCAGCCCTGGTGACGCCTGGACTCCTCCGCCAGCCACAGCATCTGGAGAGCGATTCCAAACATCCGCGCCAGCTCCCCCGAGAACTCCGGATCCGCATCGAGCGTGCGAAGCGTCCGCTCGAGGTGTTCGAGAGAGCCCCCGCTCTCGAACGCGTAATCCACCGCCGGGAGCACCATCGTGGCAGCCGCCGCGATCTGCTGCCCGATCTCCAGAGCCGTGGACATCGGCCACTGAGGATGCTCCTGGCGGGTCTCGTCGGCCAGCTCTCCCAGCGACTCCCGCCACTCGCCATCAGTGCGAGTGCCGCCGTCCGGGTCGACCCCGAGCGCCGCCCCGTCGTCCGGCTGCCAGCCACCGCCGTCCGTGGTGACGAGGGCGAAGGTGCCGATCCAGCAGATGCAGAACTCCGAGCCGTCCCCCCGCCGCTCCCGGGTGATCGACATGCACTGCGTCCAGTCCGACACTTCCTCCCTGCCGACCGCATAGCCGCGGGGGAAGTCGATCAGTTCGCCGGTCATCGTGTCTGTCCTTTCAGGGCGAGCGCCCGTACCTGCTGCTGGTGGAGGTGCCACGCTTCCGCGTAGGTGTGCGCGACCTCGACCTTCCCTGTGGCGGGGTTGGCGTATCCGACCGGGTTCATCAGCGGCAGGTCGCCCTCGTGCAGGAGGGTGATCTCCAGGGCAAACACGATCCGCCCGATGATGCCCTTCGCCTCTTGGAGCCCACCGTCGTCCGGGATGGTGCGCTTGAAGTTCGCATAGGCACGCACCACCGCATCGAACCCTTGCCCGATGGCCTGGAAGTCACGCGGAGTCTCGACCTGCGACAGCCGCAGACGGGCTTGCTCGACATCGCCGAGCAGGTCTTGCTCCAGGCTCACCTGCCGCGCCTTCGCGTCGACCACCGCGGCCTGCGTGGCGGCCTCGGTCTTGCTCCGGTCGAACGACAGTTCCAGGGTCTTGGCTCGGCGGGAGGTCGCAGAAGGAGAGCGCTTCAACGACTTGGCGATGGAGTGCAGCGACGACCCCTCGGAGTGGAGACGCCGAAGCGTCTCGTCCTCTTCGGGAGTCCATGGGCGCGGTGTCGTCACGACTGCTCCAGGGACGGGGCCAGCCGGTCGAGGTGTGCCACGGCCTCTCCGATCTCGAACGAGTCCGGGTCGTCCGCTCCGATCGTCTCCCGGTACTCGTTCGGGGCGGCGTTGAACAGCGCCGACTGGCTGCCGATGGTGAGCCGTCCCTCCAGGGTCTCGGTGGCCACCGCCTGCCAGGCGTCCTGGTAGCGGGCCTGCTGCACGGCTTCGAGGGCGGCCTGCGCGGTCGGCTCCCCCAGCCCGGCGAGCCGGTCAAGCACACGCGACTGCACCTCGGCGACGACGCCCTCGACGTCCTGCGCCTGAATGCCGAGTTCCTCCGCGTGGTCGAGAATCGCGGACAGGCGGCGACGGTCGGCGTTGTCGATGATCTGGCCGAGGTTGCGTCCCGAGTCGAGCATGGCGCGCACCTTGCCCCACTCGTTGGAGGCGACTGCCACGGAGTCCGCGTCGCGGGCGGCGAGGGTCTCGAAGGCTGCTGCGAGGGCCGCCTGGGGGTCGCCCGCGGTGGAAAGGGTGGTGATGCGGGCGAAGTCGTCTCGCAGGGTGTTGCGGGCGTCCTGCAGTCGCTTGTACCGCTCTCGGGTGACCGCCGAGTTGGTGAAGTTCGGGTTGGTGAACTTCACTGCGTCCTTCTGCGCCGCGAGGAAGGCGGCGAAGGCGTCCTTGTAGTTCGTCATTTGGTGTTCCTTTCCTGGGTGGGCCGAAGCCCTGGTGGGCCTCGCGGACGGGTGCCCGCGAGGGGCTCCGTCACGCGGCTCGCGCCTCGATCTGGAAGTTGAAGGACGGCAGCTCGGCGGCCCGCGGAAGAACACCAACAGCGGGGAACGAGCATCGCCACCTCCTTGCGTCCCGCCGACTCGATGAGCTGGCGCTTCGCGTCGTCGCGCGAATCCTGAGCTTGGGCCCGCAGTACCTCCACGAGCGGGCTGCCGCGCTCGAGTGCCGTCACCAACTGCTCGATGACGCGGCTGAGCGCGGGCAGTTCGAGACTCGCCGCGCAGCGCTGCAGCGACTCGGTCAGGGGCACTCCCACCTCGACATCGGCCATCACGCGACCGAACTCCTCGGCGAGGTCACCCGAGCCGATGCGGGCGACGCGACGCAGGGCATCCCGCACGGTCTCGCCCGCCGCGAGGGCGAGGCTCAGGAACTCGAGCACGGTCGGCAGCTCGTCGGCGATGCGCCGCATCCGGGATCGGGCGCGACGCGAGAGGAGCTGTTCGGGGAGCAGGAGCCCGGATGCCGTGGCTGACACCGCGAGCACCACCACGACCGCCGGTGAGACCGCAGCGGATCGGGCGAGGGCGAGCGCCGCGAGCACGCCGAGGGCCGCTCCCCCCGAGGCCCACAGGAGTTGACGCGCGCGAAACGCGGCCACCGTGGTGATCGCCCCCGACTGCCGCAGGCGCCGTTCGACCGTCGCGTCACCGCCGAGGAGAGCCGTGACACCGCGACCCAGCCGCACCGCGAGGGGCGCCAGCAGTTCGGCGATGACGGTGCCGGGCTCGCCCGCGCGACGGGCGCGCAGCTCGCGCGCCTCGACGGAGACGTCGAGCACGTAGGGGGCGACGCGCTCCGCAAGACGGCTCGCGCCCATCCTCGGCATCAGGGCGACGAGGGTCCACAGGCCGAGCCCGAGCAGCACACCGAGTGCGATCGCCACACCGAGCGTCGAACTCATGCGAACCACCGGCGTTCCTCGGGCAGACGCCCGACGGCGATCATGATGCGATAGGCGAGCACCGTGATCGCGAACCCGACGACGAGCAGGGTGACGCCCGCCGGGGAGTTGTACGCGCGCACCGCCTCGGGCCGCGCCGCGAGCAGCAGCAGCACGAGCCAGGGGGCGGCCACGCCGAGCCGTGCCGCGCTCACGACCCAGCTCTGCCGCGCCTCCACCTCGGAGCGCAGGGCGGCGTCCGACCGCAGGTGCGCCGCGAGCGCCCGCAGCACGGTGGGCAGCTCGGTGCCTCCGACCTCGCGCGCCACCCGCAGGGTCTCGATGACCCGATCTGCCACCGGATCGGCGAGTCGGTGCTTGAGTGCATCCAGTGCGAACACGAGCTGACCCGTCGCCGCGAGGTCGGAGGCGAACGAGACGAACGCGGCACGCAGCGGCATGGGGCCGCTCTCGCCGAGCGCGACGAGCGCATCAGGGAGCGCCTGACCCGAGCGCAGCCCCGCCACGAGGTGGTCGACGGCATCCGGCCAGACGGCCCGCATCGCCCGCCGCCGCGCGCGAGCCCGGGCGGCGATCGCCGCGAAGGGCAGCGCCGCCACCGCGAGACCCACGGCGACTGCGAGCGCGACGACCGGCACGAGCGCGAGCATGAGCGCGGTGACCGCGGTCGCGAGGGCAACGGCGACGATCACGACGGTCGCCGCCGAAACACGTGCAAGGCCCGCCTGGTGCAGGAGCTCGCCGACACGCACGAACGGTCCCCGGCGGCGTCTCGATGCGGGTTCGTCGGCACGCGGCCAGAGCCAGGGCGAGGCCACGAGCACGAACCCGATGCCCAGCAGGAGGCCCCATGCTGCCGCGATCATGTCCGAACTCCGGCGAGGTCGGCGGCGGCGAGAGCGGTGCCTGTGACGCTCGGCCGCAGGATCGCGGCCGGATCCACGCCCGCCCGCTCGAACGCCGCCACCCGCGGGGGCAGCTCCCCGGTCGCGGCAAGATGCCCGCCCGAGAGCGCGAAGAGTGCGACGGACTCGACCGTGCCGCCCACGACCCGGCCCGTCGGTGCCACGATCTCGACGACGCGCCGACGCCCGTCGGCCGCCAGCTCGGCGTGCACCACGACGTCGATCGCAGAGGCGACGGTGGGCGTCACGAACGACACGTCGATGTTGCGGCCCGCCAGCAGCGGCAGCGTGCAGAGCTTCACGAGCGCGTCGCGGGCGCTGTTGGCGTGCAGGGAGCACATACCCGGGATACCGGAGTTCAGAGCGATCAAGAGGTCGAGAGCCTCGGCCTCGCGCACCTCGCCGACGACCAGTCGATCGGGGCGCATACGCAGCGACTCCTTGATGAGGCGACGCAGGCTGATCTCGCCGGTGCCCTCCAAGCTCGGCTGCCGACACTGCATCGCGACGTGGTCGACGGCGTCGACGGCGAGCTCGAACGTCTCCTCCACCGTCACGATGCGCTCGTCGGGACGGCACGAGCCGAGCAACGCGCCGAGCAGCGTCGTCTTGCCGCTGTGGGTTGGCCCGGTGACGAGGATGTTGTGGCCGCTGCGCACCGCGACGTGCAGGAATCCGGCCGCCTGGCTCGTGAGCGAACCCAGGGCGACGAGGTCGGCGAGCGTGCGCATGCCGGAGCGGAAGCGCCGGATGTTGATCGACACGTGACCGCGCACCACATCCGGGATCACGGCGTGCAGCCGCGAACCATCCGGCAGCGAGGCATCCACGAACGGGGAGCTGAGGTCGACGCGGCGCCCGGTGCGGTGCAGCATCCGCTCCAGCAGCTCGCGCACCTCCGCGTCGGTGAGGGTCACCGGGAGGCGCTCTGTCACCCCGTCACGCGCCACGAAGATGCGGTCGGGCGCGTTGATCCAGAGCTCCTCCACGGTCGGATCCTCGAGGTACGGCTGCAACGGGCCGAAGCCCGTGAGCGCCGCCACAACCTGGCGGGCGACATGCTGCTCGTCGTCGAGCAGCGGCACCGAGCCGCCGAGGGCGAGCTCGGCGTAGCGTTGCACCTCGTCGCGCACATAGCGGGAGGCGAGCTCGAGGTCGCCGTGCAGGTCGACGCCGTCACGTCGCACCCGCTGCCGCACCTGCTCGGCGATGACCCCGATCGCGCTCGTCACCCGCACATGATGCCCGGATGCCGTGGAGCCTCGCGGAAGTTGTCCACAGGCAGCGCGTCCACGGCGTCTCTCCCCCGCAGCGCCACGGCATCCGGGCAATAGACTGAACCGGCCCGCGGGAGTGGTGGAACGGTAGACACGCAGGATTTAGGTTCCTGTGCCTCACGGCATGCGGGTTCGAGCCCCGCCTCCCGCACACCTCCCCGCATCCGGGACGCTCGCCCCTCGTATCCAGGACGCCGGGCCGTCGAGGCTCGGGGCATGCCCAGGCCCCGACACCTGTCTCGTTCCGTGCTGCCCGCCGCCCTCGCCCTCGCGATGTTAAGCGGCTGCACCGCACCCGGAGTGGTGCCGACCGGCGAGCCGTTCCCCGACCCGCCGACCACGACCGTCTTCGAGCTGCTCGGCATCGAGAGCGACCCCGAAGCGGCGACGCTCGACGCAGGCTTCCCCGCGCGCATCGCGGCGCTCGCCGAGCAGTCGGAGACCTTCGCCCGGGAGACGGATGCGCAACTCGCGCGCGCCATCGCGGGCGGCCCGGCGACGAACGCGGCCACCGCGTCGTTCACCGCGTCATCCACCACCGGCACGCCCGGCGTCGACGTGCCCGTCATCACCCAGCGCGGCACCACGACGACCGACACCTCCGGCGGGCGCCCCACCACGATCTCCACCACGAGCACGAGCACGATCAGCGACCAGCGCGAGGTCACCGTGCACGAGTCGGTCGGCACCACGGGCGACCCCGAGAGCGGCCGCGGCTCGATCGAGACCCTCACCACCACCAGCCGCAGCGAGCCGTGCGCGGCCGAAGGCGAGCCGGCCGGCGATTTCGAGGTCGTCATGACCCGCCACATCCTGAGCGGGCCCGTCTCGGCGGATGTCACCATCACCACCTCGGGAACCGTCGTGCCGCAGCCGGACGGCACCATCACGATCCGCGACGCCCGCGTCGTGCTGCACGCCGGCGCCACCGGTGCCGACAACGCCGCCGCACCCCCGATCGACTTCACGGTGAACGCCGAGATCCGGGGCTGGAGCGGACACGGCGACCTGACCGACACCCACGGCGAGTGGTCGGCCACGACAGGACCGGGCGTGCCCGAGGAGTCGGCGATCAAGCTCGGCGGCGGCCAGCTCGACGCCTTCAACGGCGTCGCATCCGACGTCGTCCGACGCGCCGAAGAGCTGCGCGAGCGGGGCGGTGTGTGCGTGCGCATCATCGTCGACACCCACGGCGAGACGACCCTCGCCGACGGCGACGAGGCGCGCATCGACGCACGCGTGATCGACCCGGCCACCGGCGAGGAGATCCCGGATGCGGTGGTCGAGGCCGAGAGCCAGGACGGCTCCGTCTCGCCCGCCTCTGCGACCGGCCACGGCACGTTCACCTTCACGGCATCCGGCGACCCCGACTATCGCGTGCACCTCTCCACCCGGACGCCGCGCGGCGGTCACCGCGCGACGGTGCGGTACTCGGCACCCGGCTGGCAGTTCGAAGGCCTCAGCTACGGCTACACCATTCCCGGCGACATCGCCGTCGAGATCACCTGGTCGGGCCGGGTCTGCGGCGATCACACGGGCGACTGGCAGCTCGACTGGCAGATCCGCAGCGCCTACGGGTCGCCGAATGCGACGGGCACCCAGCGGCCGGTCGAGCTCGACAGCGTGACGCACGGCGACCGCGCGATCCTCGTCTACCAGGAGGTTCCGAGCCCCGCCGACGGCGAGCCGCCCTTCCGGCTCTGGCTCGACGACGAGAACTCCGGCAAGATGCCCGCGCAGCAACGCGTCGAGATCCATCCGGAGCCGCTCGACGGGCCCTGCACCCAGAGCTGAGTCGTCCGACGGCGATCGGGGGGTCTTCCCGCCGGATCCGGGGGCCAACCCCCAGGTTCCCCGGGTCCGGAACGGTTACGCTGAACCCGCCACCCGACCGCCGATCGCTCCCGCGACCGACGCACCAGGAGATCCCGCGTGCCCTTCACCACAGCCGCCCTCGCCCTCATCGCCGCCGCCCCGATGGGGTTGATCCCGTGGCTCGACCCGCACGAGATCATCGTCAGCGCCGGCCCGTGGGCCCTGCTCGTCGTGTGCCTCATCGTGTTCGCCGAGACCGGCCTGCTCGTCGGCTTCATCCTGCCGGGCGACACGTTGCTCATCATCACGGGGCTGCTGAGCTTCACCGGCACCATGACCGAGTCGGGCACCGGCATCCAGATCCCCATCTGGTGGGTGTGCATCGCGATCGCCGTCGCCGCGTTCCTCGGCGGCGAGGTCGGCTACCTGATCGGGCACAAGGCGGGTCCGCGCATCTTCGAGCAGAAGGAGAGCGGACTGTTCTCGAAGGAGAACGTCATCCGCACCAACAAGTTCTTCGAGCGCTGGGGCCCGCTCGCGATCGTCATCGCGCGGTTCGTTCCCATCGTGCGCACCTTCGCCCCCGTCGCGGCGGGTGTCGCGCACATGAACTACAAGCGCTACTCGCTCTACAACGGCATCGGGGCGCTCATCTGGGGCGCGGGCCTCACCTTCGCGGGCTTCCTGCTGGGCTACATCCCGCCGCTCGCCGACTTCGTCACCGAGTACATCGACGTCATCCTGCTGTGCGCGATCGCGCTCGCTGTCATCCCCACGGTGTTCCACTACATCCAGGGGGTTGTCAAGGCGCGCCGCGCGCGTAAGGCGGGCGAGAAGCCGCTCACCGACGCCGAGGTCGTGCTCGACCCGGATCTGCTCGACGACTGACGCGCGCGAGGCCGCGACGGAGGCCGCTCGCGTCGCAGATACAGGCTGGATCGTCACTGCGGCACAGTCCTCCACCTGCCGGCGGCGTTTCAGCCTGTGTCTGCGACGCCCGCGCTCATGACCCGCTCGCGAGCAAGACGAGCAGCGTGATGTTGAGGCCGATCAGCAGCACCGCCGCGATCGCGGCGAGCACGGTCGTCCAGGCGCGGTTGGCGGCATCCCCCATGAGCTCCCGTCGCGTCGTGAGCGCCACGAGCGGTACGAGCGCGAACGGGATTCCGAACGAGAGCACCACCTGGCTCAGCACGAGCGAGAGGGTGGGCGGCGCGCCCACCACGAGCAGCAGCAGCGCGGGCACGAGCGTCACGAGCCGTCGCACGAGCAAGGGCACGCGCACGCGCAGCAACCCCTGCATGATCTCGGCCCCGGCATAGGCGCCCACCGAGGTCGAGGCGAGCCCGGATGCCAGCAGCCCCACCGCGAAGAGGGTCGCCACGGCAGGTCCGAGCGCGGCGCCGATCGCCGCATGCGCCCCCTCGAGCGTGTCGGTGCCTGCCACGCCCGGAAGCGTCGCCGCGGCCAGCAGCAGGATCACGAGGTTCACCGTGCCGGCGATGGCGAGGGCGATCGTCACGTCGATGCGAGTGGCTCGCAGCACGAGCCGGCGATGCGGGCCCTCCGGCACGCCGCCGAAGCGGTCGCGGGTGAGGGCCGAGTGGGCGTAGATCGCGTGCGGCATCACCGTGGCCCCGAGAATCGAGGCTGCCAGCAGCACCGAGCCCGCATCCGTGAACCGCGGCACGAGCCCCGCCACCGTCGCGGCGGGGTCGACGGGTGCCACCACGAGCCCGGCGCAGAAGCCGATCGCGATCACGGCGACGAGCCCCACGACGACGCGCTCGAAGATCCGCGGGCCGCGTCGGCTGTGCAGCACGAGCAGGGCGAGCGACACCGCGCCCGTGATCAGGCCACCGAGCAGCAGCGGAAGCCCGAACAGCAGGTTGAGGGCGATCGCTCCCCCCAGCACCTCGGCCACATCCGTCGCCATCGCGACCAGTTCGGCCTGCACCCAGTACGCGTAGCGCCCGGACCGGGAGCGGATGCGGATGCCGAGCAGGGCGGGCAGGCTGAGCCCCGTCGCCACGCCGAGCTTCGCCGACAGGTACTGGATGAGCCACGCCATCGCGTTGCCGGCGACCACGACCCACACCAGCAGGTAGCCGTACTCGGCGCCGGCGCTGGCGTTGCTTGCGACGTTGCCCGGGTCGAGGTAGGCGACCCCGGCGACCATGGCGGGTCCGAGGAGCCCCCAGACACCCAGTCGGGCGCGTGGCGGCAGAGCCGTCGACTCCTCGGCGGAACGTGCCATCATCGCCTCCCCTGTGAGATTTCGGTAACCCGAAACTAACACAGTTTTCGGTGAGCCGAAATCAGTCGAGGGGCGTGATCCAGACCGCCTCGGCGGCACCCTGCGGCAGCTCGTCGACCGCGACGATGGTGTCGAGACCGATGCCCTCCTCGCCGATGCGCCGCAGCACCTCGCCGTCGCGATCACTGATGCGGGCCACGCGGCCGCGGGCACCCGGGGGCAGCTCCGACGCGAGCGATGCGGGCGGATGCTCGACGCGGCCGGTGGCGTCCGGGATCGGGTCGCCGTGTGGATCGCGCCGCGGTCGGCCCAGCTGCGCGTCGATCGCATCGAGCAGCCGATCGCTCAGCGCGTGCTCGAGCACCTCGGCCTCGTCGTGCACCTCGTCCCAGCTGTAGCCGAAGCCCTCCACGAGCCACGTCTCGACGAGACGATGCCGCCGCACCATGCGCAGCGCCTCGCTGCGGCCCGCCTCGGTGAGGGTGATCGCGCCGTAGGGCGCGTGGGCGACGAGACCCTGGGATGCGAGCTTCTTGACCATCTCGGTGACCGTCGACGGCACGAGCCCGAGCCGGGCGGCCAGCTGCGAGCCGGTGATCGGCACGTCCTGCCACTCGGTGTGCGAGTAGATGGTCTTGAGGTAGTCCTCGATCGTCGAGGAGGCGGACCTAGCGATGAGCGTGCTCCTCGTGTTCGGCGTGTCCCGCGGGTTCGAGCTGGAAGGTGGAATGCGCGACGTCGAAATGCTCGGCGAGGCAGCCGCCGAGCGTGTCGAGCATCGCGTGGGTCTCGCCGCGTTCGAAGACCCCGGGCTCGACCACGACGTGAGCGGTGAAGACGGGCGCACCCGAGGTGATGTTCCAGATGTGCACGTCGTGCACGGCGATGACGCCCGGGGCCTCCTGCAGGTGGTCGCGGATCTGCGCGACGTCGCGATCGCGTGGCGCCGACTCCGTGAGCACGCGCACGACATCCCGCAGCAGCAGGAACGCACGCGGCGCGATGAGAGCGGCGATCACGAGCGAGGCCACGGCGTCGGCGGATGCGAAGCCGGTCAGCAGGATCACCACGGCCGCCACGATCGCCGCGATCGAGCCGAGCATGTCGCCGAACACCTCGAGCAGCGCTCCGCGCATGTTGAGCGAGCTGCGATCGCCCCCGCGCAGCACAAGGAAGGCGACGACGTTCGCACTGAGGCCCACGATCGCGATCACGAGCATCGGTGCGGCGTCGATGTGCGCACCGGGCTCGATGAGCCGCCGCACCGCCTCGATCGCCACGACCGCGGCCACCACCACGAGGATCAGCCCGTTGACGAGGGCGGCGAGCACCTCGGTGCGTTGGAAGCCGAACGTGTGACGGTCGGTCGCCGGGCGGGAGGCGACGACGGATGCGACGAGCGCCACCGCGAGGCCGATCGCGTCGCTCGACATGTGGCCGGCATCCCCGAGCAGGGCGAGCGATCCCGAGACGACGGCGCCCACGACCTCCGCCACGAGCACGAGCAGCGTGATGGCGAGCGCGATCGTCAGCCGCGTGCGGTTGCCGCTCGCGGCGCGCGCGTGATCATGACCGTGCCCCACCCCTCCAGGCTAGGCCGGAACGGCGTGGTCAGGGTCGCATCCGGCTTCTCGGGAACGCTGCTCACGATCGTTCTCAGCAGCCGCCGCGGTGCCGCGACTCAGCCGTAGAGCTCGCGCAGTTGCTCGACGAGCGCCCCGAAGGCGCGCGAGCGGTGACTGATGGCGTTCTTCTCGTCGGGAGTCAGCTCGGCCGAGCTCGTTGCGAGACCGTCGGGCCGGAACACCGGGTCGTAGCCGAAGCCGTGTGCACCCGACGGCGCGCCGAGCACCTCGCCCGACCAGACGCCCCGCACCACGACTTCGCGCTCGCCGTCGACGAGCGCCGCGGCGCACACGAAATCGGCGGCGCGGTCGGATTCCCCCTCGAGGTTCTGGAGCAGCAGCGTGTAGTTGTCGACGTCGCTGCGCGTTCCGGCGTACCGCGCCGAATGGATGCCGGGCGCACCCCCCAGCGCGCGCACCGAGATACCGGAGTCGTCGGCGAGCGAGGGCAGGCCGGTGTGGGCGTAGGCCGCCCGCGCCTTGATGAGCGCGTTCGCCTCGAAGGTCTCGCCGTCTTCGATCGGCTCGGGACCGTCGTACCCGACGAGCTCGTGCGCGCCGAGGCGCTCCCCGAGGATCCGCCGCAGCTCCTCGACCTTGTGGGCGTTATGGGTCGCCAGCACGAAGGTCGTCATGCCTCGAGTGCTTCGTTCTGGATACGCGCGAGCTCGACGTTCCCGGCGAGCCCCAGGTCGAGCAGGGCGTCGAGCTCACGGCGGTCGAAGGGCGCGCCCTCGGCGGTGCCCTGCACCTCGACGAACAGACCACGGCCGGTGACGACGATGTTCATGTCGGTCTCGGCCCGCACGTCTTCGGTATACGCCAGGTCGAGCATGGGGATGCCGTCGATGATGCCGACGCTCACGGCCGAGACGGTGTCGATGAGCGCACGCGAGTTCTTGCCGATGAAGCCCTTCTCCCGGCCCCACGCCACGGCATCCGCGAGCGCCATGTAGGCGCCCGTGATGGCGGCCGTGCGGGTACCGCCGTCGGCTTGCAGCACGTCGCAGTCGATCACGATCGTGTTCTCGCCGAGCGCCTTGGTGTCGATCACGGCCCGCAGGCTGCGCCCGACGAGGCGCGAGATCTCGTGCGTGCGCCCCCCGACGCGCCCCTTCACGGATTCGCGATCCATCCGCTCGTTGGTGGAGCGCGGCAGCATGGCGTACTCGGCGGTCACCCATCCGGTCCCCTTGCCGGTGAGCCATCGCGGCACGCCGTTCGTGAAGCTCGCCGTGCACAGCACGCGCGTGTTGCCGAAGGAGATGAGCGCACTGCCTTCGGCCTGGCGGCTCCACCCGCGCTCGATCGTGACGGGACGCAACTGGTCGGGGGTGCGTCCGTCGACGCGGATGTGCTGCTCGGCGGGGCTCATGGATTCTCCGATCGGTGGATGGATGCGGCGACGGTACCGTCAGGCACCGACGACGGGGAGGCTGCCGGTCGGGAACGCCTCGACGTGCCGCACCTCGGGCCCGAGGAAACGCGCAGCCAGGGTGCGGAACGCGATCTCGTCGTCGCCCGTGGACTCGAAGCGGTGGATGGGCGGGGTCTGGGCGGTGCGCTCGATGCCGTGGGACACGAGCGTGCTGTAGACGTCAGCCGCCGTCTCCTCCGCGCTCGAGACGAGGCGCACATCCGGCCCCATGATGAACTGGATCGCGGCCGACATGAGCGGGTAGTGGGTGCAGCCCAGCACGAGGGTGTCGATGTCGGCCTCGATGAGCGGGTCGAGGTACTGCCGGGCGAAGCGGAACAGCTCGGGTCCGCTTGTGATGCCCGCCTCCACGAACTCGACGAAGCGCGGGCAGGCGCCGCTCGTGAGCTGCAGGCCGTCGGCGGCCGCGAAGGCGTCGTCGTAGGCGCGGGAGCGGATGGTGCCCTGCGTCCCGATGACCCCCACGCGGCCGTTGCGGGTCGCCCGCACCGCCGCCCGCACGGCCGGCTGAATCACCTCGACGACCGGGATGCCCGCGCCGATCTCGTAGCGCTCGCGCGCATCCCGCAGGACGGCGGCGGATGCGGTGTTGCAGGCGATCACGAGCAACTTGACCCCCTGCGCCACGAGGTCGTCCATGACCCGCAGCGCGAGCGCGCGCACCTCGGCGATCGGACGCGGCCCGTAGGGCCCGTTGGCGGTGTCGCCGACGTAGACGATCGCCTCGTTGGGCAGCTGATCGAGGATCGCCCGCGCGACGGTGAGACCCCCCACCCCGGAGTCGAACACCCCGATGGGCGCGTCGGTCGGCACGGATGCGGTCACGCCTCCCAGCGTACCGAGCGGGCGGGGGCGATCGCCGCGCGGCGGGAGGGGTGGCCCTCCGCCGAACTCTGCTCCCGAATCAAGGAGCTGCGCGCCCAAGTCAAGGAGATCTGACCCGATGTCGGTCTCATCGCCCACTCGGGGCAACTTCTGCAACACCGAGTCCTTGATTCGGGCGCGCAGATCCTTGACTTGGGCGGGCAGGGCGGACGGATGCGGGGTGGGCTGTGGAGAGATCGCGCGCGGTGGCGGGGCTGTGCCCTAGCGTGACGGCATGCGCAGAACGGCTCGTCTCCCCCTCCCGCTGCTGCTCATCGCACTCGCGCTCGTCGGGTGCACCCCGACGGAGCCGATGCCGACTCCCCCGCCTACTCCGAGCGAAGCGCCGGTGTTCGCGTCGGATGAGGAGGCGCTTGCGGCCGCGGAGGAGGCGTATGCGGCTTTTCTCGCGACACTTGATCAGATTTTCATTGACGGCGGCAATGGGTCGGAGCGGCTGCTTGAAGTTGCTTCCGAAGATGTTCTCGAACAAGAGACCGCGGGCTTCGAGCAACTCCGCGCAGCTGGCTTCCATGGGACTGGATCCACTCGCGCGAAGCTGACGCTTCAATCGGCAGACCTCGTGCTCGGCGAGATAACGGCATACACCTGCGACGACATCAGCGAGACCGACATCGTCGATACCAACGGAGTCTCGGTTGTGGGGGAACGCAGCACCACAACCTATGAATACGAAGTCGTGTTCGGCGGTAGCCCGTTGATACTGCAGTCTCGACTTCCCTGGGACGGGGCCGACGTATGCGCCTGATTCTCGGCTTTCTCTTCCTCGGGCTGATGTTGAGCCCGGTGGCCAACGCGGTCGCTGATCGCCCGTGCACTGATCTCGAGAAGAGGCTTGGGGATTGCCCGCCGTCGGGTGTGATCCGCGATGGTTACGTCGAACTATCCGACTCAGACACGACCAGCGCCGGAGGCGGCAGCAGTGGCGGTGGTCACGCCGCATCACCCCCCGACCCCAGCGGCTCGAACCCCGCCCCCTGCCCCGTCGGCCGCTTCGGCTGCGACCCGCGCGACGACTACGACGTCGTCGTCGTCACGCTCGCCGACATCGCGCGGTTCCGGCCCGCGCCGGGCGTGCAGCGCATGGAGCCGGACGGCTGGGTCGTGGTCGGGTTACCCGCCAACATCTACTCCATCGTCGGCACCCAGATCGTGCCCGGCGAATTGCTCGGGCAGTCCGCCGACGTGCGGTTCACGCCGGTGGCCTGGCAGTGGAACTACGGCGACGGCGCCTCGGCGACCCTGTCCACGAAGGGCGGCACGTGGGCTGCCCTCGGGCTCCGCGAGTTCGACGCGACGCCGACGAGCCACGTCTACGGGCAGGCAGGCAGTTACACAATTCGTCTGAGCATCGTGTACCGCGCCGAGTACCGCATCGCCGGCGGGCCCTTCACCCCCATCGCCGGCACCATCACGCTCCCCGCCAACGAGTTGCACATCACCGCGAGCGGCGCCAAGACGGTGCTCGTCGACCGCGACTGCACCGTCGCCCCGCGCGGCCCCGGCTGCTGACGCCGTCGCGAGCACCCATCCCCCATCGAGTCGCCCGCGACCGCACGCAAAGCCGACGCCGTGGGGCTCGGATGCGTACTCGGTGCCGCGGCACGCCCGCCGTAGGGTTGCCCCATGACCTCAACGGCCCTGCTCACCGACCGGTACGAGCTCACCATGGTCGACGCCGCGCTCCGCGCCGGCACCCATCACACCCCGTGCGTCTTCGAGCTCTTCGCCCGCAGGCTGCCCAACGGCCGGCGCTACGGTGTCGTCGCAGGAACCGGCCGGCTGCTCGAGGCGATCGCCGAGTTCCGCTTCGGACCCACCGAGCTCGCCGCCCTCAAACGCGACGCCGTCGTCTCCGCCGACGCTCTCGACTGGCTGGAGTCGTACCGGTTCCGGGGTGACATCCGGGGATACCGCGAAGGCGAGCTCTACTTCCCCGGCTCCCCGCTCCTGGTCGTCGAGGCGGGCTTCGCCGAAGGCGTCATGCTCGAGACCCTCGCGCTCTCCACCCTCAACTACGACTCCGCCGTCGCGAGCGCCGCCGCCCGCATGGTGTCGGCAGCATCCGGACGCCCGATCGCCGAGATGGGCTCCCGCCGCACCGGCGAACGCTCCGCCGTCGCCGCCGCCCGCGCCGCCTACATCGCCGGCTTCCACGCGACCAGCAACCTCGAGGCCGGGCGCACCTGGGGTGTGCCCACGATGGGCACCGCCGCCCACGCGTTCACCCTGCTGTTCCCGGATGAGGAGCAGGCGTTCCGCGCACAGGTCGCCACGATGGGCACCGGCACCACGCTGCTCATCGACACCTACGACATCCGCACAGGCGTCGAGAACGCCGTGCGCGCCGCCGGGCCCGAGCTCGGGGCGGTGCGCATCGACTCGGGCGATCTCGCCGTCGTCGTGGGCGAGGTGCGCGAGCAACTCGACACCCTCGGCGCGACGGGCACCCGCATCACCGTCACCAACGACCTCGACGAGTATGCGATCGCCGCGCTCGCCTCCGCCCCCGTCGACTCCTACGGCGTCGGCACAGCGCTGGTCACCGGCTCCGGCGCGCCCGCGGCGGGCATGGTCTACAAGCTCGTGGCCCGCCAGGATGCCGCAGACGGCTGGATCTCCGTCGGCAAGACCTCCGTCGGCAAGGCCACGATCGGCGGACGCAAGGAGCCCGTGCGGGCGCTGCGCGACGGCATCGCCGTCTCGGAGGACATCCACGTCGACGACCCGCCCGTCGCATCCCTCGACGCCGCAACCGGCCGCCTGCTGCACAGCGCCCTCGTCACAGGCGGCGAAGCAGCATCCGAGGCGCTGGGACACGAAGGAGTCGAGCGCGCACGCGCGCATCACGCATCCGCGATCGCCGAGCTGTCCGCGGATGCGCTACGCCTCTCGCGCGGGGAACCGGCGATCCCGACCCGCTACCTGTAGGCGCGACCCGAGGCGGGCGCCTACTTCAGCCGCTCGTAGATCTTCTGGCAGTCGGGGCAGACGGGGAACTTCGAGGGATCGCGCCCCGGGATCCACTTCTTGCCGCACAGTGCCCGCACCGGCTTCCCGGTGACCGCCGACTCGACGATCTTGTCCTTCTTCACATAGTGCGCGAAGCGATCGTGGTCGCCGTCCTCGGTGAGCTCGCCCTCGAGGAGCTTCTCGAGCTCCCGGTCGAGCACGTCGGTGCCACCGCCGATCCGATCCGCATCCAACTCGCTCATCCGCCCAGATTACGACGGAACCGGCCGGATCGCCGCCTCCATGTCGAGGTCAGTTGCGGAGCGTGAAGGCGAGCAGCTCGGGCCCGCGCGCGTCGAAGCTGTGGCCGCCGCCCCGCATCCCGGAAAGCAGCACACCGAGTCCCACGATCACACCCGCGCCGAGCGCGAGCCACCCCCACACGCCGCCCTGGATCCACCAGATCGCTGCGAGCACGAGCGCGGGCAGGGCGGTCAGAAGCACCAACACGATCGACATGCTCTGCGCGACGCCGCCCTGACTGGTCGCCGTCTGCGGTGCCTGCCATGCGGGGTCGCCCGGCCGCGGTGCCGCATAGGGGAACCTCACCGAGTAGACGCTTCCGACGCCGACGCCGCCGAGAAGCAGCGCGACGCAGACCCCGGCGAGCGGGGCCGCCACCCGGATGTCGCCGTGACCCCACACCGTCAGCGGAATCCCGACGGCGAGCAGCAGCAGACCCCACAGCAGCACCGGAACCGCCCGCCCGCGGCGGTCCGCACCCCCAGGCGTCTGCGCCGCGACGTGCTGCCACACGGCGGTGTTGTCATAGGCGACGTCGTTGTGGATCGTCGACCACGACAGCAGCAGGGTGAGGATCGGCAGGGGCACGAGCACGGCGATCTCGAACGGCACACCGCCGATCCACATCGCCAGCAGCATCACACCGAGGGCGAACGGCAGCACCGTGTAGACCGCACGGTAGCGCGGATCGCGCAGCCAGTAGGTCACCGAACGCGCCGCGATCGCACCGGTCGGGCTCGTCGGGAAGCGGGCGAACCATCCGGGAACCCGCGTGCGTCGAGGCCCGGGCAGCCGCCGGGTGGGGCGCATCGGCAGGGCGACCACGGCGATCCAGAGCACGAGCAGCACGACCACCAGCAGCGCCGAGTAGCTCAGCATCCGCCACGCCATGTCGGGGTTGCCCAGAGTCGTGGATGCGTACCCGGGGGCCGCCCACAGGGCACCGAAGGGGGTCTCGGCGAGCAGCTCGGGCACGCGCCGGAAGAAGTCGTTGAACGGCCGCATGAGCCTCACGAGCCACAGCAGTTCGGGCACCCGCGGCGCGATCACGACGAGCGCGACGAAGCCACCGAGCGCCAGAGCGCTGGCCCCGACGAAGTCCACCCACGCCGCGATGTGCGGATGCCGGCGCAGCAGCGTGCCGAGGTGCCGCGCCAGGCGGATGACGAGCAGGCTCTGCAGGAACAGCAGAGGTGCCGCGGCCCACGCCACCTGTTGCGACGTCGTGTCGGGCCACGCCGCGACCGGCGCGAACGCCATGGGCACGAGCAGGATGCCGGGTCCGACGATGCCGAACAGCAGAATCGTGAGGCAGACGCCCAGAGCGGAGATTGGGTAGCCGAGGAAGGCACGCGGCGACAGCACGGGGCGCCGCACGATCATGAGCGGCAGCATGAGCGCCGCGATCGAGAGCCATCCGCCGACCGTGGTGGTGGCACGCATCACGAAACCGTCGTCGAACTGGCTCACCCACGCGGCGCCCACCCAGAAGACGACCACGCCCGCGACCGCCACGACGAGCCCGATGACGATCGCCACCACCTGGAGCGGCGGACGACGGAACCCGTTGGCGAGGATCCGCAGCCTCAGTCGGAGAAGTTCTGCAACCACTCCATGTCCTCTACGGCTGCCTCGCCCCCGGCGAGTTCGACGAAACGCTCCTCGAGGCTGCGACCGTCGAGCACCTCGGCGAGAGGTCCCGCTGCGAGCACGGACCCCTCCGCGATGATCGCGACGCCATCGCACACGCGCTCGGTGAGCTCCATGCTGTGACTCGAGAGGATGACGGTGCCCCCGGCCGCGGTGAACCGCTTGAGCACACCGATCACCACGGCCGCCGACACGGGGTCCACCGATTCGAAGGGCTCGTCGAGCACGAGCAGACGGGGCGCGTGGATCATCGCGGCGGCGATGGCGATCTTCTTGGTCATGCCCGCGGAATAGTCCGAGACGAGACGATGAAGCGAGTGCTCGAGCCCGAATGCGGCCGAGAGGTCGGCGGAGCGCTGGGCGATCGTTGCGCGGTCGAGGCCGCGCAGAGCCCCGGCGTGATAGAGGAACTCGGCGCCGGTGAGCCGGTCGAACAACCGGAGGCGGTCGGGCAGCACGCCGATCTGCCGCTTCGCGAGTTGCGCGTTCTGCCACACGTCGAGCCCGAAGACGCGCACGATCCCCGCGTCGGGGCGCAGCAGCCCAGTGACCATCGACAGCGTCGTGGTCTTGCCGGCACCGTTGGGCCCCACGATGCCGAAGAACGCGCCGGGGGCGACCTCGAGATCGATCGCGTCGACGGCTGCCGCCCCACCGAAGTACTTGCTCAATCCCTCGACGGAGAGCGCCACCTCGGGAGCGGTGGATGCGGCGGCGGGCGACTCCGGGGCCGTCACGCGCACGGGTCGACGCTTGCCACGCGGCGACGGTGGGGGCGCAGGGGCGACGACGACGTCGGACTCCCCCGGTGCCGCCTCGGTCTCCGGTGCCGCCTCCGTCTGCGCCTCATCGGCGGGTGCAGCATCCGGCTCCGCCGCAGGCGCTGCGCCCTTCTTCGAGGTGCGGCGCGGCGTGGGGCCGCGCTTCGGGGTCGGAGTCTCGACGAGCTGCCGCGGCGCCTCGGGGACGTCGGTCTCGCCGACCTCGACGGGAGCCTCGATCGTCAGGGTGGCGGCATCCGTTTCCGTCTCCCCGGCGATGGCCGCCTCGGGCCGGGGCGGGTCGACGCGCGACGCGCCGGTGCGCGCACGGGATGCAGCGGACGCGGATCCGCGGCGCGCGGCAGAGCCCGACGGACGCCGGTTCGTGGTCGTGGGGGTGGCGGGCTCGGACTCCACCGGTTCACCGTATCAACACGCCGACAGCGGTCTTGTTGCGCGGGGCTGGGAATCATCCGCGAGGATGACTCGATGGGAGTCGCGCCGCGGCACGGTTATCACGAAACGAGAACAAACGGGAAACTCTCCGTTTCTTCGCAAGGTGCGCCGATAAGCTCGCAGGGCACAACGGCGTGTCCTTTCAACGACGTGCAGGCCAACAATGGATGAACTCCCGGGCCCGCACCGCACACCACCGAGGAGACCCCCGTGACCACGCAGATCGTGATCCTTGCCGCCGGCATGGGCAGCCGTCTGGGCCGTTCGCTTCCGAAGCCGCTCACCGAGCTCAGCGACGGCCGCACCATCATGCAGCAGCAGTTCGACAACGTTCACCAGGCGTTCGGTCGCGACGTCAAGGTCACCATCGTCGTGGGGTACAAGCTCGAGCACATCATCGAGGCGTTCCCGCACGCCGACTTCGTCTACAACGAGGCGTACGACCAGACCAACACCTCGAAGAGCCTGCTCCGTGCACTCCAGGCCACCAAGGACGCGCCGGTGCTCTGGATGAACGGCGACGTCGTCTTCGACCCCGAGGCCCTCGTGCGCGCCGGCGACCTCGTCGCCCGCGATCACAGCTTCGTCACGGTCAACACCTCGAAGGTCTCCGACGAAGAGGTCAAGTACACGATCGACGAGACCGGCCACATCCATGAGCTCTCGAAGACCGTGCGCGGAGGCCTCGGCGAGGCCGTCGGCATCAACTTCGTCTCGAGCCGCGACAAGGCCGCCCTCGTGCGCCAGCTGCAGCGTGTCGACGCACAGGACTACTTCGAGCGTGGCATCGAGCTCGCGATCGAGCACGACGGCGTGCGGTTCCAGCCGGTCGACATCAGCGACCTCTACGCCGTCGAGATCGACTTCGCCGAAGATCTCGAGCGCGCCAACCTCTTCGTCTGATCTTTCTTGCGCCGCGGTAATCCGCGGCGCTCGGCCGAGCGGCCGGCCGCGCCCGAGCGCCCGGCCGACCGAGTGCCGACACAAACGGCTGTTGGTCAGGTGGTTGAGGAGCGCCCGCGAAGCGGACGCGTCTCGAAACCAACCGTCCCCATCGACGGCTAGATTGATGCGGTGACCTCCGCCGCGCTCTCCCGACGCGACTGGTCGCCGTTCACCCGGTATCGGCGATCCCTGTGGCTGCTGACCACGCGCGACCTCAAGGTGCGCTATTCGACGTCGTTCCTCGGGTACTTCTGGTCGATCCTCGATCCGCTCGCCATGAGCGCGATCTACTGGTTCGTCTTCACCCAGGTGTTCAAGCGCACGGTGGGCCTCGAGCCCTACATCGTGTTCCTGCTCGCCGCGCTGCTGCCCTGGATGTGGTTCAACGGCGCCATCACGGATGCCACGCGCGCGTTCACCAAGGAATCCAAGCTCATCCGCTCCACCACCATCCCGCGCACGATCTGGGTCGCGCGGCTGGTGCTGTCGAAGGGCATCGAATTCGTGGCGAGCATCCCCGTGATCATCGCCTTCGCGATCTTCACCGGCGCGACCCTGCACTGGGAGGCGGTGTACGCGCTGCTCGCGGTGGCGCTGCAAGCGGTGCTGACGCTCGGCATCGGCCTCATCGTGGCACCGCTCGTCGTGTTCTTCCGCGACCTCGAACGTGCGGTCAAGCTCGTGCTGCGCTTCCTGTTCTACGCCTCGCCGATCATCTACGGCCTCGACGACTTGAGCAGGATCGGCCTCACCTTCTGGGGCTCGCTCAACCCGCTCGCGGGCATCTTCACGCTCTACCGGGCGGCATTCTTCCCGCAGCAGCTCGACTGGTTCGCGGTCGCGGTGAGCGCGGTGCTGAGCCTCGTCGCCCTCGGCATCGGCCTCGCCGTGTACCGCCGCACCATCCGCACCGTGCTGAAGGAGATCTGATGGCCGAGGTCTCCCCCACCTCCGGCGCGACGCTGCAGGATGCGGCACCGGTGATCTCGGTGACGGATGCCGGCATCCGTTTCAAGCGCAACCGCTCGTCGCGGCGCAGCTTCAAGGACCTCTTCGCCGGCCGCAACCGCCGCACGCGCCCGGGCGAGTTCTGGGCGCTGCGCAACGTGAACTTCGAGGTGCGCGCGGGCGAGGCCATCGGCGTCGTCGGCCGCAACGGACAGGGCAAGTCGACCCTGCTCAAGCTCGTGGCGCAGGTCGTCTTCCCGGACGAGGGTGCGGTCGCGGTCAACGAGGGGGTCGCGCCGCTCATCGAGATCACGGGCGGTTTCGTGGCCGACCTCTCGGTGCGCGACAACGTCTACCTGACGGCCGGCCTGCACGGCATGACCAAGCGCGAGATCGACGAGCGATTCGACGAGATCATCGAGTTCGCCGAGATCCGCGACTTCGTCGACACGCCGTACAAGCACCTCTCAAGCGGCATGAAGGTGCGCATCGCATTCGCCGTGATCTCGCGCCTCGAAGAGCCGATCATCCTCGTCGACGAGGTGCTCGCGGTGGGCGACAAGGCCTTCCGCGAGAAGTGCTACACCCGCATCGAAGAGCTGCTCGCCGGCGGGCGCACCCTGTTCTTCGTCTCGCACAGCGAACGCGACCTGTTGCGGTTCTGCACGCGCGGTCTGTATCTCGACAAGGGGGCGCTCGTGCTCGACGCGCCGATCCGCGAGGTCGTCGACCGCTATAACGCCGACTACGGCGTGTGAGAGCTGGTTGAGGAGCCCGCGAAGCGGGCGTCTCGAAACCAGCCCCCCGCACAACTCGAGCGACGTACGCTGAACCTGTGGACCAGCAGCCCGACCCCCGCGACGACGAGGTCGTCGTCGCCGAGATCGTCGAGTCCGCCGTGCTTCCGGGCGACACGACTCCGCCGGGCGCGGAGGCCGGCGCGTCGCGCATCGACGCGATCCTCGACCGGGTCATGTCGGTGCACCGGCCGGCGGTGCTGGCGCATCTGCGCGGTATCCGCTCCAGGTACCCGGATGCGTCTCCCGAGCAGGTGCTGCGGATCGTCGAGCGCCGCTACCTCACGACGGTGACGACGAGCGGCGCGGGTGTGGGTGTCGCCGCGGCGGTGCCGGCGATCGGCACCGGTGCGGCACTGGCGATCTCCGGCGCGGAGACGGTGCTGTTCCTCGAGTCGACGGCGCTGTTCGCCCAGTCGATCGCCGAGCTGCACGGCATCCCCGTGGAGGATCCCGACCGGGCGCGCGCGCTGGTGCTCGCGATGGTCGTGGGCGGCCCCTCGCAGGAGCTCATCATGCAGTTCTCGGGGCAGGCGACGGGCCGCGGGCCCGCCAAGCCGGAGTTCTGGGGCACGTTGCTCGCGAAGAACCTGCCGCGCACGGCGGTGACGCAGTTCATGGATCGCGTGCGCAAGGTCTATCTGCCGCGGATGATGGCATCCGCCGGCGGGGGCGTCATCGGGCGGGTGCTGCCGTTCGGGGTGGGCGCGGTGGTCGGCGGTGCGGCGAACCAGATCCTCGGACGCCGTGTCGTGAACACCGCGCGCACGGCATTCGGTCCGCCTCCGCGGATGTTCCCGGTGAGCACGGAGCCGAAGGTCGTGGCGCCGGGACCTCGCGCGAGCCGGAAGGCTGAGCGGGCCGTGCTGGCCGGCGAACGGCGGGCGATCCGTGCGGCGAAGCGCCGCACTCCTCCTTCCCAGCCTCCGCTCTGAGCGGCCCTCCCCCGAACGCGCGTTCGAGTCGGCGGCGCGCCCTAGCGTCCGCCTCATGGAGCCGTACCGCATCCCCTTCGTCTTCGACCGGGCATCCGCGCCCCGCTTCCGGCTGTGCAACGCGGGCCACGAGACCCTCCGCGGGGTCACGGCGACCCTGATCGGCAGCGGCATCATGCCCGCCGGGCTGCCCCGCGTGCTGCGGCCGGGCGAGCACCTCGAGCTCGTGATCCGCGGCGAGGACCTGGCGCGCGACGCGGTGCTCGTCGTGCGCTGGCTCCGGCCGGGCGGCGAGGAGTACCTGTGGCGAGTGGCGTTCTAGCCTGCCCGTGCTTCACGAGACCGCGCATCCGACGCCGAAACACGCCGGTGGGCGTCTGTTGCGCGGTTTCGAGGCGCGTTTCTCCTCGGGAGGCCTGGCTCAGTCGCCCGAGGCGGGCATGCCCTCGTCGTCCTCGTCATCGTCGAACGGATCGGACTCCGAGGTGCGACGATCGTCGGCGTGTACGGCCGCAGCGCGGTGCCACTCGCCGATGAGCTGCTCGACGGCGGCGTGGAAGCGGGCTGTCGCCGCGCCCGGTGAGGTGTCGCCGAAGTGGTGCGCCGACCAGAAGGCGAGGGTGGACCGAGCCGACTCGTCGTTGAGCACTCGATCCACCTCCGCCAGCACTCGGGGCGCGTCGTCGACGCGCAACCATTCGGCCGACCCGAGGTAGCCCTGCTCGTCGACCTCGGCATCCGGAGACGCGGGTCGCGTCACCAGGATCGGCTTGCCGACGGCGAGACGGTCGTAGACCATCGCCGAGATGTCGGTGATGGCGACATCGGCATCCGCGAGCTGCCAGCCGAGCTGCGGACCGTCGTCGTACACGTGATGAGCTGCCGGATCGGCGGCATTCGCGGCGGCGATCGCGGCGATGATCCGCTCGTTCGCTGCGCGGTACTCGGCGTCGATCACGCCCGAACGCGGATGCGGGCGATACACGAGCCGGTGCGCGGGCGAGGCGAGCACCGCATCCGCGAGCGCGACGCCGTGCGAGGCGATCGACCCGTAGGCGGCGGCCGGGCGATCCCCCTCCCAGGTGGGCGCATAGAGCACGACGGTGCGGCCATCGGAGGGGTACGGCACCGCGCCGGCGAAATGATCGGCCTGCGGTCGGCCGATGGGGATGGCCTTGGTCGCCACGTCGTACGCCCACAGCTTGCTCGACAGCCGGTCGAGCGCCGCCTGGCCGGCGACGAAGGCGTAGTCGTAGGCCTTGAACTGGTTCGTGGTCATATACATCTTGTCGGACTCGCCGTGGTTGATGAACACGTGCCACATGCGGCCGTAGCGGAACATCTGGAAGTTCTTGGTGTTCTGGTTGACGTAGAAGACGAGCTTCACGTCATGACGGCCCACGAAGGCCTCGAGATCGGTGACCTTGCGGCAGTACACGACGGGCACGGGGGCCTCGTCTTTAAGCGACAGGGTGGCACCGGGACTGCGGGTGAGGATCGTCACCGGATGCGTCGCGGCGAGTTCGGCGAGCGGCGCGTACCACTGACGGATCTGGTAGAGGTTGACGCGGGTGTCGGCGAAGTACACGACGATCTCGACCTCGCGAGGCTCCCCCGTGCCCTCGACCTCGGTGCGATGGGCGAGTTCACGACGCGTCGTGCGCGAGCGCCACGCGTTGCGCAGCACCTTGCGTGCCGCCTTCGCATCGCTGACGAGCCCCATGCTCACGTCCTCCCCGGCGCCGGGCGCCCGAACCATTACACCAGCCACCCCCGGGCGCACTCGGCGATCCCCCTGCATCGTTACCGATCGGTTGCAGCATGCCGCCGCACCTCCCCCTGAGGGCGCCACCGCGCATGACAGAATCAGTGCCGATGCCTGCGACCTTCACCTTCGGCGCCGGCAACGCCAGAAAGCTGCTCCGGCTGCCGCTCTACGCGCTGGGGGCGATCGCCGCGTTGCTCGTCCCGCGCACGGCGAAGCTATGGGCTTTCGGCTGCGGCATCGGGCTCGCCGAGGGCGCGCTCCCCCTCTACCGCACCGCCCGCGAGCGCCTCGGCGACGAGGTGCGCCTCGTGTGGCTGGCCAGCACGGATGCCGAACTCGGCGAGGCGAGATCCCGCGGTCTCGAGGCGGTCGCGAAGCACTCCTGGCGCGGCTTCTGGCTGACCCTGCGCGCACGGGTGCTGGTCGTGACCCACGGCTACGGCGACGTCAACCGCTACGCGACGAGCGGTGCCTTCGTCGTGCAGCTGTGGCACGGCATCCCGCTCAAGAAGCTCCACCTCGACTCCCCCGCGACCCTGCGCATCCGGGGTGTGCCCGATCATCGCTACGTGCGCGCCATGCTCGCCCGTGCCTACCGCTTCGCCGGGCGGGGCATCGACCTGTTCCCCGTCGCGTCGGAGCTCGTCGCGCCGCGCATCGCGAGCGCCTTCGGAGTGCCGCTCGAGCGCATCCCGGCCCTCGGCGACATCCGCGACGACGCGCTGCTCGGCCGCGACAGCACGGAGGTGCGTGCCGACGCGCGGATGCTGCTCGCCGATGCGACCGCCCCGCTGGCCGACTCGACCCGCGTGGTGCTCTACGCGCCCACGTGGCGCGACGGCGCCGCCGACCCAGGCGCCCCCACGCGCGAGGAGTGGGAGCTCATCGCCAGCTGGCTCGAGGCGCGTGACGCCGTGCTGCTCGTGCGTGCGCACCCGCTGGGCCTCGGGGACTACGCGGCGGGTCCCGCAGTGTCCGACCGCATCCGGATGCTGGGCAGCCGCGAGCTGGTCGATGTGACGCCCGCGCTCGCCGGCGTCGATGTGCTCGTCACCGACTACTCCTCGATCGCCTACGACTACGCGCTCACCGACGGCCCGGTGGTGTTCTTCGCCCCCGACGTGGAGCTGTACGCCCGCAAGCGCGGGCTCTACGAGAACTACCGCGTCTTCAGCGACGACCGCTACGTCGGCACCTGGCAGCACGTGCTCGAGCATCTCGACGCGGCGGGCACCGACACCGAGCTGGGACGGCGCATCGCGCGGCACACCGTGTGGCTGCGTGAAGAGCATGTCGACCGGCTCGACGGACGCAGCGCCGAGCGCGTGCTCGCCGAGATCCTCGCCCGCACCGGAACCGTCGGTCTCGCAACTCAGGAGAACGCGGCGGATGCGGCGGTCGCGGGGCGCGCATCCGGCAACCTTCCTGAGTTGCGGATCCCGGATGAGAGGCTCGCGCGGGCGCGCGTGCTCGAGGCCGCGTTCGAGGAGGCCGCCGACGGGCCCGCACTGCGCGTGACCGTCGCCGACCCCGTGCGTCCCGTGACGGGTGTGCGGCTCGAGGGTGCACGCGCCCGCGTCGACGCCGCCGTCGAGGTCGGCGGCAGCCTCAGCGTGCGTCTGCCGCTGCTCACCGACCGCTGGGGCAGCACGGGGCTCGCGCTGCCGTCGGGCGAGTACCGGTTGACGCTCGCGGGCGAGGTCGTGACGAGCCGCGTGCACGTCGAGGCCGAGCTGCCGCCGCGCTTCACGCATCCGCTCTTCCACGCCGAGCTGCTCGTGCGCGCGGGAGGCCTCGTGCTGCGCGTATCGCCGCCGCTCGCCGACGACGAGCGCGGCCGCCGCAATCAGAAGCGCCTCGAACGCTCCTATCGACGCAGCAGCCCGACGCCCGAGAACGCCGTGTTCCTCGAGAGCTTCTACGGGCAGTCCGCCTCCGACAACCCGCTCGGCATCGCCCGCACCTTGCGCCGGATGCGGCCCCACGTCACGCGGTACTGGAGCGTGGTGGACGGCTCGGTGGCGATCCCGGAAGGCGACATCCGCCTCATCGAGGGCAGCCGCGAATGGTGGCGGGTGCGCGGGTCGGCCCGCGTGCTCATCGTGAACGACTGGCTGCGCAAGCGCTACCGCCGCCGCCCGCACCAGCACGTGCTGCAGACCTGGCACGGCACGATGCTCAAGCGCCT
The DNA here is from genome assembly GCA_051954835.1 of Protaetiibacter sp. Taxonomy (GTDB): domain Bacteria; phylum Actinomycetota; class Actinomycetes; order Actinomycetales; family Microbacteriaceae; genus Homoserinibacter. Next base: position 42,803 of record JBQCHI010000010.1, on the reverse strand, counting down.
CGCCCTCGACCGATCCGGGGTCGGGCTGCGCACGCGCATCGCGGTGAAGCGTGAGAGCGGGCGCTGGGATGCGCTGCTGGCCCAGAACGCGTACAGCGCCCGCATCTTCCGCTCCGCCTACGCCTTCGAGCGGGGCACGTGGGACGAGGGCTATCCGCGCAACGACCGCCTGGCCACCGGCGCGGATGCCAGCAGCATCCGCGCCGCCGTCGGCATCCCCGAGGGCGCCCGGGTGGTGCTCTACGCCCCGACCTGGCGCGACGACCGCACCGAGATGGTCGACTATCTCGACCTCACGAGTTTCGCCCGCGAACTCGGCGACGACCATGTGATGCTCGTGCGCGGCCACTCCCGCACGCTCCGCTACGGCAAGGACCTCGAGGCCGAGCAGCTCATCGATGTGACGAGCTACCCCAATGTCGCCGACCTGCTCGAAGTCGCCGACGTGCTCGTGACCGACTACTCCTCGGTCATGTTCGACTTCTCGGCCACGGGACGCCCGGTGGTGTTCTTCACCCCCGACCTGGCCCACTACAGCTCCGACCTGCGGGGTTTCTACTTCGACCTGCTCGCCGAGGCCCCCGGCCCCGTGGTGCGCACGCGTGAGGAGCTGCTCGACGCGATCCTGGATGCCGAGGTCGCCCGGGCGCGGTACCGGCAGCAGGCGGCCCGCTGGCGCGAGCGCTTCACGCCGCTCGACGACGGGGAGGCCGGGCGACGCGTCGTGCAGCGGATGATCGAGGCAGGCTGGCTGTAGGTGCGCCTACGACTCCGTGCGCGAGGTGTCGACCGCATCGCCTGCGCCCCGCGTGACGCCGACGAGGAATCCCGAACCCCAGCACACGTGCATGATCGACATCGCGAGGGCCACCCGCAGCCGGTCGACGAGACCACCGGGTGAACGCACCGCCGCGAACGCGAGCAGCGCCAGGTAGAGCAGCGGCCCGAGGTACGCGAGCGAGAGCACCCAGGCCGGCCATCCGCTCACCAGGCCCGTCGCGAGAAGCGGGGCGAGGATCACGCACAGCACGAGGTCGATCACGAAGAGGGGCGGCGCGAAGTAGCGCAGCGAGTTGCGGGCGCCGAGTCGTCGCACGAGTTCGCCGCGCCAGATGCCGGTCGCCCAGAACTGGCGGGCGAGGGCGCTCCAGCTCGAGCGCGGCCAGTACCGCACCTGCAGCTCGGGATCGAACCACACGAGGTGGCCGGCGCTGCGCAGGCGGTAGTTGAGCTCCCAGTCCTCGCCGCGACGCAGGGTCTCGTCGTAGCCGCCGACCTCGCGCAGCACCGCGGCATCCATCACGCCGAGGTAGGCGGACTCGGCCGGCCCCTCCTCGACGGCGTCGTCATCGTGGTAGCTCGCGCCGCCGAGGCCGAAGCGGCTGTTGTAGGCCCGCGCGATCGCCGCCTGCACGCCCGGCCGACCGGCCGCCGCCATGACCCCGCCGACGCTCGCTGCGCCCGTCCGTGCGAGCGTCTCGACCCCGCGCGTCGTGTAGTCGGGCGAGAGCTCCGTGTGCGCGTCGACGCGCACGATCACCGGGTAGCGTGCGGCCGCGATCGCCCGGTTGAGGCCGATCGGGATGTCGAGCTCGGGATTCTGCACGACCCGGATGCGGTCGTCCTCCCCCAGCAGCGTCGTCACCACATCCGCGGTGCCGTCGGTCGACGGCCCCAGCGCGAGGATCACCTCGACGGGACCGGCGTACTCCTGCCGCAGCACCGAACGCACGGCGTCGGCGAGGTAGCCCACCTCGTTGAAGACCGGCATCACGTACGAGACGCCGGTCGCCGCGTGCGGCTGTGCCATGCGTCCCCCTGTTCGAGCCCGCGGAATGCGGTGCGAACGAGCCTAGGGCATCACTCCGAACACTCCCGCGACGGCGAGAATCCCCGGCCCGCGCGCCCGCCGGAGGAACGGGGGCAGCGCGCGGAACGGGGACTCTCGCGGTCGGTCAGGCGCCGAGCCTTCCGAGTGTCACCTCGGCGCTGAGCTGCTTGCCATCGCGCTGGTAGCTCAGCTTCGCGGTGGAGTCGGCCGCGAGCGCCCGCACCTGCGCCGTCAGGTCGGTGCTGCTTCCGATCGCCACACCGTCGAACTGGGTGACGACGTCGCCCTTCTTGAGGCCCGCCTGATCGGCGGCGCCACCGGGGGTGACGTCCTGGATCACCGCGCCCACGACATCCGAGGTCTCGGACGTCGCGGTGCTGACGGTCGCGCCGAGCAGACCGTGGGTGGCCTCGCCGTTCTTGATGATCTCCTCCGCCACGCGCTTGGCGAGCGAGGAGGGGATCGAGAACCCGACGCCGATGGACCCGCTCTGACTGCCGCTCGTGGAGCCGGTCGAGGCGATCGCGACGTTGATGCCGACGAGCTGGCCGGTGCTGTTCAGCAACGCGCCGCCCGAGTTGCCGGGGTTGATGGCCGCATCGGTCTGGATCACCGGCAGCGAGATCGTGGAGCTCTGCGACGGCGACGGGGAGGAGCCCTGGCCGGGGTCGAGCTGCCAGAAGTCGAAGGGCCCCTGACCGCCGTTCTGCTGCTGGTCGGGGGTCTGATCGCCGTCCCCCGAGTCGGGTACGGCCGAGGACTGGATCTGGATGCTGCGGCCGAGGGCGCTCACGATGCCGTCGGTGACGGTGTTCGAGAGGCCGAGCGGTGCCCCGATCGCGACGACCTGGTCACCGACTTCGAGGGAGCCCGAGTCGCCCCACTCGACCGGGGTGAGGTTCGACGCGTTCTCGAGCTTGATGACGGCGAGGTCGACGATCGGGTCGAGGCCGACGAGCTTCGCGCGGAAGATGCGACCGTCTGCGGTCGTCACCTCGATCGACCCGTCCGCCGAGGCGCCGTCGAGCGTCACGACATGGGTGTTGGTGAGCACGTAGCCGTCGGAGCTCAGGATGACACCGGAACCCGTTCCGCCCGAGTTGCCTGCGGAGACGCTGATGGTGACCACCGAGGCTGCGGCCTTCGCGGCGACCGCGGTGACGACGTCCGTCGCATCCGGGTTGCTGACCGTGATGGTCTGGTTCCCACCGGTATCGCTCGAGGACTGCGGGGCGGTCTGGCTCGTGATGGCCCAGGTCGCGACACCTGCCCCCGCTCCGCCGCCGAGAAGAGCTGCGACCACAGCCGCGGCGATGATCGGCACCGCGAGGGAACGCGGGGATCCGGATGCGGGCCGAGGGGCGGGTCCGGTTGCGGTCTCCGGCGCGCTGCCGGGCACAGGAGGAACGGGACCGCCCGGGGCGGGTGCAGGAGCGGACGCGGCGGCGGGCTCTGCAGGCGGAACGGTGACCGGCGCGGGCACGGAGCCGAGCGGCGCGGCGGGGGGCACGACGGGCGGGACGACCGGAGCAGGCGTCTCGGGGGTGGGGGTGTCAGACGACTCGTATTCGGGCATCGGGGCGCTCCTTTCACGCAGTCGCCAGCGTGCGTTTCCAAGCTGAGCGATCTCTATGCTCGCCCTGGGAGCCTACTTGGGCGCGGAACAGACCTCGCCGAGAGCATCGCGAGGCCCGTGACGGCGACGCGGGCGGGTAGCGTGTGGCCGTGACCGATGCGCCCTGGACCCGTGCCGCCCGAGGCGCGTTCCTGCTCGACACCGACGGCACCGCACGGCCCACGGTCTTCGCAGAGATGTCGGCCCTTGCGGCCTCGACGGGGGCGCTCAACCTGGGTCAGGGCTTCCCCGACGAAGACGGCCCCGCCGAAGTGCTCGAGGCGGCGCGCGAGGCCATCGCATCCGGCGTCAACCAGTACCCGCCGGGGCTCGGGATGCCGGTGCTGCGCGAGGCGATCGCCCGCCACCAGCGCCGTTTCCACGCCCTCGAGGTCGACCCGGACCGTGAGGTGCTTGTGACGGCCGGGGCGACGGAGGCGCTCGCCGCGACGCTGCTCGCGTTCGTCGAGCGGGGTGACGAGGTCGTCACGCTCGAGCCGAGCTACGACTCCTACGGCGCGATCATCGCCCTCGCGGGCGGCCGGCATGTGCCGGTGCCGCTGCGTGCTCCCGACTTCCAGCCCGATCCGGACGAGCTGCGGGCGGCCGTCAGCGATCGAACGCGCATCATCCTGCTGAACACGCCGCACAACCCCACGGGCACGATGCTCGAACCCGCTTTCCTCGACCTCGCCATCGAGCTCGCGCACCGGCACGATTCGATCGTCGTCACCGACGAGGTCTACGAGCACCTCGTGTTCGACAGGCGCATCCACACGCCCGCGGCGACCCGCCCGGGCGCCACCGGACGCGTCATCAGCATCTCGAGCGCCGGCAAGACGTTCTCGACGACAGGCTGGAAGATCGGGTGGCTGACCGCCGCGCCCCAGCTGCGGGATGCGGTGCTCGCGGTGAAGCAGTTCCTCAGCTACGTCAACGGCGCTCCTTTCCAACCGGCGATCGCGCGCGGGCTCGACCTGCCCGACACCTTCTACGCCGCCACGGCGGCGACGCTGCAGCACAAGCGGGACCTGTTGATCGAGGGGCTCGGCTCGGCGGGCTTCGCCGTGAGCCGCCCCGCCGGCTCGTACTTCGTGATCGCGGATGCGGCTCCGCTCGGCCACCGCGACGCCGAGGAGTTCTGTCGTCGCCTGCCGTCGCTCGCAGGGGTGGTGGGGATCCCCCTCGCCGCGTTCGTGCATCCGGATCGGCGCGCACCCTATGCGTCGCTCGTGCGCTTCGCGTTCTGCAAGCGCGTCGAGGTGATCGAGGAGGCGACCCGCCGACTGCGCGGACTGCGCGGCTGAGATCGGCTCCCCCGAACAGGGTGTACTGACCGGTCCAGCGCGGGTCTAGGCTGACGCCGAAAGCCACCCGAACGGTTCCTCATGCACACCACCCCCACCGAGGACTCCATCCTCGACGCAGCAGTCGCCATCCTCGTCGGTGACGGCGCAGACGCACTCGGCTATGCGCGGATCGCCCAGCACCTCGATGTGGATCTCACCGAGGTCACCGCCGTCTACCCGTTGTTCGAGGAGCTGCTGGCCGCCGTGCTCACGCGCGAGACCGGCGACCTCGCGCGCATCATCGCCGACAACGTCGACCGCGACCCGCGCGGCGGGCTCCCCTCGCGCATCTTCGGCTACGCGCTCGCCGCGGTCTACGAGCACCCCGTCGCCCGCGCCCTGTACCTGGGCGACCCGGGCGGACTCGAGCGCATCATGCGCGCCGTCGACGGCGTCGCGCGCGTGCCCGACCTCACCATCCATCCCGATCTGCTGCCGGCCCTCCAAGAGGTCGGCATGGCGCGGGCCGACGTGGACGCGCGAGCGATCGCGGCCGTCATCAGCGTGCTCGGCTCGGGCGTGGCGATGTCGGCGCCCCGCCAGCATCTCGACGCCGTCAGCACGGGACTCGTGTGGATGCTCGAACGCGGCGTGGATGCGGATGTCATCGACACGACACCCGGAAAGGTCGTCTTCGCCGAGTACGCGGCGACGCTGGCCGTCGGCGCGCCCCAGGGCTAGGCTCGCCCCGACGGCGGGACGACGGCGTCCCCCGCGGAGGGAAGGGAACCACCGCATGTCGACCGACAACGTCCTCGGCGTCAGCAGTTTCGTCAAGTCCATCTGGTGGCTCGTGCTGCTGCGCGGGATCTTCGCCGTCATCCTGGGCATCCTGGCCTTCGTCTGGCCGGTGGCCACGGCCGTCGCCTTCGTCTGGGTGTTCGCGTTCTACGCGATCGTCGACGGCATCGTGAACATCGTGCACGCGGTCTCGACCCGCAAGACGGATGCCACCTGGGGCTGGTTGCTCACCATCGGCATCGTGGGGGTCATCGCGGGCATCGTCGTGATGATCTTCCCCGTCGCGGCCGGTGCGCTCGCCCTGCTCGTGCTGCTGTGGATCGTCGCCATCTGGGCGATCGTCAGCGGCATCTTCGGAATCCCGGCCGCGGCGACGATCGCCAGCGGGGGCGCGAGAGTGCTCGGGATCGTCTTCTCGGTGCTCGAGATCCTGTTCGGCGTGCTCTTGGCGATCCTGCTGTTCACGACGCCGCAGTCGGCGCTCATCGGGCTCATCTACGTGCTCGGGGCATATGCGGTTCTCGCGGGCATCGTGCTCGTGGTCATCGCATTCCAGGCACGCGCGGCCGCGAATGAGGCGCTCCGGGCAGCCTAGAGTCGGACACGCCGCGGCGCGGCACTCATTCGACCGCCGCTGCCTCCACCCGGAATCGGCGCAGCTGGAGGGCCGGGTTCAGGTGGCGCACCTCGCGGATGCGGCGGGGATCGATCCACGCGACCGCGACATCCGTGGCCTCACCGATCGTGGCGAGCTCGACGCCCATGGGGTCGACGATCATGCTGTTGCCGGCCCCGATGGGCGGCGCCTGATCGGCGGCGGCCACGTAGACCGTGTTCTCGATGGCACGCGCCGTCACGAGCGTGCGCCACGCGGCCTCCTTGAGCGGCCCGCGCACCCATTCCGCGGGCAGCACCACGAGATCCACGCCCGCGTCGACGAGGCGCCGCGTGACCTCGGGGAACCGCACGTCGTAGCAGGTCTGGATGCCGACGGTGAAGCCGCCCGCGGTGAACGTCTGGGGCTCGTCGAGGGGACCGCCGACGATCCAGTCGGATTCGCGCTGTCCGAACGCGTCGTAGAGGTGCTGCTTGCGGTAGCGCGCCACGAGCTCGCCATCCGGACCGAGCGCGACGACCGTGTTCGCCGCGCGCTCCGGCTCCCCCGGCACGACCTCGAGCATGCCCGCCACGAGGTGGATGCCCAACTCGGCGGCGATCTCGGCGAGGCCACGCACGAACGGGCCGTGCAGCGTCTGGGCGGCGTCGACCCAGTCGGATCCCATCTGCGGGGTGAAGTAGGAGGAGTACTCGGGGAACACCACGAGCATCGCCCCGCGCGATGCGGCGTCGACGGCGAGCCGGGAGATCTCCTCGAGATTGGCGGCGGTGTCGGCGTTCGGCGCGAACTGGGCGACGGCCACCGCGTACGGCGCGTCTTCGGCGTTCATGCCGTCAGGATACGCCGGGCACAGAATTCAGGAACGCGAGTTATCATCGTGCAACACAGCTCCCCCCGAGTCGACGAGGTGCAGATGACCGCATCGCCCCGCCCCCTGCTTCCCCGCGGGTTCGTCCGCGCTCTGGCATCGGCCGCCGCGCTCGCCGCCGCCGCCGTGGTCCTGGCGGCGTGCGCACCGGATCCCGGAATGTCGGACCCCATCTCACGACCCACCGCATCCGAGACCCCCGACGATCCGGGCGACGGCGGGAGCCCCGAGCCCAGTTCGACGCCGTCGGGCGCCTCGCACGGAGCCGGCATGGAGGGCGACCTCGCCGACGCCATCTCGAGCGGCAACACGGCGCCGATCGAGGACTACCTGACCGAACCCACCCGTGTCGTCATCGCCGCGAGCGAAGCCGACATGCAGTACAGCGCGGTGGATGCCGTGCTCGCGCTCGACTACGTGCAGCCGGGCGTCGGCACGTGGGACTTCGAGCTCGGGCCCGACGTGGTCGATGGCTACGCGGCAAGCGAATACTACGGCGACTTCTTCCCGGATGACGCCATCGTCGGCCGCTCGGACAGCGGCGCCGTCGTGTCGTTCGTGCCGAACGGCGACCGCATCGGCACCATCTTCATGGCGATCGACGAGTCGCTCATCACCGGCTGAGCCGACACACGAAGGGCCGCGCGGTGCTCGGGCGCCGTGTGTCGTCGACCCGGCGAGGTTGTGATGGCTCGCGTCGCGGGGTGCGCGCGCACGGCGATCGGCGACTCGCTTCTCACCGGGTATGGAGACCCGCACGCGCCGCGAGCGCCCGGGCAGCCTCTCGGCCCTCGTCGATCACCGTGTCGATGTCGAGCGTGTGGAACCCACCTCGGTCCTTCACGATCGCCCCGTCGACCATGACGGTGCGCGCCTCGTGCCCGCCCCCGGACAGAACGAGGTTCACCGCGGGAGCAAGCGCGCCACCGAACGCCGGCGTCCGCAGGTCGAAGACGGCCAGGTCCGCCTTCGCACCGACGCTCAATTCGCCGAGCCGTCCCGCAGCGCCGATACCGGCAGCCGCGCGTCGTGTCGGCAGCTCCCACAGCGTGTCGATGGGAACCGGGGCGGGCTGCAGATACTTGACGCTCTGCAGCAGGAACGCCTCCCTGAGCAACCCCAGAATGTCGACCGTGTCGTTGACCATCGGGCCGTCGGACCCGAAGGCGACGTTGACCCCCGCGTCGAGCCAGTCCCGCAGGGGCGGGATCCCGCCCGCCGTGAAGGCGCTGCTCGAGGGGCAGGTCACGACCGTGGCGCCCGCTCGCGCGACGAGCCCGACCTCCGAACCCTCCAGCCACGGCGCGTGGGCGAGCAGCGAGCGTGCGCTGAGCAGTCCGTGCGCCGCGAGCCATTCGACCTGGCCGAGCCCGGTGCGGCGCCGGAAGGCGATGACGCTGCGGTCGAGAGTTCCGCCCGTGACGTGATCGGAGATCCGCACGTCGAACCGCTCGGCGAGAGATGCTGCATGCCGGGCGAGCTCCGGAGTCATGGCGCCTGAGCGAATCCAGTGTTCACCCGACTCGACAGCCAGTGCGACGGTGAAGAGCGCATCCTCGACCGGTCCGGCGTAGCGGGTGAGGAGCGTCTCGACATCTGCGTGGTGCGTCTCGATGTCGCCGGTCCGCACCGTCGCGCGGAGCTCTTTGCCGAACACCTGCCGGATGCCCGTCGCGGTGGATGCCTCGGCGAGCGCCGTCACCGTGCTCAGATCCGTCTCCGACACGGAGTGGTTGACGAAGGTAGTGGTGCCGGAGTTCAGCATCTCTGCCGCGGCCAGTCGCATCGAGACGACGAGGTCATCCGGCTGCAGGGCTGCGGCGGCTGGGTTCATGACCCGCTCCACCCAGTCCTCGAGATAGAGCCCCTCGGACATCCCCTTCAACAATGCGTACCAGTGGTGCTGGTGGGCGTTGATGAGGCCGGGCACGACCAGACAGCCGGTCGCGTCTTCGACGTGGTTGACCTCCGACGCACTCGGTGCGTCCGAGATCGGCCCGAGCGCCGCGATCCGGTCGTCCTCGACCAGCACGAAGGCATCATCGAGGAGGGCGTGCCCCGCATCCATGCGGAGCACGGCCCCTCCTCGAATCAGTGTCTTCACGCGGTGGCGGCCTCGCGCTCGAAGTGCTTCGGCCCCTGCATGAATCGCTCGATCCACCAGCTGAAGAAGACGTACCGCAGCACCTCTTCCCGGGTTGCACCCATCTCGCCGGTCGCCACGAGCTCATCCAGCCGTGCCACCTGTTCGTCGGTCAAGCCGACGGGCACGTCCTCGATCACCAGCGGGTAGTTGGTGAAGTCGGGAGCGTAGGCAGGATCGCGACGGAGTTCCCTGTCCGCCTTGATCTGCGTGATCCGGAACTGCGAGGGATCGCGCTGCGTCGAGAGCTTGCGCATCTCGCCACGGGCGTCCTGCTCCTCGAGCTCACCCGGCTCCGACTCGAACACCTGCAGCAGCAGGGGCTTCAACTCGAAGTTGCTCGTCGCCATCACGTCGGCGCCGCAGACATTCGCCACGGCCAGCACGTCGATCAGCGCCATGATCTCGACGTAGTCGCCCTTCTTCGCGAGGTTCGAGCCGATGAACGGATTGCCGCTCGGATCGATCCCCGTGTTCATGAAGAAGTTGAACGAGTCATGCACATCGTCGGGGGTGAGCCCGAACTCGCGCTGCGCCTCCGCCTGGATGTCGTGACAGTTGGTGTGTGTCGGCAGCCCGTACTGGTAGTCGAACAGGAACGCACTGCACCGGCCATACAGGATGTCGTTGCTGTGCACCGTGTCGGACACCACGACGGCGAGCGGACGGTCGCGTGGCGGGGCCGACCATAGGAAGGCACCCTCGCTCGGTCGCAGCCCGTGCATGTGCCGCGTGCGCGCCGTGTGGAAGTGCTCCTTGTAGTCGTGCAGGTTGAACATGTTGAAGTCGGCGCACTGGCCTCCCTCGATCTGCTCGATCCGCAGGATCTGACCGCGAAGCAGTTCGATTCCCTTGCCCGTTCCCGGCTCGATGACGACCTCGGATATCAGCTTCCTGGCCATGTCAGCCCTCCTTCCCGAAGTGGGCGGCGTGGTACTCCTCGAGCGCGCGCACGATGAGCTCGCCGCGCCCGGAAGCGTTCTGCTCCTGCACCGTGCGATCCAGCAGTTCGCGCTGCTGCTGATTGAGCCGGAGTGCGATCTCGGTCTCTGTCATCACTCGTGTTCCTCTCGTTCTCGTGAGGTCAGGCCGCCGGCTTGTAGTCCTTGGGCGAGCGGATGTCGTCGATGTTCACGTCCTTGATCGTGTCCGGGGTGATCGAGACGAGCGGCACGTCGACGTCGGTGACGGAGGGCGCGTTGCCCTCGTGGATGGCGATGGCGAGCTTGACCGCTTCGCGACCGATGAGCACGGGCTGCAGGGCGACGACGTACTGGATGCACCCCTTGGTCATGAGGTCCTCTGCCTGCTCGCCGAACACGGCGGTGAGCACCTGCGTCTTCCCACAACGGTCCGCGGCCTGCACCGCCTGCGCAGCTCCGACGCCCACGGTGTCATCGGCACCGTAGAGCAGGTCGAGTTCGGGGAAGCGCTGCAGGATGTCGGTCGCACCGGCGAGGCCGAGGGCGACGTCCGGGTTGGTGGCCTGCTCGGCGACGATGTCGATGCCGGCGGACGCGATGTCCTCCTTGAAGCACCGCAGACGCTCGCTCGACCAGAAGGCACCTGCCGGTCCGGCCATGACACCGAGGTCACCGCCGTCGGGGAGGAGCTCCTGCGCGCCCACCGCGAGTGCCTTGCCGACATCACAGTGTCCGGCGGCCGAGTAGCCCTGGCTCCCCGGCGCGGGGTCGCCGGCCCCGATGACGGTGATGCCCGCGGCAACGGCCTGCTCGATGGCGGGCTTGGTCGCGTTGGGGTCGGCGGGGTCGACCATGATGACGTCGACCTGCTGGCTGATCAGGTTCTGGATCTGGTCGACCTGCTTGTCGATGTTGCCGTAACCGCCTGCGGAGAGGATGACGACATCCCATCCGGCGGCCTTCGCCTCCTGCTCGATGCCGTAGAGCATCGAGGTGAAGAACGGGCCTTCGGTCGTGGGGACCGAGACGCCGATCGTGCCCTTGCCGTCACCGGTGTCTCCGCCGGGCGACGGTGCCGCATCGGAGGTACAACCGGTCATGAGGAGCACGGCGGCACTGGCGACAGCCAGGGCGGTGAGACTGCGTGCGTGTTGTGCCATGGTTCTTTCCTTGTCTGTGTGGTGAGGGTGATTCTCGGGAGTGAGACGAGGCGCCTATGCCTCGCCCCGGATACGCCATCTGCGACTGATGTACTGGTCCCACGCGATGGCGACGATCATGGCTGCGCCGATCACCATGAGCTGGGTGTACGACGAGACGCCGAGCAGGTTCAGACCGTTGGTCAGGATGACCACGAACGCGACGCCGAACGCCACACCGAGCAGGTTGCCGCGCCCACCGAAGAGGGACACCCCGCCCAGCACCACGGCCGCAACCGACTGCAGCGCGAGGTCGGCGCCGAGCGACGGCTGACCGGATGAGACGCGAGCGGTCAGGATGATGCCGCCGAATGCCGCGAGCACGGAGCAGATGACGTAGGCCGACAGGATGGTCGAGCGCGTGCTGATGCCGGAGAGGCGCGCGGCTTCCGCGTTGCCACCCGTCGCGTAGATGTTGCGACCGAGACGCGAGCCCCACAGCACGACGTAGGCGATCGCGAAGACCAGGAACGCCACCAGTACGGGGCCCGGGATCCCGAACACGCGGCTGTACGCCAGCGCCGTGAAGCCCTCCGGCAGACCGACCACCGGCGTTCCGCCGCTCACGTTGAGCGCGAGGCCCGAGGCGATCGACAGCATGGCGAGCGTCGCGATGAACGGTGCAACGCGGAGCCGCGTGATGACGAGACCGTTGACGAGCCCGACCAGCGCGCCGACGGCCAGGCCCGCGAGAATTCCCACGGCGATCCCGAAGCTCATCGAGAGCGCCGTGACGACGCTCACGAGGGCGACCGTCGACCCGACCGAGAGGTCGATGCCTGCCGTGAGGATCACGAACGCCTGACCGAAGGCGACACAGGCGAGTGCCGCGGCTTGCAGGCCGACATTCTGCCAGTTGTTGGCCGTGAAGAAGACGTTCGAGGAGATGGAGAAGACGATGATCATGGCGACCACCGCGACGGGAAGGCCGACCTGGCGAAGGTCGATCGACGTCCACCAGCGATGCGTGCCGCCGGAGACGCCCGCCGGCGTGGTCAGTGCCTTGGTGTTCTGATCTGTCATGGCTGCTCCCGGATCATGAGGCGAACGCGGCGAACGCGTCGGAAAGGATGGTTCTCTCGTCGAAATCGGGCCACGCGTAGTGACCGGAGACCCGGCCGGCCGACATGACGACGATGCGGTGTGCGACGTTCATCACTTCGGGAAGCTCCGATGAGACGAGGATGACGGCGGCACCTTGCGCTGCGAGCTCTTGCATGAGCGTGTAGACCTCGAGCTTCGCGCCGACGTCGACACCGCGCGTGGGTTCATCGAAGATGAGCACGGTGGCTTCGGAGATGAGGGCCTTCGCGATGATGACCTTCTGCTGATTGCCGCCCGAGAGGTTGGCGACCGCTCCCTCGACTCTCCCGCGCAGGCGAAGAGTCGATGACATCCGTGTCGCTGTCTCTCTGATGCGGCGACCGCTCACCATGCCGAGGCGGCTGAACCTCTTCAGGGTCGACAGCACCATGTTGTTGCTCACCGGAAGACCGAGCACAAGCCCTTGCTCCTTGCGGTCCTCGGGAAGGTACGCGATGCCTGCCGCGATGCTCGCGCGCACGTTCTTGGGCTCGAACGGTTCGCCGCGCAGCGTGATCCGGCCGGCGTCGAGCGGGTCGGCACCGTAGAGCGCGCGCATCGTCTCGGGGCGGCCCGCACCGATGAGGCCGGCGAAGCCGAGGATCTCCCCCGCGCGCACAGTGAACGACACGTCGTCGAACGCCCCGGCCCGGCTGAGCCCGTCGGCCTCGAGCACGATGTCGCCGATCCGGGAGTTGCGCTCCGGGAAGAGGCTGCCGATCGACCGCCCGGTCATCAGCTCGATCATGCGGTCGGTCGAAAGGCCGTCGGCGGGCTCGGTTGCGACCTTGCGCCCCTCGCGCAGCACGGTGACGCGATCCGCGATGCTGCGGATCTCGTCGAGGCGGTGCGAGACGAAGACGATCGCCGTCCCCTCGGCGCGCAGCTGCCGCACGATGTCCAGCAGCCGCTCCACATCGCGTGCCGGAAGCGAGGAGGTCGGCTCGTCCATGATGATCACGGAGGGGTCGACCGCGAGCGCCCGCGCGATCTCGATGAGCTGCTTCTGGGCTGTCGACAGCTGCCCTGCGAGGGCGTGCAGCGGAATGTCGTCGGCACCCAGCCGCGCGAGCTGACGCCTGGCCACCTCGTCGGCTTGCCTGCGGGAGAGGAAGGGGCCGCGGCCGGGCTCGTTGCCGAGCACGACGTTCGCACTCACATTGAGCCACGGCTCGATCGCGAGCTCCTGGAAGATCGTCGCGATGCCCTGACGACGGGCGGCGGCCGGTGACTCGAAGGCCACCTCTTCGCCGTGCAGGAGCAGCCGCCCCCCATTCGCACGGTCGGATCCCGAGAGGATGCTGATGAGAGTCGATTTGCCCGCGCCGTTCTCGCCGATGAGTGCGTGCACCTCCCCCGGCATGAGCTCGATGCTCACGCCGTCGAGCGCGACCACTCCGGGGAACGTCTTCGTGATGTTCTCGGCGGCGAGAACGGGGGCGACCGAGGCGGACATCACTCGCTGCGTGGGATGTATGCGACCGCCTGAACCTCGAGGCGCGCGATCGGCGTCGGGAGCAGGCCCTTCACCTGAACGCAGGTGCTCGCGACGGGATTGGCGATGAACTGAGCGCGCACCCGGTTGTACACCGGGAAGTCGCGGAGGTCGGTGAAGTATTGCGTCAGGTTGACGACGTCGTCCATCGTTCCGCCCGCCGCGGCGAGCGTCTTGCGCAGCGACTCCATGACGTACCAGGCCTGCGCGGCGATGGGGCCGTCCTTCGAGTCCACCGAGATCTCACCGGTCTCGCCGGCCGGGGCGCGCATGTCCTCAGGGAGATCGGCGTAGCCGCTGATGACGGTGCCGGTTTCCGGATTGACCGCGATGATGCCGGCGAAGTACACGAGGTCGCCCGCACGGCGGAAAGGCGCGTAATTGGCGAGGGGGCGAGCGGCCTCGTTCGTTGTGGTGTCCATGTGCTGTCCTCTCTTCTGGTTGGTGGGGATCCTGTGGCTCAGGAGTAACGGAGGTCCTCGACGGTCGCGAACCAGTCGAAAGCGCTGTCGGCGGTATTGACGATGAGGCTCTGCGGCCGGGTGTAGGAGTGGTAGGACTCCAGCCCGTTCTCCGCACCGATCCCGCTCTCCTTGAAACCACCCCAGGGCGAAGACGGGTCGATGCGGTGGTGGTCGTTGACCCAGATGATCCCGATGTCGAGCTGGCGGCTGACGCGCACCGCCTTGGCGGCATCCGCGGTCCAGATCGACGCCGCGAGCCCGAACGGTGAGTCGTTCGCCTGGGCGATGGCGTCCGCCTCGTCGTCGAAACGCGCCACCAGCACGACAGGTCCGAAGACCTCCTCGGACCATAGGTCCATGCCCGGCGTGACGTCCGCGACGATGGTCGGCTCGTAGAACCAGCCGTCTCCGAGCCCTTCGGAGTCGGGGATGCGGCCACCGGCGAGCACGGTGGCGCCTTGCGCACGGGCACGGTCGACGGCATCCGCGGCCTTGTCACGCTGGGCTCGCGAGACGAGCGGTCCGACCTGCGTCTCGAGGTCCAGTGGGTCGCCGAGGCGGAGCCGCGACGTGCGCTCCACCAGCGCAGCGACGAAAGCGTCATAGCTGTCGCGTTGCACGAGCACGCGCGCGCCCTGCACGCAGGTCTGACCGGTGGCGACGAATGCCGCGAAGAGTGCGCCCGCCACCGCACGCTCCTGCACGGCGTCATCGAAGACCACGACCGGTGCCTTGCCGCCGAGTTCAGCCGTCACGGGGATGAGCGATCGACCCGCGTTGGCAGCGATGACCTTGCCGGTCTCTGTTCCGCCGGTGACGTCGAGTTTGTCGAGCCCTGGATGCTCAGAGAGCGCCTTCCCCGTCGTGCGACCGAGGCCCGGGATGCTGTTGACGACGCCCGCCGGAACGCCTGCCTCTTCCAGCAGCAGCACGAGCTCCATCGGCACGGCCGGTCCGAGTTCGCTCGGCTTGAGGACGAGCGAGTTGCCGGCCGCGAGTGCCACCGACACCTTCTTCATGCTGATGAGCAGGGGGTGATTCCACGGCGTGATGAGACCCGCCACGCCGAGCGGCACGCGCCGCACGACGTTCAGGTGGTCGGCCCCGAAGTCGGGGCTCGATCCCTGGCTCGTGCGCGCGACCGCCGCGAAGTACTCCAGCCACTCGGGCAGGCGCTTCAGCTGCGCCCGCATCTCTCGAAGGGTGCGGCCGATCTGCAGGGTTTCCAGGCGCGCGTAGTCGTCGATGCGCTCGGCGAGCAGCGCGGCAGCGCGGTTCAAGATGCGCGCGCGCTCTTGCGCGGGCATCGCCCGCCAGCGCCCATCGTCGAAGGAACGCCGGGCCGCGGCGACAGCCCGGTCGACGTCCTCAGCCGTCGCGTGGGCGACATCGAAGAGGTGCTCACCCGTGGTCGGGCTGTGGACGGCGAAGGTGCCACCGTCCGAAGCGGCGATATCGGCACCGTCGATGTGCAGGAGTCGAAGCTCGGTCATGAAGTCCCCTGGTGAGAAGTGAAGGGTGTCGTGGCGTCAGAGCGCGGCGACGAGCTCGTCGCCGGTGGCGGTCCACCCGAAGGCCTGACGGATGATGGCGAGCGCGGAGTCGTGCAGCGTGGGGTCCATCGTGTCGACGCAGTCCTCGACGACGATGGCCGAGTAGTCGCGCGCATTGGCCGCGACGGTCGTCGCCAGCACGCAGCTGTTGGTGTTGACACCGGTCAGGAGCAACACTTCCGCGCCGAGCGCCCGGAGCACGAAATCTAGGTCGCTCTCAGCGAAGGAGTCATAGCGGCGCTTGGTACGCACGTAGAGGTCACCCTCGCCGACGAGAGACGGCATGACATCGAGGCCCGGGCTGCCGGGGATCTGGTGGTTCAGCACGTTCGCGCGGGTGGCGCTCGTGCCGGCCACCGAGGCCCACCAGGGGTTCGAGGCGATCTCCCGGACCGAGTTGTACTGCGTCACCACGTGCACGATCGGCACGCCCTTCGCGCGCGCGGCGTCGACGAACGCCTTGTTGGCGTCGGTGACGCGCTTCGCCCGCTCGGGCGCAAGCGGCATCGTGGCCACCTCCGGGTCGAGGTGCCCCCGGTGCATGTCGATCGTCACGACCGCGACAGAGCGGTCGGTCAGGTCGGGGAATGAAGACGTCAACGCGATTCCTCCTTGGGGTGCGTGCGGCGCTCGATGACGCCGTCGGGAGTGACGAACTCGAAGTAGTCCTCCGCGGGAACGCCGGCGACGCGATCCAGCAGCCAATCGGCCGTGTAGCTCAGCCAGTTGGGGCCGAGGGCGACCGAACTCGTGGGCAGCGACAGCGCGTGGCGACCCTGCGCGTAGACGAGCAACGGAGCAGGGCTGGCGCAGTCGCGCACCAGGTCGTAGCTGTGCTCGATGGGCGAGAGCTCATCCGCGTCTCCCGCCACCACGAGCCACGGCACACTCATTCCCGCCATGAGGGGACGCAGATCGATCTGCTGCACCATCTCGTCGAAGGCGGCCTCGTCGCGCTCGAGTCCCGACATCCACATGTAGCGCGCCTTGAACGAGGGCGACGCCATCTCGAAGATCATCTCGCCGCCGGGTTCGTGGCAGACCAGTCCGACGGCCGCGCCCTTGAGCTCCGGCTGGGTCGCAGCGATCTGCGACATCCAGTACGAGCCGAAGGAGAGCCCGAAGCCCACGATGCGGTCGTCGTCGACCTCGGGGCGCGCTCGCGCCCAGTCCATCAGCGCCTGTCCGGCATCGATCCACGCCGTCGGAGTGAAGTGCACGCCACGGATGGGGGCCTCGCCCTGGCCGGGTCCGTCGAAGGTCAGCACGGCGAAGCCGCGCTGCAGCAGCTTGTCTCCGTAGAGGTTGACGTTGAGCTCCTTGGCCGCATCCATGCCGCCACAGGCGAGCACGGTGGGCAGCTCGCCGCCCGCGTAGCCCGGGGGCAGATGGAACCAGGCAGGGATGTACCCATCGCCGAACGGGATCTCGACGCGCTCCACGTGGTGGTCGGCGAGGCGCCCGTAGGAGGCGTAGCAGTGGTTCTTGCTGTCGTCGAGGGCGACCAGCTCGTCGGTCGTCTCCCAGATCGACCATTCCGCCGTCGCGTAGAGGAGCGCGGCATGGAAGTAGTGCTCGCGCGCGGTGACCAGGCGGCCCGCCGCCTCCGCCGCCTCCGCCAGGCGCTGTCGACGCCGACCCAGCTCGGTGAAGACCGGCACCAGGTCGGCGAACTTGGAGATGCGTGTGCGCGCGAGGTGGAAGTCGGGGTTGGCGTCCACGCCCATCGGCCGCAGCGTGTACGCGATCCGTGGTTGATCCCATTCGAGTCCGTCGGTGCGCAGCACCGAATCGATCAACCAGCGTTGTTCGTGCCACCGGCGGGGGCCTGACGTCGTCGTCATGTCACTCCAGTCGAGGTGAGAGGTGATCTCTTCTGTCCGAAGTTCTTCCTTCGGGCGAGCCGTGTCCTGTACTTTATAAGATGCGTGATGCGGGATGTCAATAGTCGAACATCGGAGCCATCACCGAGAAGGGGACGCATGAGCACGCCACGGGTCGCGGTCGCTTCGCTGGGCGGGACGATCACCATGACCACAGACGACCGTGACGATGCGACGGTGGTGCCGACGCTCAATGCCGAAGATCTCGTCGCATCCGTCCCCGAACTTGCAGCTGCAGCGACGCTGACGGCGCACACGCTCAGCACGATCCCCGGGGCATCGCTCACCGCGGCAGACCTGTTGCGGGCACTGACATGGGCGCGTGCTCAGATCGACGACGGAGTCGACGGGGTCGTCCTCGCGCAGGGAACCGACACAATCGAGGAGACGGCGTATCTGCTCGATCTGTACTGGGATCGTTCCGCACCGCTGGTCGTCACCGGTGCTATGCGGAACCCCTCGATAGCGGGCAGCGACGGGCCGGCCAACCTCCTGGCCGCTGTGCGCACCGCCACGTCGCCCCGCGCCCGCGAGCTTGGCACGCTCGTGGTGATGAACGACCAGATCCACGCGGCCGCACGCGTCCGCAAGATGCGTGCAAGCGGAACGGATGCCTTCGCGTCGCCCGACTTCGGCCCGCTCGGGTTCCTTGAAGAGGGGGCGGTGGTGATCGGCAACCGTCCCCGCCGCTGGCCGAGCATCGCGGCGCGCCCCGAACGCCCCGTGCCCAGAGTCGCGCTGCTCGAGACCTACCTCGGAGACGACGGGGCGGCCCTCGACCTCATCGCCGAGGCGGCCTACGACGGGATCGTCCTCGCCGGGTTCGGGGTGGGACATGCCTCGCCGAAGATCGCCGACGCACTCGAACGGACTGTCACGCGATGTCCTGTCGTGCTCTCGAGCCGCACCGGATCCGGCACTACATATCGTGCAACATATGGCTTTACCGGTTCCGAGAGTGATCTACTTGCACGTGGCGCTATCGCCTCCGGGTGGCTCGATCCGCGCAAGGCGCGGATCCTGCTGAGCAGTCTCATCTCAGCCGGATTCGATCGCGAGGCGATCCGCGCGGAGTTCGCGCGGCGCGGCAGCAACCCCGACGGCCCCACCGAGCCGGCACTCCCGGCTCGGTGAACACGGGAGACGTAAGGAAACGAGGTTCCAGATGCCCATTGCAGATCTCGGAGGCGTGACGCGCACCAAGACAGCACACCAGTACGTGCTGAAGTCGCTGCGCGACGCGATCCTCAGCGGGCAGCTGGGCGGCGGCACGCGTCTCGTTCAGGCCGACCTCGCCGAACAGCTGGACGTCAGCATCACCCCCGTGCGCGAAGCCCTCCGGGATCTGGTCGGAGAAGGACTCGTCATCTTCGACGCCCACCGAGGCGCGCTCGTGCGCGCGCTCGATGTTGATGAGGTGCGTGAGCTCTAC
This sequence comes from Protaetiibacter sp., assembly GCA_051954835.1. Taxonomy (GTDB): domain Bacteria; phylum Actinomycetota; class Actinomycetes; order Actinomycetales; family Microbacteriaceae; genus Homoserinibacter. Next base: position 23,605 of record JBQCHI010000010.1, on the reverse strand, counting down.
GAGCTGCGCATCGTGCTCGAGCCGATGCACGTGCGCCGCGTCTTCTCACAGATCACCGCCGAGCAGATCGATGTCGCGGATGCGCTGCGTCGCCGCATGGAGGAGACCGAGGATATCGGAGACTGGGCTGAGCTGAATCGGCAGTTCCACGCGGCTCTCACCGCGGTCGATCACGAAAGCCGGCTGGCGAAGATCATCACCGGGCTCAGGGACAGCGCCTCGCTGTTCGTCTCGCTCTCGCTCGGTGCCAGCGAGGAGCGCGTGCGCGAATCGAACCAGGAGCATGCACAGCTCGTGGAGCTCTATCGCAAGGGCGACCTCGCTGCCGTCGAGGCCCTCACGGTGCAGCACCTGCAGACGACACTCACGACGATCGAAGAGGCGCACGCCCAGGGGTTGCTGTAGGACCCCGCGCCGCGGACCCGCCCGAGAGAAACACGAAGGGCCGCCCTTCCGGACGGCCCTTCGTTTTCTGGTTGCGGGGGCAGGATTTGAACCTACGACCTCTGGGTTATGAGCCCAGCGAGCTACCGAGCTGCTCCACCCCGCGGCACAAGATAAGAGCTTAGCACGGACCCGGATGGGGCGCTGCGCGGGGCGGGTTCGTCGAGACGCGGCTACGCCGCTCCTCGACCAGCCTGGGTGTTGGTGTTGGTGGCGCCGAGGGAGAAGGTCAGCGGCAACCAGCGTTCGGCGGGCCACTCCCAGAGGCCCGGCTGCTTCTCGACCAGGGAGCGGAACAGCCGCCAGGGCACGACGTCGTGCTCGTGGTAGAAGTCGAGCTGCAGCCCCGCATCCAGCAGCGCGGTGAGCACCTCCGCCGTGGGATGCGACCACTCCCAGGTGACGGTGTTCGCGGCCTGCGCTTCGGCATCCGCGTAGTCGGCGCCGTCGTCGAAGAGGAGCGGCTGCCGCGAGAAGTACTCGTACCGCAGCTCGGGCAGCCCCTCCCCCGAGGCCGGATCGTCGTGGGCCCACGCCGCCGGATGCCCGTCGGCGAAGTACAGCCGGCCTTCGGGCTTCAGGAACCAGGCGATGATGCGCGCCCACTCGACGACGTCGGGCAACCAGCCGATCGTGCCCCACGTGGCGTACACGAGGTCGAACCCGCCCGGATCCGGCAACGCGTGGCGGGCGTCGTAGACGTTGGCGTGCACGAAGCGTGCGCGTGCCGCGAGCCCCAGTTCCTCGGCCGTGCGACGCGCCTCCTCGATCGCGGGCATCGAGAAGTCGATGCCGACGACCTCGGCGCCCCGCTGCGCGAACACGAGGGTGTCGAGCCCGAAGTGGCATTGCAGGTGCAATACGCGCATGCCCGACCAGCCGTCGGGCGCATACGCCGCGAGCTCCGACTCCTCCATGGGCGTCATGAACCGCCCACGCCCCTCACGCAGCGCCGTGCGATCGTACATGGGCGCACCCACGTGCACGGGCACGATCTCGTCCCAGCGCGCGCGGTTGCGCTCGAGCCACTCGCCGCCGCGCAGGTCGACGGGGTCGGTGGGCTCGGTCATGTCACTCCGTGGCGGCGATGGCGGCCTCGACCGCCTTCTGCATGCGCTGGTCAGCCTCGGCCGCGGCGACGAGGTCGCTGTCGGCGTAGGCCTTGGTGCGGTCGGCGAGCGCCTTCTGGTAGTCCGCGAGCGCCTGCTTGAGCGCAGCGTTGTCCGTCGCGCCGCTGCCCGTGTCGCCGCCCGTGCCACCGGTACCACCGGTGTCGCCGCCGGTGCCGTCGCCACCGCCCTGCAGGTCGTCTCCGGTGCCGTTGTCACCGGCGTTCGCGCCGGAGTCTCCACCGAAGATCGCATCGAGGGCGGCATCGAGGGTGTCCTCGAACGCGACCTGGTCGCCGAAGGCCACGAGCACCTTGCGCAGCAGCGGGTAGCTCGTCTCGCCCGTGGAGGCGACGTACACCGGCTGCACGTAGAGCAGACCGCCGCCGACGGGCACCGTGAGCAGGTTGCCGCGCGTCACCTTGCTGCCCTGCTGGTTGAGCAGGTTCAGCTCGGTGGCGACGGTGGCGTTCGAGTTGAAGTTCGACTGCACCTGGCCCGGGCCGGGAACCGTGTCCTGGGTGGGAAGCGTCAGCAGGGTGAGCTTGCCGTAGTCCTTGCCCGGGTCGGCGTTCGCCGCGAGGTAGCCCGTGAGCACGCTCTGGCCCGTGTCGGTCGCCTGCTTCGCCGGGATGTAGGTCGAGTAGATCGAGAACGACGGCGCCTCGGCCCCCGGCATCTGCATCGTCAGGTAGTACGGAGGCTGCGCCACGCCGGTGTCCTGCGTCGGGTCCTCCGGCGTCGCCCATGCGTCGTCACCCGAGTAGAAGGTGCCCGCGTCGTCGACGTGGTACGTCTGCAGGATCGCGCGCTGCAGCTTGAACAGATCCGCCGGGTAGCGCACGTGCGAGGTGAGCTGCTCGCTCATCTCGGATGCCGGCTTGAGGGTCGAGGGGAAGATCTTCTGCCAGGTCTTCAGCAGCGGGTCCTCGTCATCCCAGGCATAGAGCGTCACGCTGCCGTCGTAGGCGTCGACCGTGGCCTTCACGGAGTTGCGGATGTAGTTGACGTCGTCGAGCGGGAAGTCCGGCGACGGCGTGTAGGTGTCGGCGATGGTCGACGACAGCTGCTGCACGCTCGAGTAGGGGTAGTTGGCCGTGGTCGTGTAGCCGTCCACGATCCACACGATGCGCCCGTCGACGACCGCGGGGTAGGTGTCGGTGTCGAGCGTCAGGTAGGGCGCCACCTTGGCGACCCGGTCGATCGGGTTGCGGTCGTAGAGGATCTGCGACGTGTCGGTCACGTTGTCCGAGAGCAGCAGGTCGGCCGACTGGAACTTGAGGGCGTAGACTAGCTTCTTCACGACGTCGTCGAGCACCGGGCCGCCGTCACCGTCGAAGGTGAAGGTCGCGGCGTTGGTGTCGCTCGTGTCGTTGCCGCCACGCGGGTAGTCGAGCTCGATCGGGGTCGCACCGTCGGGGGCGCCCACGATCGAGTACTCGGGCGAGTTCTCGCCGAAGTAGATGCGCGGCTCGAACTCGCCGAGCTTGCCGGTGGACGGGATGCCCGACTCGAGGAACTGCGGCGTGCCGTCGGCCGCCCGGCTGTTGCCGTACGCGGCGACGACGCCGTATCCGTGCGTGTAGACGAGGGTGTTGTTGTACCAGCCCGAGTTGGTCTGTCCGCCCTGGTTGAGCTCGCGCACCGCGATGACGGTGTCCTGCGTCTGCCCGTCGATGGTGTAGCGGTCGACATCGAGATGGGTGGCGAACTGGTAGTACTGCTTCACGCGCTCGAGCTGACGGAACGTCGGGCTCACGATCGCCGGGTCGAGGATGCGGATGCTCGCGGTGGTGCCCGCGTCTTCGCGCAGCTGGCCCTGCGAGACGGTCGTGACCGCGTCGTAGGACACGACCTCGAGGTCGTCGAGCCCGTAGGCGTGGGTGGTCGCGTCGATGGCGCGCTGGATGTACTGGGCCTCCACCTGCTTCGCGTTCGGCACGACGGTGAAGCGCTCGACGATGGCGGGGTAGATGGTGCCCACCACGAGTCCCGAGACGATGAGCAGCGCGGTTCCGATGAGCGGCAGCCGCCAGCGGCCGATCGCCGCCGTGACGATGAAGAGCAGCGCCACGAGGGCGGCGATGCCCGCGAGGATCGCGCGACCGGGGATGCCGGCGTTGACCTCGGTGTAGGCGGCGCCGGTGATGGTGCCCGTGTCCTGCGTGAGCGTCGCGTACTGGTCGAGCCAGATGCTCACGGCCTGCAGCGCGATGTAGACGGCAGCGGTGACGGCGATCTGGATGCGGGCCGCACGCGTCACGCGCACCTCGCGGCCGTTGATCCGGATGCCGCCGTACAGGTAGTGGGTCGCGATGGCCGCGAGGCCTGCGATGAGCACGATGGCCGAGGCGTAGGCGACAAGGCCGCGGTAGAACGGCAGCTCGAACACGAAGAAGGAGGCGTCGAGCCCGAACTGCGGGTCGACCTGCCCGAACGAGGTGCGGTTGAGGTACTGCAGCACGGTCGACCAGCGCGCGGCGGTCGAGACCCCGACGAAGAGCCCGAGCAGCACGGGGATGCCGATCATGGCGAGCCGGCGCAGCGGCTCCACGACCTGCTGGTAGCGGTCGAGCTGCGAGTTGAGCTTCTGGTAGAGCGGCCGCGAGCGGAAGGCGATGAAGATGCTCAGCCACATGACGAGCGCCATGGCCGCGAAGCCGATGAGGAACATGAGCCCCATCGCCCACCACTGGGTGGTCAGCACCGAGAGGAAGTCGAGCTGGCTGAACCACAGCACGTCGGCGTACAGGGTGGCGAACGCGAGGAATCCGACCACGAGCACAGCGAGGATCGCGATGACGATCGCGACGGTGCTGCGCCCACGGGCACGGACGGCGGGGGTGCTGCTGGCGGATGTCACGGGTGGCGCTCCTGCGGTGTCTGCGGGGGCAAGGGGACCCCGGCGGCTCGAACCATCCTATGGGCGCGCCGCTGGGGACGCTCTGGGAACGGTGAGCCTCCGTCAGCCGCAGCTCGGGAACGCGTCGGTGTTCTCATCGGCGCCGATCGCGCGCACGACCTGAAGCGCCTCGTCGAGGGTCGAGACCGCGAACACGCGCAGGCCGTCGGGCACATGCCCGGTGACCTCGGAGCAGTTGGCCTCGGGAGCGAGGAACCACGCGGCTCCGGCATCCCGCGCCCCGAACATCTTCTGTCGGATGCCGCCGATCGGCCCCACCTCGCCCTCGGCGTCGATCGTGCCGGTGCCCGCGATGTGCTCGCCGCCGGTGAGGGCGCCGGGCGTCAGGCTGTCGTAGATGCCGAGCGCGAACATCATGCCGGCACTGGGGCCGCCCACGTCCTGCAGGTGGATGGAGACCTCGAAGGGGAAGTCGAACATGAGGCCGGGCAGGATGCCGACGATGGGCGAGCCGTCGGATGTCGAGCGCGCCGCCGTCGTGACCGTCACCGTGCGCTCGGCGCCGTCGCGGCGGATGCCGAACTCGAGGGCGGCACCGACGCCCGCATCCGCGATCGCACGACGCAGCTGCGCGTCGCTCGTGATGGCGGCCCCGTCGATCGTGAGGATCTCATCGCCCGCCTCGAGCACCCCGTCGGCGGGGTCGCCCTCGGTCACCCCGAGAACGGTCACGACCGAGTCGACGGGGATGTCGAGCTCGGTGAGCGCCGCTGCGGTCGCGGCCTGCTGCGACGCCTGCATCGCGAGCGCGTTCTCCTCGTCGGACTGCTGCTCGGTCTGCCCCTCGGGATAGATGAGGTCGAGCGGCACGACGTCGCGACGCGGGTCGAGCCAGGCCCCGATCACCTGGAACCAGTCGATCGGGTTGTCGCGCGATCCGTCGAGGTACACCGTGAGCAGATCCAATCGCCCGTCGGTGGGATAGCTGGGGGCACCGACGATCTCGATCACGGGCGTCGTCGTGCCGTCGACCTCGGTCGTGCCGAGGGTGTCGTAGACCGGCCCCGGGCGTTCGACCACATAGGGCGCCGGCGAGATGGCGAGCACGAGGATCGCGAGCAGCGACGCGAGGATGAGTCCCTGGCCCACGATCTGCCGCCGCGCGGCGCGCTCGCGCACGTGATCTGCCGGGTCGAGCGTCACAGGGTCCTCCGTGTTCGCTGCGGGCGCAGCCGAGACCCGGTCAGCATAGGCCAATCCGCAGGTCAGACCCTGGCAAGCCGGACTACCGTTGAACGCATGGCAGACGAGCCCCGCGACCCGCTCTTCGACGGCTCCGATTCCGACCCGGGTGAGGAGTTCCGCGACATGCTGCGCGACTTCCTCGCGGGCAACTCGGAGCTCGACCCGTCTCAGCTCGCGAGCGCGGCAGGGCTGCCTGCCGATCCGGAGGTCGTCAAGCGCCTCATCGGCCAGCTCCAGCAGGCGCTGCAGAACTCGGGAGACGGCATCAACTGGGCGCTCGCGCAGGAGCAGGCGGGGGCGTTGGCCGCGCGTTCAGCGGTGGCGGCGACGCCCGCCGAGGTGTCCGCGCTCGAGCAGGCCCTTCATGTCGCATCCTTGTGGCTCGATGAGGCCACCGACATCGCGAGCCTCACGACCGAGCCCGCCCTGCTCACCCGAGCCGGGTGGACGGAGGCGACCATGCCGGTGTGGACGCAACTGGCGGAACCGGTGGCCGAGTCGATCGCATCCGCGCTCACGCGCGTGCTCGAGGAGCAGGCGCCCGAGGAGCTCAGCGGCATGCTCGGCGACGCGGGTCGCGTCATGCGCAACGTCGGCGGCACGCTCTTCGCCATGCAACTCGGTCAGGTCGTCGGGCAGCTGGCGCAGGAGGTGGTGTCGGGCGGCGACGTCGGCATCCCCCTGCTCGACGGCGAACGACGCCAGGCGGCGCTCGTGCCCCAGAACGTCGACGGCTTCGCGCGGGGGCTCGAGATCCCGGTCGACGAGGTGCGGCTCTACCTCGCGGTACGCGAGCTCGCCCACGCCCGACTGTTCCGTCACGCGAAGTGGCTGCGGCTGCAGCTGCTGTCTCAGATCACCGACTATGCGCGCGGCATCCGCATCGACACCTCGCCGCTCGAGGAGCTCGCCGTCGACTTCGATCCCGCCAACCCCGAGGCGCTGCGCGACGCGCTCACGAGCGGCAAGCTCATCCCGCCGAAGAGCGACGAGCAGCTCGCGGCCCTGCGTCGCCTCGAGACGATGCTCGCCCTCATCGAGGGCTGGGTCGACGTCGTGACGGCGCAGGCGACCACCCGGCTGCCGAAGTCGGATGCCATCGCCGAATCGGTGCGCCGCCGTCGCGCCGCGGGTGGCCCCGCGGAGTCGGCGTTCGCGAGCCTGGTCGGCCTCGAGCTGCGCCCCCGTCGACTGCGGGAGGCGGCGGCGATGTGGCAGGCCGTGACGGATGCCGTGGGTGCCGACGCGCGCGACGCCCTGTGGGCGCATCCCGACATCGTGCCGAGCGACGCCGACATCGACGAGCCGAGCCTGCTCATCGCACGCCTGACGGGCGACGAGCCGGCCGAGGATGACGTCGACCGCGCCCTGCAGGACCTGCTCGACGACACCACGGGCGAACGTCCCCACGAGGACTGAACGCTCAGCCGGTGAACGGCTCCGTCACGTGGGCGCGCAGCCAGGAGAGCGGCTCGATGAAGGTGTCGCCGCGGATGATGCTGAAGTGCAGGTGGTTTCCGGAGCTCTCGCCCGTGTTCCCGACACGCCCGATCACGTCGCCGCGCTTGACGACGGTGCCGACCGGCACGGTCGAGCCGGTGATCATGTGGGCGTAGCCGCTCAACACGGTCTGCCCGTCGACCTCGTGCTGGATCACGACGTAGCTGCCCCAGCCCGACATGGGGCGTGAGACGACCACCCCGTCGGCGATCGCGTGCACGGGTGTGCCGCGGCCGGGCGTGAAGTCGACCCCGGAGTGCTGGGTGGAGCATCCGGCGCACGGGGCGGCACGGTGTCCGAAATTGCTCGAGATCGGCGAGCCGGGGTTCACGGGCCACTGGATCGGCGTGTAGAAGTTCAGGTCGAACGCGTCGCGCGTGGTCTCGAGCGGCAGCGTCCGCGTGGATGCGGCGAGGGTCGCGTCCGAGATGGTCAGCTCCTGCCCCGGAACGGCGGGCTCGACGACCGGGAGCGTCGACGCCGAAGCCGGCAGGTCGTGGATCACGACGAGGGTCATGCTCAGCAGCACGGTGCCGATCGCGAGGCGACGACGGCTCATGCCGAGGAAGACCCCGAGCGGGGCGTGGACGGGAAGAGATGCGGGGGCGACGGCGCGAGCGGGCGCGCGTCGGAAGAGCTGGGGCACGGGTTGTCGGGTCTTTCGGGTTCTGTCCCGCGTGGCGGGAGAGCGCTGAGGCGCGCCGTCGGATCGGTCATCGGCCACGGTCGGGCGGATTCGGTTCGGCGGATCGGTCACACCGGGCCTGCCCTGGGCCGTCCACAACGTTGACCGATCGACCTGGCAGAACCCTGGCATCTGCCTCCGCGTCCCGTGGGAACGCTCCCGGCGTCGTGGGAACGCTCCCGCAGGACGAACGCACTGCCAACACTCGGTCAACTCCCTGCGAAGCCTCTTGCCGTGCGCGCAGCCCGCGACGTTCAATGGGAACATCCCCCGTTACGAGGGCCAGCACGGGAGGGAGCGCACCATGCATCTGACGATCGATTCCACGACGATCACCGAGGTCGATGTCGAGCGCGTCCTCGACGACGTGCACCGCGTGCGCGAACGCGACCACGTGCTCGGCTACATCCTCGAGACGGGCTCGATCTTCGTCTCGCTGCGGGGCGAGATCTTCAACACCTCCGTCGAGGTCGGCCAGTCGCATGACCTCGACACGGCCGTGCGGACCCTGGCGGGCTGCTGACGGCATCCGCTCGCCGCGTTCGACGCTGACCGGCGCGCCGCTACAGTGTGCTCGTGACGACGGCGCACTCGCGACGGTCGGGCATCGATCTCGAAGGCCGCGACCTCACGCTCGACCTCGCCCGGGTGTTCTGCGTGCTGCTCGTGGTGGTGATCCACCTGCTCTTCGTGGGCGTCGGCCCGGGCGCCGACGGAGGCCTCGTGATCACGCGGCCACTTGAGGAGCAGTCCTGGTTCTGGGCCGCGACCTGGGTCGGCCAGATCATGCCGCTGTTCTTCGTGGTGGGCGGGTTCGCCACGGCCACCTCCCTGCGCAGCCACCGGCGTCGCGCGGCGTCGGCGGGCGCGAGCACGGATGCGGCGGATCGCGCGTTCGTCCACGCCCGCATGCAGCGCCTCGCCCGACCCGCACTGCCGCTGTTCCTCTTCCTCGCCGTCGGGCTCGCGGGAGCCACGGCGCTCGGCGTGGATGCTGTGCTGCTGGATGCCGTGGCCACCGGCGTCGGGAGCCCCCTGTGGTTCCTGTGCGCGTACCTCGTGTGCCAGCTCGCGGCACCTGTGCTGCTCGACCGGCACGAGCGCGCGCCGGTGGCGACCGTGGTCGCGCTGCTCGCGGCGGTGATCCTGGTCGACGTGGCGCAGTTCAGCATCCCGGGAATCGCGCGGGACGCCGCGGGCATGAGCATGCTCGGCTACCTCAACCTGCTGTTCGTCTGGCCGCTCGTTCAGCAGCTGGGATTCTGGTATTCCGACGGCTGGTTCGCGCGTCGCACCGGGTGGCAGCTGCTGCTGATCGCCGCGGTGTGCGGGGCGACGCTCGTGCCCCTCACGACCTGGGGGCCGTATTCGCACGACATGCTCACCAACCTCAACCCGCCGACGCTTCCGCTCGTGGCTCTCGGACTCGGGCAGGCGGCGTTGCTGCAGCTGCTTAAGCCGCCGCTCACGGCGATCATGCGCACGCGTGCGATGCGCGCCCTCGTATTCGTGATCGGCTCCCGGCTCATGACCGTGTACCTCTGGCATCTGCCGCTCATCCTCGCGATCGCGGGACTCGGCCTCCTCGTGCCCGCGTTCGCCATCGCACCCGGCAACGGCGCGTGGTGGCTCACGCGCCCGATCGTCTACGTGGCGGTGCTGGGGCTCGTGTTCCTGCTCTCGCTCGGGCTCGGGCGATTCGAGCGACCGAATCCGGTGACGCGCACCGCCTCACGTGGTGAGATCGGGGTGGCCGCGGTCGCGACGATCGCCCCCACGGCGGCGATCACGATGCTCGGCCTGGATGCGTGGCTCGCGATCGCGGGCGCCGTCGGGTTCGGGCTCGCGGTGGGTCTACTCGGTGCGGGTCAGAACCCGAAGTCGCCGAAGTCGGCGGCGCCGAAGTCGTTCGAACCGAAATCCGCCGAGCCGAAATCGGAACCCGCGGCGGAGGGGTCGGCGGTATCCGCAGCAGCGCCGTCTGCGCCCTCCCCCGAGGCTGCCGCGCCGTAGCCGGCATCCCACGGCAGGAAGGCGCTCACGAGCGCCGAGCCGATCACGTATCCCGCGACCGTCCCGAGCAGCGAGCTCGCGAGCATCGAGCCGAACCCCGGAGCGCCGGGGGTGATGCCGGCGGTGCTGCCCGACAGGGAGCGCTCGAGCGATCCGGGCTGACGCAGCTCGGCGCGCGTCGCCGCGCGGGCAAGGGTCGCAGGCTCACTCGAGAGCGGGCGCTCCCCGGTGGCGGCGCCACGCGAGAGCTCTTCGTAGATGAGCGCCCGCTGGCTGTCGGTGAGACGCGCGAAGGCTTCGGCGTGCACCTGCTCGATGGTCTCGGGCGGAGCGGTGCGGATGAGATACCGGTAGCGATCGAGCGCCCGCTCGTCGTCGGTGCTCGCCGACTGCGTGCGGGGCGGGTGCGCGGCCGCTCGGACGGGCTGCGCACTGGCCGGCGCAGCGCCGAACATTCGATCCAGGAATCCCATGGTGCCTCCGTCGCTCACGGTACGGAGCCGGACTGGGGGGTCGCTGGGATGCCGCTGGCAACCGCCTAGGGGGCAGGCTGGAGCAAGCCGTCGATCACGAGCTCGCGCACTTCGGCGAGCAGCGCGGGCCGCATCCGTGCGGCCTCGACGCCGAGCAGTTCGGCGACCGCGTCGACGATCACCCCCAGCGGCAGCTCGCCGTCGCACGCGCCGACGACGGCCGCGAGCGCGGGATCGGCGCGCAGTTCGCGGCGCAGCCCCCCGCCCTGTCGCAGCACGATCACCGACGGATCCTCGGCGCCGGGCCAGTGGCTGCGCTCCTCGGTGACGTCGCCCGCGACGCGGAGGCGGGTGGCGAGGAGTGCCGAGTCGTCGAGGGACGCGATGGCATCGCGAGCGGCGAGCGCGGCCGAGAGGTGCGCGCCGATGCCGGCCACGCCCTCGAGCGGGGCGCTGGCACGTTCGGTGCGCCGGAACCGCGGTGCGGCATCCGAGACGGGGCGGCGCAGCACGAGGTAGCCGAACCCCACCTCGGTGACCCCGCGCGCCGCGAAGTCGTCCAGCCATGCGGCGCACAGCCGCTCGAACTCCGGACTGCCCGGGCGGGTGCCGCCGTCGCGAATCCAGGTCTCGGCGTAGCGGGCCGGATCGAGTCGGTCGCGTTCGATGACCCAGACGTCGAGACCGGCATCCGCGGCCCAGTCCGCAGCGCACTCCAGGCCGTCGGAATCCCAGCGGTACTCCCAGTTGCCGAGCAGCTGGGCGGTGCCGCCCGGGGCGAGGTGCTCGGCCGCGCCCGCCACGACGGAGGCCACGAGCGCATCGCCCACGAGGCCGCCGTCGCGGTATTCGTATGCGGGCACCCCGGGGGTCCGCGGCGTGATGACGAACGGCGGGTTCGAGACGATGCGGTCGACGCGCTCCCCCGCGACCGGCGTGAAGAGGCTGCCGAGACGGAACTCGATCCCGTCGACGCCGTTGAGCTCGGCGTTGAGCCGCGCGAAGCCGAGGGCGCGCTCGGAGATGTCGGTCGCGATCACCCGCCGGGCGAACCGCCGCGCGTGCAGCGCCTGGATGCCGCATCCGGTTCCGAGGTCGAGAACGGTCTCGACGTCGTCGGGGAACTGCAGCGCCGCGAGCGTCGTCGAGGCTCCGCCCACGCCGAGCACATGGTCGACCCGCAGCGGCCCGCCCGTCGCGAGCTCGCCGAGATCGGAGGCGATCCACCACTCCCCGGCGCCGTGCGGGTCGACGAAGGCGTAGGGGCGCAGGTCGACGAGCGGGCGGATGCGCTCCCCGTCGTGCTCGATGAGGCCGAGATCGAGCGCCCCCGCGATCCCCAGGGTGGGCAGGGCGGCCGCGAGGGGGGCGGCATCCGTGACCTCACCGAGCACGAAGAGACGCGCGAGCACGGCGGCCGGGTCGTGGGATGCCGCAAGCGCGCGCGAAGCCGGCACGCGGTTGCCACGCAGCAGCGCCGCCTCGGCGGCCGCCCCCCACAGCGAGTCGAGATGGTCGACGCGGTAGCGGGCGGAGTCGAGGTCGGCGCGGAGGGCGGGAATCGGCACGGGGTCTATTGTCGCGCCCGTCCACGCGTCACGCGTCGGGCGAGGACTCCCCGATGATCGAGAAGATGTTGCCCGAGGGGTCGGTGAACCATCCGATGTCGGGGCCGCGTCCGGCGGCGCGATCGCGCATGATGCCGCGCTCGTCCTGGTGCATGCCGGGATAGCGCTCGAGGGTGACGCCCGCGGCCTCGAGCTCGTCGACGGCGGCGTCGATGTCGGGCACGATGAAGTTGAGCACCGTGTAGCCCGCGGGCTCACCGCCGGGCTTGGGATACGCGATCACGCGCGTGCTGCCGTGTGTGAACTCGATGATGCCCATGTCGCCCAGGCGTGCGTCGATGCCGAGCACGTCGCGGTAGAACGCGAGCGCCACCTCGGTATCCTCCACAGAGAAGCCGCTGAACGCGTCTGTCGTCGTGAGCATGGGATCACCTCCGTGATGTGTACACTGTCCACAATTCCACGTCAGCGCCGACGGCACCAGCCCCAGGGGGAATTCCGATGAGCACCGCGCGTGCGACCTACCGACACGGGGATCTGCGGCGCTCGCTCATCGAGGCGGGGCTGGACCTCGCTCGCGAGGGCGGCCCGGATGCCGTCGTGCTGCGTGAGGCCACCCGCCGCGCCGGCGTCTCGCCCAACGCCGCTTACCGGCACTTCGCCGACCGGGCCGAGCTCGTCGACGCCGTGAGCGACAGCGCGCAGGGGCTCGCGGCCGCCGCGATCGAGGCGGCACTCGCCGAGGTGCCCCCGGCAACCGACGTGGCCAGCGCCCAGGAGCGCCTGCGCGCGGTCGGCATCGGCTACCTGCGATTCGCCCGGCACGAGCCGGGGCTCTTCCGGATGGCCTTCGGGGTGCCGGGCGATCTCGAGCGCGCGTTCGTCGCCGAGAAGGCCGGCCCGGGCGGCGCGAGCCCGTTCGGTCTGCTCGCCGGCACCCTCGACGACCTCGTGCGCGTCGGCGCACTGCCCGCCGAGCGGCGCCCGGGCGCGGAGGTGCTGGCATGGTCGGCCGTGCACGGGCTCGCGATGCTCGTACTCGAGGGTCCCCTGCACGGCCTGGATCGCGACGTGCGGATGATGGCGGGGCGCGGCGTCGTCGAGATGGTCGTCCGCGGCATCTGAGCGGGCACGACATCCGCGCCCCGGGTTAGCCTGACGTGACATGAAAGCGCTGACCGCCGAGCAGATCCGCGACTCGTTCGTGAACGCGGGCTCGCTCGAGCGCGAGCGCATCCCGCTGCCCGGGCTGCACGAGGTGCTGTGGGAGGACCGCGAGTTCCTCGGCTGGCGCGACGGCTCGACGGCGCATCGTGGCTATGTCGTCTACTGGCGCGAGGATGCGCCGGTCGGGCTGGTGCTGCGCGCCGCCGAGTCGCGACTCGCGGGCGGGTCGGCGATGTGCTCGCTCTGCCAGATCGCGCAGCCGGCCGGGCAGGTGCGCCTGTTCTCGGCCCTGCGCGCGGGCGACGCCGGCCACGCGGGCGACACGGTCGGCACCTACATCTGCGCCGACCTCGGATGCTCCCTGCTGATCCGCGTCGCACCTCACGGCAGCCCCTGGGACCCGAACCCGGATGCGGTGGTCGCCCACCGCGGCGCCGGCCTCATGCGTCGCCTCGACGCGTTCACGTCGCGGGTTCTCGCGTAGGCCCCGCGCCGCGCGCTGGTCCGTGCATCGTGCTCCTCGTGCACAACTATTGTGCATAACTTCTATGCACGCCTAGACTGCCTGCATGACAGACGAGTCCCCTACGGGCATCGAGCTCGACGACCGGGCCATCCGCGTGCTCGCCCACCCCCTGCGCTCGCGGTTGCTCAGCCGACTGCGCGTCGCGGGCCCCGCGACGGCGACCGAGCTCGCGACCGAGTTCTCGACCAACACGGGCGCCACGAGCTATCACCTGCGCGCCCTCGAGGCGGTGGGACTCGTCGCCGACACCGGCGAGGGCGTCGGCAAGCGGCGCCTCTGGCGCGCCAGTTCACGCTCGCACTCCTGGACCAACTCGGCGTTCCGCGACGATGACGACACGCGCACCGCCCTCGACTGGCTGCGGCGGAACTACGTGCGGCAGTACGCGGAGCAGGCCGAACGCTGGCTCGATACCGCCGACACCTGGCCGAGTGCCTGGGCCGACCAGCTGGGCTCCTCCGACGCGCTGCTCACCGTCACCCCGGAGCAGCTCGCGGGATTCCACGACGAACTCCAGCACCTCATCGCCCGCTACGCCGAACTCGGCGACGGCGACCCGCGCTCGCGCCGCATCCACTTCAGCTACTTCGGCAGCCCTGTCGAACTCGACCCGCCGACGGAGGCCTGACGTGACGCTCTCGGGACGTCAGGCGGAGCGGCGCTTCGTGCTGCTAACCGCCACACGCTGGGCGCCCGTCGGCCTCGTGCTCGGACTCACGGTGCTGCTGCCGCTCGAACGCGGGCTCTCGCTCGCCGAGGTCGGCGGCCTCATGGCCGTCGCCGGATTCGTCTCGCTCGCGCTCGAGCTGCCGACCGGCGGGCTCGCCGACACGATCGGCCGCCGCCCGCTGCTGCTCATCGCGAGCGCCGTCGCGATCACCTCGACGAGCATCTTCGTGCTCGCCGACACCGTCGCCTGGTTCGCCGTGGCGCTCGTGCTGCAGGGCGTGTTCCGCGCGCTCGACTCGGGCCCGCTCGAGTCGTGGTTCGTCGACGCGTTGCACGCCGACGACCCCACCGCGCAACCCGAACGGGGTCTCAGCCGCGCAGGGGCCGTGCTCGGTGTCGGCATCGCGGGCGGCGCCCTCACGGGCGGACTGCTCGTGGGGTGGCACCCGATCGCCGGGTGGAGCGCCCTCGTTCTGCCGTTCCTCGTGGCGCTCGCCGCGCAGCTCGTTCATCTGGTGCTCGTGGCGTCGCTCGTGCGCGAGCCTCCGCGCATCCGCACCCGCGATCGACAGCCCGACGAACGCCCCGACGGCGCAGCCCGAGCCGCCTGGCGACTTCTGCGCAGCTCCCCCGTGCTGCGGATGCTCGTGGTGGTCGAGGTGTTCTGGGCGGTGGCCATGATCGCCTTCGAGACCCTGACCCCCGTGCGACTCGCCGAGCTCGTGGGCGGTGAGGATGCGGCGGGCGCGCTGTTCGGACCGGCCGCGTCGGCGGCGTGGGCCCTGTTCGCGGCAGGAGCCGCCCTCGCGGGCCTCGCGAGCCGGCGCCTCGGCGTGGCCGTCACCGCGATGCTCGCGCGTGTGCTCAACGCCGCCTTCGTCGTCCTGATGGCGTTCGCGGGTGGCGCGCTCGGGCTCGTGGTCGCGTTCTGGCTCGCCTACCTGACGCACGGCGCGAACGGTCCGATGCACAGCGCTCTGCTGCACCGCCAGTCGGGACCGGGCACGCGCACGGTCGTGCTGTCGATCAACTCGGCTGTTGCGGCCGGGGTCGCGAGTCTCGCGCTGCTCGTGCTGCTGCCGCTCGCGGAGGCGACGTCGACATCCCTCGCGTTCGCAGTCGCGGGAGGGTTCAGCGCGCTGGGCGTGCTCGGCTACCTGCCGGCCTGGCGTCAGGAGCGGGCCGCCCGAGGTGGCTGAGGAGCGCGAATGACCATCGCGACGGTCGACGTGTCGGCACTCGATCGCTCGGGCGCTCGCGCGCGGCCGACCGATCGGCCGGCGCCGCGGATCATCGCGGCGCCGAAAAGCTCAGTCGAACTTCTCGAGCAGGTGGAACGGGATGGCGTACGCGAGCGACACGCCCAGGATGCCCCCGAGGAACATGGACGCTCCGCCGAGCCCGCTCTCGTTGCCGACCTCGAAGGAGTAGCCCATGAGCACGAGCGAGCCGACGAAGATCAGCGTGGCGATGACGAAGACGACGACCTTCATGCCGCAACCTTACCGTGTGCGGAGCACCGCATCCGCTTCGGCCTGCCGCCCCCGCCGGTCACTCCTCAGGGACGACGATCCAGAGCACGATGTAGATGAGCACGGCCGAGCCGGCGAAGAACGCGGCGACGACGGTCAGTACGCGGGTGAGGGTGAGATCCCAGCCGAAGCGGCGGGCCACCCCGGCGCACACGCCGGCGATGACGCGGCCCTGACGGGGACGGGTGAGGGTTCCGGATGCGCTGCTCATGCGTCCATGATGGCGCGCGGGCGGCCTTCCCGGCATCCGGACAACCCCCGATCCTCTCGGGCGCTTCCCCGAGGGCGCCCGCCCGCCCGCGGGTAGGCTCGACACGATCCCCGAGGAGGGCCGATGGCTGAGCTCACGGACACCGACCGCGTCGCGGTCTACATCGACTTCGACAACATCGTCATCTCGCGCTACGACCAGCTGCACGGCGACGGCGCCTGGCGCAAGGACAAGGCACGGGATGCCAAACCCGCCACCGCCGACAAACTCGCGAGTGCGCGGGTCGACGTGAGCGCCGTGCTCGACTACGCGTCGTCGTTCGGCACCGTCGCGGTGACGCGCGCTTACGCCGACTGGTCGGTTCCCGCGAACGCCGCCTACCGCGCCCAGCTCGTGGATCGGGCGATCGACCTCACCCAGCTGTTCCCGGTGTCGGGCACCAAGAACGGCGCCGACATCCGACTCTCGGTCGACGTGCTCGAAGACCTCTTCCGGTTGCCCGACATCACGCACGTCGTGATCGTCGCGGGCGACTCCGACTACATCGCCCTCGCCCAGCGCTGCAAGCGCCTCGGTCGCGTGGTCGTGGGCATCGGCGTCGCGGGCGGTACGAGCCGCGCCCTCATCTCGGCGTGCGACGAGTTCGAGTACTACGACGAGGTGGCCCGCGAGGAGGAGCAGGCCGAGGCACAGGCCGAGGCACAGGCGGCGAGCGAGCGACCTGTCGAGGCTGCGGTCAAGACGGATGCGGCATCCCCCTCGAA
Organism: Protaetiibacter sp.; assembly: GCA_051954835.1. Classification (GTDB taxonomy): domain Bacteria; phylum Actinomycetota; class Actinomycetes; order Actinomycetales; family Microbacteriaceae; genus Homoserinibacter. The sequence goes on along the minus strand of JBQCHI010000010.1, from coordinate 6,836 downwards.
GCGCGCAGAGGCCATCGAGAGCGAGGCCGGTCAGCCGATCGGCGGGCCCGGTGCCTCGAAGCTGCTCATCAAGGCGCTCGCTCTCGTGGCGAAAGACAGCGACGGCTGGAGCGCGGCATCCGCGGTGAAGAACCAGATGAAGCGGCTCAACCCGCAGTTCGCGGAGAAGACGCTGGGGTTCGAGAGCTTCATCGAGTTCGTGAAGTCGCGCTCGGGCCAGGTCGAGGTGCGTGAAGACGGGCAGCAACGCTGGCTGCGGCTGCGGGCGCCGAAGAAGAGGTAGCCCGTGGCGGGTCGCACCCTGGCCGAGGAGGCGCGCGAGCTCTACGAGCTGCCGCCTGCCGCATTCACGGCCGCGCGCAATGCCCGCCGCGCTGAGCTGCGCGACGGCGATCGGGACCTCGCCGACGAGGTCGGCGCCCTGAAGCGCGCCTCGCCCGCGGCCTGGCTCGTGTCGCTGCTCGCCCGTGAGCAGCCCGAGCGCATCGACGCGCTCGTCGGGCTCGGCGACCAACTGCGTGCGGCCCTCGAGAACGCCGACCGCGAGGCGCTCACCCGGCTCGCCGACGCACGACGCGAGGCCCTGCGCGACGCGGCGGAGGCAGCCCGAGACGTGGCGGCCGAGCACGATGTCGCTCCGAGCCGGGCGGTGCTCGACGACGTGGCCGAGACACTGCAGGCCGCCATGGGCGACACGGGCGCGGAGGCGGCGGTGCGCTCGGGGCTGCTCGTGCGCGCGCTCGAGTCGTCGGGTTTCGACGCCGTCGACCTCGACGGGGCGCTCGCCGTCGAGGCGGGGGCTCCCGTCGCTCCCCCGCGGCCCCGCCTGCGCCGCGTCAAGGACCCGGATGCCGAGCTCGCCCGCGCTCGCCGCGAAGCGGCCGATGCGCTCGATGCGGCCCAGGCGCGCCTCGCCGAGGCCGAGGACGCCCGGCGCGCCCACGACCGTCGCCTCCGCGAGGCCGAGAGGAGTCACAGGAAGCTCGCGAAGGAGGTCGACCGGCTCGAGTCGGAGCTCACGCGTGCCCGCCGCCGTCTCGACGACGCGGGCGGCGAGGTGCGGGATGCGAGGTCGGATGGGGTTCGCGTCGAACGCGCGCTCGCCCGGGCCCAGGATGCCGTCGCGGAGGCGGAACAGCGGCGCGACCGGTTCCGCTGACCATCGCATCCGGGAATCCTCCCGCTCCCCGCCGGGTTGCACCCCGCATGACGACGTTCGGCATCATCGGAGCAGGCAACATCGGATCGCAACTGGCACGCGCCCTCACCCAGCGCGGCTACGAGGTGGTGATCGCGAACTCGCGCGGGCCCGAGACGCTCGAAGGGCTCGTCGCGGAACTCGGGCCGAACGCCCGCGCCGCGAGCGCTCAGGAGGCAGCCGAGGCGGCGGATGTCGCCGTGGTGACCGTGCCGATGCGCGCCTACTCCGCGGTGCCGGTCGAGCCGCTCGCCGGCAAGATCGTGCTCGACACCAACAACTACTACTGGGAGCGCGACGGGCACATCCCCGAGATCGACCGCGGCGAGGCGACGAGTTCTGGCCTGCTGCAGGCGCACCTGCCCGCGTCACAGGTCGTGAAGGCCTTCAACCACATCACCGCGAGCGATATCACCACGACCGGGTCGCCCGCCGGCACCCCGAACCGCCGGGCGCTCGGCACGGCATCCGATCACCCCGAGGCGATCGAGTTCGTGACGCGCCTCTACGACGAGCTGGGCTTCGACACCGTCTCGGCCGGCCCGCTCGCCGAGTCGTGGCGCCTCGAGCGCGACCGCCCCGCCTATGTCGTGCGCCAGAACGCCGAGGAGCTGCGGGCGAACCTCGCGAAGGGCTTCCGCGTGCGCGAGGGCGACGCCGCGTAGCGGACGTCGCAACGACAGGCTGGATCGGATGCGGCACCCCGTCGGTCACCGGCCCACCGCGATCTGGCCTGTAGCCGCGACGCGCGATTATGGGTGCGCACCCTGCCCCCGTCAATCCCGGTGATCCTCTCCGCGGCCCCACCTAGCGTGGGATGACCGACGACGGAGAGGAGCAACATCATGACGCACCTGACCGGGAAGACGGTCGCCTTCCTGATGACCGACGGGTTCGAGGACTCGGAGTTCACGGAGCCGTGGAAGGCGGTGACCGAGCACGGCGCGCAAGCGGTGCTCGTCTCGCCCAAGACGGGCGAGCTGGAGGGCAAGAACGGACACCGCCAGAAGGTCGACCGCCAGGTCGCCGACGCGGTGCCCGAGCAGTTCGACGCACTGGTGCTGCCAGGCGGGGTCGTGAACGGCGACAGCCTGCGCACCGACGAGGACTCGGTGGAGTTCGTGCGCGGCTTCTTCGAGCAGCACAAGCCCGTCGGGGTCATCTGCCACGGGCCGTGGATCCTCATCGAGGCGGACGTCGTCGACGGTCGCACGATGACGAGCTGGCCGAGCCTGCGCACCGACCTCGTGAACGCCGGCGCCGAGTGGGTCGACAAGGAGGTCGTCGTGGATGAGGGGCTCGTCTCGAGCCGCAACCCCGACGACCTGCCCGCGTTCTGCGCGAAGGTCGTGGAGGAGATCGCCGAGGGAAAGCACGCCGAGCAGACGGCGTGACATCCGACGCAGGTCCGCGGGGACGGCGGGGCAAGGGCCTCGCCGACCCCGCATCAACCGGCACTGCCGCGCGGACTTCCCAATGTGTACGCTGTCCACATGGCAGCCCCGCTCATCTACTTCAGCACCGTCTCGCTCGACGATTACCGCGAGGATGCCGACGGTCGCTTCGACTGGAGCACCCCCGACGAAGAGGTGCACGGCTTCATCAACGAGCTGTTCCGGCCGACACGGCTGCACCTCTACGGCCGACGCAACTACGAGACGATGCTGTTCTGGGACGACGAGCATCCCGAGCTGACGGGCGCCTCACGCGGCTGGGCGGAGCTGTGGAACGACGTCGACAAGGTGATCTACTCCACGACGCTCGCTGAGACACGGATGCGGCGCAGCATCCTGCGATCGCGGTTCGACGCGGATGAGGTGGCGCGATGGAAGGCGGAGTCGGATGCGCCGATCGCGATCGGCGGCGGTGACCTCGCCTCCGCGGCGGCGCGCGCCGGCCTGCTCGACGAGGTGCACCTCATCGTGACCCCGATCCTGCTGGGCGGCGGCACGCCGTATCTGGCCCACGGCATCCGCCGCGAACTCGAGATGCTCGACGAGCACCGCTTCGGGAACGGCTCGCTGTACCTGCGCTATCGGATGCTTCCTGCCTGACGCCTGTCGATCGGGGCCGGGTTCGATCGTCATCCGGGTGACAGCATCGACGAAAGGACGACTGATGCGCTATTCACTGCTGCTGCACTACCCGGAGATGACGGCCGAGGAGCTCGGCCCCGAGGCGCTCGCCGAGGGGATGCGGGCGTTCGACGAGTATGCGAAGGCGCTCGACGAGGCAGGCGTGCTCGCGAGCGCCGAGGTGCTGCAGCCCGTCGCGATGACCACGACGCTCACCCTCGCCGGCGGTGAGCTCGTCGTGCAGGACGGGCCGTTCGTCGACACCCACGAGAAACTCGGCGGCGTCGTCGTGATCGAGGTGCCCGATCTGGATGCGGCACTCGCGTGGGCACGGCAGGCGCCGCCGGCGGCGTACGGTCACGTCGAGATCCGCCCCACCGCCACCCGCTACGTCGACGGCGCCTGGACGGGATACACGCACCATTGAGTGACCGGCCGGAGGAGGGCGCGGCGGCCGTCGAACGGGCCGTGCGCTCCTCCTATGGCCGCCTCGTCGCGGTGCTCGCCGCCACGACGCACGACATCGCACTCGCCGAGGACGCCCTCGGCGATGCTCTCGAACGCGCCCTGCGGCTCTGGCCGGCGGAGGGCGTGCCCGCGAACCCGGAAGGCTGGCTCGTGACCGTGGCCCGCAACCGCCTGCGCGACCTGCTCGGCTCGGCGGCGCGCCGCACCTCGGTGCGCCTCGACGCCGGGCTCGAGGACGGGCTCCCGAGGCCCGAGCTGCTCGACCCCGCCGCATGGGCGGAACGCGGCGATCGCATCCCGGATCGCCGACTCGAGATGCTGTTCGCGTGCGCGCACCCGGCGATCGACCCCGGCATCCGCACCGCCCTCATGCTACAGACCGTGCTCGGTTTCGAGGCCGCCCGGATCGGCGAGGCGTTCGACGTGGAGCCGGGCGCGATGGCGCAGCGGCTCGTGCGTGCCAAACGCCGCATCCGGGATGCGGGCATCCCGTTCCGGGTGCCCACGCGCGCCGAGATGCCCGAGCGGTTACCTGCCGTGCTGCAGGCGATCTATGGCGCCTACGCGCTCGACTGGCTCGATCAGGGCGAGCGCTTCCGCGAGTCGCTCGCCGACGAGGCCCGCTGGCTCGCGGTGCTGCTCGCGTCGCTGCTCGAGACGGAGCCCGAGGCGTGGGGCCTCGCGGCGCTGCTGAGCTTGGCGCAATCGCGGGCTCCGGCACGCGTGGGCGAACCGTGGCCGGGCATCGACGCACTCTGGGATGCCGAGCTGATCGCCGAGGGCGAGGCGCTGCTGCGGCGCGCCTCGCAGCTGGGGGCGCCGCTCGGGCGGTTCCAGCTCGAGGCGGCGATCCAGTCGGTGCACTGCGACCGCGCGCGCACGGGCGTGCTCGACCGCGACGCCCTCGTGCGGCTCTACCGCGGGCTCGTCGTCGTGTCGCCCACCTCGGGCGCGCGTGCCGCTCTCGCGGCCGTCGAGCGCTGACGCACCAGGGCGAGCAGCAGACCCACGGCGAGCAGCACGGCGCCGCACGCCGCCGCCCACCAGGCCGTGGCATCCGGGATCTCGAGGTAGGTGGTGATGCCGAGGATGCGGGCGAGGCCCCACGGCAGCAGGCCCAGCTGGTCGTTCCACACGGTGAGCGCCTGCTCGAGCCCGATCGCGCCGACGACCGCCGCGGGCACCGCGAGTCCCGCGCCGACCGCGGCGAGCACGACTCCCGTGGCGCGACGCGCGCCGAGACGCGCCGCGAGCGCCCAGCCCGCGGCGACGAAGGTCCACAGGAACGCGGCGAAGGCGAGCGAGATGTAGAGGGTGCGGCGCACCGGGTCGGTCCAGAAGCCGAACCAGTAGCCGCCGGGGCCCGTGAACGCCAGGGCGAGCAGCAGCAGCACGGCGCGCAGCACGATGACCCCGCCGATCGCCGAGAGCGCCGCCCAGGCCGCGCGGCCCCGCACGAGCACCAGCAGAAGAATGACGAACACTGCCCAGGCGCCCAAGGTCACCGCCTGCTGCACGGGGGCGAGGAACCAGGTCTGCACGGCACGGGTTCCCACCAGCAGAGCGCCGGGAACGAGCACGATGAGGGCCTTGTCGAGCCCGTCGAGTCCGAGAGTCGACTCCTGCGCGCGCCACGGCCGGGTGGAGGCGATCCAGGTGGCGCGGGCGGCGGCCGCCCCGGGCCGACGCACGAGACGCGTGCGGGCGGAGAAGATGCCGATGAGCAGCCACGCGAGGGTCAGCACGAGCAGCACGCGTGCGATCCAGGCCATCGCGAGATCGCGATCCGCGCGCGCGACACCGAGTTCGGCCGCGGCGAGGTTCCACGCGGGGTGCTCCACGTCGCCCGTGTAGCGCTCGAGATGCTCAGCGGATGCGGTGGCGAAGCGCTCGCGCGCAGCCTGCCAACGGGCGTAGGCATCCGCCGACCCCGTGTCGTGCCAGAGCGCCTGGGTGAGGAACATCGCGCGGTAGGTGTTGAGGAGGCCGAGCGTGCTGGCCTCGTAGTCGAGGCTGTCGAGCAGCTGCTGCCGCGCGCCGTCTCGCCATCCGACGCTCGACGCGCCTGCGACGATGTCGCGCATCCGCTGCACCGCGGCGACCGCGTCGTCGCCCTGCCGGATGGTCTCGTCGACCCGGTCGGCGCCGATGATCGCGTACATGGTGTCGAGCGTCGCGGTGTCGCCCGTCAGGATGTCCCACTCGAAGAGCCACATCTGCGGCGGCGGTTCGAGCCCGACCGCGAACACGCGGTTCTCGGCGAATCCCTGCAGGTAGAGACCCTGGGTGATCGCCGTGCGCGAGGAGCCCATCGCGTCGACGACGTCGAGCGCGGCGCCGGGCTCGCTCGCGAGGTAGCGGCGCGCCCAGGCGTAGGTGACATCCGCGACATCCGCGTCGGGATCACGCGCGAGGGCCGCCGCCTGCATGGTGCCGAGCTCGTACAGCTGCCAGAAACCGGATGTCAGGTACAGCGTCATGGGGCCGGCGCGCCACGGGCCGCCGTCTTGCGTCCAGGTCCAGACGCCCTCGATGTTCGGGTTCGCGGCGAGGAGCGTCTGCAGCGCCCACTGGAACTCGGGCCCGAGGTCGTTCGGGAAGGACCCGAAGCCTTCGAACTCGCGCCGCGACTGGAACTCGACGATGCGCCGCTGCTCCCCCGCCTCGAGCGTCGCATTCAGCGGCAGCCAGCTGTAGAAGTCGCCGAGCGTGTACTTGGTCGACACGATGAGGGCGGGCGAATCGAGGCCGTCGAGCACCGCGTGGTACGAGTCGGGGTCGGTGTGCATGTCACCCACGTCGCCGATGCCGACGCTCCAGGTGCGGAAGATCACCTCGCGTCCGGATGCCTCGGCCTGTTCGGTGAACGCGGTGAGCATCGTGCGCACCGCCTCGACGCTGCGCACGGCAAGCGAGGAGTAGTAGTCCCAGCCGGGTTCGGCGTAGATGCTGCCGCCCTCGCCGATGCGGATGAGCACCCCCGAGATCGCGGGCACCTCGGCGTAGAGCTCGGTGAGGGCGTCGGTGTAGACCTTCCACAGCTCGGGGTTCTCGGTGTCGGCCGAGCCGAAGCGCGTGTCGAAGTAGGAGGCGAG
>JBQCHI010000009.1:0-128138 GCA_051954835.1 Protaetiibacter sp. | reverse complement strand
CGACCACGGGCATCGCCCCGATGTCCCTGGCGTACAGCAGCGCCGCCACGTCCCGGAACGGCATCGCCTCGGTGGCCGTGACCACCGGCGTGGTCATGACCTGGGCCACCAGTGTCCTGTTCACGGCCGGTGTGCCTCCTCCCGCCCGCGGTCCGCGTGGTCAGCGGGCGGCCTTCAGCCGCTCCAGCAGCGCGTCGTGTTCCTCCCACAACTGCTCGGGCAGCCGCGGGCCGAAGCCGGCCAGGTGTTCGGCGATGAGGTCGGCTTCCTGCTGCCATGTGGCCGGGTCGACGGACAGCAGCACCTCCCGGTCGGCCTGGCTGATCTGCAGGCCGGTGGTGTCCAGGGCACCGTCAGCGGGCAGGTTCCCGATGGGGGTGGGCACGGCGGCGGCCTGCCCGGACAGCCGCTGGCAGATCCACTTCAGGACGCGGCTGTTCTCGCCGTAGCCGGGCCAGGCGAACCGGCCCGCCGCGTTCTTGCGGAACCAGTTGACGTGGTAGATCCGCGGCAGCTTGGCCGGGTCGGTCATGGCGCCGACGGACAGCCAGTGGGCGAAGTAGTCGCCCATGTTGTAGCCGCAGAACGGCAGCATCGCGAACGGGTCGCGGCGCAGCTCGCCCACCTGCCCCTCGGCGGCGGCCGTGCGCTCGGAGGCGATAGTCGCGCCGAGGAACACGCCGTGCTCCCAGTCGCGCGCCTCCACAACGAGCGGCACGCCCGTCGCGCGACGTCCGCCGAAGATGATCGCGTCGATCGGAACCCCATTCGGGTCGTCCCAGTCGGGGGCGATCGAGGGGCACTGGGCGGCAGCCACGCAGAACCGCGAGTTGGGGTGTGCGGCGGGGGTGCCGTGGGTGGGGGACCACGGCTCCCCCCGCCAGTCGACGAGGCCCTCGGGCGGGGTGGGCGTGAGCCCCTCCCACCACACGTCGCCGTCGGGGCGCAGCGCGACGTTCGTGAAGAGGGTGTTGCCCCACAGCGTGTCGATCGCGGTCGGGTTGGTCGCGTAGCCGGTGCCCGGGGCAACGCCGAAGAACCCGGCCTCGGGGTTGATGGCACGCAGCCGCCCGTCGGAGCCGGGCGCGAGCCAGGCGATGTCGTCACCGAGGGTCTCGACCTCCCAGCCGGGCAGCGCCGAGCGCAGCATCGCGAAGTTCGTCTTGCCGCACGCGCTCGGGAACGCGGCCGCGATGTGGAAGCGACGACCCGCCGGGTTGGTCACCCGCAGCAGCAGCATGTGCTCGGCGAGCCAGCCCTCGTCGCGCGCCATGACCGAGGCGATGCGCAGCGCGAACGACTTCTTGGCGAGGATCGCGTTGCCTCCGTAGGCCGAGCCGAACGAGATGATCTCGCGCGCCTCGGGGAAGTGGCAGATGTACTTCGTGGCGTTCGAGGGCCACGGCACGTCCTCCTCGCCCGGCTCGAGCGGCGCGCCCACCGAGTGCAGCGCCGCGACCCAGCGGGCTCCCGCGCGGATGCGGTCGAGCACGGCGTCGCCGACGCGGGTCATGATCGACATCGAGGCGACGACGTAGGCCGAGTCGGTGAGCTGCACGCCGTAGCGCGAGAGGGCGCCCCCGACCGGCCCCATCGAGAACGGCACGACGTACATGGTGCGACCGCGCATCGCGCCCGCGAAGAGCTCGCGCAGTTCGGCGCGCATGGCATCGGGCTCGCGCCAGTTGTTGGTGGGGCCGGCGTCCGACTCGTTCTCGGAGCAGATGAAGGTGCGGGATTCGACGCGCGCGACGTCATCCGGATGACTGCGGGCGAGGAAGCTGTACGGGCGGTGCTCCGGGTTGAGGCGGATGATGCGGCCCTCGTCGACCATCTCGTGCAGGAGCGCGTCGAGCTGTCCGCGGGAGCCGTCGACCCAGACCACCCGGTCGGGCTGCAGCAGCTCGACGTGGTCGGCGACCCACGCATCGAGCGAGCGGAGCTGGGCGACGGGGACGGGGGATGCGGCCATGATGACCTCCTCAAGAATCGGCGTTGATTCCACCATCGCGCCGCATATCCCGCCCTGCACCCCCTGATAGGTGGAAACAATCGCTGATTTTGACGTAACGTGCATTCATGCCTGATCTGACGACCCTCGGCCAGCGGATGCGCTACTTCCGCACGCGAAGCGGCCACACCCTGGGCGAGCTCGGGGATGCCGTGGGCGTCTCGGCCAGTCAGCTCTCGCTCATGGAGAACGGCAAGCGGGAGCCCCGGCTCTCGCTGCTGTCGGCGATCGCCGACCGGCTCGGCATCCCGGTGGCGGAGCTGCTCGACGAGGCGCCACCCTCCGAGCGCGCCGCCCTCGAGATCGAGCTCGAGCGCGCGCAATCCGGGGCGCTCTACGCCGAGCTGGGCCTGCCGGCGCTCCGGCCGGCCCGCTCCATGCCCGACGAGGTGCTCACCGCCCTCGTCGGACTGCACCGGGAACTCGACCGCCGCTCGCGGGAGAAGATCGCCACCCCCGAGGAGGCCCGGCGCGCCAACACCGAACTGCGCGCCCGGATGCGCGAGCGCGACAACCACATCGCCGAGATCGAGCAGCTCGCCGAAGACGTCATGCACGACGTCGGCTACGAGCGCGGCGCCGTGACCCACCGCATGGTCGCCCTCATCGCGCAGCGGCTCGGCTTCGAGCTCGTGCACGTCGGCGACCTGCCGCACTCGGCCCGCTCGGTGACCGATCTCGAGAACGGGCGCATCTACCTGCCGCCCGCGTCGATTCCGGGCGGTCACGGCCTCCGCTCGATGGCGCTGCAGGCCGTCGCCCACCGGCTCCTGCAGCATCGTGCGCCCGCCGACTACGCCGAGTTCCTGCAGCAGCGCCTCGAGATCAACTACTTCGCCGCGGCATGCCTCATGCCGCGCGCGCAGTCCGTGCGCTTCCTGACCCAGGCGAAGGCGGATCGCGACATCGCGATCGAGGACTTCCGCGACGCGTTCGGCGTGACCCACGAGGCGGCCGCGCTGCGCTTCACGAACCTCGCGACCGCGCACCTCGACATCCGGGCCCACTTCCTGCGGGTCGGAGACGACGGCTCGGTGGCGAAGGCATACGAGAACGACGGCCTGCGGCTGCCCACGGATGTCACGGGCGGCGTCGAGGGCCAGATCGTGTGCCGCTACTGGTCGGCGCGCACGGCCTTCGCCCGCACCAACCGCACGACGGAGTTCTACCAGTACACCGACACCCCCGAGGGCACCTTCTTCGAGTCGACGCAGACGGGCACGAGCGCCACGGAGGAGTTCTCCATCACGATCGGGGTGCCCTTCGCGGAGTCGAAGTGGTTCCGCGGGCGGGAGTCCACCCGCCGCGAGCGGTCGCAGTGCCCGGATGCGAGCTGCTGTCGGCGCCCGCCGTCAGAGCTCGCGGCGCGCTGGGCGGGCAAGGCCTGGACGAGCGCCAAGGTGCACGCCCACATCTTCTCGCCGTTGCCGTCGGGCACCTACCCGGGCGTCGACGACCGCGAGCTCTACGAGTTCCTCGAGGCCCACGGCGCCTCCGACTGAGGTGCCGGTTTCAGCTCTCCTGCTGCTCGACCGCCACCGGCGCGCGGAAGAGGCGCTCCATCCAGAGCCACACGAGCACGCCCGTGGCCACGGTGACCACGACCGAGCCGATCGTCGTGAGAGCGATGCCGAGCGCCGCGTTGCCGAGCACCTGGGCGACGGTGCGGGCGGTGCCGAAGATGAGCCCGGTGAGCGCGCCGACCGTCGCGCTCAGCACGGTCGAGATGACGAGCCCGACGGCGACGCCGAAGCCCGTGACATACCCGGGGCGATCGACGCGGTGCGCGCGCAGCACGAAGAAGCTGATGAGCCATCCGGCCGCCACGAACACGGCGCCGACGATCGCGAAGCCGAGGGTGACGCCGCCGAGCGCGGCGGGATCGATGCGGCCGAGCGTCGAGTTCGCGTCTCCCGCGGCCGCCCCGCCGCTCACGATGTTGGCCACGACGACGACGAGCGTGCGGATGACGGTGCTGAGGTACCAGACGGCGAGCGGCACCGCGAGCAGCACCACCCCGAGCGTCACGAGCGGCAGCGAGATCGCACCCGAGATGATCGCCCCGCGGCGCGTCCGGCGCCGCTGGTCGTCGGCGGGGCCGACCGGCGCGGTCTCCCGCGCATCCGTATCGGATGGCGGCACCGACGAGGCGGGAAGCGGTTCGGCGGACTCGGGCGTGGTGGTGTCGCTCACGCCCTCATCATGCCGCGCGTCGGGGCGCAGGTCGACTCCCGTGCTCAGCCGCCGGGTGGAGACGGGACGCGCACGTGCGTACTCTCTCGGACATGGCTGTGCGTGTCGACCTCAACATCTCGCTCGACGGATTCGCGACGACGACGGATCAGACCCCCGAGAACCCCTTCGGGGATGACTGGGGGCGTCTGACCGCCGCCTACGTGGCGACGCGCACCTTCCGCGAGCGCGTGCTGCACGACACGAGCGGCGAGGGCACGACGGGCGTCGACGATGCCTACGCTCAGGCGTACTTCGCCGAGCTCGGGGCCGAGATCATGGGCGCCGGCATGTTCGGGCTGCACGCCCACGGCGACGACCCCGACTGGCGCGGCTGGTGGGGCGATCAGCCGCCGTTCCACGTGCCGGTCTTCGTGCTCACCCACACCCCGCGGCCCAGCATCGAGTTCGCGAACGGCACGGTGTTCCACTTCCTCGAGGCGAGCCCAGAAGAAGCGCTCGCGCGGGCGACGGATGCGGCCGGCGACCGCGACGTGCGCATCGGCGGCGGCCCCACGACGATCCGCCCCTTCCTGCAGACCGGCCTCGTCGACCGCCTGCACGTCGCGATCGCACCGATCCTGCTCGGCCGCGGCATCCGGCTGTGGGATGAGCTGCGCGGCCTCGAGGCCGGCTACCGGGTGACCGCGGAGACCGCCGAGAGCGGCACCGTGCACCTCACCTTCGCCCGCTGAGGCGGCGCGGCGCCCCGGTCAGGACCCGCCCGAGCGCCGCTTGTTGTAGACGTCGAAGGCGACGGCGAGCAGCAGCACGAGACCCTTCACGGCCTGCTGCCACTCGATGCCGATGCCCATGATCGACATGCCGTTGTTGAGCACGCCGATGATGAGACCACCGATGATCGCACCGCCGATCGTGCCCACACCGCCCTGCACCGCCGCACCGCCGATGAAGGCCGCCGAGATGGCCTCGAGCTCGAAGCCGTCGCCGGCCTTCGGGCCGGCGAGGTTGAGTCGCGCGGTGAAGATGAGACCCGCGAGCGCCGACAGCACGCCCATGTTGACGAACAGCCAGAAGTCGACGCGGCGCGTCTTGATGCCCGAGAGCTCGGCCGCGTGACGGTTGCCGCCGATCGCGTAGACGTGACGGCCGAACACCGTGCGGTTCATAGTGATGCCGTAGATGAGCACGAGCGCCGCGAGCACGATGAGCGTCACCGGGATGCCCTTGTAGGAGGCGAGCGCGTAGGCGAAGAACGCGATGGCGACCGACACGAACACGAGCTTCACGACGAACCAGACGATCGGCTCGACCTCCTGGCCGTACTTCTGGCGGCCGCTGCGGGTGCGCAGCTGCTGGATCACGATGAGCACGATCGCGAGGGCGCCGATCGCGAGGGTCAGCGGGTCGAGATCGAACTCGCCGAACACGTTCGTGAGGAAGCCGTTGCCGAGAGCCCGGTACTCGGCGGGGAAGGAGCCGATGTTCTGGTTCTGCAGCACGACGAGCGCGAGGCCGCGGAAGATCAGCATGCCCGCCAGGGTCACGATGAACGCGGGGATCCCGACGAAGGCGATCCAGAATCCCTGCCAGACGCCCACGAGGGCGCCGATGGCGAGCGAGAGCACGATCGAGAGCCACCACGGCAGCCCCCAGTGCACCGCGAAGACCCCCGAGCACGCCCCCACGAAGGCGGCGACCGATCCGACCGAGAGGTCGATGTGCCCGGCGATGATCACCATCACCATGCCGATCGCGAGCACGAGGATGTACCCGTTCTGCACGATCAGGTTCGAGATGTTCTGCGGACGCAGCAGGATGCCGTTGGTCGTGATCGAGAACAGCACCACGACCGCGACGAGCGCGATGAAGATGCCGTTCTTGCCGAGGTCGGCGATCAGGTGCGAGAGCCACGAGGTGAACCTGTTCTCGGCCGGGTTGATGGTCGCGCCGACTGCCTGCGACTCCGTCGGGGTCGGGGTGCTGGGGTTGGACATTGCTGTTCCTCTTCTTCGCCCGCGGCTCAGCGGGGACGTTCCATGGTCATGAGGGTCAGGACGGCCTCGGGAGTGGCCTCCTCGATGGGCAGCTCGCCCGTGATCCGCCCCTCGGAGAGGGCGTACACGCGGTCGGAGATGCCGAGCAGCTCGGGCAGCTCCGAGGAGATGACGATGATGCCCTTCCCCTGGGCGGCCAGCCGGTTGATGATCGTGTAGATCTCGTACTTCGCACCGACGTCGATGCCGCGCGTCGGCTCATCCAGGATGAGCACCTCGGGATCGGCGTAGATCCACTTCGAGAGCACGACCTTCTGCTGGTTGCCGCCCGAGAGCTTGCCGGTCTTCACGAGCACGTTGGGGGCCTTGATGTTCATCGAGCGCCGGAACTCGTCGGCGACCTTGTACTCCTCGTTGTCGTGCACGAGGCCCCACTTCTCGAGCTTCCTGAGCGAGGGGGCGGAGATGTTGCGCTTGATGTCCTCGATGAGGTTGAGCCCGTAGGTCTTGCGGTCCTCGGTCGCATAGGCGATGCCGTTCTGGATGGCCTCGGCCACGGTGCGGGTGCGGATCTCCTTGCCGCGCAGATAGACGCGGCCCGAGATCCGGGAGCCGTAGGAGTGCCCGAAGAGGCTCATGGCGAACTCGGTGCGCCCCGCGCCCATGAGGCCCGCGATGCCGACGATCTCACCCGCGCGTACCGTGAGCGAGACGTCGTCGACGACGACCCGGCTCGCATCCTGGGGGTGGTGGGCGGTCCAGTTCTCGACCCGCAGCAGCTCCTCGCCGAGATGCGGGGTGTGGTCGGGGTAGCGGTGCTCGAGATCGCGGCCGACCATGTCCTTGATGATGCGCTCCTCCGAGATGTCGGAGCGCGGCATCGTCTCGATCGTCTTGCCGTCGCGGATGACGGTGACCGAGTCGGCGATCTTCTTGATCTCGTTGAGCTTGTGGCTGATGATGATCGACGTGATCCCCTGCTCCTTGAGCTGCAGGATCAGCCCCAGCAGGTGATCGGAGTCCTCGTCGTTGAGCGCGGCGGTCGGCTCGTCGAGGATCAGCAGCTTGACCTCCTTCGAGAGCGCCTTCGCGATCTCGACGAGCTGCTGCTTGCCGACGCCGAGCTGACGGATTGCGGTGGTCGGGTTCTCGCGCAGGCCCACCCGCTCGAGCAGCTTGCGCGCCTCGAGGTTGGTGGTGTTCCAGTCGATGAGGCCGAGCCGGCCCTTCTGCTCGTTGTTGAGGAAGATGTTCTCGGCGATCGAGAGGTACGGGCTGAGCGCGAGCTCCTGGTGGATGATGACGATGCCCTTGGCCTCCGAGTCGGAGATGTCGCGGAACGCGACGGTCTCGCCCTCGAAGACGATGTCGCCCTCGTAGCTGCCGTGCGGGTAGACGCCCGAGAGCACCTTCATGAGGGTGGACTTGCCGGCGCCGTTCTCGCCGCAGATGGCATGCACCTCGCCGCGCGCCACCTCGATGGTCACATCGGAGAGAGCCTTCACGCCCGGGAAGGTCTTGGTGATGCCGTGCATCTCCAGGATGTTGTCTGTCACGATCGCGTCTTCCTCGTCGCTGTCGAGATGGTGGGGGAGGACAACATCCTCCCCCACCATCGGTGTCGGAGACAGGGGTGCTTAGAGACCCAGCTCCTCAGCCGTCCAGTACCCGGTGTCGACGAGCGCCTCCTTGACGTTGTCCTTCACGACGGGAACCGGCGCGAGCAGGTACGACGGCACGACCTTCACGTCGTTGTCGTAGGTCTCGGTGTCGTTCACGTCGACCTTCTCGTCGTTCAGCACCGAGATCGCCATGCCCGCCGCGACCTTGGCCAGCTCACGCGTGTCCTTGAAGATCGTCGCGTACTGCTCGCCCGACAGGATCGCCTTGACCGAGTCGACCTCGGCGTCCTGGCCGGAGATGATCGGCCACTCGTCGCCGACGCTGTAGCCGGCGTCGGTGAGGGCCGAGATGATGCCGCGCGAGATGCCGTCGTACGGGCTCAGCACCGCGTCGACCTTGCTGCCGTCGGAGTAGTTCGCCGTCAGCAGGTCCTCCATGCGGCTCTGCGCGGTCTCCCCGTCCCAGCGCAGGGTCGCGGCCTGCTCGATCTGGGTCTGACCCGACTTGACGACGAGGGTGCCGTCGTCGATGAGCGGCTGCAGCACATCCATCGCGCCGTTCCAGAAGAAGAACGCGTTGTTGTCGTCGAGCGAGCCCGCGAAGAGCTCGATGTTGAACGGTCCGGCCGGAGCGTCGGCGGCGGGGTTGCCCTCGAGGTCGGTCAGCCCGAGCCCGTTGAGCACGGTCCAAGCCTGCTGCTGGCCCACCAGGAAGTTGTCGAACGTCGCGTAGTAGTCGACGTTCTCGGTTCCCTTGATGAGGCGGTCGTAGGCGATGACCGGGATGTCGGCGTCGGCGGCGGTCTGCAGCACCTCCGAGAGGGTCGTGCCGTCGATCGAGGCGATGATGAGCGCCTCGGCGCCCTTGGTGATCATGTTCTCGATCTGCGAGACCTGGGTGGGGATGTCGTCCTCGGCGTACTGGAGGTCGACCTTGTAGCCCTCGGCCTCGAGCGCGGCCTTGACGGCGTTGCCGTCCTGGATCCAGCGCTCGGAGCTCTTGGTGGGCATGGCGACGCCGATGAGGCCGCCGTCGCCGGAGCCGTCTCCGGATCCGCCGCCCGTCGGGCCGGAGCACGCGGCGAGCGCGAGCATGGCGCCGGCCGTGATCGTGGCGAGAACCAACTTCTTCGTCTTCACGGTCATTCCTTTCACTGTGTGTGGATGCGGACGTCGTTGTCAGGGGTGGAGCTGCTCGATCCCGGTGTCGTCCATGAACCGGTTTCGCCGCCAGCCCGGGCGGTGCCCGGTCGGGAGGTCGGATAGGAGCCCGCATGGGCGGACTCGGCGTCGCGCTGGATGCGGCGGCGGGTCGCGTCGGCACGCAGTCGCCTGGCGCGGATGGCGTCGACGTCGTGCGCGTCGAGGGGGCGAATGTCGACCCCGGTCGCGCGGGCGAGCTGCACGGCGCGCGCGGCGTCCTCGACGAGCGCCGCGGCTCGCACGGCGTCGCGGGGTCGCTCGCCCACGGCGTAGACGCCGTGCCGCTCGAGCAGCACGGCGCGACTGGGCTGGGAGTCGAGCATTCCGGCGATCGCGGATGCGACATCCGCTTCCGCGCCCGTGTACGGCACGAGCGGTACGGGGCCGCCGAACTCGTCGGCGACGGTCGTCGAGAGCACGGGCACCGGCTCGCCGCGCAGCGCGAACGCCGTCGCGTAGGGCGAGTGGGTGTGCACGATGCCGCCGACGGCATCCGAGTGCCGGTAGAGGTGGGCGTGCAGGGCGACGCCGCGGGAGGGGTGCCGCTCGCTGCCGGGGGTGCCCTCGACGACGGTGCCGTCGAGCGCGACGAGCACCATGTTGTCGGGGGCGAGGTCGCCGTGGTCGAGGCCGCCGGGCTTGATCACGAAGAGCTCGGCTCCGGGCACGCGGCCCGAGACGACGCCGCTCGTCCAGCTCGTGAGACCGCCGCGCACGAGCAGCTTGTGCAGTCGGGCGACGTCGGCGCGCACGCGCGCCACGGCCACCTCGATGCGCGGCTCGAAGCGGTTCACGCGTTCCTCCCGACTCCGTCGTCCCCAGATGTGACCGGTCACTGTGACCGGTAACATTCGAGCACTATACGTGGCTGTCGACGCCGCGTGTCAAGTCGGCGAAGGTCTCGAGACGGTAACGACGGGGATTCCGCGTCACCGCGCCGGCGCGGTCGAGGAGCGCACGAGCAATTGCGGCGCGATCGTCCGCGCGTCCGCGTCGAGCTCGCCGAGCAGGAACGCGACCGCCCGGCGGCCGAGTTCGGCGAAGTCCTGACGCACGGTCGTGAGCGGCGGCCAGAAGTGCGCCGCCTCCGGGATGTCGTCGAACCCGATGACGCTCACCTCGCCCGGCACATCCACTCCCCCGTCGCGGAACGCGTGCAAGAGCCCCAGCGCCATCTGGTCGTTGGAGGCGAACACGGCGGTGAAGTCGCGGATGCGCAGCAGCTCCTGCCCGGCGAAGTAGCCGAAGTCGGCCGTCCAGTCGCCGAGGATGGGCGCGGTGGTGGCGGCATCCCAGGCGTTCATCTCGTCGAGGAAGCCCTGCATACGGGCATCGGCCTCGATCCAGTCCTGCGGCCCGGTGAGGTGGTAGATGCTGCGGTGACCGAGCTCGAGCAGATGGCGGGTCGCGAGACGCGCGCCCGCGTACTGATCGAAGAACAGGGCGTGACCGTCATCCGCCGTCGCCTGCAGGGTCACGTACGGCACCTCGAACGGCAGCACGGCGAGCGCCTCGAACACGCGCTTCTGAGGTGCCACCACGACGATGCCCTCGACGGCTTGCGCGCGCAGCTGGTCGAGCGCATCCGGAACCGAGCCCTCGATGCTCGGGTCGATGTTGGCGATGCTCACCCAGTAGCCGCTCGCGCGAGCGGCCGCCTCGACCGAGGTCATGATCGACGCGGGGCCGTAGTCGGTGCTCATCGCCGAGAGGATGCCGATCGTGCGCGAGCGGCTCGAGGCGAGCGCGCGCGCGGCCCGGTTCGGGCGGTACTGCAGCTCGGCCATGACGTCGAGCACGCGCTGGCGGGTGGTGTCGCGGATGCTCGGGTGGTTGTTGAGCACACGCGAAACCGTCTGGTGCGAGACGCCCGCGAGCCGCGCGACATCGCGGATGCTGGGCGGACGGCCGGGGGCCGGTTCGAGCGTCACGTGGTCCCCTCGCGCGGGTGTCGGCACAGGCGGGCGCGGGATGCCGTGCGGCCATGATCCCACACGATCCGCGCGTGATGTGACAGTCACATTCACGGCACCCTATGCTCACCCCATGTCGGATCTCTGGCGCGAGCTGCCTCTCTCCGGGCGCGCGCGCGTCGACGAGTCGGGCGTCGACGGCGGCTGGCATGCCGAGCTCGCCGCGGTGCGCGATGCGGCACGCCAGGCGCTCGAGGCGCATCCGGATGCCGCAGCGGGCGAGGCGTTCGAGGTCGCGTTGCGCACGCCGCGGCCCCGCCGCGACGGTCGCGCGCGCGCCGTGAAGCTCGCCGAGCTCGACCGCGCCGTCTACGCCTACCTCGACCTGTGCACGCGGCTCGGCGTCGAGCCGCAGCTGCCGCCTCGCGCCGCGGGAGCCGTCGCCCTCGGCCGGGCCGCCGCCGCGCCCACCGAGATCCGCGCCGTGATCGCCGGGCACACCCTGCGCGCCACCGACGCCGGGTGGGACTTCGGCCGCGGGCCCGTGCTCGAGGACACCGCGGTGGAGCTGCTCCGGTTCCTCCGGGGCGAGAGTCTGCGCGCACCGCATCCGCCCGCCGGGTGATGCCGGCCGTCGCACCCTCTTGCTAGCGTGTCGCCATGCCGGCGTACCCCCGCAGCGACGTGCATCCCATCTGCGATGCGCTCGTCGCGCTGCCCAGCGGCAGCACGGCATCCGACGTCACCACGGCCCTGCTCGAGCTCTTCGCGAGCGGATCGGTGCGGCTCGGCGAACGGCTCCCGCCCGAGCGGCGGCTCGCCGAGGTGCTGCGGGTCGGTCGCTCGGCCGTGCGCGAAGCGCTCGCGACGTTGGAGACCCTCGGGGTCGTCGAGGCCCGGCCCGGTGCCGGCACCTTCCTGCGCGCGACGCGCACCGGCGTGCTGTCGCAGAACGTGCGCTGGAACATGCTCATCGGCGAACGCGAGCTGAGTGAGCTGGTGGAGTTGCGCAGCGCCCTCGAGATCCACGCGGCGTGGCTCGCCGCCGACCGGCGCGATCCCGCCGTCGGCGCGCGACTCGCCGAGCATCTCGACGTCATGAGAGCGAGCCTCGACGACCTCACCGCGTTCGTCGGAGCCGATCAGGCCTTCCACCGCGAACTCGCGGACGCCACCGGCAACACGGCCCTGCAGGATCTGCTCGACATCACCCACGGCCTGCTGCGCACACGCGTCGCCACCCGCCCCGACTCGCGTCGCCACGCCGAGCTCGCGCTCGTCGAGCACGAGAGCGTGCGCGCGGCCGTCGCGGCGGGCGATGCGACCGGCGCGTCCGAGGCGATGCGCGCCCACATGCGCACGTCGGCGGCGCTGTTGCGCGGGAGCGTCGCGGCGTGACCCGCATCCTCGTCGCGGGAGCCGTCTCGTGGAATCGCATGGTGGTGCTCGATGCGCTGCCCGAGCCGCGGCCCCACATGGAGTTCGCACGCGAGTGGTTCGATGCGCTCGGCGGCACCTCCGCAGGCAAGGCCCTGCACCTGCACGCGCTCGGGCGCGATGTCGTGCTCGACGCGCTCGTGGGTGCGGATGACGCAGGCGACCGCATCCGCGACGCCCTCGCGCGGGCGGGAGTGCCGACGCGCCTGCACGACGCCGCCCGCAGCGAACAGCACCTCAACCTCATGACGCCCGCGGGCGCACGACTCTCGCTCTATCTCGCGACCCCCGACGAGCCGGGTCCGGCGGCGACCGCACCCGAGCTGCTCGACGACGTCGACCTCGCCGTGCTCGACCTCGCCGCCCGCACGGCCGAGCTGCTCGCGCCGGCGCGCGAGCGCGGCATCCCGATCTGGACCGACCTGCACGACTACGACGGCGAGAGCGCCTTCCACCGACCGTTCCTCGAGGCCGCGGATGCCGTCTTCATGAACGCGGACCGCAGCGACGACCCGTGGCGGCTGCTCGCCCGCTGCCTCGAGGCGGGGCCGCGCCTCGCCGTCTGCACACTCGGTGCGGAGGGGGCGATCGCCCTCGACGCCTCGGGCCGACGCGCCTCGACGCGGGCGGAACCCACGGATGTGGTGGACACGAACGGCGCGGGCGACGCATTCTTCGCCGGCTTCCTCGACGCCTGGCTGGGCGACCCGGACATCCCCTCGGCGCTGCGCGCAGGCGCGCGCCAGGCGGTCACCGCCCTCGCGACGCGGCAGCTGCATCCCGTGCTCTGAGCCGCGGGCATGGCCCCCGCACGGGGGTGGCGCTCCCAGGCCGCTCCCAGTTGCGCTGGTACCCTGGACGAGCGCCGGCCACGGTTTCCCGGGCGGCGCCGGAACGCCTATGACGCACCTTCCCCCGGTCTATCGCACGCTCCGCGAGAGGTTCGATGCCTCTCGTGCGAGCCGTCGCACCCGGGCGAGCCTCGTGATCTTCGCGGTCGCCGCCTCCTTCGCGCTCACCGCTCCGTTCGCCTTCGCGCCGCCCGCTCCCCCCACCGACGCCGCGGTTCTCGCCGCCTACGCCTCCGACAACGCCCAGAACGTCGACGTGTCGACCGCGTCGACGCTCGCCCATCTCGAGGCCACCGACGCGCTCGCCCGCGATGGCTACGACGCGAGCCAGGGGCTCGAATCGCTCATCGCATCCGGCACCAACTACGACTGGGCCAAGATGGTGTGCCTGTTCGCGGGGTTCCCGATGAGCGAGGCGAACGTCACCGTCATCACCCGCTGGATGCGCCAGGAGAACTACATCGACTCGTGGTGGAACCGCAACAACCCGCTCAACAACGGCTGGGGGGCGAGTTACGGCCCCGGCGGCACCGGCAGCAACGTCGACCTCGTGGCGGCCGCCCGCAACGCGGCTGATGCGCTCGTCACCAACCGCGGATACGCGGGGATGCGCGCGGCGTTCGAGGCGGGCGCCGACACGGCGACGATCGAGGCCGCGATCTGGGCCTCCCCGTGGGCATCAGGTCACTACGCCAACGGCTCGCATTGGCACTACAACCCCGTGCCGGTCGTGAAAGCACCGGCATCGGCATGGGGCCGCTGAGTCAGCTCCCCAGGGCGGCCGCGATCGCATCGATGTTCGCGCGCATCCATTCCAGGTAGCCGTCTCCCTCGGGAAGCAGCTCGGTGAACGACACGACAGGCGTGCCGGCGTCGCGGGCGGCCGCGAGCACCTGCTCCGTCTGCGGGCCCACTGTCTGGTCGTTGTAGGCGAGGAACGCCACCGATCCGTCGGCCACGAGCGCGAGGACATCCTGCAGCACGAGCGCCGGCACATCGGTGCCCTCCTCGACCGACACGCTGAACTCCTCGGGCGTCACGTTCTCGAGGCCGGCCGCCTCGAGCAGATACAGCGGCACGGGCTCGGTGATCGCGACATGGGCGTGGTCGTGCGACTCGGCGATGCGTGAGACCTCGTGCTCGAGCTCTCCGAGGCCCGCCACGAAGTCCTGGGCGTTGGCGGTGAAGGTGGATGCGTCAGCCGGATCGAGTTCGCCGAGCCGCGCCGCGAGCTCTCCGGCGAGTGCCGTCATGGCGTCGAGGCTGTACCAGACGTGCTCGTTGAACTCGCCATGCGCGTGGTGGTCCTGCTCGCCGGTCGCGTCGCCGCTGTCGGCCTCGTGGTCATCCGTTTCGAGCCCCGACAGCTCGACGGCGTCGAGCACCACGGCGTCGTTGTCGTGCGCCTCGAGCAGGGTGTGCATGAACTCGTCGTAGCCGCCGCCGTTGACGATCACCATGTCGGCGTCGGCGATCGCGAGAGCGTCCCGTGGGGTCGCCTCGTACTCGTGAGGGTCCTGTGCGGCGTCGTGGATGATCGAGGTCACCTGGGCAGCATCGCCGGCGATGGTCGCGGCGATGTCACCGTAGACATTCGTGGATGCCACGATGCGCAGGGTCACGTCGGCACCGTCGTCCGAAACGGGGGCGCACCCCGCGAGGGCGAGCGGCACGGTGGCGAGGATCGAGAGGGGCAGGGCGACGCGGGCGCGCGAGAGCATGCTGCGACGCTAGTCCTTATTGATAATGATTGTCAACATGGATAGCGCGCCGGCGCCGCGATCACCGCCCGCCGGGCGGACCGATGATCAGCAGCACCGTGAAGAGCACCACGACGGCGAGCACGATGAGCACCGCGAGCACCCACGGGCGGCGCAGGAACCAGCGCAGCAGCCCGTCGTACCAGAGGCGATCCGCCGGGTCGGCAGCCTCGACCGTGCGCCACTCGCCGGCGAGTCGACCGGTGCGCGCCAGCCACAGCTCGGTCGGGATGGTCGCGTAGGGCACGATCGCGCTCACGATCGCGATGATCGTCGGCCCCGGCCGCCAGCGGTTGTTGAGCGCGACGAGCACGGCGGTCGCCCCGTAGGAGAGGAAGACGAAGCCGTGGATCGACCCGCCGATCGTGGCGGCTATCGCGAGATCGGTGGTCGCGCGCAGGATGAGGCCCACGATGAGCAGGGTCCACGAGATCGCCTCGGCGATCGCGAGCACACGGAAGAGGGATGCGGGGGTGCGGAACACACCTTCAGCCTACCTGAAGGATGTCAGTCGTCCGGTCCGCCCGAGACCGTGCCCTCGTGCGGGGTGGTGAGCACGACGCTCAGCGAGGGCGCCTCGGCCCGCAATTCAGCATCCAGGCGGCCCAGCAGCGCCTCCGCCGCGGCGAGCACGCGCGAACCCGCCTCCGTGACCCGCAGCACCGATGCCGCGCCCGCGTGGGCATTCGCATCCGCGACGAGTCCCGCGTCGACGAGCGAGCGCACTGCCGCATGGGCCGACTGCACGGTGATGCGCGAGCGGCGCGCCAGCTCCGAGAACGAGATGCCCGGCGTCACGTCGACGTGCGCGAGCAGCCCGTACTTGCGGGTCGTGAGGCCGAGTTCGCGCAGCTCGCGGTCCAGCCGCGCCTCCCATTCGGCCGACAGGGCGAGCAACGTGACCACCGGGCTGATCCCGGCGCGCGGGGCGTCGCTCATCGCCGCCGCAGCTCGAGGACGGGGATCGTGCGGCTCGTGCGACGCTCGTACTCCGCGAACCCGGGGCTGCGGCTCGTGAAGCGCGCCCAGGCGGCGTCGCGCTCCTCGCCCTCCAACCGAACGGCATGCACGGCCACTTCGCCCTCGTCGGGCGTCTCGATCACGGTGTCCGGCGAACTCAGCAGGTTGTGGAACCACGCCGGGTTCTCGGGCGCGCCTCCCTTCGACGCGGCGATGAGCCATCCGGCCTCGCTCGGGATGCCCATGACGGGCGACACGCGCTCGATGCCCGAACTCGCCCCGCGGTGGTGCAGCAGCACGAGACTGCGCTCGAAGCCCGCCGTCTCGACGGTGCCGCCGTTCGCACGGAACTCGTCGATGATGCGCTGGTTGAAGTCCACCGAGCCCCCTCTCCCCGCGTCAGCCTAGCCGCGGTGGCTCCGACCGGCCGGTGCGGCGCCCGCGCGCTCCGGAGGCGTCATCCCACGCGCGTGACGAGGGATGCCGTGGCGGCGCCCGGCGCGGCGAGTCGGTCGGCGACGCCGCGGATGAGCGTCTGCAGCGCGGCGTTCGCGTGGGCAGGCGCCATATCCGAGCGGCGCGCGATGCTCACCGTGCGCGCGAGCCGGGGGTCGGCGAGCGGCGCCGCGCGCAGGGCGGGGCGCAGGGCGGCCACCATGGCCGGCACGATCGCGACGCCGATGCCGCGCTCCGCGAAGCTCAACGCGGCATCCATCTCCGCGCCCTCCACGGCGATCTGCGGTGTCAGCCCGCGCGCACGGAATGCGGCGTCCGCCGCGGCACGCAGCTCGTAGTTCTCGGGGAAGGCGATGAGCGGCACGCGCGCGAGCTCCTCGAGCCGCACCGGCGCGCGCGAGAACGGGTCGGGCACGGCGGATGCCGAGACGGCGACGAGACGCTCGGTGAGGATCGGCTCGAGCTCGAGCACCGCACGCGCCGACCCCGTCGACTCGCTCGTCACCACGAGCGCGAGATCGAGGGCACCCTCCAGGAGCGCGGCGGCCAGGGTGCGGGAGCCGCTCTCGAGGATCTCGATCTCGATGCCCGGATGCCGCGCGTGGAACTCGGCGAGCACCTCGGCCACGAGACTCGTGCAGAGCGTCGGCGTGGCTCCGAGTCGGATACGGCCCCGCCGCAGTCCGATGAGCTCCGCCATCTCGGTGCGGGCGGTGTCGGCATCCGCGAGCATGCGCCGGGCGCGCGGCAGCAGCCGCTCCCCCGCGGCCGTGAGCCCGACGTGCCCCCGCGCCCGGTGCAGCAGCTCGACGCCGAGCTCGGTCTCGAGCGTCGAGATCTGGCGACTGAGGGTCGGTTGCGCGATGTGCAGCTGCTCCGCGGCGCGGGTGAAGTTGGCCGTCGCGGCGATCTCCACGAAGCCGCGCAACTGCTCGAGATTCACCTTGATAGCGTACGTGCATCGTCACGCTGCAAACAATTCATTGGAGTAATCGTCCGCGGTCTGCCTACCGTGGGCAGCATGCGTGACGAACGACTTCTCTCCACCTCCGTGCTCGTGATCGGAACGGGCGGCGCGGGCCTGCGCGCCTCGATCGAGCTGGCCGAGCGCGGCATCCAGGTGCTCGCCGTCGGCAAGCGCCGCAAGCACGACGCACACACGACCCTCGCGGCCGGCGGCATCAATGCCGCTCTCGGCACGATGGACCCGGAGGACAGCTGGCAGCAGCACGCCGCCGACACCCTGCGTGAGTCGTACTACCTCGCCGACCCGGCGATCGTCGAGGTCGTGACCCGCAACGCGGCGCGCGGCATCGAGGACCTCGAGCGGTGGGGCATGCCGTTCGCACGCGAGGCCGACGGCCGCATCAGCCAGCGCTTCTTCGGAGCGCACCGCTACCGTCGCACGGCCTATGCGGGCGACTACACGGGCCTCGAGATCCAGCGCACCCTGCTGCGCCGCGCCCGCGAGCTCGAGGTGCCGATCGTCGACACCGTCTATATCACGCGCCTGCTCGCCGACGACGGCCGCATCTTCGGCGCCTACGGCTTCGACATCGTCGACGGCACCCCGGTTCTCATCCACGCGGATGCCGTCATCCTCGCCGCGGGCGGTCACACCCGCATCTGGCGCAACACCTCCTCGCGCCGCGATGAGAACACGGGCGACTCGTTCCGGCTGGCCGCGCTCGCGGGGGCTCGCATCCGCGATGCCGAGCTCGTGCAGTTCCACCCCTCCGGCATCCTCGAGCCCGCGGATGCCGCGGGCACGCTCGTCTCGGAGGCGGCACGGGGCGAGGGCGGCGTCCTGCGCAACGCACTCGGCGAGCGGTTCATGGAGCGCTACGACCCCGAGCGCATGGAGCTCTCGACGCGCGACCGCGTCGCGCTCGCGAGCTACACGGAGATCGCAGAGGGCCGCGGCACCGAGGCGGGCGGCGTGTACCTGGATGTGTCGCATCTGCCGCGCGAGACGATCTTCAAGAAGCTTCCGCGCGTCTACCGCACCCTCATCGACCTGCAGATGCTCGACATCACCGAGCGGCCGATCGAGGTCGCCCCCACCGCCCACTACTCGATGGGCGGCGTGTGGGTGCGCGCCGCCGACCACGGCACCGGGGTCGACGGCCTGTACACGATCGGCGAGGCATCCAGCGGCCTCCACGGAGCGAACCGGCTGGGCGGCAACTCGCTCATCGAACTGCTCGTCTACGGCCGCATCACGGGAGAGGAGGCGGCCGAGTACACCACGAGCCTCACGAGCATCCGCCGTTCGCCCGAGGCCGTCGCCGACGCACGCGCCGAGGTCGATCGGCTGCTGGCGGCCCGCGGCACCGAGACGCCGCGGATGCTGCAGCGCCAGTTGCGCAACGTCATGACCGAGCATGCGGGCGTCGTGCGCAGTGACGAGGGCCTGCGTGCGGGAATCGCGAAGCTCACCGAGCTGGACGACCGCGCCACCCGCCTCGGCGTGCATCCCGATATCGCGGGCTTCGACGATCTCGCGCACGCCTTCGACCTCGCGGGTTCCCTGCTCGCTGCTCGCGCGACACTCGAGTGCGCGCTCGAGCGCCGCGAGACCCGCGGTTGCCACAACCGCTCCGACTTCCCGGCGCAGGACGACGCGCTGCGCGGCAGCTTCGTGTGGACGCCGGCCGAGGGGGTCGTGTTCGAGCCGGTCGCCGAGGCGCCCGAGTCGTTCCGCGAACTGGCCCACGCGGAGCTCGACACGGCGGTCGCCGGCAAGCTCGTGGAGTAGGGCTACATGCGAAAGCCCCTGGCTGAACCAGGGGCTTCGTGCGGTGGACCCAGGGGGATTCGAACCCCCGACCTTCTCATTGCGAACGAGACGCGCTACCAACTGCGCCATGGGCCCGGACTGCCTGAACACGATATCACCCCGCGGCGTGGCCGCCGGACCACGGGAGGCGCCGCTCGGCGCAGGGCGGCTGGGCTCAGCCGACCGAGCGGCGGCGGCGCAGCACTTCGTCGAGGTCGGGGTGGGCGGTGTCGGCCTCGTCGATCACGCCCATCGAGGCGAACCGGCTCGGTGCGGATGCCGGCGGCGCCATGGGCGCGGATGCGGGCGCCACGTCCCGCGGCCGGAAGGCGACGACCTCCGGCTCGGCGTGCGCCGCGGCGAGCGCGCGCTCGGCCTCCTCGGCGGCGGCCCGCAGCAGCTGCTCGGCCGACACGGGCGGCACGACCGACACCCGGGGCGCCTCGCCGCGCTCGAGGTAGAGGGGCTTCGGCACCGGCACGGGGGTCCACGCGCGCGCGGGCTGCGCCTCGGGCGTCTCCGCGTCGATGAGGGCGGATGCCGTGCGGCGCGTGTGCGTCGCGGGTGCGGTGGCGAGAGAGCGCGCGCGATCCGCGATGCGACGTTGCAGACGCACCGAGACGCCGGCCGCGAGCGCGCATCCGGCCACGACGAGCCACGAACCGATCACGATGCCCGTCGTCGCCATGAGCCACAGCTGCACCGCGCCCGCGGTCATGGCCGCGAGCAGCAGCAGCCCCGCGAGGCGACGCGCACGTCGCAGGCGGGCGAAGGCGAGCAGCGTGGGCACCTCGGCTGCGGATGCCTGCGCAGCCCGCGTGGTCGGGGCGGGTGCGGAACGCCGGGCGGCGCGCGCGATCTCCGCCGCCTGAGCCTCGGCCGCGCGCGCCCGCAGCTCGGCGGCGTGCACCTCGGCGCGGGTGGCCGCCTCGACGCGGCGACGCTCCTGGGCGAGCAGCCGCTCGGTGCGCGCGACCTCGCGGGCGTTCGCCTCGACCCGGAGCTCGTCGGGGGCTTCCGCCGTCTCGGCCAGCACGCGGATGGCGCGCTGCAGTCGCGTCGCGTTGCGCTCGGTGGCGAGGAACTCGCGGCGCCTCATCCAGCTGGGCAGCAGGTAGAGGAACCACAGCACGGCGGCGAGCGCGAGCATGATCGCGGTTCCCGCCCCCGTGAAGTCCATGCGCCCCAGGGTACGAGCGGATGCGGCGCTGCCCCGGAAGGCGCGCGCGTGCCCGGCTGGCAGTCTGCCGAACGCGTCACGCGGTGGCGGGGAGGGTTGCGTAGTGGCGTCCGAGATAGCTGGTCCACTCGAGCACGCCCGGGCGGATCTGTTTCACCTGCCAGCCGCCGTGGTGTTTGAGGGTGTGGTGCCCCCGCGACAGGTGCGCCAGATTGCCGTGATCGGTGTGCCCGTCGTAAAGCCAGTCGCGGGTATGGTCGATATCGCACCTTCCGGCGCGGATGCGGCACATGGGGAACCTGCACGTCTCGTCGCGCAGCCTGAGCCATCGTCGGAGTGGTTCCGGGATGCGATAGCTCGTGCGCGACATCGACAACGCGGCCCCGGTCTCCGGGTCGGTCAGCAGCCGGTAGAGCGAGGGGGCGTGGGCGGTGAGTTTGCGGGCGGTGGCCGCGTCGATGGGTCCGATACCCTCCAGCGTGCCCGGCTCAGACCCGCCGAGCAGGGTCTGCACCGGAACGGTCACCACGACCGTCGGCACGATGCCGGTGAACGGGCCGAGTTCGGCCTCCTGCACGAGCGCCGCCTCCGCGGGTTCCAGATCCATCAGTTCCAGCTGGGTGCGGGACAGTCCGAGGGTGCTGTCCCGCTCCAGCAGCGCGTCGATGGCCAGATCGACCCGCAGTTGAGTAAGGGTGCGGGGGTCGCCGTCTGCGGTGGCGCGGGCGGCCGCGGCGGTCGCCCTGTCATACACCGCGGTCGCCTCCACCACGCCCGTGTACAGGGTCAGGAACGCCATCCCGTCGCGGGTCGGCTCCAGGGTCAACTCTCGCTGCTCGTGGGCCTCGCGCACCCGTCGGGTCATCGATTCCGGGGCGCGCTTCTCCCGCAGCTTGCGCACCCGGGTGCGGAACTGCGACACCGTCGTCGTGCCCGCCGCGGCCAACGCGAGCCGCTCCACCGCGGCACGATCCCCGCTCTCCAGCCCCGCGGTCTCATCGATCAGCACCTGCGCGTGCCGATACGAGAACCGGCCCTCCGCCAGAGCCGCGAGCGTCGCCGGCAGCTCGCGGATCAGCATCCGGGCCTCACCGAGCAGGCGCTGGATGCTGCGCTCCGGCATCCGCAACGCGCACGCCGCCTCCGCATTCAACGCCCGCTCCCGCAACGCCGGTGCATTCGGCGGATACGCGACCGTGAACGCCTCCTCGAACGCCACCAACGCCTCGGCCCGCGCCGCCGACAGCGCATCGATCTGCGCCTGCAACGCGACCACCCGATCCAGCGCAGCATCCGCTGCAGCGATCGGGTCGAGGCGGGGTTCCATGAAGCAAGACCATCGGGAGCCACCGACATCCGAGGGCCGAAACGGCGTCGAGAGGGGGCCCATCCACACCGGTCGGGAAGGTTGTTACCCAGTCGTTACCCACCACTCGTGACGGTAGTTTCGAGACGCCGCTGCGCGGCTCCTCAACCACCTGAGCCGATGCAGCGACGGTGGTTTCGAGACGCCGCTCCGCGGCTCCTCAACCACCTGAGCAGGTCGGGGGCGGCGGTCAGAAGCGCAGGGGGCGCGTGGCGGCCTGCAGGTCGGCCTCGGGGATGCGCGCGGCCGACTCGGGTGCGCGACCGTCCTTCCAGCGGCGCAGCACGCCCTGGGGCACCTCCTCCACGAGCAGGGCGAAGCAGAAGTGGTCACGCCAGTCGCCGTTGATGTGGATGTAGCGGCGGCGCAGCCCCTCGTAGCGGAACCCGAGCTTCTGCACGACCCGCAGGCTCGGCGCGTTCTCCGGGCGGATGCAGATCTCCATGCGGTGCAAACCGAGCCCGAAGAAGCAGTGGTCGGTCGCGAGCGCCACGGCGGTCGGCGTGACCCCGCGACCCGCGAATCGCTCGGCGACCCAGTACCCGAGGGTGGCCGACGACAGCGAGCCGTAGGCGATGCCCGACACGTTCAGCTGACCCGCGAACTCGCCGTCGCATTCGACGGCGAACGGCAGCCCTGAGCCCGAACGCGCGTGGGTCTGCAGAGAACGGATCGAGGCCTTCACGTCGAATCCCGCCGGCCCGTGCGGGTTGCTCGCCTCCCAGGGGCGCAGCCATGCCCGATTGCGCATGAGCTCGTTCTCGAGCACACGAGCATCGCGGATCCGGATGGGGCGGATCGTCACGTGCTCGTCGCGGAGAGTCGGTGTGGCCATCGGCGCCAGACTACTCAGCTACCGAGCTGCCCGGGATGCGACGCGACGCCGAGAGCACGCGTGCGGCATCCGAGTGGGCGGCTCAGCCGTCCTCGCCCTCGGCCTGCGTCTCGGAGCCACCCTCGTCCGGAAGGGAGGCGACGAACTCCTTGAGCCACGGACGGAACTCCACCCCGAGGTCGTCACGGTCGCTCGCGAGCCGCACGATCGCCTTGAGGTAGTCGAGGCGGTCGCCCGTGTCGTAGCGGCGCCCGCGGAACACGACCCCGTACACGCCTCCCGCCCAGGTCGGCCCGGTGGCGAGCTCCTGCAACGCGTCGGTCAGCTGGATCTCGCCGCCGCGCCCCGGGGCCGTGCGCTCGAGCACCTCGAAGATCTCGGGGCGCAGCACGTAGCGGCCGATGATGGCGTAGTTCGAGGGCGATTCACCCGACGGGGGCTTCTCGACGAGGCCCGTGATCCTCACGATGTCGTCCTCGTCCGTGGGCTCCACCGTGGCGATGCCGTACAGGTGGGTCTGCGAGGGGTCGACCTCGAGCAGTGCGACGACCGTGGTGTTCTCGCGCTGCTGCACCTCGAGCATCCGCCCGAGCAGCGGGTCGCGCACGTCGATGATGTCGTCGCCGAGCAGCACCGCGAACGGCTCCCGCCCCACGTGCATCTTCGATCGCAGCACCGCATGCCCCAGGCCCAGCGGATCGCCCTGCCGCACGTAGTGCACGTCGGCGAGGTGGGTGGAGTAGTCGACCTTCTCGAGCTTCTCGGCATCGCCCTTGCTCTCGAGCACCGCTTCGAGCTCGCCCGCGCGATCGAAGTGATTCTCGAGCGCCGTCTTGTTGCGACCGGTGATCATGAGCACATCCGTGAGACCCGCCGCGACGGCCTCCTCCACGACGTACTGGATCGCCGGCTTGTCGACGACGGGCAGCATCTCCTTCGGCATCGCCTTCGTCGCGGGCAGGAACCGGGTTCCGAGTCCGGCGACGGGGATGACGGCTTTCGTGATGGTGTTGGGGGAAGCCATGCCTGCCAGGCTATCCATCTCTTCCTGAGATCCGGTCGCACGTCTCCTACAATCGGGGCATGCCCGACCATCCGGAGAATCGCAAGCGTGCCCTGCGCGCCGAGCTCCGGGGACGCCGGCGCATCCGCACGGCCACCGAGCGTGAAGCGGCCGGGAAGGCGCTCACGCAGCAGCTCGTGCAGCTCACGAGCGACCTCGGTGCGACGTTCATCGCCGCCTACCTCTCGACCCCCGACGAGCCCGGCACGCGCGACTTCCTGCGCTGGGCCGACACCCACGGCATCCGGATCCTGCTGCCGGTGTCGCGCGAGGACGGCCTGCTCGACTGGGCACCCTACGACGGTGACGACGAGGAGCAGGACATCCTCGGGATGCCGACCCCGACGAGCGAGCTGCTCGGACCGATCGCGATCAACGGCGTCGACCTGCTGCTCGTGCCTGCGGCCTGCGTGGGACGTGACGGCATGCGACTCGGATGGGGGCGCGGCTACTTCGACAAGACCCTCGGTTCGATGGAGGGCGGCCCTCCCGTGTACGCCGTCATCTACGACGACGAGCTCGTCGACGCCGTGCCCACCGAGCCGCACGACATGCCGGTCGACGGCGTCGTCACCCCGAGCGGCATCGTCGCCTTCTCACGCGAGTGACGCGGTCGTAGCCTGGACTCCACACTCCCCCGAGAGAACAGGAGCAACGATGAAGGGGTTCAGAGACTTCATCCTGCGCGGCAACGTCATCGATCTGGCCGTCGCCGTGGTCATCGGCGCCGCGTTCACCGCGATCGTGAACTCGATCGTGAACGCCGTCATCAACCCGGCCATCGGGGCACTGTTCAAGGCCGACTCGCTCGACAAGGCGCTGCCGGTATCCATCCCGACGACGGACGGCGGCGAGGCCACGATGTACTTCGGCGCGGTGATCGGCGCAGCCATCAACTTCGTGATCGTCGCCGCGGTCGTCTACTTCGTGCTCGTGCTGCCGGTCAACAAGCTGCGCGAGCGGCAGGCCGCGAAGAAGGGTCTCGCCGAGGAGGAGGCCGGGCCGACCGAGACGCAGCTGCTCGCCGAGATCCGCGACCTGCTCGCCGAGCGCAACACCCAGAACTAGTAGTGGGGGGGCTTCTCCTGCCGCATCCGCTCGTCGTTCTCGGTCGTGCCGTGCCGCGGCGGCTCGGGAGGCGGATGCGGATCGCTGCCGGCAGGCGGCGGGGTCGTCACGCGTCGGCGTCGCCGGCGCGGGCGCTCGTCGTCGCCGGGTTCCTCGCGCTCGGGGTCAGCTCGCGGTGTGTGCGGCAACGACCGGGATCTCCTCGGTGACGGGCCCGGCCGGCAGGCCGGCCATCCGCGCGATGCGGTCGGCCACCGCATCCGGGTCGGTGAAGAGCTCGAAGGCGTGCACGCGAGCGTAGTGCCAGCCCAGGCGACGCAGCACCTCCGGGCGCAGGCGCAGCGCCTCGCGCAGGCTCCGACCGGTGAGCACCGAGTCGGTGTCGACGACGACGCACATGCCGCCGTTGGCGGCCACGAGCCCGAGCTTGCCCCGGTGTCCGAGCGCCACGCGCAGTCCGCGCGCCTCGAGGCGCCGCGAGAGGTCGACGAGCATCGGGTCGGAGTCATCCGGCAGCGGCGGTTCGGCGCGGCGGTTGGCGATCTCGCCGAGCAGTTCGGCAAGCGCGATCGCGCCGTGCTTCATGCGGGTCTCGTCGAGGTCGGAGGGCTGCACGCACGTCACGATCACGAGCGAGCGGCGGGCGCGCGTCATGGCGACGGCGAGCAGCCGCTCGCCGCCCGGCTGCCCGAGGGCACCGAAGTCGCTCAGCACGCGGCCGTGCGGGGTGCGCCCGTAGCCGAGGGAGAACACCACGCGATCACGGCTGTGGGCGACGGCGCGTTCGACCGGCAGCGCGGCGAACGGCTCCGCGCTCTCGCCGAGGATGAACTCGCCGAGCTGCGGGTGGGCCGACATCCGGGCGAGCACCGCGTTCATGACGCGCACGGCATGCTTCTCGGATGCGGTGACGACCATGAGCGATTCGCGCGGCCGGGTCGTGGCGTGCTCGACGACGAGCTCGACGACGCGGGCCACCTCGGCATCCACCGACTCGACGGCCCCCGTGTCGGGATCGGGCAGCCCGGTGCCGTTCTCGATGTAGTCGAGCGAGAGGCTGCCGTGACCGAGGAACGATCCCGCCCAGGGCAACGCGTCGATGCGACCGCCGTAGAAGCGGCGGTTGACGAGCTCCGCGAGGTCCTCGCCGCCGGCCCGGTAGCTGCGGGTGAGCGAGAGCACCGGCAGCACGGAGGCGAGCTGCGCGAACGCCGAGCGCCCGTGCAGGTCGTCGGCGCTGTCAGCTGGTTGAGGAGCCGCCGCGGGCGGCGTCTCGAAACCAGCGTCGCCGGTGTCGACAGCGGCGTCGTCGGCGACAGCTTCAACATCAGCAGCTTCCGCGGCCTCCACCGCATCCGCCTCGGCAGGCTCCGCGTCATCCGCGGCCCGCACCGGCATCGACGCCCGCGCGGACGGGTACGCCACCGCGATGGGTGACTCATCCCCCTCGTCGAGCCCGATCCGGAACGGCGCGGGGGTCTGCGTGACCGGGTCGCCGAAGGCGAGCACCTGACGTGCACGACGGATCGCGCCGACGTTCTCGGCGATCGTCGTGGCGCCCGCGTCGACGAGGATCACGACATCGATCGGCATGGTGTCGCTCACCTGGTCGATCTCGTAGGGCGAGGCGAGCCAGACGGGCGCCACCGTGCGCGAGAGGTGGGGCGCGAGACGCTGCAGCGACTCGGAGGTGAGGGCGCCCGCGGTGATGAGCTGCTTGAGCGCGGCGGCCTCGTCGGGCCAGTCGATGATGCCGATGCGCCAGTTCTCGGCGAGCTGCCACGCGAGCAGGCCCGCACTCCCCTGCTGGTGCGCCTCGTCGACGAGCCGGAAGTCGGCCTCGAGGCGCTGCAGCACATCCGTCTTCGCGCCGAGCAGCGCGCGGTCGTTCACCAGCAGACCGTCGAGGGCTGAGCGCCACCACGCGAGCTCGAGCTCGGCGGCCACCTGATCCTCGGGTACATGGCGCTCGGCGAGGTCGGCGAGGAAGGCGTCGAGATCGAGGTCGCGCAGTCGCTGCATGAGCGCGCTGCGCTCCTGCAGGTTGTTCAGCACGTCGGACTCGGCGGCGAGCTCCTCGAGCAGGTCGGCGAGCTGATGCAGCGGCAGGTGGGCGAGGCGCGTCGAGGTCTCCGTGCGGCCGAGCGGCGCGTCGAGCTCGGCGAGATCGGCCGACACCTGCTGCCAGGCGACCTGCACATCCGAGATGCCGGTGGGCACCTCGGGCGTGACGCCGGCCGCCACGTAGCGCTGCCACAGGATGCGCTGCTGCTGGATCGCGGTGAGCGCCTCGTGCAGGTCGCCCACGTGCATTCCGGGGCGCACGTACTCGCGTGCGAGCTTCTTGAGGCGGCGGCGGTTGGCCCCCGACATCTCGGGGGCGTCGCGGCGGGGGGCAGTCGCGACGATGAGCTCCGAGAGCGAGCGGTCGAAGACGCTCGCGTCGAACTTGTCGAGGGTGTCGCGCAGCTCGGCGAGCAGCCGCAGGTAGATGCCGAGCTCGGCGATCGTCGTGAACGGACGCATGCGCGTGGAGCCGATGAGGGCGTTGGCCTTGATGAGCAGTCGGGGCAGCGCGTCGGCGTGCAGCTTCCTGGCGAGCGCGTGGGCACGCGAGGCCTCGTCGCCGTGGGAGAACTGCGCGCCGTACCAGGGCGAGTCGCCCGGCCCGTAGCGGAACTCGCCGAGTCGGGCAGCCTCCACCATGGTCGCGGCGACGCTCGCGCGGTCGCCCGCGAGGGCGCGCACGGCCTGCGGCGAGAGCCGTGCGGTCGTCGTGGGCGGATGCGGCAGCAGCGCGAGGCGCGACAGTTCCGCCACGCAGTCGAACACCGACACCCACAGGGTCTCGTCGGTGCGCGAGAGCGCTTCGCGGTAGTCGATGAGCACGCTGCGCAGACGCACGAGGGCCTCGTCGACCTCGCCCAGCTGCGGCTGGATGGCCTTCTCGTTGCGAGCGATGCCGCGCACCACGTCGCGACGCAGCGACGACGGCGACACGGCCATGCCGGCGAGGCCGACATCCCCCAGTCGCTGGGCGATGCCGCGCAGGCTCGCGCGGCGCGGGCTCACGACGAGCACGCGCTTGTTCTGCCCGACGAGCATGCCGAGCGCGTTGACGATCGTCTGGGTGGCGCCGGTGCCGGGCAGCGTGCGCACGACGAGCGAGTTGCCGGCGGCGATCTGCGCCACGATGTGCTCCTGCTCGGCGTCGGCGTCGAGCAGCAGCACGTCGGTCGAGGGGTCGCGTCGGTCGGCATCGGCGGCCTCGACCGCCTGGTAGCCCTCCTCGAGCGCCCACTTGGCCGTCGCATCCCCGGCCACGGCGTCGAGCACGGGATGGTCGAGGTTCTTCGCGTCGGCCACGAGCGCGGGCGCGACCTCCTCGAACGACGAAACGACCAGACGCGGCTGCACGACGATCTCGCCCAGGTGTCCGGTGAGTCGGCGCAACTGGTCGATCACCGCGTTGGGCTTGAAGGTGCCGTCGTCGTCGGAGAGGGCGACGAAGGTCGCGGCGTCGAGCGAGATGCCGTACTGCTTCTCGAGCGCCCGAGCGAGGGCGGGGTTGAGCACCGCGGCTCCGCGCAGACGCAGTTCGTAGTCGCGGCCATGGCGGCGGATGGCGAGCGGGCGCAGCAGCAGCGGCGCGCAGTAGTCGACGCGCTCGTGGGTCCAGCGCACGATGCCGATGCCGAGGTGGACGACGTCGAGACCGCGGGTGGTCGAGAGCTCGAGGCCCTTCGCGGTGATGCGCTCGGCCGCGGCGCGGGCGCGACGCAGCGCCAGGTCGTCGCGGATGAGCTGCGAGAGCAGCGTGGACTTGCCCGTGATGAAGCGGGCGAGACCGCCCGGGTGGGTCGTCGAGAGCTCGATGCGCGTCGTCGGTGCGTCGACGAAGTGCAGAAGAGGGGAGATGCCGCCGAGCTCGGCGAGCTCCCCGCGCCAGGACTCGCGGGCGGTGTCCGCGACGCCGCGGACCGCGGGGGCGGGAGTGAGCAGCGGCGTCGCCGGCTGCACGGGTGCATCGGGACTCACCGGGATCTCCCCGGAGTCATCATCCCGTCGATTGGCAGGCCACACACGGCCACGATAGGTCGGGACACGCCCGGATTCGCGCAGCGAAACCCGGTCTGCGCGAAGAACTACGCGACCGACCCGGTGCGCTACCCGCGCACGCCGCCGAGCTCGAGCGTGAAGTACACGCTGTTGGGGTCGAGCGTGTAGTCGGCGAACGGGCCCGTCTCCACGAAACCGTGGCTGCGGTACAGGGCACGCGCCGGGCGGAAGAAGTCCTCGGCGCCCGTCTCGAGGCTCAGCCGGGTGTAGCCGCGGACCCGCGCCTCGGCCACCACGTGCTCCAGCAGCAGGCGACCGAACCCGCGGCCGCGCGCCGCGGCATCCATGCGCATCGACTTGAGCTCGCCGTGCCGGGCGTCGAGCTGCTTGAGTGCGACGCAGCCGAGCAGCTGCCCGCCCTCGGCGAGCGCCCAGAACGTGACGTCCGGATGCTGCAGCCCCGACACGTCGAGCGCGTGCACGCTCTCGGGCGGCGAGGTCGCGTACATGTCGGTGAGGTGGTCGTCGAGGAGCCGCAGCACGCGCGGGTCGTCGAGGTCGCCGAGGGCGATCACGGGGGTGCTCATCCCCTCATTGTGGCGAGGTGCGTGTTACAGGCGTGCGACGCCGTACGCTCATCCGGTGCGTCTCGCGTTCGTGGGTGCCGGCCTGCTCGTGGTCGGCGCCGTCGCCGTCGCCACCGGGGTCCTCCCGGCAGCGGATGCGGTCGCCGTCGGGGCACGCGTCTGGCCCGTGCTGCTGTTCGCGGTCGCGGTCACGGTGGTCGCCGAGCTGGCGGATGCCGCGGGCGTCTTCGCCGCGATCGCCGAACGTCTCGCGCGCCTGGGTCGCGGCCACGGCTGGCTGCTCTGGGCGCTCGTCGTGCTGCTCGCGGTCGCCTCCACCGTGTTCCTCTCGCTCGACACGACCGCCGTGCTGCTGACACCCGTCGTGGTGCTGCTCGCCCGGCACCACGGCTACCCGCCCCTGCCGTTCGCGCTCACGACCGTCTGGCTCGCGAACACGGGCTCCCTGCTGCTGCCGGTGTCGAACCTCACCAACCTGCTCGCCGAGCACGCGCTGGGGTTCTCCGATCCCGCTCGGTTCGCGACCCTCATGGCGGCTCCCGCCGTCGTGGCGGTGGTCGTGCCGTGTCTCGTGCTCGCCGTCGTGTTCCGACGTGAGCTCGGCACGCGCTACGTGGCGGAGGCGGCGGAAGGTCCACGCGATCGGGTGCTGTTCTGGACCGCCGCGGCGGTGCTCGCGGTGCTCATCCCGCTGCTCGTGAGCGGGCTGCCGGTGTGGATCCCGGCGAGCGCGGCCGCGCTCGTGCTCCTGACCGCCTTCGCCGTGCGCGAGCCGGGGCGGGTGCGGCCCGCGCTCGTGCCGTGGGGGCTGCTGCTCTTCGCAGGGGGCCTCTTCCTGGTGGTCGAGGCGGCGCACGCGCTCGGCATGGCGACGTTGCTCGGCGTGCTCACAGGCGACGGCGACGACCCGCTGTCGCTGCTGCGCATGGCGGGGTCCGGGATGCTCGGCGCGAACGCGATCGACAACCTGCCGGCATACCTCGCCCTCGAACCGCTCGCGGACTCCCCCGCCCGCGTGGCCGCGCTGCTCATCGGCGTCAACGCCGGGCCGCTCATCACGCCTTGGGCGTCGCTCGCGGTGCTGCTGTGGCACGACCGCCTGCGCGCCCTCGGCGTCGAGCTGTCGTGGCGTCGCTACATGCTGCTCGGGCTCGTCGCGGCTCCGCTCACGGTGCTCGCGGCGACCCTCGCGCTCGCGCTCACCGCGTGAGGTGAGGACTCAGAGACGCTCGAGCAGCTGCGACACCCGGGCCAGGCGCTCGCGCGGCATCGTGGCGGCGGCCTCGGAGGGCGCGCTCTTCACGGCGCTCGCGAGGATGTCGTAGATCACCAGCTGCGCCCACCGCGGGGCGTCCTCGTCGGACTGGGCGCGGATCTGGTGCTCCATGGTGCTCGTGACCTGCCCGGTGGCCGGGTCGTACTGCACGAGCAGGCCACGCCAGCTCTCCCCGTCGGGGAAGCACACGGCCTTGATGCCGGGCAGCACCTCGAACTCGGCGCAGAACTCGAGCCCGTCGGGGTTCGGCGGGAGCGTGCCGAGCTTCGGCGCCATCTCGGGGAGGTCCCAGACGAGCGTGTCGACGAGTTCACGCGCACGCTTCTTCTCCGCCCGGGTCGCCATGCGATAAAACTAGCGGTTCGCGGGCGCCTCGCCTGCCGCCCGTCAGGGGGACGCGCCGGAATCAGCTCGCGCGCTGCTCGAGGTGCAGCTCGATCATGGGCAGCCCCTGCACGGGATGCCCCACGGCCTTCTCGATCGCGCCGCGCAGCATCTCCCAGTCGCGCGGGTGCTCGCGCTGGTAGCGCTCGAGGGCGGCGGATGCCTCGCCCTCCGCGAGGAAGCGGGCGACGGCGGGCGCGCGCCGCATCCGTCCGGTGCTCACGAAGCAGCGCGGATCGGCCTGCAGGTTGCGGTACCACTGGGCGCGCTCGCCGAAGCCCGAGACGATGACGATGCGATCGGGCGCCGGCCGCTCGACGATCTCGAGGCACACGTAGCGCGGCTGCCCCGAGCTGCGACCGGTGTGCTCGAGCATGAGGATGCGGCTGCCGAGCAGCCGACCGAGTCCGTGGCGGTAGAGCCAGATCGGGGCGCGCACGAACCAGCGGGTTCGCAGCGCTCGGGCACCGATGCCGGAGAGTGAGAGATCCACTGATCCACCGTAGACCCGCGCGTGCAGGGTCAGCGCTCGGCGAGCGCGGCCTCCGCCGCCACCCAGGGCAGCAGGGCGCACTTCACGCGGGCGACGTACCGGGACGCGCCCTCGAGCGCCACGGCATCCCCGAGCAGCTCCTCGTCGACGGCGAGCTCGCCGCGCGATCGCATCGAGGCGCGGAACGAGGCGATGCGCTCCTCCAGCTGCGCCACGGTGAGCCCCGGCGCCTGCTCGGCGAGGATCGAGGCCGACGATTGCGAGATCATGCAGCCGTGGCCGGTCCAGCCGACATCCGCGATGCGGTCGCCGTCGAGCGCGAGCTGCAGCGTGACCTCGTCACCGCATGTCGGATTGAGCTGACGAGACTGCACCGTCGGATGGGGCAGCAGCTCCCGGCGACGCGGGCGCTTGACATGGTCGGCGATGATGTCGGGGTAGAGGTCGTCGAGGTCGCTCACGCCATGCTCCTGAAGTACGCGATGGCGGGCGGGAGCGCCGCGAGGAGGGCGTCGACCTCATCCGGCGTCGTATAGAGGTAGCTGCTCGCGCGGGTGGATGCGGTGACACCGAGGCGGCGGTGCAGCGGCTGGGCGCAGTGGTGCCCCACTCGCACCGCGATGCCCTGCGCATCCAGGTACTGCCCGAGGTCGTGGGCGTGGACGCCCGGCGCGTCGATCGCGGCGAGGCCGACCGCATCCGAGTCCGATGGACCGAGCACGCGAACGCCCTCGATGGCCTCGAGCCCCTCGCGCAGTCGCACCCCGAGCGCGGCCTCGTGCGCAGCGATCCGCTCCATGCCGATCGCATCGAGGTAGTCGACCGCGCCGCCGAGGGCGATCGCCTGCGACACCCGCTGGGTTCCGGCCTCGAAACGCTGCGGCGGAGGCAGGTACTCCGCGCTCTCCATCGTGACCGTCTGGATCATCGAGCCGCCCGTGAGGAACGGCGGCAGGTTCTCGAGCAGCTCGCGCCGTCCGACGAGCGCCCCGATGCCGGTGGGCCCCAGCATCTTGTGGCCCGAGAACGCGGCGAAGTCGACCCCGAGTGCACGCACGTCGAGCGGCAGGTGCGGCGCCGACTGGCATGCGTCGAGCACGGTGAGCGCCCCCACCGCGCGCGCCCGCGCGACGAGCTCTGCCACCGGTTGCACCTCGCCCGTGACGTTGGAGACGTGGGTGAAGGCGAATACCCGGGTGCGTTCGCCGAGCAGCCCGTCGAGCAGCTCGAGCCGCAGACGACCCGCATCGTCGACGGGAACGTAGCGCAGGGTCGCACCCGTTCGAGCGGCGAGCTCCTGCCAGGGGATGAGGTTCGCGTGGTGCTCGAGCTCGGTCGTGAGGATCTCGTCGCCGGGGGCCAGGCGGAATCGCCGAGCTGCCGCGCCGCCGCGCCCGAGGCTCGCGTTGCCGAGTGCGTAGGCGACGAGGTTGAGGGCCTCGGTGGCGTTGGAGGTCCACACGAGCTCGTCGGCATCCGCCCCCACGAACCGCGCGACGCGGTCGCGGGCCCCTTCGAACAGCTCGGTCGCCTCGGCCGCGAGCGTGTGGGCGCCGCGATGCACGGCTGCGTTCAGGTGCTCGACGTACGCGCGTTCGGCATCGAGCACCTGGCGAGGACGCTGCGAGGTGGCGGCCGAGTCGAGGTAGACGAGCGGATGCTGGTTCACCTGGTCGCCGAGGATCGCGAAGTCGGCGCGGATCGCGGCGAGCTCGGCGCCGTCGAAGGGCCGGTCGGGGGTGCTCACACCCCCAGTCTCGCGCACCGGCCTCGTCTCGCTCACCGTCGGGTGAAGCGCAGTCTCCACAGCTCGGGCCCGTCTTCGACGAACGCGACCGTGAACTCACCGGGGTGACGCTGCTCGAGCTGGGCGACGAGCGGGTTCGGCCGGTGGTCGGCGAGCAGGTCGAGGCTGAACCCGGGGGCGATGCCGCCGAGCGCGCCGAAGATCGTCGCGTGCCGGATGGCGTGCGGGATCTGCCGCGCATCGAGCACGATCTCGGTCTCGTCCTCGTGCCCGCACGCGCATCCGCCGCCCGAGCCCTCGTGCGGCTTCGAGGCGTGCAACTGGATGGGTTCTGCGGTCATGACGTGTCCCTTCTCGGTCTTTTCACGCTATCCCCGGACGGGGACGGTCCGACCGGGTACAAGGTCCCGGTACTCCTGCCGCACACCCTCGAGGCGCACCTGCTGCAGCACGTGCTCGGTCACGCCACGGGAGTTCAGTGTCTCGGTGAGCTCGGCGATGTCCGCATCGCTCATCGTCGTGGGGTCGAGGGTCGTGCGCACCTGCAGCGGCACACCCGCCGCGAGCGCCAGCTCGAGGCAGGCGAAGGCCTTGGCGCCCGCGGAGGCCACCCCGGTCACGCGGCCGTACAGGCGTTCCGGCGCCTTGATGTCGAGCCCGATCCAGTCGCACAGGGGCAGCACCTCGGCGAACCTGCGCGGGTAGGGGCCGGCCGTGTGCAGCCCCACCCCGAAACCGAACTCGCGCACCTCGCGCATGGCATCCGGCAGAGCCGCCTGGCGCGTGGGCTCTCCGCCCGAGAACACGACGCCGTCGAGCAGGCCGCGTCGCCGCGCGAGCAGATCGAGCACGCTCCGCCAGGGCACCACCCCCGGCACCCGCGGATCCAGGATGCCGGGGTTGTGGCAGTAGCCGCACTCGAGCGGGCAGCCCTGCAGGAACACCGTGGCGACCAGCCGGTCCGGCCAGTCGCACGTCGAGAGCCGGGCGATGCCGGCGATCTGCAGCTGCTCCGCCGCTGCCCCGTCGACGCCGGCCGAGCCGCGCACCTCAGCTCACCGCCGCGAGCCGGGGCGCGAGCGCCGTTTCGACGAAGTGGGTGCGCTCGGCGTGCTCCCCCTTCTTGCCGATGTTGAACGAACTCACCGGACGGAAGTAGCCCATGACGCGCGTCCACACCTCGCACGCGCCGCCGCACGTGGGGCACTCCGGGTGCTCACCCGCGAGGTAGCCGTGCTCCGGGCAGATCGAGAACGTGGGGGTGACCGTGATGTAGGGCAGCCGGTGGGTGGCGAGCGAGCGGCGAACCAGCTCGCGGCACGCATCCGCGCTCGAGAGCCGCTCCGACATATAGAGGTGCAGCACCGTGCCGCCCGTGTACTTCGTCTGCAGCTCGTCCTGTCGATCCAGCGCCTCGAAGGGGTCGTCGGTGAAGCCGACCGGCAGCTGCGAGGAGTTCGTGTAGTACGGGTTCGCGTCGGTGCCCGCCTGCAGGATGCCGGGGAACCGCGTGCGATCCTCCTTCGCGAAACGGTAGGTGGTTCCTTCGGCGGGTGAGGCCTCGAGGTTGTAGAGGTGACCGGTCGCCTCCTGGAACTCCACCATCCGCGCCCGCACGTGATCCAGCAGGCGCACGGCGATCGCATGCCCCTCGGCTGTCGTGATGTCGTGCGCATCGCCCGTGAGGTTGCGCACGAGCTCGTTGATGCCGTTGACCCCGATGGTGGAGAAGTGGTTGCGCAGACCGCCGCCGAGGTAGCGCTTCGTGTAGGGGAAGAGCCCCTCGCGGATGAGCCGGTCGACGACCTCGCGCTTGAGCTCGAGCGAGTCGCGGGCGAGCTCGAGCAGCCGGTCGAGGTCGGCGAGCACACCCGCCTCGTCGCGCGGGTTGAGGTAGCCCAGGCGCGCGCAGTTGATCGTCACCACGCCGAGCGAGCCGGTCTGCTCCGCCGAGCCGAAGAGGCCGTTGCCGCGCTTGAGCAGTTCGCGCAGGTCGAGCTGCAGGCGGCAGCACATCGAGCGGATCTGGCCGGGCTCGAGCTCGGAGTTGATGAAGTTCTGGAAGTAGGGCGTGCCGTACTTCGCCGTCATCGCGAACAGCAGCTCGGCGTTCTCGGATTCCCAGTCGAAGTCCTCCGTGATGTTGTAGGTCGGGATCGGGAAGGTGAACACGCGCCCGCTCGCATCGCCCGCGGTCATGACCTCGATGTAGGCGCGGTTGATGAGGGCCATCTCCTCGGCCAGCTCCCCGTAGCTGAAGTCCTGGGCGACACCGCCGATCACGGGCACCTGATCGCGCAGATCGGCGGGGCAGACCCAGTCGAAGGTGAGGTTGGTGAACGGCGTCTGGGTGCCCCAGCGCGAGGGCACGTTGAGGTTGTAGACGAGCTCCTGCATGTGCTGACGCACCTCGTCGTAACCGAGGCCGTCGATGCGCACGAAGGGCGCCATGTAGGTGTCGAAGGAGCTGAACGCCTGCGCCCCCGCCCACTCGTTCTGCATCGTTCCGAGGAAGTTCACGATCTGCCCGACGGCCGATCCGAAGTGCTTGGGGGGCAGGGCGTCGACCTTGCCGGGTACGCCGTTCAGTCCCTCCTCGATGAGCACGCGCAGCGACCACCCGGCGCAGTAGCCCGCGAGCATGTCGAGGTCGTGGATGTGCAGATCGCCTTCGCGGTGCGCGCGGCCGATGGCGGCCGGGTAGATCTCGTCGAGCCAGTAGTTGGCGATGACCTTGCCGGCGGTGTTGAGGATGAGACCGCCGAGCGAGTAGCCCTGGTTGGCGTTGGCGTTGACGCGCCAATCGGAGCGGTCGAGGTACTCGTCGATCGTGGTTGCGACGTCGACGGCCGTCACGGTGGGCTGGGACATGCCGGTTCCTCCTTCTGGCGCGCGGCCCCTCGCCGCGTGGCTCTTCTTCGGAGGTTATTCAGCGGGAACTACATGTGGTATTTATCACGGAAGATCACTACTAGATGTAGTAGTCGCTTGTTCGCGCGTCAGCTCGAGCGTGCACTCGCGCTCGGTCACCAGGCGCCGCAACCGGCCCGCGCGCACCGGCCCCGACGAGGCGCGCAGGGCATCCGCGATGAGGGTGCGATGCACCTCGCAGACCTGCGGGTTGCCCTCCGACAGCGCCGAGAACGGGCAGTCGCGCAGCGTGAGCTCGTGCGCACCCGGGTCGATCGCCCCCGCGAAGCCGC
This sequence comes from Protaetiibacter sp., assembly GCA_051954835.1. Lineage (GTDB taxonomy): Bacteria > Actinomycetota > Actinomycetes > Actinomycetales > Microbacteriaceae > Homoserinibacter. The sequence goes on along the minus strand of JBQCHI010000009.1, from coordinate 91,695 downwards.
ACCGCCCGAGGTGCTCCCCGAGGGCCGCGAGCTGCTGCGTCGCACGCGCCACCGGGCGTTCGGGCGCCGACTCGGTGTCGCACCCGGATGCGCGGTAGCGCAGCACGGGTCGGCCACGGGTGCCGCGAAGGACCGGCTCGGAGCGCACGAGGCCCACCGCGACGAGCCGATGCAGATGCTCACGCGCCGTGTTGGGGTGCAGGCCGGTCTGCTCGGCGAGCTCGTCGACCGTGAGCGCGCCCCCCGTCTGCAGGGCGTGCAGCAGGTTGATCCGGCTGAGCGAATCGAGCGTCTTGTAGTAGGTGCGCAGTCCCCGGGCGGGCATGGCCCCATTCAACGCCTCGTCCACCGACACCCGGTCACCCGATCGGCGAGCCGGATTTGCACGGCGATGCGGTAGGCCCCGCCTTCGGCAGCAGTCGTACTCTGTGCAGCAACCGTTCGGCGACGAAGGGAGCTCCCGTGAGCAGCGCCGAAGCCGAGGAGCGCATCCGCGTCGACGACGGCCCCGCGCGCGGGCCGGCGAGACTCACCCCCGGATACTTCGCGGGCGTCATGGGCACGGGGATCGTGTCGATCGGCGCGCAGCTGACCGGCCATGCCGCGCTGGCATCCGTGCTGTTCTGGATCGCGCTCGTGTTCTACCTCGTGCTGGTCGCCCTCAACGTGTGGCGCTTCGCCGCCTACCGCCGGCAGATGTCGGATGACTTCCACGACCCGGCGCGCGCCTTCGGCTTCTTCACGTTCATCGCCGCCACCAACGTCATCGCGGCGATGCTGCTGGGCGTCGGGCTCGCCCTTGCGGCCTTCGTACTGCTCGGGATCGCGACGCTCGCCTGGGTGGTGCTCGGCTACGTCATCCCCTGGACGGCGGTGCTCGGCAACCCGCGGCGGCCGATGCTCGACCGCGCGAACGGCACATGGTTCATCTGGGTCGTCGCGAGCCAGTCGATCGCTGTCGTGGCCGCGGGCCTCGAACCGCTCTCCCCCGAGCTGCGGCAACCGCTCGCGATCGTGGCGATCGTGGCGTGGTCGACGGGCGTCGTGCTCTACACCGCATGCGCGCTGTTCGTGATGCTGCGCGCGATGCTCTACCGGCTCGACCCGCAAGACCTCGACCCGCCGTACTGGGTCGCGATGGGGGCCGTGGCGATCACGGTCGTGGCGGGTGCCCGCATCGTCGAGATGGCCGATGCGCCCATGATCGACGTGACCCGCGACCTCATCGCGGGACTCTCGGTGATCTTCTGGGCGTTCGCGAGCTGGTTGATCCCCGTGCTGCTGGCAGCCGGGGTGTGGCGACATGTCGTGCACCGCATCCCGCTGCGCTACCAGCCGACGCTGTGGAGCTTCGTGTTCCCGATGGGCATGTACGCCGCCGCGAGCATCTACCTGGGCCGTGCCGACCGGCTGCCGATCGTCGAGACCATCGGCACGCTCTGGTTCTGGGCCGGCTTGGGCGTCTGGTGCCTCACCGCCGCGGGGACGGTCGTGGATGTCGTGCGCCGCTTCGCCGGCCGCCCCACCGCATCCGCGAATAACCACGGCGAGCTCGCCGACCCCGACGCGCCGCCCGGAGAAAGGTTGAGCCTGTGACCACCGTCGACCCCGCACCGCGCACCTTCCGCCCCGGCATCGGCACGGCGATCCTGTGGATCGTGTTGAGCCTCGTCGCCTGGACGGTGTCGTTCCTGCTCTACCTCGAGTACGTCGGTCAGCTCACCGACGCCGAGCCGGCCATCTCGTGCGACATCAGCCCGCTCGTCACGTGCGGCCCGAACCTGCTCTCGCCGGCCGGCAACCTGCTGGGCTTCACCAACTCGATCCTCGGCATCGTGCTCTTCCTCGGGCCGATCTACGCCGCGATCGGCGCACTCGCCTCCCCGGGCGGGATGCGGGCCTGGTACTGGCGGGTCTTCGCGCTGTTCGTGCTGGGCGGCTATGTGTTCGTGCACGTGCTCGCCTGGCGCAGCATCTTCGAGTTCGGGTCGCTGTGCCCGTGGTGCATGCTCGTGTGGCTCATGACCATCCCGCTGTTCTGGTCGGTGGTGTCATGGACGCTCCGCGCGGGGGTCTGGGGTGGCTCCCCGCGGCGTGTCGGCGAGGTGATCGGCACCTGGCTCGTGCCGATCACCCTCGTCGACTACGTGGTCATCGCGGTGGCTGCGCAGCTGCGGCTGGATGTGCTCGGCAGCTTCTGAGGCACGGAACGCGTCGACGGTCGCGTTCGAGCGAAAACAGGAGGCCTGTTGCTCCAGAGCCGGCGAGGGCAGCGCGATCAGATATCAGGAGGCGGAGGAGAGGCCGGCGCCTCGAGCGGCCCGTCCGCGAATATTGCCCCGACCATCTGGATCGCCCTGGAGCGTCTTGACATCGCAAAGCGCCAGAAGGAAGCGGGTGTCGCGAGTGTCTCGACCGGGGCGGTTGGCCCTGAGCTTCATCGCGAGCAGCGCCTCCTTCGACGCGACCTGAATGGTGATCCCCGCCTGGTCGTAGATCGTGTCCCACTCGACTGCGCGGCCGAGGGTGGGCAGCGCGTCGGCGCGCGTGACCTCGAAGTTCAGCCAGGACGCATCCCAGTCGTGGCGCGAAGCAAGCCTGAGGTGCAGTACAGACGTGGCCAGAGGCTCGGAAGACGCCGAGGAAACCACGCACTTGTCCGCCGGATCCAGTCAGGCTCGCCGCCGAGGCCGATGCTCACCGGGCAAGAAGCGAAGTCGGCGCTGCGCAGAGGAACTCGGCGATAGGCCGGTGACGCCGCTCCCCGAGGGCAATGTGGCCACACTCCCCAGGCACGCATGTTGGGGTCATCAGCGTTCCCGGGGGGATGGAACCCCAACGTGCCCCTGGAGGGACTCGAACCCCCAACCCTTTCCTTAGGACGGAACTGCTCTTCCATTGAGCTACAGAGGCTGACCGCCCGAGTCTACCGAGCCACGCCCGGCACATTCGCGAGGCGTGATGCGAGCAGCACTAGCCTCCTGCCATGAGCGCACCTCAGCAGAGTCGGCCCTCTTGGAGTAGCCCCGCGGCGTCGATCGCCCTGGTCGTGTTCACCGTGTTCATTCCGTTCCTCGCGTTCGCAGGCGTGATCGGTGCCGCATCCTTGTTCGGCGGCACGCAGTCCGACGCCGACAAGGTCACGAGCTTCGCCTGGAGCCTCGCCGCCGTTGTCAGCCTGGTCATCGCGTTCGTGCTCGCTGTGGTCGCCGCCATGGCCGGCGGTCGTGCCGCACGGATACTCGTCTGTATCACTGTGCCGCTGAGCCTGGTGGGGTTGATCGTCTTCGGAGCGATGACGGCATCCTTTGGCGATCGACTGCCTCAGGCGACCACGCCACCGATCGTCGCCGAGCCCGACTGCGGGCCCGACTCACGACCTCCCTTCTACGGAGCAGACTCGCGCTACTCGCCCTGTGATGACGCTCTCGCGATCGCCGAGGAGCTCCTCCCGGCGATCTCAGCCGCGCTCCCCACCGATGAGGTCACCATCGAATCCCTCGACGCGGCAGCCCAGGCGCTCACCTCCGACGGGCGGCTCCCCGACGGGATCTACCGAGGCTCGTACGCGTTCGACAACGGAGACGTCGTCGCCCGCTGGAACCCCGCTCCCGTCACCTGCATCGTGGCGGAATGGCAGAACGACAGTTGGAATGTTCGTGTCACCGGCGCTCTTGTCGAGGGCCACGCCTGCTGACGCGGAACGGGCGCGAGAGCCCGATCAGGCGGGCGGCGGGGCCAGGTACAGCGCCGAACCGGCGGGGATGATGCGCTGGTTGTAGGTGTCGGGGCCCCAGTTGTACTCCTCGATGAAGACGGAGCCGTCGGGGAGCACGCTGTTCACGTAGGCCACGTGGTTGCCGCCCGGGAACCAGGCCACCCAGCCGGGGGCGGGGGTGCTGCTCACGGCCCAGCCGTGACGCTCCCACTGGCTCTTCCATGAGTGGGCGCTTCCGCCGCCGGGGGTCAGATAGGACCAGGTGTACTTGAACGGCGCCTTGGTGCTGCCCGCATCCCGGTTCAGACGCCACGCGACGAAGTCGGTGCACTGCCGCACGAAGTAGTTCAGAGGCGACAGACCGCCGCCCTCTGCCATGCCGAGCTCGGCGGCCCAGGGGTAGTCGTCGCCCATCGCCATCGCGCCGGATGCGAGGTACTCCTCCAGCCGCTGCTGACGCAGGGCGTCGCGGTAGAGGCGTCGCAGCTCCACGGCGCTCGTCGAGTCGTAGCCGTCACGGGCCTCGACGCTGCTCGCGGCCGCGATCGCGGACTCGTCGAGGGGCAGCGTCTGCGCGCCGATCTTCGCCGCCGCGGGCTCGGCGAGCTCGCCACCCGAGTAGTCGTTCGACGCGTACGCGGGAAGGGTGAGCGATACGAACAGACCGCCCACGAGCACCATCGTGCCGGCGGCGCTCAGCCGCTTGCGGGTCGTGCCTCCCCGCGACGGAGCGGATGCCGACGGCGTGCGCGGTGCCGCATCCGCTGCGGGCCGGGATGCCGGGCGCGAACTCGCCACATGCTCCCGCTGGCTGCGACGTGTGGCGTGCTCGGCCGACGGCGCCTCGAAGATGCCGAACGGCGCCGCAACCTGCGGGGCGGTCGGAACCGCACTCGGGCTCGCCGCGATCGATGCGGCGACCGACGGCACCGCCGCTGCGGGCAGAACCGGCGCAGCCGACTCACGCGCCTCGCGGGCAGCACGACGCGACCCCGGCAGGGCCGGGGTCGAAGGGGTCGAGGGGAGGTCGGCAACGTGAGCCTGCGCCGCGGCGCGGAGCGTGCGGCGCGAGGGGAGCTCGCCAGACGCGTGGGCAGTCGAGATGCCGTCGGGACGCGCCGAGACGGCGTGCTCCGAGGTCTTCGCAGCGGGCTCGGTGAAGCCGAGGGCAGCGAGGGTCTCGTAGTCAGTCACGTGAATGAAAGTCTTCCGGGTTGAAACGACCAGATCGACGTTACGCGACATCCGCCCGAATGTCACGTCTCGGTAACGACCCGTTTTGCGGGGCAGACAGCCCGTTTGTACAGGGTTTTGCCAGCTTGACGGCGGCTCACACAACGGATTCCGTCGTCGATGAGCTGACCGCCTGGCTGTCAGGCGGCAGGCGCCAGGAACTCCCGCCACTCCGGCTGCGCCCGCTCGACGCCGCGCACCAGCCAGGCCGTGCCATGCGGGGGGCGCGGCGCGAACCGCAGCGTCCATCCCATCTCCCGCGGGGTGCGATCGCCTTTGATGTTGTTGCAGCGCAGGCAGCACGCCACGAGGTTCTCCCAGCTGTCGGCCCCGCCGCGCGAACGCGGGATGACGTGGTCGATCGTCGAGGCGTGTCCGCCGCAGTAGGCGCAGCGCGCATCGTCGCGGCGCAGCACCCCGCGCCGTGACACCGGAACCGAGCGCCCGCTCGGCACCCGCACATAGCGGCGCAAGAGGATGACCGACGGTCGCTCCCACTCGGCGTCGATGCCGTGCACCGGGTGGTCGTCATCGCTCGCCACGACGACCGCCTTCCCGGCGAGCACGAGCACGAGGGCTCGCTTGAACGACACCACGGCAAGCGGCTCATATCCGGCGTTGAGAACCAGGGTACGCAACGGGTCTCCTCTCGAGGGAGCCTGCATGGCGTGCAGGCTGTCGACATCCCCGGAGCTCCGCCGGAACGGGGTGAGAACAGAGAAAGGCGCCGTCGCGAACGACAGCGCCTCACTCGACCGCGACGAGACAGTGCACGTCGGGCCGACTGCTGAGCTGCATGCGGAACAGCGCGCGCACATCCATGGTGCGGATGCTGTGCGCGGTTCCCATGTGCCCTCCCCGATCCGAAGACCTCCGAGAGTCCCAGGGTAGACCCGCGCGGTGAACGTGCGCGGAACGACACGTGATGCGCAGGCGCGGGCCGATTCCGACACGCGGGTGCGCCGCTGCTCAACCAGCGACGAGCAGGATGCTCGACGGTGTCGGCACTCGATCGGCCGAGCGCTCGCGCGCGGTCGGCCGATCGGCCGGCGCTGCGGATTACCGCAGCGCACGTTGAACTCAGATGCCGTAGCGCACGAACCAGGCGTTCTTGTCCCAGATGGGGTGCACCTCGACGACACCGCCGGGCTTGGGGGCGTGCACCATCGTGTTACCGCCCATGAAGATGCCGGAGTGCCCGCCGCCGTCCATGACGACGATGTCGCCCGGCAGTGCGTCGGCGCGCGCGATCAAGTGGCCACCGCCCGCGCCTCGACCCTGCGCGCTCGAGGAGTGCGGCAGCGCCACGCCGAACTGCGCGTAGACGAACATGACGAGACCCGAGCAGTCGAAACCTGCGGGCGAGGCGCCACCGAACACGTACGGCACACCCTGGTACTGCAGTGCGACCTGCACGACCTGGTTCAGATCGAACGAGGGATACGGCGGGTTGGCGAGAAGCTGGCGCACGGTCGGGCCCGAGTACGCGGCGAGCGCCGCGCGCTGCTGGGCTCGGCGCAGCTCGGCGGCCGAGGTGAAGTCGTAGCCGTCGCGCGCCTGCGGGGCGAGCGCGACCGCCGCGACCGCGACATCCTGAGCCTTGGACTCGCGCAGCTGCTCGAGGGCGCTCAGCTGCTCCGCGCCGTCGGCGGAGCTGTCGGGGGCGTAGGCGTAGGCCGGCAGTGCCACCGTCGCGAAGAGGGCGGGCACCACGAAGGCGACGATGGATGCGTTGCGGAACGACGCGCGAGCGGATCGCGCAGCCGGCTGGGTGGGCCGCTGATTCGGGTTACCTGACACGAGAGAACTCCGCGCCCCGGCCGCTCGAGGTGACGGCCCCATCCCTTCCGTATGTCACGTCGCCGGCAGAGGATGGGTGGGACGGGACGCCCTGCCTGGCGGCCTCCGATCGACCATGTGATCGCGAGGACCTGCCGAGCCTAGGTCGCTTTGGCTGGGAATTCGGCAGGAAACCCGGATCAGGCCTCGACGTAGATGTGGGAGGCGACCTCGGCGGGCAGCTCGAGCCCGTCGCCGAAACCGTCGACCTGCACGATGACGTAGGAGCCGGCCGTGGAGAGGTTGGCGACCGCGCCCGGCACGACGCCCGCCTCGCGCAGCTGCACGAGGAGCTCGGGCTCGAATTGCACGGGCTCCCCCAGACGACGGATGACGCCCGTCACCTCCCCCGCTGTCGCCGAGGTGCGCGCCACGAGACTCTCGACGCCGTCGAGGAACGCGCCTGCCGGGGTGCCGCCGATCTCATCGAGGCCGGGGATGGGGTTGCCGTAGGGCGATTCGGTCGGGTGATCGAGCAGCTCGAGCAGCCGGCGCTCGACCTGCTCGCTCATGACATGCTCCCAGCGGCAGGCCTCGTCGTGCACGTAGGCCCAGTCGAGGCCGATGACATCCGCGAGCAACCGCTCGGCGAGGCGGTGCTTGCGCATGACGTGCAGCGCGCGGCGCCGGCCCTCGGCGGTGAGCACGAGATGGCGGTCGCCCTCGACGACGACGAGACCGTCGCGCTCCATGCGGCCGATCGTCTGCGACACGGTCGGACCGGAGTGCCCCAGCCGCTCGGAGATGCGTGCGCGCAGAGGCACGATCCCCTCCTCCTCGAGGTCGAGGATGGTGCGCAGGTACATCTCCGTCGTGTCGACGAGATCGGTCATCGTGGCCTCCCTTGCACGTCGTCATCAGCCTACCCGGAGGCTCAATAGACTCGTCGGCGTGGCCGACATCGTGATCCCCTCGCACCTGCTCCCCGCCGACGGTCGTTTCGGCTGCGGTCCGTCCAAGGTCCGCCCCGAACAGCTCGCCCACCTCGAGGCGAACGCCGGACTGCTCGGAACCTCGCACCGGCAGAAGCCCGTGAAGTCGCTCGTCGGTCGCGTACGCACCGGGATCTCCGAGCTGTTCCGCCTTCCCGACGGATACGAGGTCGTGCTCGGAAACGGCGGCTCGACCGCGTTCTGGGATGCCGCGGCCTTCTCGCTCATCGAGCGCCGCAGCGAGAACCTCACCTTCGGCGAGTTCGGCGCCAAGTTCGCCAAGGCCGCCACCGCACCCCACCTCGAGGCGCCGTACGTCATCGACGCCCCGGGTGGTTCACGCTCCGAGGTCGAGATCGTGGAGGGGGTCGACGTCTACGCATGGCCGCACAACGAGACCTCGACCGGGGTCATGGCGCCCGTCGCCCGCGTGCACGGCGACGCGGGCGCCCTCACCGTCATCGACGCCACGAGCGCGGCGGGCGGCATCGACGTCGACGCCGCCGAGACGGATGTCTACTACTTCGCCCCGCAGAAGAACTTCGCCTCCGACGGCGGCCTGTGGTTCGCCCTCATGAGCCCCGCCGCGATCGAGCGCATCGAGCGCATCGCCGCATCCGGGCGCTGGATCCCCGAGTTCCTGAGCCTGAAGAACGCGGTCGACAACTCGCGTCTCGACCAGACGCTCAACACACCCGCGATCTCCACACTGCTGCTCATGGAGGCTCAGCTCGACTGGATGAACGCGAACGGCGGTCTCGCCTTCGCCGACGCCCGCACACGCGAGTCGTCGGGTCACCTCTACGCGTGGGCGGAGGAGCGCCCCTTCGCGACGCCGTTCGTGACGGATGCCGCCCATCGTTCGCAGGTCGTCGTCACGATCGACTTCGACGAGTCGATCGACGCGGCCGAGGTGGCATCCGTGCTGCGCGCGAACGGCATCGTCGACACGGAGCCCTACCGCAAGCTCGGCCGCAACCAGTTGCGCGTCGCGACCTTCACCGCGATCGACCCCGACGACGTGCGCGCCCTCACCTCCGCGATCGACTACGTGGTCGACGCGCTCTAGGCTCGCGGCATGCGGTTCTGGCTGAAGGACGAGGAGCGGCGCCCCGATCCGGAGCCGGTCGCCACCGACGACCGCGCCGCGATCCTCACGGGTGTCGTGCTGTGGGTGCTCGCCCTCGCGGCACTGCTCGTGTTCGTCGGCCCGCTCGTGGAGGCCGGGCTCGTGTGGTGGCTGTGGACATGCCTCGTCGGCATCGGCCTGGGCCTCGTCACGCTCGTCTACGTGCACCGGCGCGCACGGCACCGCTGAGCTGGTCTCGAGCCGCGGCGCTTCGCGGCGCTCCTCAACCAGCTCGGCACACAGGTGGCCCCGGAACCGCGCAGCGGCGTCTCGAAACCACCGTCACTCCTCCTCGGAGGCGGACTCCACGTCGTCGTGCTCGAAGTCGATGCCGTCGTCGGGATCATCGCCGAAGTCGTCGTCGAGGTCGTGCTCGTCGAGCTCCGTGTCGGCGTCGTCGTCATCGTCGTCGTCGTCATCATCGGCGTCGTCATCGTCGACGTCGTCATCGTCATCGTCATCGTCGTCGTCATCGTCGACGTCGTCATCGAGGTCGTCGTCGGCCGCGAACCCGTCGTGCTCGGCGGCTTCAGCGGCGGCAGCGGCCTGCGCGGCGCGGTACTCCTCGAGACGCTCCGACCACGGCACCCAGTCGGGCGCGAGCAGCGCTCCGTCTCCTGGCAGCAGTTCGACCTCGAGCACCGAGGGCGCCTCGCCGGGCAGCTCGGCCACGCTCACCGTCCAGCGCCATCCGGGATAGCCGGGCATCGTCGCGGTGAACGACAACGTCGTGACGCCCTCGCCCTCGTCGCTCTGGGTGACGAGCTCGCCGATGGTGGCGTCCGCGGTGATCTCGCGCAGAGCCTCGCGGGCCAGCCGGGCGCGTTCGTCGTCGGTCACGAGACGATCACGCGTCCAAGTCGTCGGCGACCTTGCGCAGCACGGCGGCGATCTTCGCACCGTGTGCGCGGTCGGGGTAACGGCCGCGCCGCAGACCCGCGCCGATGCCGTCGAGGAGCTTCACGAGGTCCTCGACGACGATCGCCATGTCATCGGCCGAGCGGCGAGTGAGCTTGCTGAGGCTGGGCGGGGTGTCGAGCACGCGCACCGAGAGCGCCTGGGCACCCTTGCGACCGTCGGCGATGCCGAACTCGAGGCGCGTTCCCGCGCGCACCACGGCGCCGGCGGGCAGCGCCGATGCGTGCAGGAAGACCTCCTGGCCGTCGTCGGAGGTGACGAAGCCGAAGCCCTTCTCCTCGTCGTAGAACTTGACCTTGCCGGTGGGCATCGCGGGCCTCTTTCGCTGCTCATGGGGGCGGGGATGCGGGGCATAGTGTTGTCTCGTGCCCGAGAACGCCCCCGTCCCGCTCAATCGTATCGAACGCGTGCTCGCTGCGATGATCCTGGCGATCATCGCGATCTCGCTGCTGGCGATCATCACGACCATGCTCGCGGCCGGAAGCGGCGCTGAGATGTCGGGCGGCATCTGGCCCTCGCTCATGCTGATCGGCTACATCGGGCTGCCGATCGCGTTCCTGCTCATCCTCACCTTCCTCATCGTGAGCGTGCGCCGCCGCCGCGCCGCCCGGGACGGTGGCCGCTAGCAGCTCGGCACTGGCGCTCGCAGCCTCGCTGCGGGCGCGGTCCGACGACGCCCTGACGGCGCTGCTGCACGCGCGCCCCGTCCGCGAGGCCGGCATCCACGACGTCTTCGACCTCGCCGAGGCGCTGCTCGAGCCCACCTCCGTCCAGGCCGCGCTCGCGCACCTCGACCGCGCGACGCTCGGGGTGCTCGCCGCCGCCGTACTCGGCCGGCCCTCCCCCGACGGGGAGGCCGCCGTGGCGCGTCTCACCGAGCTCGCGCTGCTGATCGCGGATGACACCGGGACCGTCGTGCCCGACGCCGTCGCCGAGGTGCTCCGCGGCTGGCCCGGTGAGGGGCTCCCCTCACTCGAGCAGCTCATCCACGAGACGCCGCCCGCCGGACTCGAAGCGCTCGGGAGCGCCGACCGGGCATCCGCCGACCGCGTCGCGAGCGAGCGCGCCTTCACCGCGGTGACCGCCGTGGGCGAGCTCGTCGGCACCCTCGAGCGCGAACCGGCACGCCTGCTTCAGCGCGGCGGCATCGCGCTGCCTGATTGGCGGCGACTGCTCACGTCGACCGGCGCGGGAACGGATGCCGAACTCGCGACCCTGCTCGCCATCGCCGAGACCGCGCAGCTCGTGGCACCTGCCGCGGGCACCTGGCGGGTCACGGAACGGGCCGAGCGCTGGCGTTCCTCGTCACGCGTGGATCGCTGGGCGACGCTCGTAGCCGCGTGGCTCGACCAGGTTCCCCCCGAGCTGCGGGATCTATTGCGCGCACGTGCGGGCGCCCGCTGGGGGGAGGGGCTGCTCGAGTACCTCGCGTGGCTCTACCCCGCGGGCGGGGCGTGGCTGCCCGCTCGTGCGCGCGAGGTCATCGCGGCGGCCGAGACGCTCGGCATCGCCGACGCCTCGGTGCCCTCGACCGCGGGGGCCGCGCTCCTGGTGCACGGAGCTGACGCCGCATCCGCCGCGATGGCCGACGTGTTCCCGCCCGAGGTACGCCAGGTCTACATCCAGCATGACCTCTCGATCATCGCGCCCGGCCCGCTCGCCTCCGACGTCGACGTGCGGCTGCGGGAGCTCGCCGACGTGGAATCCGTGGGGCTCGCCTCGAGCTACCGCATCACCGCCGCCTCCGTGACCCGCGCGCTCACGACGGGGCGCACGGTCGAGCAGTTGCGGATGCTGCTCGACGAGATCTCGCTCACCGGGATCCCGCAGCCCCTCGAGTACCTGCTCTCCGAGACGGCCGGGCGCTTCGGCAGCCTGCGGGTCGGGCCCCTCGAGGGCGAGCCGGGGCCGGATGCGGGCGCTCACAGCTACGTGCGCGCCGACGACCCCACCCTCATCGGCCAGCTCGTGATCGACCAGTCGCTCGCCTCGCTCGCTCCGCGTCGCACGGGCGACCACCGGGCGGTGAGTCGCTTCGACGCCGAGACGCTCTATTGGGCGCTCGTGGACGCGCGCTATCCGGCGGTGTTCGAAGACGCCGACGGCATCATCCGTCCCGTTCACCGCACGCCCCCGCGGCCCGTCGTGACCGAGCAGGCTCCCGACCCGGCGGCGCGGCTCGTGCGTCGCATCCGCGAGGCGGCCGAACATCAGCCCGCCGAGAGCGGCGCGGCGTGGAACGCACGGCAGCTGGAACTCGCCATCAAAGCCAAGCTCGAGGTGACGGTGGTGGTTCGGATGCCGGACGGCACCGAGGTGCCCTACGTGCTCGAGCCCGCGGCACTCGCGGGTGGGCGATTGCGCGCCCGAGACCGCCGCGCCGACATCGAGCGCACCCTGCCCCTCTCGCACATCGTGGCCGTCGAGCCGACCTGACGGAGCCGCCGCCGGTAGGCTTGCTCGGTTATGAACGGACCGCTGATCGTGCAGAGCGACCGCACCGTGCTGCTCGAGGTGGCGCACCCGGATGCCGAGGAGGCGCGGCACGAGCTCGCGATCTTCGCGGAGCTGGAACGCGCCCCGGAGCACGTGCACACCTACCGCATCACCCGGCTGGGGCTCTGGAACGCGCGCGCCGCCGGGCACACGGCCCAGCAGATGCTCGACACGCTCGAGCGCTATGCCAAGTTCCCGGTTCCCCAGACGGTGTCGATCGACATCGAGGAGACCGTCGGCCGTTACGGCCGCCTCGTGATCGCGCGCGACGACAGCGCCGACGGCCAGAGCGGCGAGCTCGTCATCCGGGGCTCGGATGCCGCCGTACTCGCCGAGATCACCCGCAACTCGAAGGTCGCCCCGTTCCTCGGCATCCGGCGCAGCTCCACCGAGTGGACGCTGCAGCCGTGGGCGCGCGGTCAGGTCAAGCAGGAGCTGCTCAAGATCGGCTGGCCCGCCGAGGACGAGGCCGGGTACACGCCCGGCACCCCCCACGAGATCGAGCTCGTCGAGGACGGCTGGGCTCTGCGTCCCTATCAACAGCAGGCGGTCGACAACTTCTTCGCGGGCGGCTCGGGCGTCGTCGTGCTGCCCTGCGGTGCCGGCAAGACGCTCGTCGGCGCGGGGGCGATGGCCGCCGCCGACACCAACACGCTCATCCTCGTCACGAACACCGTGTCGGCCCGGCAGTGGCGCGCGGAGTTGCTCAAACGCACGAGCCTCACCGAGGACGAGATCGGCGAGTACTCCGGCCAGTCGAAGGAGATCAAGCCCGTCACGATCGCGACCTACCAGATCCTCACGGCGAAGCGGAAGGGCGAGTACGCCCACCTCGCCCTCCTCGACGCACTCGACTGGGGCCTCATCGTGTACGACGAGGTGCACCTGCTGCCGGCGCCCGTGTTCAAGCTCACCGCCGAGCTGCAGGCGCGGCGACGTCTCGGCCTCACCGCGACGCTCGTGCGCGAAGACGGCCGCGAGTCCGACGTGTTCAGCCTCATCGGCCCGAAGCGCTTCGACGCGCCCTGGAAGGAGATCGAGGCGCAGGGCTTCATCTCCCCCGCCTCCTGCTTCGAGGTGCGCATCGACCTGCCGCAGGCCTCGCGTCTCGAGTACGCCGCATCCGCCGACGACGAGCGCTACCGGCTCGCGGCCACCGCGCCCGCCAAGCTGCAGGTTGTGAAGGACCTCGTCGCGAAGCACGCCGGCGAGCGGATCCTGGTGATCGGGCAGTACCTCGATCAGATCGAGGAGCTCTCGGATGCCTTGGGCGCGCCCCAGCTCACGGGCGCCACCCCGGTGCCCGAGCGCGAGCGGCTCTTCCAGGAGTTCCGCGACGGCACGACCCCGGTGCTCGTGGTGTCGAAGGTCGCCAACTTCTCGGTCGACCTGCCGGAGGCCACGGTCGCGATCCAGGTGTCGGGCTCGTTCGGCTCGCGCCAGGAGGAGGCGCAGCGTCTCGGACGCCTGCTGCGCCCGAAGGAGTCGGGGCTCCCCGCCAACTTCTACACGCTCGTCGCACGCGACACGGTCGACCAGGACTTCGCCCAGAACCGCCAGCGCTTCCTCGCCGAGCAGGGCTACAGCTACACGATCCTCGATGCGGAGTCCGTCGCAACTCCGGGCGCTGGTTTCGAGACGCCGCTGCGCGGCTCCTCAAACCGCTGAGTGCACGAGCTGGTTGAGGAGCCCGCGTAGCGGGCGTCTCGAAACCAGCGGTCACGCGCAACCCGGGGGCTGGCCCGATAGCCGGGCGTCTTGTGAGCCCCGTAGGCTCGAAGGCATGAGGTCCACTCGATGATCGAAGCCACCCGACTGACCAAACGCTATGGCGACAAGACCGCCGTCGACGACGCCACCTTCACCGTCCGACCGGGCATGGTGACCGGCTTCCTCGGCCCCAACGGCGCCGGCAAGTCCACCACGATGCGCATGATCGTCGGGCTCGACCGCCCCACGAGCGGCGCGGTCACCATCGACGGTCGCCCGTACTCCGCGCTCACCGCCCCGCTTCGCGAGGTCGGCGTACTGCTGGATGCCAAGGCCGTGCACCCGGGACGCAGCGCCCGCGGTCATCTGCGTGCACTCGCGGCGACCCACGGCATCCCACGCTCCCGCGTCGACGAGGTGATCGGCCTCACGGGGCTCGACACCGTCGCCGGCAAGCGCGTCAAGGGGTTCTCGCTCGGCATGGGCGAGCGACTCGGAATCGCCGCGGCGCTGCTCGGCGACCCCGCCACCCTGATCCTCGACGAGCCCGTCAACGGGCTCGACCCCGAGGGCGTCATCTGGGTGCGCAAGCTCGCGCGCCACCTGGCATCCGAGGGGCGCACCGTGTTCCTCTCGAGCCACCTCATGAGCGAGATGGCGCAGACCGCCGACCACATCATCGTGCTCGGTCGCGGCCGGGTGATCGCCGACGCCCCCGTCGCCGAGATCGTCGCCACGGCAACAGGTCAGGGTGCCGTGCGCGTCCGCAGCCCCCACGCGGACCGGCTCGCCGCGGCCATCGCCGCCGAGAACGGCACCGCCACCCCGGATGCGACCGGGCTCACCGTCACCGGCGTGCCCTCCGAACGCATCGGCGAACTCGCCGCGCGCGACGGCATCGTGCTGCACGAGCTGACGCCCGTCGCAGGATCGCTCGAAGACGCCTACCTCGCCCTCACCCAGGACGAGGTCGAGTACCACGCAGGAGGTGCGGCATGACCGCGACCACGCACGCCGGGAGCACCCTCGAGGGCGCCCGCCTGAGCGGCGCCGGCATCATCGGCTCGGAATGGATCAAGCTCGTCACGTTGCGCTCCACCTGGTGGTGCCTTGGCGTGCTCGCGCTCGTCACCGCCGGCCTCCCGCCCCTCATCGGGTTCGCGCTCGGCGCGGCGGGTGCGCGGGGCGACGACGCCGACACCGTCTACTCGATGTGGATGACCGTCACGACGATCCCGATCGGCTTCGGCGTGCTCGCGGCGGCCGTGCTCGGCTGCCTCGTCATCACGGGCGAGTACGGCACGGGCATGATCCGCTCGACCATGGCTGCCGCGCCGCGGCGGCTGTCCACCTTGCTGGCGAAGTCGCTCGTCATCGGCGGGGCTGTCTTGGTGACGACCCTCGTGGCGCTCGTCGTCGGCGCGGTACTGAGCGGCGCCGTGCTCTCGGCGTACGGCATCCCCGTCGACGCCGGCGACAGCCGCGTCTGGGTGAGCGTCGTGCTCGGGGCACTCTATCCGGCACTCGTCGCGGTCTTCTCGACGGGCGTCGGAACGATGCTGCGCAACTCTGCCGGCGCGATCGCCGCCGTGCTGGGGCTTCTGCTCGTCGTCCCGACCATCGTGTCGCTCATGGGCTCGCTGCTGCAGGCCACCTGGGCGTTCAACCTCGCCGCATTCCTCCCTTCGAGTCTCGGATCGACGATGTTCTCGCCCGATCTCGGGGGCGGCATGCCGGGCGGCGAGATCGTGTCGCTCGACCCGGGCCAGGCCGCGCTCGCGCTGCTCGGCTGGGTCGTGCTCGCCCTCGTCGGCGGCGCGGTGCTGATCAAGCGTCGCGACGTGTGAGCCTGCTGCGCTACGCGCCTCGCGCGTAGCGCAGCAGCAGGGTCGAACCCGATCGCAAGACGTGCACGAGGTCGAGCCCGCGGGGTTCGGGCAGGATCCCCGCGGCGATCCGCCGGGCCGTGCCCGCCTCGAGGCTCGGCTCGAGGGTCACGCACAGCTCGTCGACCACATCGGCGGCGAGCAGCGATCCGAACAGGTGCGGGCCGCCCTCGCACAGGATGCGGGCGAGGCCCCGTCCGCGCAGCGCCGCGACGACGGCGACGACGTCGACGCGCTCGCCGGCGCCGCACTCGACGACATCCGCGAGCTCCGCGAACGCCGCCGCATCACGCCCCGGCGTCGTCATGACGATCGGACGCACGGGCGCCTCGGCGAAGATGCGCGATGCGGGGTCGAGGTCGAGGGAGCCCGAGACGATCGCGAACACCGGATGCGGCGGCATGCCGTGCGCTTCCCGCCACGCGGCTGAGGCATCCGAGACCCGCATCGGGCCGTAGCCTTCGGCGCGCACCGTGCCCGCGCCGACGAGCACGACATCCGCCACCCGCCGCAGCAGTTCGAAGTAGCGGCGGTCGGCCGGCTGGCCGAGGCCGCCCGAGAGGCCGTCGCGGGTCGCGGCGCCGTCGACCGACGAGACGAAGTTGACGCGCAGCACGGGTTCGCGCAGCACCGACACGAGGGCGTCGTCCGAGAGATCGGATGCGGCATCGGGCCACACCCGGTCGATCGCTACATGTTGTGCTTCAGCCACGCCGGCTCCCGCCATCCCAGGATCGCCTCCGTCATGCGCACCGCGGCGACCGTCGCGCGCACATCGTGCACGCGCACGATGCGGGCGCCGTTCATGATCGATACGACCGCCGCCGCGAGCGAGCCCTCGAGCCGCTCGTACTGCGGCCGGTCGAGGGTCTCGCCGATGAAGTCCTTGTTCGACAGAGCCACGAGCACGGGCGCCCCGAGCGCCGCGATCTCGCCGAGCCGACGGGTCAGCTCGAGGGAATGCAGGGTGTTCTTGTTGAGGTCGTGACCGGGGTCGACGATGAGGCGCTCGAACGGCACGCCCGCCGCGAGCGCGATCTCGATGCGACTGCGCAGGTGCTCCAGCACGGTCGTGACGACGTCTTCGTACTGCGGCGAGGGATGCGGCGTGCGCGGCGGCGTGAGCGAATGCGTGAGCACGATGCTGCCTCCGCCCGCCGCGACGACCCCGGCCATGTCGGGGTCCCACAGGCCCGAGGTGTCGTTGACGACATCCGCCCCCGCCGCGAGCGCGGCTTCGGCGACCCGTGCGCTGAAGGTGTCGACCGAGATCACGACGTCGCTCGCCGCCCGGATCGCCGCGACGACGGGCACGATGCGCTCGAGCTCCTCGGCGAGTTCGACGACGGGACCGCGGCCGAAGGGCACGCCCCCCACGTCGACCCAGTCGGCACCGTCTGCGACCGCCGCGAGGGATGCCTCCACGGCCGCCTCGAGCGCGAACGTGGCGCCCCTGTCGTGGAAGGAGTCGGGCGTGCGGTTGACGATGGCCATGACCGCGACGCGGCGCGAGAAGTCGAACTCCCGCGCCCCGATCCGGCGCACGGGCGAAGAGGAGGTCACGTCTTCGATGCTAGAGCTCCGCCAGATCCGCGTCCGGGTCGGCCAGGCGGGCGGTGTCGACGGTGCGACCGGCGAATCCCGCGCGCACCAGTCGCTCCACCTGATCGGCGACGTCCCACACGTTGACGTTCATGCCCGCAAGCACGCGGCCCTCCCGCACCCAGAAGGCGATGAACTCGCGGGCGTCGCGATCGCCGCGGATGATGACGTCGGCATCCGCGGTGAGGTGCGCGAAGCCGGTGTACTCCATGCCGAGATCGAACTGATCGGTGTAGAAGTACGGGATCGCGTCGTACGGGGTGTCGTCGCCCAGCATCGAGCGCGCGGCCGCAGGCCCGGTCTTCTCGGCATTCGCCCAGTGCTCACTGCGGATGCGGGAGGGGAGCCCGGCGCGCTCCAGAACGGGATGCGCGATCGCGGCGATGTCGCCCGCGGCCCAGATCGAGGGGTCCGAGGTGCGCAGCCGCGCATCGACGTGCACGCCGTCGCCGGTCGCGAGTCCGGCGGCGCTCGCGAGCCCGGTGACGGGTGCGGCGCCGACAGCGACGACCACCACATCCGCAGGCACGAGTTCGTCGCCCTCGAGCCGCACGCCCGTGACGGCGCCGCCCGCGCCGACGATCTCGCGCACGCTCACCCCGGCCCGCAGCACGACGCCGTTGTCCTGGTGCAGGCGCGCGAAGTCGGCGCCGAGCTCCGACCCGAGCTGCGCGTGCAGCGGCACGGCACCGCGCATGAGCACCGTGACCTCGTTGCCGAGGGTGCGGGCGGTCGCGGCGACCTCCATGCCGATCCAACCCGAACCGATCAGCACGACGCGGCGGCCGCCATCTGCGAGAGCCGTATGCAGCGCATCCGCCTGGTCGACGGTGCGCAGCAGGTGCACGCCGTCGAGGTCGGCGCCGGGAACCGGCAGCGGGTGAGGGGTCGAGCCCGTGGCCAGCAGCAGCTTGTCGTAGTCGACGGTGTCGCCACTCGCGAGGCTCACCCGACGTGCCGCCGCATCGATCCCCGTGGCGGTGGCACCGGCGGTGAAGCGGATGCCGTGCTCCGCGTACCACTCCCGCGGTTTCACATCGAAGGAGCCGCGCTCGTCGCTGCCGGCGAGGTAGCCCTTCGACAGCGGCGGGCGGATATAGGGAGCGTGGGGTTCGGCGCCGATGAGCTCCACCTCGCCGTCGAACCCGCGCTCACGCAGCTCGACGGCTGCCCCCGCACCGGCGAGGCCGGCTCCGACGATGACGATCCGATCCGTGCCCATGGCCCCGATGCTAGGCCCGGTCACGGCCGCGCGCTCGAGTTCGCGGCGCGGTGGCGGGCGGTCGCGAGACGCTGCAGCGCCAGCGCTCCGACGAGCAGCCCGAAGTCGCGCAGCGCGACGTCGAAGTAGCCCGGCACGAGCAGGAGGTTCACGATGATGCCGGCGAGCCACACCGCGACGAGCAGTGCACCGAAGCGCGGCGCGAGGGCGACCACGACGCCTGCGGCGATCTCGACGACCCCGACGGCGTACATGATCTGCTGCCCGCTGAAGGGCAGCACATCCGTCGCGAGGGGTGCGAGATAGCTCGGCCAGTCGACGAGCAGGTTCAGGAACTTGTCGATCCCGAACAGGATCGGTGCGACCGTGAACACGGTGCGCAGGAGCACGAAGGCCTGCGTGGCGGGATCGCGGAGCCAGGCTCGCGTGTGCTCGGATGTATCTATGGCGGTCGTCATGGTGGTCGTCCTCTCCCGGGTCGATATGCCTGGACTCTAGGACCGCCGAATTTCTTTTGTCAAGATTCTTATTTTTAGAGATAGGATGCCGCCATGCGCACATCACGTCGCGACCGGATAGCGGCCGTCGCCGCCGTCGACGACCCGCAGCGCGCAGCCCTCTACGACTACGTGAGCCGGCGCGGCGAGCCCATCGGCCGCGACGACGCGGCGCAGGAGCTCGGACTCCCGCGCAGCACGGTCGCCTTCCACCTCGACCGGCTCGTCGAACAGGGCCTGCTCATCACCGAGTACCGCCGGCTGAGCGGGCGCACGGGTCCGGGATCCGGTCGGCCCGCGAAGCTCTACCGCCGCGCGCCGGGAGAGCTGCAGGTGTCGATCCCGCCGCGCCAGTACGAGCTCGCGGGCGAGCTGCTGGCCACCGCGATCGACACCGCCGAGAGCTCCCGCATCCCGGTGCGCGACGCGCTCACGACCGTCGCACTCGAGACCGGTCGGCGCATCGGCGCGGCCGCGGGATCGCTCGACGGCGCCCTCGACGAGGGCGGCTATGAGCCGCGCGGCGATGGCGAAGGAGGGATCGCACTCGCCAACTGCCCCTTCCACCAGCTCGCGTCAAGGCACACCGAGCTCATCTGCCATGCGAACGCAGCCCTCGTGCGGGGCATCGCCGACGGCGCGGGCACCGACCCCGAGCTGATCGAGACGATCACGCCACTCGACGACGGATGCTGCGTGCGGATCGCGCCGGCCGCCCGGTGATGCGACGTGCCGCCGTCGTCACCTCTCCTCGGGGCGACGCAGCACTCCCTGCCGGTTGCGGCGGAACGGCCGCGTGCGGAAGGCGAGGAAGCGCGACACGAGGTCGTCCAGGTCGAGATCGTTGACGCTCATGAGCACCGTGCGGTGGTGATCCGGGATCGCGGCAGCACCTGAGAACGCACCGCACACACCTCCCGCGACCGCGCCGATGGTGTCGGTGTCGCCCCCGAGGTTCGCGGCGAGCAGGGCGGAGCGCACCGGGTCACCCTCCGCTCGCACCACGAGCGCCATCGCGGCCGGCACGGTTTCGATCGCCGCGACGCTCGCCCCCACGAGCTCGTACACGTCCGCGAGGAAGGCATCGTCGTCGACGTCCCGTCGCGCGATGTCGACGGCGAGCTCCACGCGCCGCAGCATGTGAGGCGCCACGACGGGCGTGCCACGGCGCAGACCCACGGCGCCAGCCGCGAGCGCCGTGCGCACGACATCGTCGAGGCGCGACTCGACTGATTCCGCGGCCGGGCTCTCGATGGCGGCCGCGACGGCGCCCGCGATCACGGCCGCACCTCCGAGGGCGACATCCGTCGCATGACTCATGAGGGCGGACGCCTCGACCCGGTCCGCGAGATCCTCCAAGTCGGCGACGGAGGAGACGAGCCCCACCGGCGCGATGCGCATCGCCGCGCCGTTGGTCTCGCCGCGCATCTCGACATCCCACGGTGAGACCCCGCGCCGCAGCGCATCGATCGCGCGCGCCGAGGTCGGGCCGAGGAAGTTGCCCTCGCTCGCCCCCACGCGATCCGCCCAGGCGACGAGATGCCGAGCGACGGTCTCGGGAACGACGTCGCCGTCCTCGTCCGCGATCGCGCCCGCGAGCATCAAGGTCTGCTGGGTGTCGTCGGTGATCTGACCCGCGCGATAGCCGTCCACCACGAAGTGGCCGTCGGGACCCGGCAGGAAGTCGTCGATGCGACCGAAATGAGCGAGCACCCGAGCGCGGGGCCACAGCTCGCCCGGCATGCCCATCGCATCCCCGAGTGCGACACCGAGGAAGCAACCGCGGATGCGGTCCTCGAGCTGGGCGGTGCTGGTCATGGTGGTGGCTCCTTCCGGGGCGCGGTCGAGGGTCACAGTGCTCCCCAGCCGAGCATGCGCACAGCGATGCCGCAGGCGAGCACGACGAGCAGCACGACGAGCGCGAGGGCGTCGCGCGCGGCGGCGTGCAGGGTGAGGAGGGCGGTCGGACGCGGCGTCGCTCCCCACCCGCGGTTGATCATGGCGGCGGCGAGGTCGTCCGACATCCGGATACCGCTCGTGAGCAGCGGGATCATGACGGGCACGTAGGCGCGCACCCGGCGGATCATGCCGCCCTGATCGACCGTCGCCCCGCGAGCTCGCTGCGCGTCCAGCACCTGCTCGGCACGATGCTGCAGCGTCGGGATGAAGCGCAACGCCGTCATGACGATGAAGACGATGACGTGCGGCACACGCGCCTGGCGCATCGCCGCCACGAAGTGGTCGATGGGCGTGCAGATGAGCAGCAGGGAGGTGGCGATCACCATCGTCACGATGCGCAGCCCCAGACTCACGCCGTAGGAGATGCCGCCGACGGTCAGTGGGAGCACGCCGTTCGGGAACGAGAGAACGACGCGTGCGCTCTCCGCATCCGCAGCCGTGGCCGGGTTGTAGCTGTAGGCGCCGAAGATCATGACGATGACCACGATGATGCTGAGCGGGCCCAGCAAGGTGGCCAGCTGACGCGGCGGCGCCCCGGCCCACAGGATGAGGGCGATCGCCACGACGCTGAGGCCGAGGTTGAACTCCCAGCGCCCCCAGAGGAACGACAGCACGAGCAGCACCACGAACCCGACGAGCTTCACCCGCACGTCGAGCCGATGCAGCAGGGAGCTGCCCGGCTGGTACTCGATCTTCATGACGCCGCCTCCGCACCGCTCTCGGCCGCGCTCGCTTCCCCCGCGCCCCATTCGGCGAGGAAGTCCTCGACGGTCGCCACCGGACGTGGACAGCCGAGTGCGGCCGCGAGCCGGGTGATCTGCGGGGCGATCAGCCGGCCCTGTTCGAGCACCTCGGGGCGCGAGAAGAGGGCGGTCGGTTCGTCATCGGCCACGAGGCGACCCCCGGCGAACACGAGAGCGCGCCGGGCGTGACGGGCGACCAGGGTCATGTCGTGCGTGATCATGACGATCGTGTGCCCCGCGGCATTGAGCTCGTCGACGAGGCGCATCATCGCGCGGGCACCCTGCCAGTCCTGTCCCGTCGTCGGCTCGTCGATGACGAGCACCTGCGGTTCGAGAGCGAGTACGCTCGCCACCGCGAGACGCTGCCGCTCCCCCTTGCCGAGGGTGAACGGATGCCGGTCGGCGAACTCCGCCATCCCGACCTGCGCGAGCACCTCCGCGACCCGTTCGGCGATGCGTTCGGCCTCCCAGCCCTGATTCCGGAGACCGTAGGCGACCTCCTCGCCCACCGTGGTGGCGAAGATCTGATGGTCGGGGTTCTGGAACACGTAGCCGACGTGCCGCGCGATCTCGCTCACGGGCCGATCGGCGACCTCCTCCCCGGCGATCCGAAGCGACCCCGAGCTCGCCCGCAGCAGGCCGTTGAGGTGCCGCGCGAAGGTCGTCTTGCCTGCGCCGTTGCGCCCGAGCACCGCGACGAACTCACCGCGGGCGATGGTCACATCGACACCCGCAAGCGCCTCGACGCCCCCGGAGTACACGTGACCGAGCCCGCGCGCCTCGATCACGGGCTCCCCGGGCTCGGCTCCGATGCGCTCGCGCCGCGGCCGCGATCGTGCGGCATCCCAGCGCGGCAGCACCTGCACAGCGTGCCCGAGTGTCACGGGAACCGCGCCCGTATAGCCGGATGCGCGCAGCGCGTGGGCCGCCTCGGCAACCTGAGGAGGCCGCAACGCGGCGGCCTCGACGTCGGTGACGGATGCGAAGAAGTCGGCAGGAGGGCCATCGTGCACGAGCCGCCCCTCACGGAACACGAGCAGGCGATCCGCCCACTCCGCGATGAGTTCGGGCTCGTGCTCGACGAGCACGAGCGTCGCGTCGCGCGACGCCGAGAGGCGGTCGATCACGGCGAACACCTCCTCGGTGCCCTCCGGGTCGAGCTCGCTCGTCGGCTCGTCGAGCACGAGCACCTCCGAGTGCATCGCCATGATGCCGGCGATCGCGAGCCGCTGACGCTGACCTCCGGAGAGCTGGGTGGTATCACGATCCTCGAGCTCGACCATGCCCACGGCGGCGAGCGCCTCCCGCGCACGCGCGAGCACCTCCTCGCGGGGCAGGCCGAAGTTGGCCGGGCCGACGGCGGCGTCGGCGAGCACCGTCTGCCCGGTGATCTGCGCCTCCGCATCCTGCATCACGAGGCCGACCACCCGCACGGTGTCGAGCACCGGCGACTCGGCGACCCCGCGACCGTCGACGATCACGCGGCCGTCGAGCTGACCCTCGTGGTGATGCGGGATGAGGCCGTTGAGCGCCATCGCGAAGGTCGACTTGCCGGCACCGGTCGCCCCCATGACGGCGACCTTCTCGCCCCGCGCGATGTGGGTCGCGACGCGCTGGAGCTGCCAGGCCCCCGATCCGCTGTGGCTGAAGCTGAAATCCTCGACCTCGATCATCGTCTCGCTCATGCGAGATCCCCGAGATGCGTTACGGCGACGGTACCGTCGACGAGAGCGTGCAGTTGCGTCACCTGCGCGGGGCGCACGGTCAGCAGCACGCAGCTCGCCGGCCCGCCGCTGCGGGCGAGATCGATGTCGTGGTCGACGGGCAGGAAGGCGAGCCCGTTGCTCTCGGCGAGAACCCCGAGCTCGTAGCCGATGCCGCGTGAGCCGACGGGGAGGGCATCGCCCACTCCCGGGAGTTCGAGGAGTCGAGCGAGCAGCGTGAGCGGCACCAGGCGCGGGTCGCCGATCTCGATGCGATCCTCCGGGGCGCTCGTCGGGCGACCGATGCACAGCACCCGATCCCCGGCGCGGGCACCGCCGGGGCGAAGGCTGTCGAGGGAGGCGCTCGCGATCACCGTCACACCGACGCCGGTGGCATCCGAGGGGACGTTGTCCTCCGTGCTGCCCGTCACCCGCTCGGGCCCGAGGCCGAGCTCCGCCGCGATCGCTCGGAACTCGGCGATCATCTCGGCTCCGGTCGGGTCGAGCTCGACACTCAGGGTGTCGACCAGGATCTCCGGCCGGGCGCCGGCGGCGAGCACTTCCACGAGCGGCACGCGCGCCGCGAAGTGGGCGACCGTGCGGGCGGACGCGGGGTAGCGGTCGGCCGGTTTGGGGCCGATCGACCCGACCGAGTCGCACGCGACCACCAACAGGCGCTCGGGATCGAGCTCCATGATGGTGAGGTCGCGCACGCGACGGACGGGCAGCACGGGGGACGCGGTCATCACTCGGCCGGGCTCGGCTCTGCCGGTGGGGTCTCGAGCTTCGCCGCCGCGGCCTTCTTGCGCTTGGCGTTCTCCGACAGCCCCGTCAGGTCGAGCACCTTGACGACGGCGACCGCGATCACGACGTTGATGAGCGAGCCCACGAGCAGCGGCACGACGAGGGTGGCGAAGATGCCGATGCCGTAGATCGGGATCAGCAGGGCGGCACCGCCCACGCCGTTGAGGATCACGCCGACGACCGCCGCGACCCAGATGTTGATCTTGCGCGCCACGAGACCGTAGAGGAAGACGAACACGGCCATCGACGCCGCCACGAGCAGGTGGATCGGCAGACCCAGCGGGAAGCCGGTCACGAGAGCCGAGAAAAGATGCCCGATCGCGCCGACGATCGCTCCCTCCCCCGGGCTGAAGGCCGCACCGGCGACGAACGCGGGTGCCGAGTCGAGGGCGACGGTGCCGGTCGGGCTCGGAAGCTTGATGAACGCCCCGACCGCGCTCAGCGCGATCAGGATGGCGACGCGGGCGATGCGACGCGGTGTGAACCAGGTCTTGGGCCCGGTTCGGGTGGTGTCGGACATGATCCCTCCTTTGGGATGCGGTGGTGTGGGGTTACTCGACAGCCGGCCCGGCGACGATGCCGGGGGTGTCGAGATCGAGCTCCGCGCTGAACGAGAACCGGTCGGCGCGGAGAAGGCTCTTGACCGCCTCGATAGGGCGGTCCTGGCGGTCGTAGGTCGTGCGTTCGACGAGGAGGGCCGGATCGCCGGGGCGCCGGTCGAGCTCGCTCGCCTCGAACTCGTCGAGCACAGTGGCGCTGAGCCGCTCGACGGCGCGGTGCGGTTCGATGCCGAGTTCGCGCAGGGTCGCGTACAGGGATCGGTTCTCCATCGCGATCTCGAGCAGCGGCGCGGATCGCTCCGCGGGCAGCCAGACGGTCTCGAGCGCCGCGGGGGCGCCGTCGAGCAGGCGGACGCGGCGCAGCATGACCGCGCTGTCGCGCGCCGCGCCGGTGCCGAAGGTCTCCCTCACCGCGGCGGGCGGGGTGACGAGCTTGAGGTCGAGCACCCGGTTGCGCACGCGCAGTCCGCGCACGCTCAGCTCCGAGGTGAAGCCGGAGAGCACGCGCAGCGAGCCCTCCAATCGCGGTTCCGACACGTAGGTGCCGTCGCCCTGGCGACGATGCACGAGGCCCTCGCGTTCGAGCCGGGCGAGCGCCTGGCGCACCGTCTGCCGACTGACGCCGACGGCATCCGCGATCGAGCGCTCCGTGGACAGTCGCGCGCCGGGCGCGAATGGGCCGGAGCCGAGTTGCGAGCGCAGCGCCTCGTAGAGCTGGTAGTACGCGGGCACGGGGCTTGCGGAGTCGATCTCGATGCCGGCGAGGGGCTCGGGGGCCTCACCCATGTCGACCTCCGCTCTCCATTGGGCCACGATTGGTACCTAACTGTGCACCAATGCAGGCCCTCTGCCCAAATCGGCGCGGTTCAATCCAGCGCGCATACAGCGGACATGCAGATAATGGCTGGATGAGCGACGGACCCAAGATCCTCATCGTCGATGACGAGCCCAACATCCGCGACCTGCTCACCACGAGCCTGCGATTCGCCGGATTCGCGGTGCGCGCGGTGGGCAACGGAGCGCAGGCCATCTCGGCCGTGCTCGACGAGGAGCCCGACCTGATCATCCTCGACGTCATGCTGCCCGACATGAACGGCTTCGGCGTCACCAAGCGCCTGCGCGCCTCGGGCTACACGGCGCCCATCCTCTTCCTCACCGCGAAGGATGACACGGAAGACAAGATCACCGGCCTCACCGTCGGCGGCGACGACTACGTCACCAAACCCTTCTCGCTCGACGAGATCGTCGCCCGCATCAAGGCGATCCTGCGCCGTACGATGCAGGACGAGGAAGACGCCATCATCCGCGCCGGCGAGCTCACGATGGATCAGGACACCCACGAGGTCACCGTGGGCGACGTGCCCGTCGAGCTGTCCCCCACCGAGTTCAAGCTCCTGCGCTACCTCATGCTCAACCCCAACCGGGTGCTGTCGAAGGCGCAGATCCTCGACCACGTGTGGGAGTACGACTTCAACGGCGACGCGGGCATCGTCGAGAGCTACATCTCCTACCTGCGCCGCAAGATCGACCAGCACTCGGTGGAGCCGATGATCCAGACCAAGCGCGGCTTCGGCTACATGCTCAAGACCTCGAAGGCGTGACGCCCCTCCGGCGGGGGCAGCGGATGCGGGGCAGCTGATGGCCAAGCTGCACGCGTCGTTCGACCGGTGGTGGAACGGCATCTCGCTGCGCACCAAGATCACGGGCGTCACCGTGCTGCTGCTCACCTTCGGCCTCGCCGTGGCCGGCATGGGCACCATGACGGTGCTGCGCACCTACCTCCTCGAGCAGCGCGATGCCACCGTCACCGCCTGGTTCCAGCAGGTGCAGGGCATGGACAGCTCCCAGCTCGCCAACTGCACCGTGCGCTACCAGCCCAACGGCTACCTCGTGGCCCTCGTAGACGCGCACGGGCGGGAGGTGTGCAGCAACGTGCCCGAGAGCTACCTGCAGCCCGTGCTCTCGAGCATGACGCTCTCCTGGAGCTACCTGCACGACGGTCGCATCACCGAGATCGCCGACGCGACCGGCAAGTCCCAGTGGCACGTCATGACGAGCCTCTTCCCGCTCACCGACGGCAGCTTCGTCACCCTCGTCGCCGGCATGGACATCACGGACATCGACGCCACGATCACCCGGTACGGCCTCATCTTCTTCCTCTTCGCGATCGCCGTCGTGCTCCTCGGGGCCGCCGTCACCCAGCTGCTCGTCACGAGCACCTTCACCCCGCTGCGGGATGTCGAACGTACGGCCGCGCGGTTCGCCGCGGGCGACTACAACCAGCGCCTCGGCGGGGCGACGCCCAACACCGAGGTCGGCCGCCTCAATCGCTCCCTCAACGCGATGCTCGCGCGCATCGACCTCGCCCTCGCCGACCGTCAGCGCGCCGTCGAGCAGATGCGCCGGTTCGTCGGCGATGCGAGCCACGAGCTGCGCACGCCGCTCGTGTCGCTGCGGGGCTACGCGGAGCTGTACCGGATGGGCGCGCTGCAGAATCCCGACGACGTCGCCCAGGCCATGGACCGCATCGAGCGCGAGGCGATCCGCATGGGCGGTCTCGTCGAGGACCTGCTCGAGCTCGCGCGACTCGACGAGCCACGCACCGTGGTGCAGGAACCCGTCGACCTTCTGCCGATCGCCCAGGACGCGGCCCTGGACGCGTCCGCCTCGGCGCCGCAGCGCCGCATCACGGTCGTCGTGCCCGAACCCATCGAACCGCCGCCCGACGACATCGCCGCGACCCGCGAGGCCGAAGCGGAAGCGCCTGCCGCCGCACGCCCGACGACACCCCCCGCGACGACGATGACCGGCC
This sequence comes from Protaetiibacter sp., assembly GCA_051954835.1. Lineage (GTDB taxonomy): Bacteria > Actinomycetota > Actinomycetes > Actinomycetales > Microbacteriaceae > Homoserinibacter. The sequence continues at coordinate 63,932 of JBQCHI010000009.1, read as the reverse complement.
CGATCGCCTTCGCCGGTTCCGCGCTCGCGCGGCTGCGGCGTCGCCGGCCCGCGACCGTCGAGACGACGGCGGCCACGACGATCGCGAGCGCGACACCGCTTCCGAAGGTCGGCCCGATCGTGCGCGGCGACGAGGACAAGCTGCGCCAGGTGATCACGAACCTCATCGGCAACGCGATGCGCTTCACGCCCGACGACAGCCCCATCGAGCTCGAGGTCGGCGTCGACCGCTCCGGCAGGTACGGGGTCATCTCGATCGTCGATCACGGCGAAGGCATCCCACCGCAGCTGCGCGAGAAGATCTTCCAGCGCTTCTGGCGGGCTGACACCTCGCGGACGCGCGAAACCGGCGGCTCGGGACTCGGCCTCGCGATCGTCGCGGGCATCGTGGCCAAGCACGACGGACACGTCGAGGTACTCGAGACACCGGGCGGCGGCGCGACGTTCCGCGTCAGCATCCCGCTCCTGCACACCACAGACGCCTCCGAGCCATCCACGGATGCGCCCGCCCCGGCCGCAGGGACCGCCCCACGCTCCTAGCGTGGCGGCATGAGCACATTCCAGGTAGACAGCGAAGCCGTCCTCGCACACGCGGCGGCCGCCCGGCAGACCGTCGGGCGCATCCAGAGTGAGGTCACCGCCCTGCACTCTCAGCTCGAGCAGCTGCAGGGCTCGTGGACGGGCGGCGCCGCCACCGCGTTCCGGGGCATCGTCGCCGAGTGGCGCGCCACTCAGCAGCGGGTCGAAGACAACCTCGCCGCAATCGGCACCGCGCTCGCCCAGGCGGGACAGCAGTACGCCGAGATCGAGCAGCAGAACATGCGCCTGTTCTCGGGGCGGTGACCCTGCCAGGCGGTTGAGGAGCGCCGTAGGCGCGTCTCGAAACCAGCCCAGGGAAGACACGAATGGGGCGGCTCCCGGAGGAGCCGCCCCATTCGTTGTAGGACGTGAGGTTTCGAGACGCGTCGCGCTGCGCGCGGCGCTTCCTCAACCCTGACCCTGCGGTTGAACCTTCCTTCGGAAGCTTCAACCTCCGGATCAGAAGTCCATGCCACCGCCCATGTCGGCGCCGGCCGGGGCCGGGTTCTTCTCGGGCTTGTCGGCCACGACGGCCTCGGTGGTGAGGAACAGACCGGCGATGGAGGCCGCGTTCAGCAGAGCCGAACGGGTCACCTTCACCGGGTCGCTGATGCCCGAGGAGAGCATGTCGACGTACTCGCCGGTGGCAGCGTTGAGGCCCTGGCCGACCGGCAGGTTGCGCACCTTGTCGACCACGACGCCCGGCTCGAGCCCCGCGTTGAGCGCGATCTGCTTGAGCGGCGCGTCGATCGCCACCTTGACGATGTTGGCACCGGTCGCCTCGTCGCCCGTGAGCTCGAGCTTCTCGAACGCCGTCTTGCCGGCCTGGATGAGCGCGACGCCACCGCCGGAGACGATGCCCTCCTCGCCGGCCGCCTTCGCGTTGCGGATGGCGTCCTCGATGCGGTGCTTGCGCTCCTTGAGCTCGACCTCGGTCGCTGCACCCGCCTTGATGACGGCGACGCCGCCGGCGAGCTTGGCGAGGCGCTCCTGGAGCTTCTCGCGGTCGTAGTCGGAGTCGGTGTTGTCGATCTCCTGACGCAGCTGCTTCACGCGACCCGCGATGGCGTCGGCGGTGCCGTTGCCCTCGACGATCGTGGTCTCGTCCTTGGTGACGATGACCTTGCGTGCCTGGCCGAGCAGGTCGAGGGTGGCGTTCTCGAGCTTGAGACCGACCTCCTCCGAGATGACCTGGCCGCCCGTGAGGATCGCGATGTCCTGCAGCTGTGCCTTGCGGCGGTCGCCGAAGCCGGGAGCCTTGACGGCCACCGACTTGAAGATGCCGCGGATCTTGTTCACGACGAGCGTCGCGAGCGCCTCGCCGTCGACGTCCTCGGCGATGATGAGCAGCTGCTTACCCGCCTGGATCACCTTGTCGACGATCGGCAGCAGGTCCTTGATGTTCGAGATCTTGCCGTTGACGATCAGGATGTACGGATCTTCGAAGACCGCCTCCTGACGCTCCGGGTCGGTCACGAAGTACGCCGACAGGTAGCCCTTGTCGAAGCGCATGCCCTCGGTGAGCTCGAGAGTGGTGCCGAAGGTGTTCGACTCCTCGACGGTGACGACGCCCTCCTTGCCCACCTTGTCGATGGCCTCGGCGATGAGCGCGCCGATCTCGGGGTCGGCGGCGGAGATGGATGCGGTAGCCGCGTACTCCTCCTTCGTCTCGACCTCCTTGGCGTTGGCCCGCAGCTCGGCCTCGACGGCCTGCACGGCCTTCTCGATGCCGCGCTTGAGGCTGATGGGGTCGGCCCCGGCCGCGACGTTGCGCAGACCCTCGCGCACGAGCGCCTGGGCGAGCACGACCGAGGTCGTGGTGCCGTCACCCGCGACGTCGTCGGTCTTCTTCGCGACCTCCTTGACGAGCTCCGCGCCGATCTTCTCGTACGGGTCGTCGAGCTCGATCTCCTTGGCGATGGAGACGCCGTCGTTGGTGATGGTGGGCGCGCCCCACTTCTTCTCGAGCACGACGTTGCGGCCGCGAGGTCCGAGTGTGACCTTCACGGCGTCGGCCAGGGTGTTGAGGCCGCGCTCGAGACCGCGGCGGGCGTCCTCGTCGAAAGCGATGATCTTAGCCATGGGTTAGTGTCGTCCCTCCCGGACGTGATCCACAGTGAACTGGCACTCATAGATGACGAGTGCCAGGGACCAGTCTGGCACTCGGCACCGGGGAGTGCAAGCCGACCCGATGCGCGTGCGCGCCCGGCGTCAGCCCGCGGCCACCGGCGTGACGGATCCCGAATTCGGCACGAGCTCGAACCAGCTGTTGCCCGGTGCGAGCCGGATGACGGCCCCCGTGTCGTCGACGAGCCGGATGGGGGCGAGGCGATCGGCCTTCGACCACGACGCGTGCACCATGCCGCCGCCCGAGAGCACCCACGCCTCGCCGGATCCGACGAGCTCGGTCTTGGGCACGCCGCCGTCGTTCGAAACACCCACCCGCACCACGACGACGTTCGCGGCCGAGAGCTGGCCGCCCGCCGAGTCGAGATCGGCCACGGCGTCCTGGAAGCGCAGCCAGCGCGTCGTCGCCGCGTCCCACCGCCACGAGGGGTGTGCCGAGCTGCCGAAGACGAGGTCCACCCCGGCCATCGCAGAGCCCTCGCGCGCCGCGGTCGAGGACGCGACGTCGGCGGCATAGGAGTACTGCTGCGCAGGTGCCGCGATGTCGGGATGCATCGCGATGAGCTCAGGCGCCTTGACGAGCACGTTGTGAGGCGCAGCCTTGGTCTTCGTGCGGTACATGACATCCTCGGTGTCCCGCTGGCCGTGGATGGCGTTGTACACGTTGGTGGAGCGCATGAGCTCGACGAAGCGGTACTGCCCGCCCGAGTAGGCGACGATGCCGCCGAAGGGCGAGATGATGTCCGGATCCATCGGGCGGATGGAACGCACGGGCCCGATCTCGGCGGGCACATCGGAGTGCCAGATCGCCACGTAGCGGGTGAGCCCTCCCTCGACGAGTTCCTCGAAGACGAGGTCCGTGTTCTCGAGCCCCACCTGGGGACGCGCATCCCAGTGGTTGTCGATCTTCGCCGCAAGCGAAGAATGCGCGAGGCTCGCCGGATCCCCGACCGGGAGTCCAGTGAGCGGCGCGTAGCTGACGGGCGCCGGCGTCTCGTAGCTCGAGGTGTAGCTCGGGGTCGGCGAGGAGCTCGCCACCGGCTCGCCCGGCGCGCACCCCGTCACGACGAGCGGCACGACGCCGAGAGCCGCGACCGCGAAGAATCGACGCACGCTCAGTCGCATGGGGTCATGCTAGGCCGGGCCGCGCCGGTGCAGAGGCAGCCGAGGCGGCGCGTCCGAGCCGCATCCGCTCGACGAGCACCGCAGAGACGACTCAGCCCGCGGGCGGCGGCACGTAGTCGAGGCCCAGCACGACCGTGATGCTCGCGGCCGGGAAGGCATCCGAGAGGCGCACGTCGCCGGCGCCCACGAGCTGCACGAGCCCCCGGGCGATGCCCTCGTCGGCCGGGTCGGAGTAGTAGACGTAGGTGACCTTCTCGTCGTTCGCGGAGGCGGCTGCGCGGCTCGGGTCGGGCCAGCCCGCCGCCGCGATCTGGTCGGCGGCCGTGTTGGCGAGCCCTGACGTCGGCGTGCCGTTGAGCACCGCGATCGTGAGCGTCTCCAACTTCGTCGGGTCGACGGTCGTCGGATCGGTGATGGGAGCCGCGGTCTCCACCACGGTCTCGGACGGCAGCGGAGTCTCGCTCTCACCGGGCGCGAACGGCAGCTCGAAGGCGGGGTTCACGAGCGAGAGACCGAAGAGACCGGCCACCACGAGCACCGCGGTCGCGACGACCGCCCACGCGAACGCGATCCAGCCCCGTCCGGGCTTGCGCGGCGCACGGTGTGCGCCCACGCGGTCGACGTCGGAGGGGATGTCGTCGAAGCGGTCGCGGGGGAAGCTGGACATCTAGTCGATCGGGTCCTGGGTGTCGATGCGGAAGGTTCGTGAGGCACGAGCGGCGGCGCGGGCGTCCCGCATCCGCTGCAGACGACGCACCAGCAGAGGATCGTGGCGCAGCGCTGCCGGCGAATCGAGTATGGCCGACAGAAGCTGATAGTAGCGTGCGGGCGCCACCCCGAACTCGGCGCGGATCGCCGACGCCTTCGCGCCGGTGCGCCCCGACCAGGCATCCTCGAAGGCGAGCAGCCGCAGCGACAGGGCGTCGAGGCCCGCATCGGAAGCGTCCGGTTCCCGGCGCGCGACACCGCTGCTCGTGGCCATCCGCACCTCCCGAACCCAGCCGGCATCGCGCCTCGGGGCGCGTCGACGTCAGCTTACGAGCGGACCTCGCCTGCGCCGGTGCGACCCGCGGCGCGCACCGAGACCAGACGGTCGCCGTGCGCGCTGCCGCTCGCGATCGGCTCGCCGTCGAGGGCGAGCAGGAAGGCGGCGTCGGCGTCCGCGCGGCCGTCCGCGGCGAGTGTCTGCCAGCGGGCGGCCACCTCAGGTACCGCCGAGCGGGCCTCGAAGGTGACCGCGTGAGCACCCAGGGCACGGATGCCGGCCACCAGCCGCGCGCGATCCGCCGCCGGCAGGTAGACGGCGGTGCCGAGGCACGCGACGACGAGCGTGAGCCCATGAGGCGCCTGGGCCGCCACAACCGGCAACTCCTCGAGCGCGTCGCCTGCGACCACGCGCGGCGCCGCGCGCGAGGCGCTCGCGATGGCAGCACGCAGACGCTCGAGCCGATCGGGACGGTCGGGCGGCAGCGATGCCTCGAGCCATCGCCGGGCGTCGGCGTCGGCGAGATCGACGGGAGCGAGGTCGATGCCGCACCGCCAGCGGATCTCGGGCAGATCCTCCGGCGGCGGCGCGCCCACGAGCTCCGCCTCGAGCACGGGCGACCCCGTGCCGAGCACGGCGGCCTCCCCGTCGGGCCGGACGAACCGATAGGAGTAGCGATCGGGCACGAGACACAGCCCCGCCGACGCACCGAGCTCGACGAGCGCGATCGGCCCCGGAATCCGCGCGAGGGCGACCACGAGGGGCACACATCGGGCCGGCTCGTTCGTCTGCACCCGCCGGCGCGGCAGCTCGGCGACGACGTCACCGGCCCGGGCGAGCACGGCATCCGCCCACCGCGCGTACGGGGCGTCCGGCGCGCCGAGGTAGGCGGCGACCGCGAACAGCAGCGACGGCTGCCGCGCCGGTCGCGGCACCGCGTCGAGCACGGCGAGCACGCGCGGGTCATCGGCCACCCCCCGGCACCACTCGACCTGGCGCGGTGACGTCGCCGCGAGCTCGCGCGCGGCCCGGAGGTACCACTCGCGCGTCGACTCTGCCATGCAGCCATCATCCGGGAACTCTGAGACGTCCCGCGACGTTGCAGCGAGCGGGGCCCGAGAGGCGCTCCTACGATGGACGAGGAAGGGAACGCGATGGGGTACAAGGTCACCAAGACGGATGAGCAGTGGCGCGAGGAGCTCGGGGACGACCGCTTCCGCGTGCTGCGGCAGGCGGGCACCGAGCGTGCCTGGACGGGTGAGCTGCTCGACGAGCACCGCGCGGGTCTCTACACCTGTGCGGCGTGCGGCGCCGAGCTGTTCAAGAGCGGCACGAAGTTCGACTCCGGCTGCGGCTGGCCGAGCTTCTACGACTCGGTCAACCCGGATGCCGTGGAGCTGCTTGAGGACACCTCGCTCGGTATGGTGCGCACCGAGGTGCGCTGCGCCAACTGCGGCGGGCATCTCGGCCACGTCTTCGACGACGGCTTCGGCACGCCCACGGGGCTGCGCTACTGCATGAACTCGCTCTCGCTCGGCTTCCAGGCCGTGCCCGAGGAGGCCGCGCAGGGCGAGTCGACCGAGAGCTGACGATGCCCACGAGAGGGGCCGTAGCCGAGGCGATGCTGCGGCGGCGGTCCCACTCCTCCGTCGGCGCCGAGGCACCGAGCGACAAGCAGCTGCGTCGCGCGATCGAGGTGGCCGGCACGATCGCCGACCACGCGGCGCTGCGCCCGTGGCGGGTCATCGCGATCCGCGGCGAGGCGCGCGAGCGCGTCGGTCGGGCGATCGCCGAGGCGAGCGGTGCGACCGGGTCGGATGCCGAGAAGCTCGCCCGCAAGCCGCTGCGGGCTCCTCTGCTGCTCGCCGTGGTCGTGTCGCCGAAGCCGAGCGTCAAGGTGGCCGACTGGGAGCAGGAGGCCGTCGCATCCGGCATCGCCCACGCGCTGAGCCTGCTGCTCGACGAGGCGGGCTGGGGCGTCATGTGGCGCTCGGGGCACTACACCCGCGCGGACGCCGTGCACCGCGCACACGGGCTCGCGCCCGAAGAGCGGCTGCTCGGCTGGCTCTACGTGGGCACGAGGCCCGCCACGAAGAGCGGCCGACGCACCCCGATCACTGCGAAGAAGCACCTGTCGAGTCTGTGACGGGAGCCCGGCGTCTCGGCCGCCGGTACGCCGCAACGGCGAGAGCGACGACGGCGAGAGCGGCCCCGCCCACCGTCGCCGGATCGAGACCGGCGTCCGCCACCGGCAGCAGCACGTCGAGCAGCACCGCGACGCTCAGCTGGCCGACGATCGTCGCCAACCCGAACAGCAGCACGCCCGTGAGCGGCACGATCGCCGCCGCGGCCGCGATGAAGACGATGCCGATGACGCCGCCCGCGTAGAGCCACGGCTCGGCCGGGAGCACGACGCGGGTGCCGCTGACCGCGAGGTCGACGCCGCTCGCGATCGCGAGCACCACGGTTCCCGCGAGGAAGCTCACGAAGCTCGCGCTCAGCACCGAACCGGATACCCCGCGCAGCTGCCCGTTGACGGCCTGCTGCCAGGCCGTCCCGGCCCCGGCGACGAACGGCAGCACGAGCATCCACCACGGCACACCGACCTGCAGCCGGTCGGAGACCGCCCACGCGACCGCGCCGACGGCGAGCAGCGCGCCCAGCATCCGGGGCAGCGTGAGCGCCTTCGCGGGCATCGTGCCGACACCGCGGCGATCGAGGATGAGCGACCCGACGGTCTGGCCGCCGACGAGGGCCACCGTGAACAGGGCGACGCCGAGGATCGGGGCGGTGAGGCCCTGCGACACCACCATGAGCGCGCCCGCGACGCCCCCGAAGAGAAACCAGACCGACATCCGGCGATCCCGCACCGCGTCCCGGATGCGCCCGATGCCGCGGCGCCCCGGCGACCACACGAGCAGCGCCAGGGCGAGCACGATGGTTCCGCTGCCGAACGAGATGAGAGCCGTGATGACGCTGTCGTGCAGCTCGATCGCGAGCTCGCCGTTGACGCGCGACTGCAGCGCGATGCACCCGCCGACGAGCACGGCGACCGCGACGGCGACCATCGTCACGACAGGACGCGGTGCATGGTCGTGCGACATCGACTCCCGTTTCGAACTCCGAGCCCCCTGTCGGATTCGAACCGACGACCCTCGCTTTACAAGAGCGATGCTCTGGCCGACTGAGCTAAGGAGGCATGGGCCGCGGCACGCGGCGCCGCGCATCAGCCTACCGGCGGATCAGCCCGCGGGCGTCGGCGTCGTCGCGGTCGGTGTGGGCGTCGGCTCCGGTGTCGCCGTGTACTCCTCGCCCTGCACCTCGGTGACGAACTGCGCGAGCTCCTTGGCGTCGAAGTCCTTCGTGTACTGGAACCTCTTGCCGTTCACGATGATCGTCGGCGCCGTGGTGATCGCATCGATGTCGGCGCCCGGGATGGGGCCGTTGAGCGCACGCACGGTGGCCTGCTGCACCCAGCTCGTGAACCGGCGCTTCTCGACGCAGGTCTCGAACTTGGAGATGTTGGACACCCCGGCCGTGCGGGCGCGTTCCACGAGCTCGGCGTCGGTCAGCCCCTCGGAGCCCTCTTCGGGCTGATCGCGGAACAGCGCCTCGTGGAAGTCGAAGAAGCTGTCGGGCGAGTACTCGGCGACGCAGGCCGCGGCGTTCGCGGCGCGCAAGGAGTACTGGGTTCCCGCCGACTTCGTGGTGAGCAGGGCGATGGGGTGGATCTCGAGCGTCGCCGCGCCCGAGTTGACCCAGGTGCGCAGCTGCTCGGAGTTCTTCTGGTCGAAGGTGCCGCAGTTGCCGCAGAGGTAGTCGACGTACAGCCGGATCTCGACGACGTCGACCGGGTTGGTCTCCGACGGCACCGGGGTCGCGCTCGGCAGCAGTCCGGTGGTGCGCACCGCCTTGAGCTCGGAGCCGATCTTGATGCCGTCACTGGCCATGTTGAGCGGGCCGCGGGCGGGTGACTGGTTCATGCTGATGAGCGTCACCGCGACGATGCCGATCACGACGATCGCTCCGCCCAGCACGCTCAACTGCACGATCAGCCGCCGGCGACGCTCCTGCTTGCGGTGCAGGGCGCGCAGCTCGCGGGCACGCTCTTTCGCTGCGGCCCGGGCGTCACTGCTGCCGGGCTCCGCGCGATCGGGCTCGCCGTACGTCATCGGTCCTCGTCCTCGGGTATGGAGCGCGTTCGAGAGAATACGACGCGCACGCGGCGGCGCGCCAATCCGACGGGCCGCCTGCGATGCTAGGGAGCCAATCTGGGAGCCGCCCGCACGCATCCTGAGCACGGCGGCCCCGTCGTGCTGTGTCATACTGACCGGGATCATCGGCACCGACGCCGGCGGTCATTCCATTCACTACGGATCGTCCGGCACGTACCTGCCGGTGAAGGAGAACGAATCACCATGGCATCCGTCACTTTCGACAAGGCCACCCGCATCTATCCCGGTTCGACCCGCCCCGCGGTCGACGCGATCGACCTCCAGGTCGAAGACGGCGAGTTCCTCGTGCTCGTCGGCCCCTCGGGCTGCGGCAAGTCCACGACCCTGCGCATGCTCGCCGGCCTCGAAGAGGTCAACGACGGCCGCATCCTGATCGGCGACCGCGACGTCACCGACGTTCCGCCGAAGGACCGCGACATCGCGATGGTCTTCCAGAACTACGCCCTCTACCCGCACATGACCGTCGCCGAGAACATGGGCTTCGCGCTCAAGATCGCGGGCGTCGGCAAGGAGGAGCGCGCCGCTCGCGTGCTCGAGGCCGCCAAGCTGCTCGACCTCGAGCCCTACCTCGGCCGCAAGCCGAAGGCCCTCTCGGGTGGTCAGCGTCAGCGCGTCGCCATGGGCCGCGCCATCGTGCGTCAGCCGCAGGTGTTCCTCATGGACGAGCCACTCTCGAACCTCGACGCGAAGCTGCGCGTGCAGACCCGCACCCAGATCGCCTCGCTCCAGCGCCGTCTCGGCGTCACCACGGTGTACGTCACGCACGACCAGACCGAGGCCCTCACCATGGGTGACCGCATCGCCGTGCTCAAGGACGGCGTGCTGCAGCAGGTCGGCTCGCCGCGCGACCTCTACGAGAAGCCCAGCAACGTCTTCGTCGCCGGCTTCATCGGCTCGCCCGCCATGAACCTGTTCCAGGCGGATGTCGTGGACGGCGGCGTGAAGTTCGGCACCTCGACCACGCCGATCGAGCGCGATGTGCTCGCGCACGCCAAGAACGGCAAGGTCATCGTGGGCGTCCGCCCCGAGGATGTCGCGATCGCGACGTCGGGCGAGGGCCTCTCGGTCGAGGTCGACGTCGTCGAGGAGCTCGGCGCCGACGGCTACCTCTACGGTCACACCGAGCTCGACGGTCACCGCGTCGACATCATCGCGCGCGTCGACGGCCGCAACCACCCGGAGGCGGGCGAGACGGTCGTCGTCACCCCCGTGCCGAAGCACGTGCACGCGTTCGACGTCGAGTCGGGCGAGCGCCTCAACGCCGCCGCGATCGCCGCGGGCGCCACGGCGTAAGCATTCTGAACGCCGGAGAGGCCGCGATCCCGCGAGGGTCGCGGCCTCTCCGCATTGAATAGGCTCGAGGCGTGAGCTCCCTCTCGATCACCTCCGCCGTACCGGATCCGGCGCTGCTGGATCTGCCGTGGGATCTGCCGCTCGAACTGTGGCCCGAGGAGACGATCGCGGCCCTGCCCAAGGGCATCTCGCGCCACCTCGTGCGCTTCGTGCACCTTGAGGGCTTCATCGTGGCCGTCAAGGAGACCACGGCCGAGCTCGCGCGCCGCGAGTACGACATGCTGCGCACCCTGCAACGGCTCGAGGTGCCGTGCGTGGAGCCCGTCGCGGTCGTCACGGGACGCGTCGCGGGCGACGGCGAGGAGCTCGCCCCGGCGCTCGTCACCCGTCATCTCAAGTTCTCGCTGCCCTACCGCGCGCTCTACTCGCAGGCACTGCGACCCGACACGGCGACGCGGCTCGTCGACGCCCTCGCCCTGCTGCTCGCCCGCCTGCATCTGATCGGCTTCTACTGGGGCGACGTATCGCTCTCGAACACCCTGTTCCGCCGCGACGCCGGTGCCTTCGCCGCCTACCTCGTCGATGCCGAGACCGGCAAGCTCTACGAGGGCGGCCTCTCCAACGGTCAGCGCGAGAACGACCTCGAGGTCGCCCGCATCAACATCGCGGGCGAGCTGCTCGACCTGCAGTCCGGCGGACGCCTCGACGAGGCCGTCGATCCGGTCGACATCGCCGACGGCATCGTCGCGGCCTACCGCTCGCTGTGGCGCGAGCTGACGGCATCCGAGACCTTCCCGCAGTCCGAGCGGTGGCGCATCCGCGAGCGGGTCGAGCGACTCAACGAGCTCGGCTTCGACATCGAGGAGATGTCGATCCACACGGCCGACGGCGGGACCCAGGTGCGGATTCAGCCCAAGGTGGTCGACGCCGGCCACCACTCGCGTCGCCTGCTGCGGCTCACCGGGCTCGACGCGGGCGAGAACCAGGCCCGCCGCCTGCTCAACGACCTCGACTCCTATCGCGCCATGCGCGGCAAGGCGGATGAGGACGAGGAGATGGTGGCGCACGAGTGGCTCGTGTCGGTGTTCGAGCCGGTCGTGCGCTCGATCCCGCGCGAGCTGCGCGGCAAGCTCGAGCCGGCCGAGGTGTTCCATCAGCTGCTCGACCACCGGTGGTACCTCTCGCAGGAGCAGAAGCGCAATGTGCCGCTCGCCGAGGCGCTCACCTCCTACGTCGACACCGTGCTGCGGCATCGGCGCGACGAGGTGACGGTCGTGGGTCCGCAGACCTCGGCCATCACGCTTCCCGTCGCGGTCGTCGAGGACGGCGAAGAGGACTGGAGGGCGAAGGTCTGATGGACGAGCACCTGGAGTACACGGTGGCCGACCTCGAACGGGAGCCGGTGTTCGACGTGCCCGCGTTCGACAATGACGACGCCGTCGATCTCGGCCTCGCGGCCCTCGAGGTGATCGACGAACGCGGGCTGAACCTCGCGGTGCGCATCGTGCTGCGCGGCGACGTGGTCTTCCAGGCGAAGCTCGGCGCATCCGGCCCCGGCAACGATCCGTGGCTCGCGGGCAAAGCCGCGGTCGCGGAGCGCTTCGGTGAGCCCTCGTTGCTCGTGCGCCTGCGCCACGAGGAGGCAGGCACCCCCTTCGCGGAGCGCGCGGATGTCGATCAGGAGCTGCTGCGCGCGCACGGCGGGTCCATCCCGCTGCGCGTGAACGGCGAGATCGTCGGCACCATCACGACCTCGGGCGAGCCCGACGTCGTCGATCACGCGACGGCGGCGGAGGCGATCCGGCGCTACCTCGACGCGCGCGAAGACTGACGCGCCCGCCTCGAGCTCCTCGGCTCAGGGGGTCGAGCGCAGCTTCGCGACCTCGTAGAGCGCGACCGATACGGCGATGCCCGCGTTGAGCGACTCGGTATCAGCCGAGATCGGGATCGACACGATCGCATCGCACGTCTCGGTCACGAGTCGCGAGAGGCCCTTGCCCTCGCTGCCGACGACGATCACGATCGGCCGGTCGGCGAACGAGATGCCCGGCAGCGGGGTGTCCCCCCCGCCGTCGAGGCCGAGCACGAAGACGCCCTGCTTCTTGAACGCCGTGAGCGTCTGCGTCAGGTTGGCGGCCATCGCGACCGGCACGCGCGCGGCGGCCCCTGCCGATGTCTTCCAGGCGGATGCCGTCATGCCCACCGAGCGTCGCTGCGGCACGATCACGCCCTGCGCGCCGAACGCAGCCGCCGAGCGCACGATCGCCCCGAGGTTGCGGGGATCGGTGACACCGTCGAGGGCCACGAGCAGCGGCGTGCTCCCGGATTCGACGGCCCGCTCGAGCAGATCCATCGGGTGCGCGTACTCATAGGCGGGCACCTTGAGCGCGACGCCCTGGTGCACCGCATCCGGTCCCGTCATGCGGTCGAGCTCCTGGCGCATGACCTCGAGCACCGGGATGTCGCGCTTCGTCGCGAGCGAGAGCGCCTCCTTCATGCGGTCGTCCATGTCGGCGCGCGCGGCGACGTACAGCGTCGTGGCGGGGATGCGCGCCCGCAACGCCTCGACGACCGAGTTGCGGCCGGTGACGAGCTCGGCATCCTCCGACTTCCGCGGACGTCCCGGCCGCTTGGCCACCGCCTCCCCCTTGCCGTGGCGCGCCCGCGCCGCCTCGAGGCGGTCGTTCGCGGCCTTGCGCTTGCCGGCGACGTGCCAGCTGCGGTCCTCGGCTTTGGGCGTGGGCCCCTTGCCCTCGAGCGCCTTGCGGCCGTGCCCCCCGGTGCCCGATGTGGCACCCTTCTTGGTCTTGCGCGCCCCCGGGCGTCCCGGCTTGGCCATCAGCAGCTCCCCTGTGTTCGTTCCAGCCGCGTTCGTTCCAGCTGAATCCGGTTCACGCGAGGCTCCAGCGAGCGCCCGCGGGTGTGTCGTCGATCGCGATGCCCACCGAGGCGAGCTCATCACGGATGCGGTCGGATGCCGCCCAGTCCTTGGCAGCGCGCGCGGCGGTGCGATCCGCGAGCAGCTTCTCCACGAGCGCGCCGAGCGCGGCCTCGACGGCGAGCGACCCCTCGTGGGCCCACTCGGGCGAAGTCGGATCGACACCGAGCACCCCCGCCATCGCGCGCACGCGCTCACGCAGCACCGCGACCTCGGCGAGATCGCCTGCGTCGAGGGCGCTGTTGCCGGATCGCACGGTCTCGTGCAGCACACCGAGCGCCTCGGGCACGCCGAGGTCGTCGTTCATCGCCGCCGCGAACGCCTCGGGCACGCGCCCGTCTCCCGGGCCGGCTACCTGGGCCGCCTCGAGAGCGCGCCCCGAGCGCTCGAGGAATCCCGCGATGCGGTCGAGCGCTGCCTCGGCTTCCTCGAGGGCGCCGGGGTGGTAGTCGATCGCCGAGCGGTAGTGCGCGCTCGCGAGGTAGTAGCGCACGACGACCGGTGGGGCCAGGGCGAGGAACTCGGAGGCGTAGATCGAGTTGCCGAGCGACTTCGACATCTTCTGCCCCTCGACCATGACGATGCCGTTGTGCACCCAGTAGCGCGCGAAGCCGTCACCCGCGGCGGTCGACTGCGCGAGCTCGTTCTCGTGGTGGGGGAAGCGCAGGTCGAGTCCGCCACCGTGGATGTCGAACTCGGCGCCGAGGTAACGGCGCGACATCGCCGAGCACTCGATGTGCCATCCGGGCCGCCCTGCGCCCCACGGCGAGGCCCAGGATGCCGACTCGGGCTCGGTGGGCTTGGTTCCCTTCCAGAGGGCGAAGTCGCGCGGGTCGCGCTTGCCGCGCGTCGCGGCATCCGGCGACTCGGTCATCTCGTCGAGCTTCTGCCGGGTGAGCTCACCGTAGCTCGGCCAGCTGCGCACGTCGAAGTAGACGTCTCCCGAGCCGTCGTCGGCGACATAGGCGTGACCGCGTTCGATGAGCCGCGTGATGATCTCCTGCATCTGCGGAATGCTCGCCGTCGCGCGCGGCTCGTAGGTGGGGGGCAGGATGCCGATCGCACGATACGACTCGGTGAACTCGAGCTCGACCCGATAGGCGACAGCCCACCACTCCTCGTGCTCGCTCGCGTTGGCGAGCACCTTGTCCTCGATGTCGGTGACGTTGCGCACGAAGACGACGTCGTATCCGCAGTGCGCGAACCAGCGTCGCCAGAGGTCGTAGGCGAGCGCCGAGCGCAGGTGCCCGACGTGGGGTGACGACTGCACGGTGGGGCCGCACACGTAGATGCCGACGCGGCCCGGCTCGAGGGGCTCGAAGTCGCGCAACGCCTGGGCGCGGCTGTCGTACACACGGATCGTCACCCGGCGAGTTTACCGGGGCACCCTGTCCGACGACGGCGGATGTGCGATCAGCGGTTCGACATCCGGATACTGGCTCGATAAGGTCAGCCTTACCCGGGTGTGCCCCGTCGCGCGTCGCGTCGCCCGTCGCATCTCTCGCGAACCCCCATCATCCCGAGCAGAGGGAGAGCACCGTGTCGTATGCGTCCGTCCGCGGCCGTGGACGCGCGACCCGCGTCGCGGTGCTGGTGGGAGCGGTGCTCGCCCTCGGCGGCGCCGCCGTGCCCGCGAGCCCGGTCGCGGCCGCGAGCACAGCGGGCGATGGTTGCACGGTGTCGGATGCCGCGCTCGTCTGGGGCTTCAAGGAGAGCTTCCGCGCCTACATCGACGGCTCGATCGCGAACGGCGAGTGGACGACGGCCGGCGACGCGAGCTACGACACCCCGCTCTTCACCTGGCAGGGCGGTGCCGGGAGCGAGCGGGGCGGGGAGCTCACGGTGCGATTCTCGGGTTCGGTGCGATTCACGGGCCACGGGGGCGTGCTCGATACGACCGTCGAGGACCCGCGCGTCGTGATCGGCGGCGGCCGCTCCGTGCTGCTGCTGGACGTTCATGGAACGACCCAGGCGGGAGAGGCGGTCGACGCCGCCGGCGTCGAGTTCGTGGAGCTCGACCTCGCCGCAGCCGAACGCACCCGCGACGGTGAGAGGCGCGCGCTCATCGGCATCCCCGCCGTGCTGACGGTCGCCGGTGCGGAGGCCTTCGGCACCTATTCCGCCGGCGAGGCGCTCGACCCGATCACCCTGACGGCGACCGTCGAGGGCGATTGCGGCGTGCTCGACGCCGGCCAGCCGGCGTGGGGAACCGTGCTCATCGCCGTGTTCGTCGGCGTCACCGTGCTCAGCGCCGCTGCGCTCGTGACGGTGATCGTCCGGCGGAGGCGTCGCAGGCCCAGCTCGCTCAGCGCGTGACGAGCGCCGTCGCGACCGCCACGAGGCCGTCGCCGTCGCCCGTGAAGCCGAGACCGTCTGAAGTCGTGGCGGAGATGCTGACCGGCGCGCCGAGGAGTTCTCCCAGATGCGACTCGATCTCCATCCGTCGCGGCGCCAACCGTGGGCGCTGCGCGATGACCTGCACCGCGACATTGCCGACGCGATAGCCGGCGCCCTCCACGAGCGCGAGGGTCTCGCGCAGGAAGACCTCGCTCGCGGCGCCCGCGAACTCGGGTGCCGCCGCTCCGAAGCGGGAGCCGATGTCGCCAAGGCCGGCCGCCGAGAGCAGGGCGTCGCACATCGCATGGATCACGGCGTCGCCGTCGGAGTGGCCCGCGAGCCCCGGCTCGTCGGGAAAGTACACGCCGCCGAGCCAGAGCGGCACGGCATCGTCGTAGCGGTGCACGTCGATTCCCACGCCGGTGCGCATGCCGCTGCCCGCATCGAGCATGCGTGCGGCCCTGCCGAGGTCCCATGGTGTCGTGATCTTGAAGGCTCGTGGCTCGCCGGGAACGGTCACGATGCCGTGGCCCGCAGCCGCGAAGAGAGCCGCATCGTCGGTGTGGTCCTCCGCCGCGGCGGCGTACGCCGCCAGCAGCTCGGCCCGCGGGAAACCCTGCGGGGTCTGGACGTGTACGAGGTCGCTGCGATCGACGGCCGCGATGACGCGCTCCCCCTCGACGCGCTTCACGGTATCGACCACGGGCAGTGCCGGGATCACCCCGTCGCCGCTCCCGGCGAGCACCGCCGACGCCACCCGGTCGATGAGCGCGCTCGGCGCGAGGGCGCGTGCGGCGTCGTGCACGAGCACCGCCTCGACGCCCGCGGCCAGCACGGCGAGCCCTGCCGCAACCGAGGCCTGGCGCGTGTCTCCCCCGGCGACGACCGTGACGTATCCGGATGCCGGTCCCGCGGCGCGCTCGGCGATGCTGCGTGCCTGCGGTACCAGGTGCGCGGGCGCGACGACGATCACCTGGGCGGCGTGGGTCGCCCCGAACACCCCGTGCAGGGCGTGCTCGAGGATCGTGCGACCACGCAGCTCGACGAAGGCCTTCGGGGTCTCGTGCCCCAGGCGCGAGCCGCTTCCCGCGGCGACGACGACGATCGCGAGGCGCGGCTCATCCATGGTCCGAGCCTATGCCGGTGCCAGCTGGTTGAGGAGCGCCGCGGAGCGACGCGTCTCGAAACCCGCGTCGAGGCTCAGGAGGCGAGTACCTCGTCGAGCACCGTCGAGGCCTTCTCCTCGTCGGTCTTCTCGGCGAGCGCGAGCTCCGAGATCAGGATCTGACGCGCCTTGGCGAGCATCCGCTTCTCGCCGGCCGAGAGGCCGCGGTCCTGGTCGCGACGCCACAGGTCGCGCACGACCTCGGAGACCTTGATGACATCCCCCGAGGCGAGCTTCTCGAGGTTCGCCTTGTAGCGGCGGCTCCAGTTCGTGGGCTCCTCGGTGAACGGCGCACGCAGCACCTCGAAGACCTTGTCGAGGCCCTCCTTGCCGATGACGTCGCGCACACCGACGAGGTCGACGTTCTCAGCGGGCACCTCGATGACGAGGTCGCCCTGCGTGACGTTGAGCTTCAGGTACTTCTTGGTCTCACCCTTGATGACCCTGTCCTTCACCTCGATGATGGTTGCCGCACCGTGATGGGGGTAAACGACGGTTTCGCCGACCTCGAAGAGCATGGAGTTATTCCTTCCGCAGACCCCCCATTCTATCACGGCAGGCGTACCCCGGCCGGGGGTCGTCGCATCCCGACTTCACCCTCGGCCACTGCGCTCTCCCCCGCGCGCGCTAGGCTAGGAGGGTCTGTCATCGACACCTGGAGGAACCCCGTGAGAGCACGTGCCGTGGCCGCCATCGCCCTGAGTGGGGCGCTCGCCCTCGGCCTGTCCGGCTGCACCATGTGGATGCATGTCGAGACGTCGCGGCCGTACAACCCGAGCGACGGCGAGAACTTCACCGTGGGCGACCTCGAGCTGCGGAACGTCCTCGTGGTCACCGAGGACGGCGAGCTCGGCAACCTCGTCGGCACCGCGGTGAACCTCACCGGTTCCGACATCGACTTCACGGTGCAGTGGAAGACCGACGGCAGCTACTACGAAGTCGAGCTCACCGCGGACGCCAACGGTCGCACGACCTTCGGGGTGGACAAGCAGGTCACCCTCGAGCCGCTGGGTGAGCCCGCCGGCAGCCTCCTCGACGTCGTCGTGCACCTGAGCGACACCCAGAAGGGCGTGCGCATCCCGGTGCTCGACGCGACCCTCGCCGAATACGAGGACGCCATCCCGACGCCGACGCCCACGCCGACGCCGGTCGAGACGAGCTCGACGGAGCCCGACGCGCCCCAGGGCTGAGCGCGAGGGCTCCGCTCAGTTCTCGAAGCGGTAGCCGAGCCCCCGCACCGTCACGAGGTGCACGGGGTTCGAGGGATCGGGCTCGATCTTCGCCCGGATGCGCTTGATGTGCACGTCGAGCGTCTTGGTGTCGCCGAAGTAGTCCGATCCCCACACGCGGTCGATGAGCTGGCCTCGCGTGAGCACGCGACCCGCGTTGCGCAGCAGGTACTCGAGGAGCTCGAACTCCTTGAGCGGCATCGCGACCTCCCTGCCATCGACAGAGACCGCGTGGCGCTCGATGTCCATGCGCACCGGTCCCGCCTCCAGCACGGGTTCCTCCAGCTCATCGCTCGACTCGATGCGACGACGCAGCACCGCCCGGATGCGCGCGAGAAGTTCGCGGCTCGAGTACGGCTTCGTCACGTAGTCGTCGGCGCCGAGCTCGAGACCCACCACGATGTCGACCTCGGAATCCTTCGCGGTGAGCATGATGATCGGAACGCTCGAGCGCACCCGCAGCTCACGGCACACCTCGGTGCCGGGCAAGCCCGGCAGCATGAGGTCGAGCAGCACGAGATCGGCGCCGTGGGTGTCGAACTCGGTGAGCGCGGCACGGCCGTCGCCCGCGATGGCGGTCTCGTATCCCTCCCGACCCAGCAGGAAGGCGAGGGGTTCGGCGAGCGATGGCTCGTCTTCGACGATGAGGATGCGGGTCACGTGCGGGCTCCACGACTCGGGACGGCTGCGGCCTCGGGGGCCTGGGGAAGGCGGATGGTGAACGTCGAGCCGTGGCCCTGCTGCGACCACACGCGCACGTCGCCGCCGTGGTTCTGCACCACGTGCTTGACGATGGCGAGGCCGAGGCCGGTGCCCCCGGTCTGGCGGCTGCGAGCGTTGTCGAGGCGGAAGAAGCGCTCGAAGACGCGCTCACGCTCGGCCTCCGGGATGCCGACCCCCTGATCGGTGACGGCGATCTCGATCGCACCGTCGCGCTGAACGATGCCGATGCCGACGCGGGTTCCGTCGGGCGAGTACTGGATCGCGTTCGCGATGAGGTTGTGCACGGCCGTCACGAGCATCGACTCGTCGCCCCAGACGATGGCGTCCGGATCGGTCTGCGCGACGAGCGAGATGCGGTGCGATTCCGCGGCCACCCGGTTCGCATCGACCGCACGCGCGATGACGCTGTCGACGCTCACCCGCTCGGCGTTCTCAAGGGCATCCGCCGACTGCAGGCGGCTCAGCTCGATGATCTCCTGCGTGAGCGAGCGCAGCCTCTCGGACTCCTTCGTGAGGCGCTTGGCGAAGCGCCGCACGTCATCCGGTTCATCGGCGGCCGACTCGAGTGCCTCGGCGAGCAGTCCGATCGCGCCGATCGGCGTCTTGAGCTCGTGCGAGATGTTGGCCACGAAATCGCGACGTACGTCCTCCAGGCGGTGCGCTTCGGTGCGATCGTCGGCGAGCACGAGCACGAACCGGCTGCCGATGGGTGCCGCGCGCACCACGAGCTGCAGCTGGGCGTCGCCGAAGGGGCCGCGAGGCAGCTGCAGTTCCTCGCCCGCCGCCTCGCCGGCGGTGCGCACGCGATCCACGAGCGCGACGAGCTCGGGATGCGTGAGCGCACCGTTCCACACGAGTCCGAGGGCCGCGGCGGCCGGCGAGAAGCTCACGACGTTGTTCGAGGAGTCGAGCACGATACCGGCGTTCTCGAGCGCGTCGATGATCTGCTCGACACCGTCCGGCACCGTCGGGGTCACGACGGCGGCGGCGCGCTGCCCCCGCGAATGGGCGGCGATGACAGCGGCGGAACCGCCGACGCCGACGGCGAGCCCGAACCCGAGGGCGGCGGGCACAAGCCAGGCGGCGTCCATGCGACTAGATTAGGGCGGACCCACACGGGCGAGAGGCGGAAGCCCGAGGTCTCGACAAGCCTTCCCGGGTCGTTCACCACTCGGCCACCGCCCGTTAACCTTCCCAGGGGACCGTGGCAGAGCGGTCGGCGCGACGAGAGCTGCCGCGCGAAGACACCGGAACCGATCCGGCGAAAGGACGAGTGCGATGCGCGAGGTGTTCCAGCAGGAACTGCACGAGGTGCAGGAGCGCCTCGTCGAGATCGCGAGCCTCGTGGCCGACTCGATCGAGAACGCCACGCAGGCGTTCAACCAGTCGGATGTGACTCTCGCCGAGGGCGTCATCGAGAACGACCGCAAGATCGACGTGCTCGCCGCCGAGCTCGACGAGCTCGCCATCACGATCCTCGCCCGCCAGCAGCCGGTCGCCCGTGACCTGCGCATCGTCGTGAGCGCCCTGCGCATCTCGGCCTCGCTCGAGCGGATGGGCGACATGGCCGAGCACATCGCGCAGCTCGCGCGGTACCGCTTCCCCGAGAAGGTCGTTCCGAAGGGACTGCGCTCGACGTTCCGCGAGATGGGCGCGCTCGATGTCGAGATCGCGCGCAACCTCACCGAGCTGCTGCGCACGCAGGACACCGCCATCGCCGAGCACATCCGCAACGAGGACGACAAGGTCGACGCCCTGCACCTCGCGGTCTTCGACAAGGTGCTCGGGGAGACGTGGAAGGGCGAGACGGTCGACACGGTCGACGCGACCCTCGCCTCCCGCTACCACGAGCGCTTCGCCGACCACGCGGTCTCGATCGCCAAGAAGGTGCAGTACCTCGCCACAGGCGACTGGGCCTGACCCCTCACCGCATCCTCATCGGCGGGAGCAACCGCACCATCGGCGGGAGCAACCGCGTGCCCGGGCGGCGACACCGCGACGCGGCGGGGGATGTTGCTCCCGCCGCATGCGCGATTCCCCCGCCGCTGAGAGGCGGGAGCGAGAGCAACAGGCCCCCTACGCTGAGGCGGTGAGCTCCCTTCTGGCCGACCTCCCCACCGCCTACCGCGACGCCGAGGCGCGGCTGCTCGCCGCATACGGCCTCGAGCGTGCCGATGACCGGATGGTCGAGGTGCCGGGCAGCGGGATGCGGTTGCACGTCATCGAGCTCGCGGGCGACGAGCGCACCCCGGTCGTGCTGCTGCACGGAATGGCGGCGGTCACGGCGGCGGCGGTGCCGCTCATCCCGGCCTTCAGCGGACGGCGGGTCATCGCCCCCGACTGGCCCGGCCACGGACTCTCGGATGCCGCAGCGATTCCGCACACCGGCATCCGCGACGCGCCCCTCCCCTGGCTCGATGCCGTGCTCGACGACGCGGGACTCGAGCGCGCCCACCTCGTCGGCCACTCCATGGGCGCCCAGTTCGGCCTGTACTACGCCCTCGCCCGGCCCGAGCGCGTCGCGAGCCTCACGGTGCTCGGCGCCCCCGGGGTCGCACTGCCGGGCACCTCGGCACCTCTCGGGATGCGGATGCTGGCGCTGCCCGGCTTCGCCGCGATGCTCACCCGCCCGGTGAGCCGCGAGCGCTACGAGCGCAACAGCGCCATGACCCTCGGTCCCGGCGCGGTCGGCGGCTGGCCGCGGGAGCTCGTCGACGTCGGCTGGTACGCGTCGCTCCGGCCCGAGTTCCGGGCGACGGCGCCGCAGTACTACCGGGGGCTCGGGCGTCGCGAGCTGCAGCTCACGCCCTCGGAGCTGGCCGGCATCACCGCGCCCGTCTTCGCCCTGTTCGGCGAGGATGACGTCTTCATCGACCCTGAGCTCGGCCATGCGGGACTCGCGACGATCCCGCACGTCGAGGTCGCCGTCGTGCCGGGCGGCCACGCGCCGTGGCTCAACAGCCCCGTGCGATCGGCGGATGCCGTGCGCGGGTTCCTCGACGCGCAGCCGTGACGACGGCAGCATCCGCTCCACGTCAACGGCGGGAGCAACCGCAGGCACGGCGGGAGCAACCGCGCGCCCGGGCGGTGACGCACGCAGGCGGCGGGGGCAACTCCTCCCGCCGCACCCCGGCTGCTCCGCCCGCGCTGGAGACTAGCTGCCGTGGCCCTCGTCGAGGGCACGCTCCAGGCGCTCCACCTTGCCGTCGAGCTCTCCCGAGTAGCCGGGGCGGATGTCGGCCTTCAGCACGAGCGAGACGCGCGATCCGTAGGCCGTCACGGCATCCGTGGCGCGCTTGACGACATCCATGACCTCGTCCCACTCCCCCTCGAGCTCGGTGAACATCGAGGTCGTGCGGTTGGGCAGGCCGGAGTCGCGCACGATCTGCACGGCTGCCGCGACGGCGTCGTGCACGGAGCCGTCGGGGCTGCTGCTGGCGGGGGCGACGGAGAACGCGACGAGCACCGCCATGGCGCTACTTCTTGCCCTGGGCGGCGACCGCGGCGGCTCCTGCGGCGGCGGCCTCCGGGTCGAGGTAGCGGGAGGGCGCGGTCGGCCGGAAGTCGTCGTCGAGCTCGTAGACGAGCGGGATGCCGGTGGGGATGTTGAGCTCGGCGATCGCGTCGTCGCTGATGCCGTCGAGGTGCTTCACGAGCGCCCGGAGCGAGTTGCCGTGCGCGGTGACGAGCACCGTCTTGCCCGCCGCGAGGTCCTTCGTGATGTCGGAGGACCAGTAGGGCAGCATCCGGTCGATCACGAGCTTCAGGCTCTCGGTGCGCGGGAACTCCGCGTCGGGCACGTCGGCGTAGCGCGGGTCGCCGAACTGCGAGAACTCGGCGTCGTCGGGCAGCGGAGGCGGCGGCACGTCGAAGGAGCGACGCCACTGCATGAACTGCTCCTCGCCGTACGTGGCGAGCGTCTCGGCCTTGTCGAGGCCCTGCAGCGCGCCGTAGTGACGCTCGTTGAGGCGCCAGCTGCGCTTCACGGGGATCCACGCGCGGTCGGCCACGTCGAGCGCGAGGTTCGCGGTCTGGATCGCGCGGGTCAGCACGCTCGTGTAGAGGATGTCGGGGTGCAGCCCCGAGTCGGCGAGCAGCTCGCCGGCGCGCTTCGCCTCGGCGATGCCCTGCTCCGAGAGCCGCACGTCGACCCATCCGGTGAAGAGGTTCTTCTGGTTCCATTCGGAGTTGCCGTGGCGGAGCAGGATGAGCGTCGACGTCATGCGCACCAGCCTACCGAGGTGGAATCGTGGGCGATCGCTGTAGCGTTTGGCGGGAGATGGCGAGAGCGGGCAGGCCCGAGGGGCGCATCACCCGGGGCACGACGGGGGTCAACCGGCTACGGCGGGTGGACCGCTGGATCGCGGCACTGCCCGCGCTGCGCTCTGCCGTCGATCCGCTCGTCGTCGACCTGGGCTACGGGGCGTCGGCCACGACCAGCAACGAGCTGCGCGAACGCCTGGCCCGCGTGCGGGCGGATGTCGAGGTGCTCGGCATCGAGATCGACCCCGAGCGCGTGCGCATCGCCTCGCTCGCGGCGCGGCCCGGCGTGAGCTTCCGGCTCGGCGGCTTCGAGGTGCCGACAGACGGCGGGCGGCGACCGATCGTCATCCGGGCACTCAACGTGCTGCGGCAATACGACGAGGCGGAGGTCGCGGATGCCTGGGCGCGGATGACCTCGCGTCTGGCCCCCGGCGGGCAGCTCGTGGAGGGCACCTGCTCAGAGCTCGGCCGGGTCGCGAGCTGGGTGACCCTCGACGCCGACGGCGCGCACACCTTCACGATCTCGCTGCGCCTGGCCGGCCTCGAAGCTCCCTCGATCGTCGCGGAGCGCCTTCCGAAGGCGCTCATCCACCGCAATGTGCCGGGCGAGCGCATCCACGACCTGCTCGTCGAGCTCGACCGGGCGTGGGCGTCTGCGGCGCCGCTGGGGGTCTATGGACCGGTGCAGCGCTGGCAGTCGACCGTGGCATCCGTGCGGGATGCGGGCTGGCCCGTGCTGGATCGACCTCCGCTCGGGGGGCGCGGGCGGTGGCGGCTCGGGGAGCTCTCGCTGCCGTGGGCGGTCGTGGCGCCGCAGCCCTGAGGGGACGCTGGTTTCGAGACGCGTCGCTGCGCGGCGCTCCTCAACCAGCTGACGATTCCCGCTTGCGCGTGCTCCTCAACCAGCTGAGGAGCGGTGGGTCAGCGGGCGCCCAGGCGCGGCAGACGCGGCACGTTCGCGGTGGCGCCCGCGCTCGGCGGCACGATGACCTCCTGCGCCGCGGGCACGAGCACCCCGTCGACCTCGATCGTGAGCTCGGATGCGACATCCGCCGAGCGCTTCACGAGCGCGAGGGCGATCGGCCCGAGCTCGTGGTGGCGCGCCGCGGCGGTGACGTGCCCCACCACGCGGCCCTCGTCATCCGGACGCCCGAGGCGCACCTCGGCACCCGCGCCCGGCAGCACGGCGTCGCTTCCGTCGAGGTGCAGCATCACGAGACGACGCGGAGGGTGGCCGAGATTGTGCACCTTGGCGACCGTCTCCTGCCCGCGATAGCAGCCCTTGGCGAGGTGCACGGCCGAGCGCAGCCAGTCGAACTCGTGCGGGATGGCGCGCTCGTCGAGCTCGGTGAGCGCCCGCGGGCGCCAGGCGGCGATCCGCAGCGCCTCGAGCGCGAGCGTGCCCGCGGCGGGCAGCGCGGCCAGCTCGCCGAGACGCGCGGTCTCCACGAGCGCCTCGCGGTAGCTCCAGCCCGCGGCCGGATGCTCGCCCGCGGCGTACTGGAAACCGCCTGGCTGCACCTCGCCCCACGGGTCGATCCACACGAGCGGCACCCCGCTCGGCGCGGCGGTCGCGGCGGGGGCGTCGCCGAAGGTGCCGATCGTGGCGAAGTCGGCAGAGCGATCCGCCACCTCGACCTGCAGCATGAAGCGCATGCGGTCGAGGAAGGTCGCGAAACCGGCACCGGTTCCGGCGTCCATGAGCAGCCAGGTGGTGGTGCCGTCGTCGAGCACTCGCGCGACGTATTCGATTCGCCCGGTCGGGTCGAGCAGCATGGTCTCGGCCGACTCGCCCGGCACGAGCTGGGCGATCGCCTGCGTCGTGAGCGAGTCGAGGAAGCTGCGGCGGTCGGGGCCCGTGATCGTCACCACATCGCGGTCGGAGAGATCGACGATGGCGGCTCCGGATGCGAGCGGTCGCTGTTCGCCGATCGGGTCGCCGTAGTGCTCGGGCGGGTCGCCCACGGCGCCCGGCCTCGCCGCGAAGGGGCTGGTCATTCGAGCCGCCCGAGGCGTCCGGATGCGTGCGTGCGCAGATCCTGCCCGAGCGCCGCGATGTCCCACGCCCACAGCAGGTGGTCGTCGACGAGGCCGTACATGCGGGTCGCGGCCGCGTACTCCTTGGCCGTGGCGGAGCGCAGCACGGCGTCCGTCGCGAGGTCGATGCGCGGTCCGGTGATCGCGCCGAGGTAGAGCTCGCTCACGCCACCCGGCTGCACGAGCAGCACCTCGATGTCGAAACCGCCGCGCTCGTTGCGCAGCGTCTCGACGGCATCCGCGGTCTGGAAGACCGGATCGTCCGTCGCCGGCAGCATGCCGGGTCCGTCATCGCCCGCGCCGAGAGGACGTGAGAGCCGCCAGTAGCCGATCTCGGAGAACAGCGGGCGGGGATGCGGAGCAGCGGTATCGGCACCGGCATCCGCGTCCGCCTCGGGCAGCAGCCACGCGGTGCACGAGTACTGCAGGTGCGGGGTGCCGTCGTGGCTGAAGGCGACGCGCTGACCGAATTCGCGCTCGCGCACCTCGTCGCCGACCTTGTAGGCCATGACGCCCGAACCCTCCCAGACGCCGATCAGCCAGGAGAGCGGGACGAGTTCGGCCGGAAGGTCGACGTCGAGCTCGAACACCGTCAGCGCTGGCCGCGGAACAGGTTCACGAGCACCACGACGGAGACGGCGCCGATCGAGAGCGTCGCAAGACCGAGCAGACCGATGAAGAAGAGCTCGAGCGCCAGCATCATGCTGCCCACTCTACCGCGGGGCTACCGCGCGTCGCCGACCGTCGTGCACGCGCACGGCGCCTCGATGGTGGTGGACGTGGACAGCCCGATCCCCACGAGCACCCCCGTCGCGACCACGAGCACGATGAGCGCACCGCCGAGGCTCGCCATGATGCGCTCGACGAGCCCCTCCTTGCGAGCCAGACTCAACTGGATCGCGAAGGTCAGCAGAACTGCCGCCGCCATGACGACGGGGATCCAGGTCAGCGTGCCCGGCAGGGCGAAGATGCCCACCGCGACCGCCCCGAGCAGGGCGCCGATCCACACCGGGATGACGCTGCGCAACGAGATGGCCACGGAGCCAGACTACGCGGGCCGTACACTCTTCCGTAGCGACGAGACCCGACCGCCCCGAAAGGACCTGCGTGGCGCAGCTGCTGATTCTGAGCTCTGCCGCCGACACGGATGCCCTGCCGGCGTTGGGACTGCTCGGCCACCGGGTGCGGGTCATCCCCGCGGAACCCGCCTCGCTCGTGAATGCGCCCACCTCGGACGTCGTGCTCGTCGACGCGCGTCAGGACCTCGCGAGCGCCAAGTCGCTGTGCAAGATCCTGCGCACGACAGGGCTCGGGGTGCCGCTCGTGCTCGTGCTCACCGAGGGCGGGCTCACCGCCGTGTCGGCCGACTGGGGGGTCGACGAGGTGATCCTGACCACGGCCGGTCCCGCGGAGGTGGACGCGCGCATCCGCCTCGTGATCGACCGGCTCGCCCAGCAGAGCACCGACTCGAAGATCCAGGCCTCAGGCGTCACGATCGACGAGGCGAGCTACTCGGCGAAGGTGCACGGGCGGCCGCTCGACCTCACCTTCAAGGAGTTCGAGCTGCTGCGCTTCCTCGCGACGCATCCGTCTCGCGTGTTCACCCGCGAGCAGCTGCTCTCCGAGGTGTGGGGCTACGACTACTTCGGCGGCACCCGCACGGTCGACGTGCATGTGCGGCGGCTGCGGGCCAAGCTCGGCGAGCTCGACTCGCTCATCGGCACGGTGCGCAATGTCGGCTACCGCTTCAACGTCTACGACGACGAGCCGGCGGCCGTGCCGGCGGACGCGTGAGCGACATCCGCCGTTAACCCCGTTGCTGGCAGGATGGTGCGATGGAGACGAACAGCCCGTTCGGAGACGCCACGCTGGCCGCGGACCTGCTGGACGACTACGAGGCCGACCCGGCGCCGCTCGACGACGGAACGCTGCCTCCCGACCGCTTCCTCGACCGTGAGATCAGCTGGCTCGCCTTCAACCAGCGGGTGCTCGAACTCGCCGAGGATCCCGCGCTGCCGCTGCTGGAGCGCGCCAACTTCCTGGCCATCTTCGCGACGAACCTCGACGAGTTCTTCATGGTGCGCGTCGCGGGTCTCAAGCGCCGCATCGACACCGGTCTCGCCGTGCCGACGAACGTCGGCCGCGCCCCCCTCGACGTGCTGGCCGACATCTCGGATCGCGCCCACGAACTGCAGGAGCGTCACGCCCGCGTCTTCCGCGACCAGGTGAAGCCCGCGCTCGATGCGGCCGACATCCACATCGAGACCTGGAACGACCTCGACGAGGCCGACCGGGACTCGCTGCACGAGGTGTTCCAGAACCAGATCTTCCCCGTGCTCATGCCGCTCGCGGTCGACCCCGCGCATCCCTTCCCGTACATCTCCGGGCTTTCGCTCAACCTCTCGGTGCGGGTGCGCAACCCCAAGACCGAGAAGGTCGAGTTCGCGCGCCTCAAGGTGCCGACCAACCTGCCGCGGTTCGTGCAGCTGCCCGATGTGCGCGGCATCCTGCGCTACATCCCGCTGGAGGACCTCATCGCCAACCACCTGGGCGAACTGTTCCCGGGCATGGAGATCCTCGAGCACCACGAGTTCCGCGTGACGCGCAACGAGGATGTCGTGATCGAGGAGGACGAGACCGAGAACCTGCTGCAGGCGCTCGAGAAGGAACTGCTGCGGCGGCGGTTCGGCTCCCCCATCCGCCTCGAGATCTCGGACGACATGGACGAGGTCACCCTGGGGCTGCTCATGCAGGAGCTGCGGATCACCGACCGCGAGGTCTACCGGCTGCCCGCACCGCTCGACCTCGGTGGGCTCTTCGAACTCAACCGACTCGACCGGCCCGAGTTGAAGTACCCGCGGCGGGTTCCCACCACCTCCGTCGCCCTGCAGCCCGCCGAGCCCACCGAGCGGCCCGACATCTTCGCCTCGATCAGCGCGGGCGACATCCTGCTGCACCACCCCTACGAGTCGTTCGCGACGAGCGTGCAGGCGTTCCTCGAGCAGGCCGCCGCCGACCCCCACGTGCTCGCCATCAAGCAGACCCTGTATCGCACGAGCGGTGACAGCCCCATCGTCGAGGCGCTCATCGACGCCGCCGAGGCCGGCAAGGCCGTGCTCGCGCTCGTGGAGATCAAGGCGCGCTTCGACGAGCAGGCCAACATCTCCTGGGCGCGCAAGCTCGAGCGGGCGGGCGTGCACGTCGTCTACGGGCTCGTGGGGCTCAAGACCCACTGCAAGCTCGCGCTCGTCGTGCGGCAGGAGGGGCGCACCCTCACCCACTACAGCCACATCGGCACCGGCAACTACAACCCCAAGACGAGCCGGGTGTACGAAGACCTCGGCCTGCTGACCGCCGACCCGGTGGTCGGCAAGGACTTGACGCGCCTCTTCAACGAGCTCTCGGGCTACGCCATCGAGAAGAAGTTCAAGCGGCTGCTCGTGGCCCCGCGGTATCTGCGCAAGAGCCTGCTCAAGCAGATCGAGCAGGAGGCGGCGAACGCGCTCGCCGGGCGGCCGAGCGGCATCCGCATCAAGGTCAACTCGATGGTCGACGAGGCCATCATCGACGGGCTCTACCGGGCGAGCCAGGCGGGCGTGCCCATCGAGGTCTGGGTGCGGGGCATCTGCTCGCTGCGGCCCGGCGTGCAAGGGCTCAGCGAGAACATCCGGGTGCGCTCCATCCTCGGCCGCTACCTCGAGCACTCCCGCATCTTCCACTTCGAGAACGACGGCGACCCGCAGGTGTACATCGGCAGCGCCGACATGATGCACCGCAACCTCGACCGCCGCGTCGAGGCGCTCGTACGACTCGACAACCCGGCCCACATCGCCGAGACGAGCGAGCTCTTCGACCTCGCGATGGACGACAGCACCTCGTCGTGGCACCTCGAGCCAGACGGCGACTGGGTGCGACACGATCGGGATGCGACGGGTGAGCCGCTCGTGGACCTTCAGGACGAACGCTGGCGGCAGGTCTCGAGCCGTCGGCGGCCGGTGGGGGCGCGATGACCCCGCCCCCCGTGCTCGCAGCAGGCGCCGTCTGCTGGCGCGTGTCGAAGAAGGGCAAGCCGAAGATCCTCCTCGTGCACCGCACCCAGCACAAGGACGTCTCGCTGCCCAAAGGCAAGGTCGACCCGGGCGAGACCCTCCCTGAGACGGCCGTACGCGAGATCGCCGAGGAGACCGGACTCATCATCGGGCTCGGCGCGCCCCTCGGGGTCGTCGAGTACGAGCTGCCGGGCGGCCGCGACAAGCAGGTGTACTACTGGGCAGGCGAGGTCAGCGCCGAGGCGATCGCCAACTCGACCTTCGTCTCCAACGACGAGATCGAGGAGCTGCACTGGGTCGGGCTCAGCCGGGCCCGCAAGGTTCTCAGCTATCCGCATGACGTCGACATCGTCGAGCGCTTCGCCGAGCTGTTCGCACAGGGCCGCGCCCGCACCTTCGCCATCATCGCGCTCCGACACGGCAAGGCGGTGCCGGCCGAGGACTGGGACGGCCCGGATGCCACGCGCCCGCTCATGCAGCGCGGGATCGACCAATCGCTCAGCGTCGCGCACGGCGTCGCCGCCTTCCGGCCGCGGATGCTGATGAGCTCCACGGCGGAACGCTGCCTGCGCACGATCGCCCCCACGGCGCGGGTGACCGGACTGCCCGTCGAGGAGGACCACGACATCAGCCAGGACGCCTACCGCTCCGGCGGCAAGGCCGTGCGAGCGCTCGTGGCGGCCCGCATCCGGGATGCCGAGACGACCGTGCTGTGCAGTCACGGCCCGGTGCTCCCCCAGATCATCGCGGCCGTCGCGGAGCAGACGGGCACCGACGGCAGCGCGCGGCTGCAACGGGCAGCGGCCCTCGGCACGGGCGAGTACGCCGTGCTGCATGTGCCCGTCGAGCACCCGGAATCCGGGATCGTCGCCGTCGAGGTGCACGGGCCGACCGCGTGAGAGCGGCGCCACCGTTGCCCGCTTGTTAACCTTCCGTTCACCGTTCCCCACGACGCTGGTCACCGTCGCTTCCTAGCGTCGGCAGCGAGGCCGCCAAGAGCCTCGAACCTGACCGACATTCCCGAAGGGAACACAGTGAAGATCACGCGTATCGGCGGAATCGCCGCCCTCGCGCTCGCGGGCGCCCTCGCCCTCAGCTCCTGCGCCGCCAACGAGCAGCCGTCCGGTGACGGTTCCGAGCAGCCCAGCGGCCTCTCGGGCACCTTCAACGGCGCGGGCTCGTCCGCGCAGGGCTCGGCTCAGGAGGCGTGGATCGCCGCCTTCCAGACGGCCAACCCCGAGGTGACCATCAACTACGACCCGACCGGCTCCGGTGCGGGACGCGAGACCTTCATCGCCGGCGGCTCCGACTGGGCCGGCTCCGACTCGGCGCTCTCCGACGACGAGCTCGCGGGCACCTTCGGCTCGTGCGCGGCCGACGCGAAGGCCATCGACATCCCCACCTACATCTCGCCGATCGCGGTGATCTACAACGTCGAGGGCGTGGACGAGCTCAACCTCGACGCCGCCACCCTCGCCAAGATCTTCAAGGGCGAGATCACCGCCTGGAACGACCCCGCGATCGTCGCGCTCAACGAGGGCGCCACGCTGCCCAGCACCACGATCACCGCCGTGCACCGTTCGGACGACTCCGGCACCACCAAGAACTTCGCGGACTACCTGAACCAGGTCGCCCCCGAGGTCTGGGACCAGAAGCCGGCCGACGCCTTCCCGTACCAGTCGGGTGAGGGCGCGCAGGGCACCTCGGGCGTCGTCGACGCCGTGAAGAACGGCACCGGCACGATCGGCTACGCCGACGCCTCGAAGGCAGGCGACCTCGGTACCGCCAAGATCAAGGTCGGCGACCAGTTCGTCGGCTACACCCCGGAGGCCGCCGCCGCGGTCGTCTCGGACTCCCCGCTCGTCGAGGGCCGCGAGGCGAACGACTTCGCGTTCAAGCTCGACCGCAAGACGACCGATCCGAGCCACTACCCGCTCGTGCTCGTCTCCTACAGCATCGTGTGCACCGAGTACGCGGATGCCGCCAAGGGCGAGTTCGTGAAGGCCTACATCGGCTACGTCACGAGCGCCGAGGGCCAGAAGGTCGCGGCAGAGGCAGCGGGCGCCGCCCCGCTGTCGGCCGACCTGTCGAAGAAGGTCGCGGACGCGATCGCCGCGATCAAGTAAGCACCAGCATCACCGGGCTGCGGGGGCCCCCCCAAGGAAATTGACCGGGCGCCGCAGCACGACACACTGAACCAAGACCCCCACCGCGAGGACCCCATGACCGCCGTACCGGCCCGGATCACCGCCAAGCAGCGTCTCGGCGACCGCCTGTTCTCGGGCGCCGCCCTCACGGCCGGCGCCCTCATCCTGGTGGTGCTCGCGGGCGTCGCGATCTTCCTCGTGGCGCAGTCGCTGCCGGCATTCGTCATGGACCCGGCCGAGATCAAGGGACAGCCCGACAGCTTCTGGGCCTACGTCGCCCCGCTCGTCTTCGGCACCGTGTGGGCCGCGGCCCTCGCGCTGCTCATCGCCGTGCCCATCGCGCTCGGCATCTCGCTCTTCATCTCGCACTACGCTCCGCGCCGCCTCGCGCAGGGCCTCGGCTACACCATCGACCTGCTGGCCGCCGTGCCGTCGGTCGTCTTCGGTCTCTGGGGTGCGAAGGTGCTCGCCCCCGCCCTCCAGCCCTTCTACGTCTGGCTCACCGACAACTTCGGCTGGATCCCGCTCTTCACCCCTCCCGTCTCGGGAACCGGCCGCACCATCCTGACCGTCGCGATCGTGCTCGCCGTCATGATCCTCCCGATCATCACCGCGCTGTGCCGCGAGGTCTTCCTGCAGACGCCGAAGCTGCACGAGGAGGCGGCGCTCGCGCTCGGCGCGACCCGCTGGGAGATGATCAAGCTCGCCGTGCTGCCCTTCGGTCGGCCGGGCGTCATCTCGGCGATCATGCTCGGCCTCGGTCGCGCGCTCGGGGAGACCATGGCGGTGGCGATGGTGCTCTCGCCGGCTGCCGTGATCAGCATCGTGCTGACCGGATCGCAGAACCCCACCACGATCCCCGCCAACATCGCGCTCAACTACCCCGAGGCGCACGGCGACTATGTCAACGTGCTCATCGCGACCGGCCTCATCCTGTTCGTGATCACCTTCGCGGTCAACTCCATCGCACGCTGGGCGGTCGCGCGCCGCAAGGAATTCTCGGGAGCCAACTGATGACGACCGACACCGCCGCCCCGCGGGTGCTCGCCAACGCCTACACGACCGGCAAGCTGCCGCGATGGATGCCGTGGCCGATTCTCGCGATCGCCCTCGCCGTGTCGCTCGTCGCGTTCGGGTTGCTCGCCGCGGCATCCGACAGCGACATCAACTGGATCGGCGGCATCGTCGTCGGCGTCGCCCTGTTCATCGCGGTGAACTGGCTCATCTCGCTGCTCGTCGAGGGCGGGCGTCAGGCGAGCGACCGGCTCGTGACCTCGCTCGTCACGGGGGCGTTCGTGCTCGCCCTCATCCCGCTCATCTGGCTGACGATCACGGTCGTCACCGACGGCCTGCCCACGTTGACCAACGGCACCTTCCTGACCTATTCGATGCGCAACATCGTCGGCGAGGGCGGAGGTGCCATCCACGCCATCATCGGCACGCTCATCATCACGGGCCTCGCGGCGGTCATCTCGATCCCGATCGGCCTGATGACGGCGATCTACCTCGTCGAGTACGGCACGGGCCGCCTCGCACGCGGCATCACCTTCTTCGTCGACGTCATGACCGGCATCCCCTCGATCGTCGCGGGTCTGGCGACCTACGCCCTCTTCGCCCTCCTGTTCGGCGAGGGGGCCCGGTCGGGGCTCGCGGGCTCGGTCGCCCTCTCGATCCTCATGATCCCGGTCGTGGTGCGCTCGAGCGAGGAGATCCTGAAGCTCGTGCCCAACGAGCTGCGCGAGGCCTCCTATGCGCTCGGCGTGCCGAAGTGGCGCACGATCGTGAAGGTCGTGCTGCCCACCTCGGTGGCCGGCATCACGACGGGCATCATGCTCTCCATCTCGCGCGTCATCGGGGAGACCGCGCCGCTGCTGATCGTGGCCGGCTTCACCGCATCCGTGAACTACAACCCGCTTTCGGAACGGATGATGTCGCTGCCGGTGTTCGTGTACACGCAGTACGTGAGCCCGGGAACCGACGCCGACTTCTACCTCCAGCGGGCGTGGGCGGGCGCGCTCACCCTCATCCTGATCGTCGCGCTGCTGAACGCGATCGCCCGCATCGTCTCCCACTTCTTCTCGCCCAAGTTCGGGCGCTGACCCACCCGAAGGAACCCATGTCCAAGCGCATCGAAGTCCGCGACCTCGACGTCTACTACGGCGCCTTCCGCGCCGTGGAGGGCGTGACCCTCACGATCGAGCCCCGTACGGTGACCGCCTTCATCGGCCCGTCCGGATGCGGCAAGTCGACCTTCATCCGCACGCTCAACCGCATGCACGAGGTGATCCCGGGCGCGCGCGTCGACGGCGAGGTGCTCATCGACGGCAACAACCTCTACGGCCCCGGCGTCGACCCGGTGCTCGTGCGGCGGCAGGTGGGCATGGTGTTCCAGCGGCCGAACCCGTTCCCGACGATGTCGATCCGGGAGAACGTGCTCGCCGGCGTGCGCCTCAACAACAAGAAGATCTCGAAGACGGATGCCGACGACCTCGTCGAGCGCTCGCTGCGCGGCGCGAACCTGTGGAACGAGGTGAAGGACCGCCTCGACAAGCCGGGCTCCGGCCTCTCGGGCGGTCAGCAGCAGCGTCTGTGCATCGCCCGCACGATCGCGGTGAGCCCCGAGGTGATCCTCATGGACGAGCCCTGTTCTGCCCTCGACCCGATCTCGACGCTCGCGATCGAGGACCTCATCGAGGAGCTCAAGAAGGAGTACACGATCGTCATCGTGACCCACAACATGCAGCAGGCCTCGCGCGTCTCCGACCGCACCGCGTTCTTCAACATCGAGGGCACCGGCAAGCCCGGCAAGCTCATCGAGTACGACGACACCACGAAGATCTTCTCGATGCCGTCGGTGAAGGCCACCGAGGACTACGTCTCCGGCAAGTTCGGGTGAGCCGCGCACGGGTCGCGTAGCTGCGCGCCCAAGTCAAGGAGTCGCTCGCCCAAGTCAAGGAGCTGCGCGCCCAAATCAAGGAGCGCGTGTTGCGGATGTCGCCGGATGCGGCGCCTGAGGAAAGTCGGCCGGCTCGGTTCCGTGATTCGGGCGCGCAGCTCCTTGAGTTGGGCAGGGTCCTTAATTCAGCCGCGACGGTCCGTGATTCGGGCGGTGCGCATCCGGATCGGCGACCCAGTGGGCCGCGCGGCGCCCTCGTCCGAGCACACGAGTGCCGGGCCGCAGAACGCCTCTCGGCGCGAGGCCGCTCGAAGCGGCGAAAAGTGGAGCCCGGGGTTACTGCGGCCCGGCCGTAGCAGTTTACGCGAGCCTCGCCGCCGCCGCAGCCGCGTCGAAAATGCAGGAGATCCATACAGCCGCCACGCAGGCGGGCCTCGAAACACGGCCTTACTGCTGGAGATCTCCTGCATTTTCGACAAAGGCGGCGGACGCGCCGGGCTTCGGGGCGAGTTACTCGAGCGCGTCCTCGCGCGCGAGGCGGCCGCACACCGCGAGCTCTTCGGCGACCGTCGTGAGGCGCGAGGCGCGCGTGGTCAGCTCGCTCGCGCGCTCGGGCGCGGCACCCTCCTGGTCGTCGGCGATCGATGCGGCACCCGCCGCCTCGACGCGGCAGAACGCGGATGCGCGCTCGAGAGCGTGCGCGAGGTCGCCGTCGAAGACCCCGCGCAGGATGCGGTCGGAGAGCTCGAGCACCTCCTCGGGCCCTGCGGGGCTCGGAGCCCCCGCGACCACCGGATCGATCGTGGCGAGCACCTCGGTGCCGCGCTGGAACAGCAGCGCCACACCATCCGGATCCTGCCGGATCATGGTGCGCAGCAGGTAGATCCGCCACAGTGCGCCCGGCAGCGTGTGCGGGCCGGACATCGCCCACAGCTCGGCGACGGCCTCGAGGCCGTGCTCGTCGGTGAAGCGCACCACGCGGTCGAGCACCTCGGGGTCATCGCTGTCACGCACGCGCGCGACGAGCCCGCGGGCGGTGTCGTGGGCGATGCGGCGGCTCACAGCGGGGTCGACGGAGGGGCCGGGGAACGCCTCGAACTCGCGTCCGCCGAACAACGTGGGCTTGTGGAAGTCGTCGGCCATCGCATCCATTGTGCTCCTGCGCGAGCGGCCCCGCACGGCGACTACCCTGGAGTGCGCGGGCCTCTAGCTCAGTCGGTAGAGCAGCGGACTTTTAATCCGTAGGTCGTGGGTTCGAGCCCCACGGGGCCCACGCGCGACGGTGTCGGCCGAGTTCGATGAGGCCGATCGCGGCCGCGGCGGACCCCACGGCGACGAGCCACGCGGTCGGGGAGAGCTCGGCGAGCTCGAGGAACTCGCGCACGGGGCGGATGAGGAAGACGCCGGCGAGTCCCGCCGCCATGAGCAGCAGCACCGCGGTCTCACGCACCCCGAACGGCCGGCACAGCAGCGCGAGCACCCAGAGTCCCGCGATGCCGAGGATGAAGGTGGCAGCGGTGCGCACCTCGAGCGCCGGCACACCCAGCCACGACGCGCCCGCCGCGAAGGCGATGAGGGTGAGCGCGATGGCGAGCCCCGCGGGCACCGCGAAGGCGAGCGACCGCCGCAGGAACCCGACCCGATACGGGCGGGCGTTGGGGAGGAGGGCGAGCAGGAACGCCGGAAGGCCGATCGTGAGGCCGTCGAGCACCGACAGCTGGCGCGGAAGGAACGGGAAGCCCACCACGAACACCGCGGTGAGCACCGCGAGCGCCGCCGCCCACGTCGTCTTGGTGAAGAAGAGCATCGAGACGCGCTCGATGTTGGCGAGCACCCGCCGGCCCTCGGCGACCACGGTCGGAAGCCGCGCGAACCTGCCGTCGACCACGACCATCCGCGCCACCGCCCGCGCGGCGGGCGCCCCACTCGACATTGCGATGCCGATGTCGGCCCGCTTGAGCGCCGGGATGTCGTTGATGCCGTCGCCGATCATCGCCACGGTGTGCCCGTTCGCCTGCAGGGCGCGGGTCAGCTCGCGCTTCTGGTCGGGGGTGATCCGCCCGAACACGAGGTTGCGCTCGACGGCCTCGGCGAGTCCCCCGGGGTCGCTCGACAGGGTGCGCGCGTCGACCGCCTCAGTCACCGGGATGCCGACGTCGCGCGCGATCGCGGCGACTGTGCGCGGGTCGTCGCCCGAGAGCACCCGGATGCCGATGCCCTCGCGCGCGAAGTACGCGAGCGTGTCGGCCGCATCCGAACGGATCCGCTCGCGGAACACCAGCAGCGCGACCGGCCGAATCCCGGCGGGCAGTGCACCCTCATCCGGCAGCGGCGCCGTGGTGTGGGCGAGCAGCAGCGTGCGGCGGCCCGACTCCGCCAGCGGTGCGGTGCGCGCGGCGAGCCCGCCGCCCGGCACCAGCACGTCGGGTCCGCCGAGCAGCCAGGTGCCCGGTGCCTCCGCGGTGAACCCCACGGCGCCCCACTTGCGTTCCGAGGAGAACGCCAGCTGCTCCCGCGGCCGCTCGAGAACGGGATGGGCGTAGGCGGTCGCGAGTCCCTGCGCTGTGGCGTTGGCATCCGGCACGGACGCGAACCAGGCCAGCACGGCGCGCCAGCCCTCCGGCTGCGCGTCGGAGGGCAGCAGCGGGATCTCCTCCTCGAAGCGCACCCCGCCCTCGGTGAGGGTGCCGGTCTTGTCGAAGCAGATCACATCCACGCGCGCGAGCACCTCGATCGCGGCGAGCTCCTGCACGAGCACCCGATCGCGGGCCAGCCGCACCGCACCGAGCGCGAAGGCGAGGCTCGTCATGAGCACGAGGCCGAGCGGGATCATCGCGACGACGGCCGCGATCGCGAACACCGAGGCACTGCGCCACTCCTCGGCGACGGCCAGGGCCGACCACCCGCCGAGCGCCACCACCTGCGCCGGCAGCAACAGCACGACGATCGGGCCGAGCGCGATCGCCACCCAGCGCAGCACGCGCCGGATCCCCGCGTGCAGCTCGCTCGCGACGAGCGAGAACCTGCGCGCCTGGCTCGCGAGGCTGTTGGCGAACGTCGAGGCCCCCACCCGATCGACGACGGCATGCGCCTCGCCCGCGACCACGAGGGAACCGCCCAGCAGCACCTCGCCTGCCGACTTGTCCACGGCATCCGATTCGCCCGTGAGCAGCGACTCGTCGACCTGCAGCCGTACCGCCTCGAGCACCCGCGCGTCGGCAGGGATGCGGTCGCCGCCGCGCACGACGATCACGTCGTCGACGACCACGTCCTCGGAGGCCACGAGCAGTTCTGCGCCGTCACGGATGACGTGGGCCGAGGGCGAAGACGGCAGGGTGAGCCGGTCGAGCGCGATCTTCGCACGCAGCTCCTGCCACGAGCCGATGAGCAGGTTGCCGAGGGCACTGAACCCGAACAGGGCGTCCTGCCAGCGCCCGAACGCCAGGAGGGCCACGAAGCAGACGGCGATGATGCCGTTGAAGAGCGTGAAGACGTTGGCTCGCACGATGCTGCCGATACCGCGGCTCGCGCGCGGGTGGAAGCGGTTCGTGCGGCCGTCGGCGATGCGATGCTCGACCTCGGCACGCGTCAGGCCCCGGTCGGGCGGGGTGTCGCCTCGCCCCACGGCGCCAGCGTCGCCTGGCGCCGAGTCGTCGACGGGGTCGAAGGTCACACGCTAGCCCAGGGCCTCATCGAGCGCGGCGTCGAGCCGCTCGGCCACCTGGGCGTCGCCCCAGCGCAACTCCGTGCCGTGCGCGCGCGAGGCGACGACGAGCAGCTCGGCATCCGGCTGAGCCTCGGCGAGCCGCTGCGCCTGGGCCGCGAAGTCCTGATCGCCGTCGCCCGCCACGAGCAGCACGGGGGATCGGATGTCGCCGATGGTGGCGAGCGCGTCGACGCCGGCGTACTCGGTGGGCGACGAGATCGCCACGACAAGGCTCGGGGCGGGCGTCAGTGCAGCCGCAGAGGCGAGCACGTAGGTGCCGCCCATCGAGGCCCCCACCATCGCGTACTGCGTCACCCCGTTCTCGGTGAGCCAGGCGACCGCGGCGCCCATGACGGCATCCGGGGTGCCGGTGAGCGAGGGGATGAACACGCGGTAGCCGCGCTCTGCGAGCGCGCGACCGTAGTCGTTCCAGGAGCAGGGGCGCTGCCCCGCCTGGTGCGCGAGGATGACCGCCCGATCGCTGTCGCCGAAGGTCAACGACTCGGTGCGCGGCAGGGGGTCGTCACCGAGGGTGAGCACCGTGTCGCCTTCCTGCACGCATCCGGATACCCCGCCGGGCTCGTCGACGGGTGTGTACCGGAGGGCCGCCGCAGGCTCGTCGCCCGTGTCCGACGGCGGCTCAGCGGGAGCACCGGCGCTCTGGCAGCCGCTGAGCGCGACAGCCGCGGCGAGTGCGGCGGTGAGCAGCAACAGGGGGCGACGCGGCATGGTGGTTTCCGTTCTTCCTCGTGTACCGACACGAAGCTAGCGGTCGCGCCGCCTCACGACCACCCCGAATCCAGCGCGGTGCGGTTAGCGCCGATCGCCGGCACTCCTCGGAGGGTCGACCGACACGTCGAGCTTCTCGTGCGCGCCTCCGAGCGATGACCATTCGGACGCCGTGCCCTTCGCGGCGTGCTGAGACGCCCGCACGGCGCGCTCGTCGGCCCAGGAGTTGAGGCGATGACCGGCGTGGCCGCGCACGTGCTCGAGCACGACATCCGGCAGCCCCGCCGCGCGGCGGGCATCGCGCACGGCGATGAGCTGCTCGAGGATCTCGCGGTTGGCGACCGGCTTCTTCGCGCTCGTGACCCAGCCGCGGCGGCGATGCCCGTCCATCCAGGAGGAGTAAGTGTCGATCGCGTACTTCGAGTCGGCCTGCACGATGAGCTCGCGCACGTCGGCATGATCGCGGATCGCGTACAGCAGCGCCAGCAGCTCGCCGATGTTGTTGGTTCCCTGCGGCAGCGAGCCGGCGGCCCAGTTACCGTCCTCCCCCACCCACGCCCAACCCGCGGGCCCCGGATTGCCCTTGCAGGCGCCGTCGGTCGCGAGCACGTATCGGTCGGGCGCTGCGCGATCGGGGGACGTCACCCCTCGAGTCTGCCAGGCGCGGTGCACACCGGCCGCCACCGCCCACCGGGCGCCGCCTGCACACGAGGTGCACAGCATCCGCCGCTAGCCTGGATGCCGGAGACCGCAGCCGGTCTCGCGGACGAGGGAGCAGTACCCGCACCACGACAAGACTGACTCGGAAGGGTCGATCATGACGTGGGTCGTGCTCATCGCGTCGGGCACGCTGGAGGCCGTCTGGGCCACCGCCCTCGGCGCATCGAAGGGTTTCCGTCGGCCGGCGCCGACGGTCGTGTTCGTGATCTCCCTGATCGCGAGCATGGCGGGCCTCGCCTACGCGATGTCGGAGATCCCCACCGGCACCGCCTACGCGGTGTGGGTGGGCATCGGTGCGTCGCTCACCGTGCTGTGGGCCATCATCACGGGTGCCGAACGCGCAGGTGTCGTCCGTCTGCTGCTGATCGGCGCCCTCGTGGGGGCCGTCGTCGGCCTCAAGGTGGTGAGCTGAGGATGCCGTGGGCCGTGCTGCTGATCAGCGCCGTGCTCGAGGCGGTCTGGGCGACCGCGCTCGGCTACTCGGAGGGGCTCGCGCGCCCGCTGCCGACCGCCGTGTTCGCGGTCGCCCTCGTCGTGAGCATGCTGGGGCTCGGATGGGCCGCGCGTCGCATCCCGATCGGCACCGCGTATGCCGTGTGGACGGGCGTCGGGGCGGCCCTCACCGTGGGGTACGCGATCATCGTGGGCGACGAGTCCGCGTCGCCGCTCAAGCTCGTCTTCATCGGGGGGATCGTCGCCGCGGTGGTCGGGCTCAAGCTCGTGCCCGCGGGGCCGCGACGCACCACGGAGCGCGACGCAGACGTCGCAGCGGGCTGAGCCCTACGGTCCGGTCGCGCCGCCGGCGCTGTCCTTCACGTTGTCGGCCGCCCGCTGCGCGTTCGACTTCGATGCGAACGACTCGCCGGGCACCGCCACGACGTTGTTGCCGCGATGCGCACGCCAGCGCCAGTTGCCACCCTTGTCTTCGTAGACCTCGAACTCCGCCGCAGCGGCACCGGCCTTGAACGCCTCGGCGGCGCGAGTCGCATTCGACTTCGAGGCGAAGGACTCGCCCGCCCACGCGACCGTCTGGCCGTTGCTCGAGCTCAGCCACCACGAGTAGTTGCCGCCCGAGTCGGCCTTCACTTCGAACTGCACGTCGTCGTGCTCCCTCCCCGATGCGGGGCACCGGATGCCGTCAGTATGGCGGCACGCCGAGGTCCCTGTCCATCTGTGCACCGCGCCGCACGGCGATGACGAGTACCGTTGCCGCGATGACCCCACCCGATCCGCTCGTCGCCCGGCTGCGGGCTGCCGGATGCGTGTTCGCGGAAGACGAGGCGGCTCTCCTGAAGGATGCGGCATCCGGCGACTCACTCGAGGCCCTCGTCGCCCGGCGTGTGGCGGGCGAACCGCTCGAGGTGCTGCTCGGCTGGGCGGAGTTCGCCGGGCTGCGGGTCGCGGTCGCTGCGGGCGTGTTCGTGCCGCGGCTGCGCAGCGAGGTGCTCGTCGACACCGCGCTCGAGACTCTGCCGGACGACGCGGTCGTCGTCGAGCTGTGCTGCGGGGTCGGGGCGATCGCGGCGGCCGTGCGGGCGGCCCGGCCCGACACCGAGGTGTGGGCGGCCGACATCGACCCGGATGCGGTGGCGGTCGCGCGGCGCAATCTGCCGGCCGAGCGGGTGCGCGAGGGCGATCTGTACGACGCGCTACCGGCATCCCTGCGCGGCCGCGTCGACCTGCTCGTCGCCAATGCGCCCTATGTGCCGAGTGACGAGATCGCGTTCATGCCCGCCGAGGCGCGCGACCACGAGCATCGCGTCGCCCTCGACGGGGGACCCGATGGTCACACCGTGCAATCGCGCATCGCGGGGGGCTGCCGCGAGTGGCTCGCACCGAACGGGCGGCTGATCATCGAGACGAGTGAACGGCAGGCGTCGCGCACCGCCTCACTGCTCGAGGAGCAGGGGCTCGCGGTGCGGGTCGTGCACGACGAGGAGCGCGACGGCACGTGCGTCGTCGGGGTGCTCGCGGGCGGGCGGTAGGGGGTTCCGAGACGCGCCCGCGGTGCTCCTGGGCCCACTGGGGGTGGCACGCGGCACGTGGGTCCACCGCCCGTCGGGCAGCATGACGGCGCACATGTCAGTGCTGGGTGAGGCGCAGCTGGTTGCCGGCCGGGTCGCGGAAAGCGGCGTCGCGCACGCCCCACGGCTGGTCCATCGGCTCCTGCACGATGTCGGCCCCGGATGCCGCGATGCGCTCGAAGTCGCCGTCGAGGTCGTCGGTGGCCAGCACGAGGCCGCCGAGCACGCCCTTCGCGAGCAGGTCGGCCATGGTCTCGCGGTCGGCATCCGACTCGCCTGCGCCGACCGGGGTGAGCACGACCGACACGTCCTGGCCGGCAGGCGCGAGGGTGATCCACCGCATGCCGCCGCCCATGTCGACGTCGTTCTGCACCTCGAAACCGACCACGTCGCGGTAGAACGCGAGCGCCGCATCCGCGTCGTCGAAGGCGATGTAGCTGTGCTGGATTCTGATCGTCATGCCGACACGCTACGGCGACTCACCGGGCGGGCGCTTCTCGATTCCTGACCGGTCTCGTGACCGTCTTCGCGATGCACGGGATGCCGTCGAGCGCCGCATCGGGCGCATCCGGGGTCACGCTCGCCCGATACTCGCTCGGCGGCACGCCGACGAGCTTCGTGAAGCTCGCGCTGAACGAGCCGAGCGAGGTGGCTCCCACCGCCACGCACACCTCGGTGACGCTCAGGTCGCCCCGGCGCAGCAGCGCCTTCGCGCGCTCGATGCGCCGGGTCATGAGGTAGCCATAGGGGGTCTCGCCGTAAGCGGCGCGGAAGCTGCGCGCGAAATGCCCCGCCGACATGAGGGCCGTGCGCGCGAGGGATTCGACGTCGAGAGGCTCGGCGTACTCGCGATCGATGCGGTCGCGGGCCTTGCGGAGGCGGGCGAGATCGGCGCGGTCCATGGGTCCAGTCTCGCCTACCCGAGCGTCGCGCCGAAGAGCAATCCGAGCAGGTACGTCGCGGCGGCCGCGCCGAACCCGATCGCGAGCTGGCGCACGGCACGCGTGAGCGGCGAGGTGCCCGAGAGGATGCCGACGATGGCGCCCGTGCCGAGCAGGGCCACCCCGACGAGGCCGGAGGCGAGCAGCACGGCGCCGATGCCCGTCATGCCGAACAGGTACGGCAGCACGGGGATCAACGCGCCCGAGGCGAAGAACAGGAAGCTCGAGCCCGCGGCGTGCCAGGGCGAGCCGACAGCCTCATCCGGATCGACGTCGTCGGGCGGGGTGTCGGCGTCGAGGTGCAGGGTCGCCAGCACCTCGCGCGCATGCCGGCCGGCCTCGCCTGACGACATGCCGCGGGCCTGGTACACGAGCGCGAGCTCGTTCGCGTCGACGTCGAGGTGCGGAAGCGCGGTCTGCGAATCGGGGTCGGGGCGGGAGGCCGCGAGCAGCTCGCGCTGCGACTTGACCGACACGTACTCGCCCGCCCCCATCGAGAGCGCTCCGGCGAGCAGACCGGCGATGCCCGTGAACAGGACGACGTGCGGCGCGGCACCCGTCGCGCCGATGCCGAGCACGAGGGCGAGGTTCGAGACGAGTCCGTCGTTGGCGCCGAACACGGCCGCGCGGAACACGCCCGAGAGCTGGGTGCGGCCGCGGGCGGCCAGCCCCCGCAGCACCTCGCCGTGGATGCGCTCGTCGGCCGCCATCCGCTCGGTCGCGTCGGCGTCGCCGTCGTAGGGGGAACGGCCCTCGGCGCGCTGGGCGAGGGCGAGCACGAAGAGGAAGCCGAGGCGCTTGGCGAGGAACCCGAGGAACCGGGTACGGGCATCCGGCTTCGGGGCGGGCAGCTGGTGCTCACCGAGCAGGTCGAGCCAGTGCTGCTCGTGCCGTCGCTCCGCCTCGGCGAGCCCGAGCAGGATGTCGCGCTCGCGTCCGTCGCGGCGCTCGGCGAGGTCGCGGTAGATGTCGCGCTCGGCGCGTTCGGCCGCGAGGTAGCGGCGCCACCGGCGGATCTGGGAGGAGGTCGGCGAGGTCACCGATACATTCTGCCGAGCGCATACGAGTTGCGGGCGGCCGAATCGTCCGCCGCCCGCTGCACTCCCCTATGTCGAAAATGCAGGAGAACCCGGGCGTGACGGATGCGGCAGGCCCACGATGACGTGAGTCGCGCCAGAAATCTCCTGCATTTTCGACACAGGAGACCACAGCTCAGGCGGGGATGTAGCGCAGGCCCCAGCGGCCCTCGTACGACTCCCCCGGCTCGAGCCAGATGAGGTCGTCACCGGAGTTGAGGGCGTCGGGCGGGGCGGTCATGGGCTCGATCGCGACGGCCGTGCCGCGGCCGTCGCCCTTCGGGAAGATCGGCGTGGTGAAGACCTGCAGGTAGCGCCAGTCGTCGTCCTGCCAGATCTCGAGGCGGGAGCCGTCGGGGGCTTCGAGGGTCGCCGTGACGCCGCTCTGAGGGTGCAGGCCCCGGAACGCCGTGTCGAGGGCGAGCTCCCCCACC
Organism: Protaetiibacter sp.; assembly: GCA_051954835.1. GTDB lineage: Bacteria > Actinomycetota > Actinomycetes > Actinomycetales > Microbacteriaceae > Homoserinibacter. The sequence continues at coordinate 20,175 of JBQCHI010000009.1, read as the reverse complement.
CGCGTCCCGCTGCGCAGATCGGTGCCGCCCTCGACGGCACGCCAGGCGACGGGGTCGAGCCGATCATCGACCTCGAGGTACTCGTCAGCGGGCACCGTGAGCACGAGGTCGGCGACATCCGCCCCGCCGATCCGCGGATAGGGATGCGTGCCCGTCGCGTACGGGGCACGTCGCTCCGAGAGGTTGCGTGCGCCGTGCGTCACGCTGACCCCGTCGGCCGCGAGCTCGAACCGCACCCAGGTGTCGAGCAGGAACGGCCAGCCGTGCTGGGGGTGGATCACCGCGCCCAGGGTGATCGCCGCATACGTACGTTCGCGCACCTCGTACTCGGTGAACTCGAGCAACCCGTGCAATGCGCCACCGCGCGCGGGTTCGGTGATGTCGAGCTGCTGCACGGCGCCGTCGAGCGTCCAGCGGCCGGCGCGCACGCGGTTGGGCCATGGCGCCAGCGCGATGCCGGAGCAGAACGGCGGAGGTGCCACCTCGTGCGGGAGCGGCTCGGTCAGGTCGACGTCGCCGACGCGCAGCGCGCACAGCACGGCCGCGACGGTGCCGATCTCGGCGAAGGCATCTCCGGCGCGTAGCTCGAAACGCTCGCCGACTCCCGTGTGCGTGCTCATGCGTTCCCCTCGTAGCGGATGCCCCACGACGCCTCCCAGCGCTCGCCCGGTTCGAGCCAGGCGAGCCCAGCGCCGGAGTTGAGAGCGTCGGGTGCGGCGGTCATGGGCTCGAGCGCCACCGCGAGCGCGGGCGAGGAGGAGCCGTCGGCGGCGACGTGCGGGAAGTTGCGGGGCGTGAACACCTGCAGCCAGCGGAACTCGGCATCCTGCCAGACGACCGTGCGATCCCCGTCGGGTGAGGTGAGCACGGCGGCGCCCCCGCGGCCGGTGGCCACATCCTGATACCCGACGTTGAGGTCGAGCTCGCCGAGCGGGCGCGGCGTGCTCACATCGAAGGGGCCACCCGGCTCGATCTCGTGCACGGCCACGGGCAGCAGTTGCGCGTCGAGTTCGAGGTAGTGGGTGCCGCGCACCTCGAGGGTGACCGCGTCGAGCGGGCCGGCGCCGATGCGGAGGTAGGGGTGCGCGCCCACGGCCCACGGCGCCGCGGTCGATCCGAGGTTGGAGGCGGTGTGGGTGACGGTCAGCCCCTCGTCGCCGAGCGTGTAGCGCACCGAGGTGCCGAGCAGGAAGGGCCAGCCGTGCTGGGGGTGGATCGTCGCCGTGAGGGTCACGGAGTCGCCGCTGCGCTCGGCCACGCGGTAGGCGGTGTTGCGCAGCAGCCCGTGGATCGCCGTGTTGTTGCCCGGGTCGGTGACATCCAGCTGCTGCACCGTGCCGGCGTAGGTCCAGCGCGCATCCCGCACGCGGTTGGGCCACGGGGCGAGCACGATGCCGTGCCCGTGCGAGGGGATGCGCGTCGGCGGCGTGCGCTCGGCCAGCTCGCGGCCGTGCACCTCGAGGCCGGTGAGTGCGGCGGCGAGCGTCGCGACGCTCGCGGTTGCGTGCGGTGCGCGCAGCTCGATGATCTCGCCAAGGGGGGTGGGCACGGGTTCGAGCCTAGACCCGCGCCATGCTCCGCTCGCCGCCCGCACCTGTGTCGAAAATGCAGGAGAGTGGCGGCGTCATGCCCGTGTTTGCAGGGCCTGTCTCGGCGACACGCCCGGGTTCTCCTGCATTTTCGACATGGCGGGCTCAGGCGTCGGCGCGGAGCACGCGGGAACCGAGTGAGGCGAGGGCGGCGGCGCACGCGGATGCGGCATCCGTCCAGGCGCCCGCGGTCACGACGGTCGTCGCGGGCGTGGCGACGCCGATGGTGCCGAGGTGCCGCACCCCGAGCTTGGCGCTCTCGGCCACGACGAGCTGAGCCGCGGATGCCGCGAGCATCGCGCGTTTCACCTGCGCCTCGGCGAGGTTGAGGTTGGTGATGCGGCCCTCATCGTCGATGCCGTTGCAGCCGAGGATCGCGAGGTCGACGTGCATTCCCGCGAGCGACTCGGAGGCCCCCGGATCCACGAGCGAGTGCTGCAGCGGACGCAGCGTGCCGCCCGTGAGCACGACGGTGACGTGGGGCACGGCGGGCTCGAGCTCGAGGGCGATCGAGAGCCCGTTGGTGACGACGACGAGCTCGTCGAGCTCGCCGCGCTCTGCACGGTCCACGAGGGCGTGGGCGACCGCGAGGGTGGTCGAGCCGACATCGAGCAGCACGCTCGTGCCGCTGCCGACGAGGGCGGCGGCGCGGCGCCCGATGGCGCGCTTGGCGGCCGCGTCGCGGGCGGAGACGCGCTCGAGCGGCTCCTCGCGCGGCCCGCCGCGCGCGGGCAGGGCCGAGCCGTGCACCCGCCGCACGAGCCCGGCCGCCTCGAGACGCCCGAGGTCGGCCCGCACCGTGACCTCGCTCACCCCGAACTCGGCGGCCGCGTCGGCGACCCGCAGGATGCCGTCCTCGCGCACCCGCTCCGCCATCCGCGCGCGGCGGAGCTCGGCGGGTAGCGCGGCAGCCATCCTTACGAATCCTTTCGATTTGCCAAATCGTTGTTACGTTATCGTAAGGTCATGACCGGTGTCACCCGCCGCACGGCCCGCATGGCCGACGGCCGCGAGCTCATCTACTTCGACGACGCCGACTCGACCCTCCCGGCCGAGCGCCGCCTCGACGAACGGCAACTCGATCCGCGCCCTGCTACCAACACGATGCGCCAGGACGTGCTCACGGGCGACTGGATCTCGGTCGCATCCGGTCGCAACAATCGCGTCTTCCTGCCGCCCGCGCACCTCGACCCCCTCGCCCCGCAGACACCCGACAATCCGTCCGAGATCCCCGACCTCTACGACGTGGTCGTCTTCGAGAACAAATCGCCCTCGTTCGGGCCCGAGAGCCAGGGCCCGCTCGCCCCCGAAGGTCGCGCCTTCGACCGCAGCGCGTCGGCGGTGGGTCGGTGCGAGGTCGTGTGCTTCAGCCCCGAGTCGACCGGATCGCTCGGTACGCAGAGCGTGGGCCGCATCCGCACGGTCATCGAGGCCTGGGCCGATCGCACGCGCGAGCTCTCGGCGCTGCCGGGCGTCGCGCAGGTGTTCCCGTTCGAGAACCGCGGTGAGGCGATCGGCGTGACGCTCGGGCATCCGCACGGTCAGATCTACGCCTACCCCTTCGTGACGCCGCGCACCCGCTCGTTGCTCGATGCCATCCGCGAGCTCGGCCCCGATCTCTTCGCACGCGTCCTCGAGCGCGAGCAGGCCGGCCCCCGCGTAGTGCTCGCGGCCGAGCACTGGACGGCCTTCGTGCCGTTCGCTGCCCGTTGGCCGATCGAGGTGCATCTGCTGCCCCACCGCCAGGTCCCCGACATCGACGCCCTCGACGAGGCCGAGCGCGCCGAGCTCGCCGTCGTCTTCAAGCGACTGCTGCTCGGCCTCGACGCGCTCTACGACAGCCCGACCCCCTACATCGCCGCCTGGCACCAGGCCCCGGTACGCGAGGGGCGCGATGAGGTGCGGCTCATGCTGCAGATCACCTCGCCGCGGCGGGGGGAGGACCGCTTGAAGTTCCTCGCGGGGTCGGAGGCCGCGATGGGCGCGTGGGTGGCGGATATCGTTCCGGAGGATGCGGCCGCGCGGCTGCGGGAGGCGGTGGCGTCGGTATGAGCGAAGATCTGCGCGAGCTCGTGCGGCAGGAGTTCCAGGCCGCGTACGGCGTGGAAGCCGCCGGTGTGTGGTCGTCGCCGGGACGTGTCAACCTCATCGGCGAGCACACCGACTACAACGAGGGCTTCGTGCTGCCGTTCGGCATCGACCGGCGCACCTTCGCCGCGGTCGGGCTGCGCGACGATGCACGCGTGCGCGTGGGCTCGACGTTCTCCGACGAGATCGCCGAGATCGCCCTCGCGGAACTGCATCCGGATGCCGTGACCGGCTGGTCGGCCTACCCGCTCGGTGTCGTGTGGGCGCTCGGCCGGCTGGGCCACGCCGACCTCGCCGCCGTCCCCGGCGTCGACATCATGATCGAGTCGGATGTGCCGGTGGGAGCAGGGCTCTCGTCGTCGGCCGCGATCGAGGGGGCGGTGGCCATCGCTCTCGACGAGCTGTGGCGACTCGGCCAGGGCCGCGTCGAACTCGCACGCGTGGGCCGCACGGCCGAGAACGACTTCGTGGGCGCGCCCACCGGCATCATGGATCAGATGGCGTCGCTGCTCGGCCGCGACGACGCCGCCGTCTTCATCGACTGCCGCACCCAGGAGGCGACGGCGATCGACCTCAAGCTCGACGAGAACGACCTCACGATCCTCGTGATCGACACGCAGGTGGAGCATCGGCATGCCTCCGGCGGCTATCGCGAACGGCGGGCGTCGTGCGAGGCCGGGGCGGCCGCGCTCGGCGTCGCATCGCTGCGCGACGTGAGCATCGACGACCTCGAGCGCGCCCGTACGCTGCTCGACGACGTCACCTTCCGGCGCGTGCGGCACGTGGTGACCGAGAACCAGCGCGTGCTCGACACCGTGGCGACCCTCGCCGCAGACGGGCCGCGGGCGATCGGGGAACTGCTCGACGCATCCCACCGCTCCATGCGCGACGACTTCGAGATCTCGGTGCCGGAGCTGGATCTCGCCGTCGAGACAGCTCACGCCTCGGGCGCCCTCGGTGCCCGGATGACGGGGGGCGGCTTCGGCGGGTCGGCGATCGCCCTCGTGCCGCGCGGTCTCGTCTCGCACGTGCAGGTCGCGGTCGACGGGGCCTTCGCCGAGCACGGCTACCCGCAGCCGGTGACCTTCACGGTGACCCCGTCGGAGGGCGCGCGGCGGGAGTAGCGCGTCTCCCGAAACCCTGGCAATCCCCTCCGCATCCGGGCGAACCGCCGCCATCGGGGTTGCCGCCCGCCCGGATTCTCGGAATCGTGGCCGACTCCGAGAGACCCATGGAAAGGGGAACCGCAATGCTCACCCTCACCGAGAACGCCGGAACTGTCGTCTCCGACCTCGTCGCCCGCGCGAGCGAGACCGACACCGCGGGCCTGCGCATCCAGCAGGGCGAGAACCGCTTCGACATCGCGATCGCCGAGGCGCCGGCCCCGAGCGAGGTGGTCGTGGAGCGCGCAGGTGCACGTGTCTTCATGGACGCACCCGTCGCGCAGGTGCTCGACGAGATGACGCTCGACGCCGTCGTGACGCCGGAGGGCGACATCCGCTTCGCCCTCGCGCCGCAGCTCTGACCGCACCCTGAGCAGCATCCGCACCGCCCGCGAGAAGAGATTCTCGCGGGCGGTGTCGATTCCGCCCTCCCCCGTTCGACGTGGATAGTAGAGGGACGCACGAAGCGGCCCCACGAACGAGGGAGACACCCATGAAGTACATGCTCATCATGCGCAACGACGCCGCGGCCGCCGAGGCGTTCAAGGATATGGACTTCGAAGCGGTCATCAACGCGATGGGCGCCTACAACGAGTCGATGATCGAGGCGGGCGTGCTCGTCGCGGGCGAGGGCCTGACGGATGCGAAGGAGGGCGTCGTGGTCGACTTCTCGACCCAGCCGCCCGTCGTGACCGACGGTCCCTACGGCGAGACGCACGAGCTGTTCAACGGCTTCTGGATCCTCGAGGTCGCCACGATCGAGGAGGCCGCCGAGTGGGCGCGCCGTGCGCCGCTCGGTCCGGGCTCGAAGCTCGAGGTGCGCCGGGTGACCGACGAGAGCGACTTCGCCGACTTCGCCGACAACGAGTACATCCAGAAGGAGAAGGGCTGGCGCGAGGAGGAGGCCGCGCGCGCCGCCCAGCTCGCCCGCGAGTCCTGACGGGCGATGACCGATATCCGGCGCGCCGTCGATGCCGTGTGGCGCATCGACGGCGCGCGGGTCGTGGCGACCCTCGCGCGGTACACGGGCGACCTCGGCGAGGCCGAGGACCTCGCACAGGAGGCGCTCGCGGAGGCGCTCGAGAGCTGGGGCGGTTCCGGCATCCCGAACAACCCAGGAGCGTGGCTCACGAGCGTCGGCAAGCGGCGGGCGATCGACACCTGGCGGCGGCGGCAGAAGCTCGACGAGCGCTACCGCCTGCTCGCGAACGAGCTCGAGGAGGGTGTCGACGACGTCTGGGAGCCGATCCCGGATGACGTGCTGCGGCTGGTCTTCACGGCCTGCCATCCGGTGCTCTCCCGGGAGGCGCAGCTCGCCCTGACCCTGCGGGTCGTGGGGAGCCTCACGACCGAGGAGATCGCCCGACTGTTCCTCGTGCCGGTCGCGACGGTGCAGCAGCGCATCGTGCGGGCCAAGAAGACGCTGCAGGCGGCATCGGTGCCCTTCGAGCTGCCGGAGCCGCGCGAGTGGCCGGATCGGCTCGGTGCGGTGCTCGGTGTCGTGTACCTGCTCTTCACAGAGGGCTACGCCGCCACCTCGGGCGAGCACTGGATGCGACCGGAGCTCGCCGACGAGGCGGTGCGCCTCGCACGCGTGCTCGCCGGGCTGCTGCCGCGGGAGCCCGAGGTGCATGGCCTCGTCGCCCTGCTCGAGCTGCAGCGTTCGCGCTTCGCGGCCCGCACGGATGCGACAGGCGCGCCCGTGCTGCTGACCGACCAGGACCGGCGCCGCTGGGACCGGGCGCAGATCCGGCGGGGCCGCGAAGCGCTCGCCCGGTGCGACGCGCTCGGGCGCGGCCGCGGCCCGTACGCCCTGCAGGCCGCGATCGCCGAATGCCACGCGGTCGCCTCGAGTGTCGAGTCCACCGACTGGGACCGCATCGTCGTGCTCTACGAGGCGCTCGGGCGCATCGCACCGAGCCCCGTGGTCGACCTCAACCGCGCGGTCGCGGTCGCGATGGCGACGGGCCCCGCGACGGCTCTCGCCATCGTCGACCAGTTGGCCGAAGGCGGCGCGTTGCGCGGCTCGCACCTGCTGCCGAGCGTGCGCGGCGAGCTGCTCGCGCGCCTCGGCCGTCTCGACGAGGCGCGCAGCGAACTCACGACCGCCGCATCCCTCGCGGGCAACGACCGCGAGCGCCAGGTGCTGCTCGAGAAGGCTGCCGCACTGTAGCGGATGCCGAGGCGGCTGAATCCGCTCCCCCGCGAAGCGCCCTAGGACCGGCGCTCCGCCGCCTCCACGACATTCGCGATGAGCATCGCGCGCGTCATGGGACCCACCCCGCCCGGGTTCGGTGACAGCCACCCCGCGACCTCGGCGACATCCGGATGCACGTCGCCCGCGAGCTTGGCCCGGCCCGACTCGGTCGTGCCGACGCGCGTGACCCCGACATCCAGCACCGCCGCACCCGGCTTCACCCACTCGGGCTTCACGAAGTGCGGCACGCCGACGGCCGCCACGACGATGTCGGCGCGTGCCACCTCGGCGGCGATGTCGGCGGTGCGGGAGTGCGTGAGGGTCACGGTCGCATCCACGCCCTTGCGGGTGAAGACGAGCCCGAGCGGGCGACCCACGGTGAGCCCGCGGCCGATGATCGTGACGTGCTTGCCGGCGATCGGCACCTCGTGCCGACGCAGCAGCTCGACGACGCCCGCCGGGGTGCAGGGCAGTGGCGAGTGCAGCTCGCCCTCGACCCCGAGCACGAGGCGCCCGAGGTTGGTCGGGTGCAGCCCGTCGGCGTCCTTGTCGGGATCGATGAGCTCGAGCATCGCGTTCTCGTCGATGCCCTCCGGCAGGGGCAGCTGCACGATGTAGCCGGTGACCTCCGGATTCGCGTTCAGCCGCGAGATGGCCGCGCGCACATCCGCCTCGCTCGCATCCGCCGGCAGCTCCTCGCGGATCGAGCGGATGCCGACCTCGGCCGAGTCGCGATGCTTGCCGGTGACGTAGCTCACCGAGCCGGGGTCGGCGCCGACGAGCAGGGTGCCGAGCCCGGGCACGATGCCCCGCGCCGCGAGCGCGGCGACCCGCTCGGTCAGCTCCCCCTTGATCGCGCTCGCCGTCGCGATGCCGTCGAGTGCTATGGCTCTCATCTCGTGCGTTCCTCTCATGCCCGACGCCCGAGACGGGCGTCGGCGCTGGCCTTCGCTCCTAGCTCCAGCGCGCGGGGCTCGTGAGGCCCTCGTAGAGCGGGAAGGCCTCGGCCAGCTTCGCGACGCGCGCGCGCAGGGCCGGGATGTCGGCATCCGCCTGCAACGCGAGGGCGATCACGTCGGCCACCTCGGTGAACTCCGCGTCGCCGAAGCCGCGCGTCGCGAGCGCCGGAGTGCCGATGCGCACACCCGAGGTCACCATGGGCGGGCGCGGGTCGTTCGGAACCGAGTTCTTGTTGACCGTGATGCCCACCTCGTGCAGCCGGTTCTCGGCGTCCTTGCCGGTGAACTCGGAGTCGCGCAGATCGACGAGCACGAGGTGCACGTCGGTGCCGCCCGTGAGCACGTCGACGCCCGCCGCCTTCGCATCGGATGCCGTGAGCCGTTCGGCGAGGATCGCGGCACCCCGCACCGTGCGCTCCTGGCGGTCGCGGAACTCGGGGGTGCCGGCGAGCTTGAACGCCGTGGCCTTCGCAGCGATGACATGCATGAGCGGGCCACCCTGCTGGCCGGGGAAGACGTTCGAGTTGATCTTCTTGGCGAGCTCCTCGTCGTTGGTGAGGATGAAGCCCGAGCGCGGACCGCCGATCGTCTTGTGCACGGTCGAGCTCGTGACATGCGCGTGCGGCACGGGCGAGGGGTGCAGACCCGCGGCCACGAGGCCCGCGAAGTGCGCCATGTCGACCCAGAGCTTCGCGCCGACCTCGTCGGCGATCGCCCGGAAGCCGGCGAAGTCGAGCTGACGCGGGTAGGCCGACCAGCCGGCGATGATCACCTGGGGCTGCACCTCGAGGGCCGCGCGGCGCACGTCGTCCATGTCGACGCGGAACGACTCCGGGTCGACCTTGTAGGAGTGGGCCTCGTAGAGCTTGCCCGAGAAGTTGAGCTTCATGCCGTGCGTGAGGTGGCCGCCGTGCGCGAGCTCGAGGCCCAGGATGCGGTCGCCCGGCTGCGCGATCGCCGAGAGCACGGCGGCGTTGGCGGATGCTCCCGAGTGCGGCTGGACATTGGCGTAGGCGGCGCCGAACAGCTCCTTGGCGCGCTCGATGGCGAGCGTCTCGACGACGTCGACGAACTCACAGCCGCCGTAGTAGCGACGGCCGGGGTAGCCCTCGGCGTACTTGTTGGTGAGCACCGAGCCCTGGGCTTCGAGCACCGCCCGCGGCACGAAGTTCTCGGATGCGATCATCTCGAGCGTCGACCGCTGGCGGCCGAGCTCGGCCGCGAGCGCCGCGGCGACCTCGGGGTCGACCACGTCGAGGGGCTGGAGGAAGGTGGATTCGGCGTTCACTGGCGCTCCTTACACGTCACGAGAAAACTACCCGGTCGATGCGGGGCAGCCCAGGCGTACGGCCGCCGTCCTCGTGTTCGTCGCTCCCCGATGGTGACCCACCCGAACGCCAGTCGCGACGGTGCCAGACTACCGGATATGCGCATCGCGACCACAGCCGGCCTCGCGGTGCTCGCGACGCTGGCGATGGGAGCTCTCCTGGTGGGTGTTGTGCAGGCGGCGGGCCTCGCATCCGCTCCCGCCGGCGCCTCGGATGCCGCACCCGTCGCGGTCGTGCCGGCGCCGGTCGAGCTCGACGTGCGTGGTGGTGCCCCGTTCGTCCTCACCGAGGGCGCGGGCATCCACCCCGCGGATGCGGTGCTCGAGCCGGTCGTGACGGCCTACGTCGAGGCGGTCGCCGAGCGTGCGCACATCGCGCTGTCGCCCGCCGGAGACGCGGCCCGCATCCGCTTCGGTCTCGATGCGACGCTCGGTGAGGAGGAGTACCGCATCGAGGTCGACGCCCGGGGCATCGAGGTCGAGGCCGGCGCGCCGGTCGGCGCGTTCTGGGCCGTGCAGACGCTTCTGCAGCTGCCGGCAGCCGGCGACGCGGCTCATGTGCCCGCGGTCGCCGTGCACGACGTACCGCGATTCGGCTACCGCGCCGCGATGCTCGACGTCGCGCGTCACTTCTTCTCGGTGACCGACGTCGAGCGCTACCTCGATCGCCTCGCCTCGCTCAAGCTCAACGTGCTGCACCTGCACCTCACCGACGATCAGGGCTGGCGCATCCAGGTCGACGCGCATCCCGAGCTCGCCGAGATCGGCGGCCGCTACGCCGTCGACAGCGACCCCGGGGGCTTCTACACCCACGAGGACTACCGTCGCATCGTGGCGTACGCGGCCGAGCGCTTCATCACGATCGTGCCCGAGATCGACATGCCGGGGCACACCAACGCGGCGCTCGCCTCGCTCGCCGAGCTCAATCCCGACGGCAGGGTCGCGAAGCCGTACACGGGCATCGAGGTGGGGTTCTCGAGCCTCGACACGGAATCCCCCGTGACCTATGCGGTCATCGAGGACGTGCTCACCGAACTCGCCCAGCTCACCCCGGGGCCCTACCTGCACATAGGCGGCGACGAGTCGCATGCGACCGGGCCCGAGCACTACCGCGCGTTCGTGGCGCGCGCGGCGCGGATCGCGGCCGGCACCGGCAAGACAGTCATCGGCTGGCATCAGCTCGGCCAGTCGAGCGAGTTGCCGCGGGGAACCATCGGGCAGTACTGGGGCTACCTCGAGCCCGAAGGCGACGACGCGGCCGAGGCGCGCTCGATCGTCGACCAGGGCGGGAAGCTCATCATGTCGCCCGCCGACGTCGCCTACCTCGACATGAAGTACGACATCCTGACCCCGCACGGACTCACCTGGGCGAAGGGCCCCACGCGCATCGAGGACGCCTACGGCTGGGACCCCGCGGCGGTGCTTCCGGGCGTCGGCGAGGAGGACGTGCTGGGCGTCGAGGCGCCGATGTGGACCGAGACGCTGCGCACGATGGACGAGGTGGAGGAGATGGCCATGCCGCGGCTCGCGGCCATGGCCGAGGTCGCCTGGACGCCGCAATCGGCGCGCGACTACGCCGACTTCGTGCCGCGGCTCGTGGCACTCGCACGCCACTGGGATGCGGAGGGCGTGCGGTACCTGCGCCCGCACGGCGTCCCGTGGCCGTAGCCCGGATCAGCACAGCGGCTGACACCGTTCACCCCCACGACGGACGCGGTGCGGCCGGCGCATCCGCTTGCCTGGAGGCATGTCGAACCGCACGATGCCCTCCACGAGTCAGTTGCTCACCCCGATCGTCGCGGGCGCGGCGGTGCTGCTCGCCGCCGCCTCCCTGACGGGGTGCTCGCAACTCCTCGACTCCCTGCACAAGGTGCACCAGGAGTCGTTCCCGAGCTACAGCGAAGCGGCCGACGCATGGGTGGGCGTCGACATCCCGTCGTGGATCCCCGACGATGCGACCGAGCTGCGCAACTACGCGACGCTCGACGAGTCTCAGTCGGTCGTCGGCGTGACCTCGGCGAGCCAGCCCGTCGGATGCACCGACGCGCCGCGCCAGGCGCTGCCGTTCGCCACGACCGACTGGGCGCCCGCCGAGATGCTCGAGCTTCCGGACGGCGGACTCCTGAGCGACGTGTTCCGGTGCGGTGACTACGAGGTCGTGCCCTACGGCGACGGCTGGGTCGGCTGGTTCTCCGCCGATGAGGCGGGGCAGACGCCCTCCTGACCGCGGCGGCGCGCGTGGGCCGGGGCGTCAGCGATGCGCCGCGAGGCGGGCGCGGTCGCTCGCGAGCACGAACACGAGCGCGGCCGCGATGATCGCGGACGCTATCCACGGGAGCACCCCGATGCCGAAGTGGTCGAGCAGCACCCCGCCGAGCAGCGCGCCGCCGCCGATCGCCACGTTGAAGGCCGTCGTGAGCCACGCTGCCGCGAGATCCCGGATGCGTTCCGACGCGGAATGCAGCACGCGCGTGTGCATGAGCGCCGGCACGCCGCCGAAGAAGATGCTCCACACGATCATGCCGATCACGACCGGCAGGGCCGAGGTGCCGAAGACGGCGAGCGCGAGCACGCTGAGCGCGACGCCCGCGAGCGCGACGTTGACCGAGCCACGCGGGAAGCGGTCGCCGAACGCGCCGCCGAGCGCGAGGCCGATCGCGCCCGCGGCACCGTAGACGAAGAGCAGTCCGCTGACGCCCGCCTCGTCGACGCCGCCGACCTGGATGGCCCACGGCGCGATATAGGTGTAGAAGGTGTTGTGCCCCGTGATCACGAGCACGACGGCCACACACACGATGAGCACCGCCGGCAGCGAGCGGTCCTTGCGGGCCGGCACCGCGATCTCGCCCGTCGTGAGCGGCACGATGTGGGTCACAGGCGGCAGGTACACGATCACGAACACCAGGAACACGACGACCACGGCGGCCATCGCGCCGAACGCGAGCCGCCATCCGAGCGCGTGACCGAGGAAGGTGGCCAGCGGCACGCCGAGGATGAACGCGAGAGTGCCGCCGGCGTTCGTCACCGAGATCGCGCGCGCGAGCTGGTGGCGGGGAACCAGTCGGGCCGCGTACGGTCCGGTCACCGCCCAGAACAACCCGTGTGCGAGCCCGCCCACGATGCGTGCGCCGACGAGGAACTCGTAGCTGGGGGCGATGGCGCACAGCACGTTGGTGAGCGCGAAGACGCCGAGCAGAACGACCATGAGCCATTTGCGCGAGTAGTTGCGGGTGAGCACGGTGAGAGGCGCTGTCGTGAGCACCACCGTGCCCGCGAACACCGTCACGAGCAACCCGATGCGCGACTCGGAGACCCCCAGCTCGGCCGCCATCTCGGGCAGCAGACCGGTGGGCAGGAACTCGCTCGACACGGATGCGAAAATCGCCCCGGTGAGCACGAGGAGACGGAAGAAGGGGAACCCGGTGCCGTCGCTCGTCGTGCTCACGAGCCACGAGCCTAGCCGCCGCATCCGCCCCCTCCCGACGGCCTACGCTGGGGGACTATGACGTCGACGCACTGGATCCTCACGCTCATCTGCGAGGACCGCCCGGGCATCGTGCACGCCATCAGCGGCGCCATCGTCGAGGCCGAGGGCAACATCACCGAGTCGCAGCAGTTCTCGAGCGACGACACCGGCACCTTCTTCATGCGCCTGCAGGTCGAGACCCCCGCGAACCGTGAGCGCTTCGAGGCCGCGCTCGCGCCGGTGACCGAGCGGTACGGGATGACGTGGAAGCTCGACGTGGTCGGCCGTCCGCTGCGCACCCTCGTGCTGGTCTCGAAGGCCGGCCATTGCCTCAACGACCTGCTGTTCCGGCAGCGGGCGGGGCAGCTGGGCATCGAGGTTCCGCTCGTGCTGTCGAATCATCCGGATCTCGGCGAGCTCGCCGCGTTCTACGGGGTGCCGTTCGAGTCGCACCCCGTCACCTCACCCGGCCAGAAGCTCGCCTTCGAGGAGCGCGTGCTCGAGGTCGTCGAGGAGCACGACATCGAGCTCGTCGTGCTCGCCCGGTACATGCAGATCCTCTCGCCCGAGCTGTGCGAGGCGCTCGCCGGGCGCGCCATCAACATCCACCACTCCTTCCTGCCCGGGTTCAAGGGTGCCAACCCCTACAAGCAGGCGCACGCACGCGGCGTGAAGATCATCGGCGCCACCGCCCACTTCGTCACGAGCGACCTCGACGAGGGGCCCATCATCGAGCAGAACATCGTGCGGGTCGACCACACCCGCACCCCCGCGGAGCTCGTCGCCATCGGGCAGGACGAGGAGAGCCGCACCCTCACCCAGGCCGTGAAGTGGTTCGCGGAGGATCGCGTGCTGCTCGACGGCGCGCGCACCATCATCTTCACGTAGCGCGTCGCTACCCTCGGAGCGTGACGCTGCTGCTGCATTCCGCCCTGCTCATCGACGAACGCGGCGAGACGCCGGATGCCTGGGTGCTGTTCGAGGGCGACGTGATCTCCGCCGTCGGCGCAGGTCAGGCACCCCAGGCCACCGAGAGCGTCGACCTCGCCGGCGCGCGCCTGGTGCCGGGATTCGTCGACATCCACGGGCACGGCGCAGGCGGGCACTCCTACGACGACGGCGGCGAGGAGCTCGCGGCGGCGCTGACGACCCACCGCGCGCACGGCACCACGCGATCCGTCATCTCGCTTGTGGCGAACCCGCTCGCCGCGTTGCGCTCCAGCCTCGCCGAGGTGGCAGAGCTCACCGTCGCCGACCCGCTCGTGCTCGGCACCCACCTCGAGGGCCCGTACCTCGCGCCGGGCAAGCGCGGTGCACACCACATCGACTACCTGCGCGAACCCGACCCCATCACCGTCGACGAACTCATCGCGGCATCCCACGGCACCCTGCGCCAGATCACGATCGCCCCCGAGCTGCCCGGGGCCGACGACGCTATCGACCGCTTCGTCGACGCGGGGGTGAAGGTCGCCGTCGGCCACACGGAGGCCGACTACGACGCCGCCGCGCGCGCCTTCGACCGCGGTGCCACCATCCTGACGCATGCCTTCAATGCCATGAACGGCATCCACCACCGCGCGCCCGGGCCGGTCATCGCGGCGCTCTCCGATCCCCGTGTGACGCTCGAGATCGTGCTCGACGGGCACCATGTGCACGAGCAGGTCGTGGCGCTCATCCTCGATGAGGCCCCAGGCCGCGTCGCCCTCATCACCGACTCGATGGCCGCCGCGGGCAGCGCCGACGGCGACTACCGGCTCGGCGCGCTCAACGTGACCGTACGCGACGGCCTCGCCGTGCTCTCCGGCACCGACACGATCGCCGGGTCGACTCTCACGCTCGACGCGGCCCTGCGCCGCGCGGTCGACGTCGTGGGTCTGTCGTGGCCGGATGCCGTGGCGGCCGTCACGGCGGTTCCCGCCCGCGCGCTCGGCTACGGCGACCGGCTGGGCCTCTTCGAGCCCGGCTACGCCGCCGACGCCGTCGCGCTCGACGCCGACGGCCACGTCGCGGGCGTGTGGGCCGCCGGGTCGCGGCTCAGCTGAGCCCACGGGCGGGGCAATCGCCACGCGGCGGGAGCAACAGCTCCCGCCACATGTCGCCTCTTCCGCCCGGGCATGGAGGTTCCCCCGCCGGCGGTGCGGCTACTCCCGCCGAAGGGTGGTCGAGTCCGCGCCCGGGGGCGCTGGTTTCGAGACGCCCGCTTCGCGAGCTCCGGGGCCAGCTGACGGGCGAGGTTCACCGCGCCCAGTCGGGGCGGCTGTCCCAGGCGTAGCGGTAGTAGTCGGCGAAGCGCAGCTTCGAGGCGGCGGCCTCGTCGACGAGCACCGTGACCTCGGGGTGCAGCTGGATCGCGGAACCCGGCAGCGACGCCGACACGGGGCCCTCGACGGCGCCGGCGACGGCATCCGCCTTCGCCTCGCCGAAGGCGAGCAGCACGAGCGCGCGGGCGTCGAGGATCGTTCCGAGCCCCTGCGTGAGGCAGTGCATGGGCACCTCGGAGGCCTGCGCGAAGAAACGCGCGTTGTCGGCGCGCGTCGCCTCGGTCAGGGTCTTCACCCGGGTGCGCGAGGCGAACGAGGAACCGGGTTCGTTGAACCCGATGTGCCCCGTGCGCCCGATGCCGAGCACCTGGATGTCGACGCCCCCGGCCTCACGGATCGCAGCCTCGTAGCGGTCGCCCGCGGTCGAGATCGGCCCGCCGTCGTCCCCAGGCACGTGGACGAGAGACGGCGTGAGGCCGAGGGTGTCGACGACTTCGCGCGTGATGACCGCGCGGTAGCTCTCAGGATGGTCGGCCGGCAGCCCGACGTACTCGTCGAGCGCGAAGCCGCGCACGTGGCGCCAGTCGAGGTCACGGCGCGCGAGGGCGCTCCAGACGGGCAGCGGGGTGGAGCCGGTAGCCAGCCCCAGAACCGCATCCGGCTTGGAGTGCACCAACTTCTCGATGAGGTCGGCGACCATCTCCCCCGCTGCCGCTTTCGCCTCCTCCGGGGAACCCGGCAGGATCACGACCTCAGCCATCACACCACCTCCAGGGCGCTCGCATCCGGATCCCCCACGAACGAAGCCCCCACCGCCGCCGCCGGGAAGTCCGGTGGCAACAACCGTAACCTGTTCGCGAGGTGCAACGACGCCACGAACGGCGAGGCAGCCTCCCACCGGGCGATGATGCCGCGCACGCCCGCGATGAGCGGCTCGCCGAGGCGGCTGATGCCGCCGCCGATGACGACGTCGTCGACATCGACGGTGAGCACGAGCAGGCGAGCCGCCTCGGCCGCACCCTGCAGCAGGCGATCGCGCACCTCCGTCGCCGCCCGGTCACCGGATGCGGCCGCCGCGAAGAGCGCCTGCACCGGAAGCGGGTCATCGCTCGGCCACTGCCGCGCGACAGCCGAGCCGGATGCGTACAGCTCGAGGCAGCCGCGCTGCCCGCACGGGCACACGGGGCCTGCGGGGTCGACCGGGATGTGGCCGATCTCACCCGCCACACCGCTCACCCCGCGCCACAGCTCGCCGCCGAGCACGAGGCCCGCCGCGAGACCCGTGCCGAGATTCAGGTAGGCCATCGACTGGCCCGAGCTGAGACCCTGCAGGTGGAAGGCGCCCAGAGCCGCGGCGTTCACGTCGTTCTCGACGCGCACCGGGCGCCCGAGCCGCTCATGCAGCAGCCCGCCCAGCTCGAGGTCGGCAAGGCCCAGGTTCACGGCGTGGCTCACCCGCCCGGTGTCGGCGTCGACGGCTCCGGGGATGCCGATGCCGATCGAGGTGAAGTCGGAGATCGGCGTGCCCGTGGCGCGCGAGAGCTGCTCCGCCGCGGCGACAGCCGTGTGCAGCACGACCTCGGCTCCGAAGCCGGTGGGCAGCCGCAGCGTCTCCACGACGCGGCCGTCCTCGCCGATCGCGACGGCATCCGTCTTGGTGCCGCCGATGTCGAGCCCGAGTCTCACCGTGTTCTCCCGTCCAGCACAGCGCCGTCCAGCACGGCACGCAAGGCGGCCGACACGCTCGCGGAGGCGCCGAAGGTCGCGATGTCAGCGTAAGCACGATCGGTTCCGGGCCACCCCATGTCGACCACGACGGTCGCGGGATGCGCGGCGCGGGCACGGTCGATGAGCTCGCGTGTCCAGGCGCGGCGATGGTTGTCCTTGCCCACGATCAGGTAGGGCTCATCCGACGGTGGCAGCTCATCGCCCTCACGCAGCCGCTCGGGCGCGAGGCCCGCGCTCGCGAGGCCCCACGGCACGTCGGGTCCGACGGCCATGTTGGCGGTCGTCTCGAGCGCCAGCAGGCGCGCGCCCGTCGGGATCAAAAGGTCGTCGCGCATCTCGAACGCTGCGGCGATACGCGCCGGGTCGGGTTCGAACACCGCCGCGGCGGACTGCGGCGGCCGCTCGAGCGAGGCGCTCAGGGCACGTACGCGCGCCGCCGCATCGGCGAGTCGCTCGGCCGCGAGTGCACCGGATGCCACGGCCGCGTCGATCTCCGCCTCGATCTCGGCGAGTTGCGCATCCGTGTTGCGGGTGCCGATGCACAGCAGGTCGCAGCCTCCCGCGAGCGCGCGCACGGCCGCGGCCGCGATGCCGATCTCACCCGAGGCGCCGGCCATGTCGAGGGCGTCCGACACGACGACCCCCTCGAAGCCCAGGCCGCCCTCCTCGACGGGGCCGCGCAGCAGCTCGCCCAGGATGCGCGACGAGAACGTCGCCGGCTGGGCGGGATCGAGCTGCGGCAGCAGGATGTGGCTCGACATGATGGTGCGCGCACCCGCGGCGATCGCGGCACGGAACGGCTCGAGCTCACGGGCGCGCAGCGTCTCGAGCGGCAGGTCGACGACGGGGAGGGCATGGTGCGAGTCGGCGGCGGTGTCGCCATGACCCGGGAAGTGCTTGGCGCTCACCGCCACACCCGCAGCCTCGTGGGCCGCGACCCACGCGGCCGTGTGCGAGGAGACGAGGGCCGCATCCGCACCGAAGCTGCGCACCCCGATGACGGGGTTGTCGGGGTCGGAGTTGATGTCGGCATCCGGCGCGAAGTTGAGGGTGACGCCCGCGGATCGCAGCTCTCCGGCGACGGCTGCGCCCACGCTCGCTGTGAGGTCGAGATCGTCGATGCGTCCGAGCACGGCGTTGCCCGGGTAGGGCGAGCCCGTCGCCGCATGCAGTCGCGAGACGTCGCCGCCCTCCTCGTCGATCGCGATGAGCGCGCGCGGGTTGGCGTCGCGGATCGCGGCCGTGAGATCGCGGAGCTGCTCGGGGGAGGCGATGTTCTCGGCGAACAGGCACACCCCGCCGAGGCCCGCGCGCAGGCGTGCGGCGAGCCACTCGGGCAGTTCCGTTCCGACGAAGCCGGGGAGGAGCACGGCAGCGGCGCTCGTCTCCGTTCCGCCGACGGGAGCTGGCGAGGTCATCCCTTGACCGCACCCCCCACGAGGCCGCTCGTCATGCGGCCCTGCACGATGAGGAAGAACACGATGACGGGGATCGCGACGATCGTCGAGGCCGCCATCACCTGACCCCAGTCGGTCTCGCGCGTGGCCGAGGCCTGCACGAAGCCGCGCAGCCAGAGCGGGAGCGTCTGCGCCGACTCGGCCGGCAGCAGCACGACCGCGACCGTGAACTCGTTCCAGGCCTGCAGGAACGCGTACACGCCGGATGCCACGAGCCCGGGGGCGAGGAGCGGGAACGTGATGCGCATGAAGGCCTGGAACCGGCTGAGCCCGTCGACCATCGCGGCCTCCTCGAGCTCGGCCGGCACGCCCGCGACGAAGCCCCGCAGCATCCAGATCGTGAAGGGGATCACCGCGGCGATGTAGATCACGCTCACGCCCAGCACCGTGTTGAGCAATCCCACCGACGACACCATCTTGTACTGCGCGATGAAGAGACCCTCGGCGGGCAGCATCTGGATGAGCAGCAGCGCGAGCACGAAGCTCTTGCGTCCGCGGAACTTGAAGCGGCTGATGGCGACGGCGCCGAGGAAGGCGAACACGAGGCAGACCGCCACGACGATGAGCGTGATCGTGACGCTCATGCCGAGGGCTCCGAAGAACGAGCCGTCGGCGATCGCCCCGGTGAAGTTCGAGGTGGTGAAGTATTCGCCCGGGAAGAAGTGGGGCGTGAACTGCTGCAGCACGGCCGTCGAGATGAAGGCCGAGTTCGCCATCCAGTAGACGGGGAAGATCCACACGATCGCGAGCACGATCGCGAGCGCGCTGAGGGCGATGCGCCCGGTCTTGACGGCGGTCACTGTGCCTCATCCTCCTTGATGAGTTCGCGCACATACACCCAGCTGATGGCGAGGGTGATGAGCAGCACGACGATCGAGACGGCACTCGCCATGCCGAAATCGTTGGATGCCGCGCCGAGCTTGTAGATATAGGTACCGAGCAGGTCGAAGTCGCCCGACTTGGAGCCGGCGTCCTTCAGCAGAGTGATCTGCGCGAAGACCCGGAGGTCCCAGATGAGCTGCAGCAGCAGCACGATGGAGAGCACGGGGCGCACCATGGGCAGCACGATGCGGCGGAACCGCTGCCAGGCGCCCGCGCCGTCGATCTGCGCGGCCTCCATGACCTCGTCCGAGATCTGGGTGAGCCCCGCGTAGACCGCGAACGACACGAACGGCACCGACATCCAGATGATGAGGATGCTCGCGACCATGAAGAAGGTGAGCGGGTTGCCGAGCCAGTCGTAGCGGTTCATGTCGACGCCCGGGATCGCATCGAGCAGGTAGTTGACGACACCGCGCCGCCGGTCGAAGAGCCAGATGAACACCGTGGTGGCCGCCGCAACGGGCATCGCCCACGCGAAGAGCATCGAGATCTGCAGGATGAGGCGCACGGTGCGTCCGACCGCGTTCATGAGCACGGCCATGAGCACGCCGATCACGACCGTGATGGCGGCGGTGATGACGCAGAACAGCAGCGAGCGCACGAGCACGGCCCAGAACTCGCCGTCCCAGACGAGGCCGGCGAAGTTGTCGAAGCCGACGAACTCCGGCGGCTTGCCGAACTGCTGCGACAGTCCGTACTTCTGGAACGAGGTGACGATCTGCCAGATGAGCGGATAGCCGAGGCCCAGCAGGAGGGCGATGAGGGCCGGCACGATCAGCACATAGGGGACGCTCGTCGTGCGTCGCGGCTGGATGCGGGGCCCAGGGGCCTGCGCGGACGTACGAGCCGGCGCCGACATTCGGGTGTCTGCGGACATGCGGGATCCTCCCTTCACAGGGCTTCGGGTTGGAGGTGGAGAGGGGTGCCGGTCGGGCGGCTGCAGCGGCGCGACCGGCCAGGTGCGCTCCGCCTGGAGCCGCAGCCGCTCTCTGCTCGTGAGGAGCAGCACCACGCCCGGGGACTCGAGGAGCGCCAGGAGGTGATCCTGGAGATCGGGA